>JAFPZZ010000003.1 GCA_017417045.1 Bacillota bacterium
ATGGCAGAGCTTGAAAAGGAAGCGATCGAGGGGATCGAGCTCTTCAGCGCCGTCTATGCCGCGGATGCGGAGTGAGACGCTGCAGGGGGCGTCAGGCGGCACAGACCCTGTACGGCGTCCCGAATCCGGCATGCAGGCAACGCGGCCGCTCGTAGCCGCTCTGTACGCAAAACAAATACAATTGCCCGCATTTCGCGCATATTTTTCTTGACTTTGCCCCGCGCAGGGATTATTCTATTGGAAAATCAGCAAAGGAACAGCACGAATGAAGCTTTATCAGCGCAAAAACCTTTCCTCTTCCTCTTCTTCGAGTTCCTCTTCCGGGGTGCTCCGGGTTCGCGTGCTGTAGTATAAGCTCATAACAGACTTGCACGGATCCGGAGATAAAGCTCTCCGGATCTTTTTATTTGCCGCCGCGCCGGGGAATGAGCCGCGCCGGATTGCTCACCGCGTTGGGTAGCTCATTGCGCCAGGGAAGGCTCCGCATCGGACGGCCTCAACAGCGAAGCGGCGCATTCGCTTCGGCGGAGGCGGCGCAGCTCCCGCCGAAAAAGGCGGCCGCAACACAATATAGCTAAGATAAAAGGAGGTTCCGCGATGGAAAAACGCCTTTACAACTTTGCCGCAGGGCCTTCTGCGATGCCGCCGGAGGTGCTGGAGAGAGCGCAGAAGGATATGCTCTGCTATCCGGGCGCGGGCTGCAGCGTCATGGAGATGAGCCACCGCTCAAAGCCTTTCATGAAGATACGCGACGCGGCCGAAGAGTCTATAAGAAGGCTCATGGACATTCCAGGAGACTACGCCGTGCTCTTCCTTCAGGGAGGGGCGAGCCTGCAGTTTTCCATGGTCCCGATGAACCTCGCGCCGCGGGGCGCGCTCACCGCTTACTCCGTGACCGGCAACTTCGCCAAGAAAGCCTGGGAGGAGGCCTGCCGCTGGGGCGACGCCAGGATAGTCGCCAGCTCCGAGGAGGACGGCTTCAGGCATATCCCGAAGATCAAGGCGGGGGACGTTCCCGAGGACGCCGCGTACCTTCACATAACTGGCAACAACACCATATTCGGCACCTGCTACGGCGAGCTGCCTTTCGGAGGCATGAAGGACGCGCCCGTTCCTCTGGTCGCTGACTGGAGCTCGGCGATACTGGGGCTTGAGATCGACGTCAGAAAGCACACCCTTATATATGCCGGGGCGCAGAAGAACCTCGGCCCCGCGGGCCTCACGCTCGTAATCGTAAAAAAGGACGCGCTGCTCGCCTTCCCCGACCCCGTCGTTCCGACCATGCTGCGCTACGAGCCGCAGATAAAGGCGGACTCCATGTACAACACGCCCCCCTGTTGGAGCATATACATGGCCGGGCTCATGTTCGAATGGGCTGAGGCTCAGGGCGGCGTAAGGGCGCTAGAAAGAAGGAACCGCGAGAAGGCCGCTCTGCTCTACGGCGCGATCGACAGCTCAGAGATCTTCGAAAACAAGGTCGCTGCGGAGGACCGCTCGATAACCAACGTCGTGTTCACTCTGCCGGACAAGGAGCTCACAGATCGCTTCGCGGCGCTCTGCGAGGACAGCGGCATCATAAATATAAAGGGTCACAGACTGGTCGGCGGTTTCAGGGCCTCGCTCTACAACGGGGTGAGCATGGAAGCGGTAAGGACGCTCACAGAGCTCATGAAGGATTTCGAGAGAGGGCTGTAGCCCAGGGAAAGATATATCAAAGGAGAAACTATGTACAGGATCAAGACATACGACAAGCTCTCGCAGGCAGGGCTCAACGAATTCGACAGGGAAAGATACGCTATCGCGGACGACATGAAGGATCCGGACAGCATACTCGTGCGTTCCACGCCGCTCCACGGAGAGAAGTTCGGCGATTCCCTGCTCGCCATAGTGCGCGTAGGCGCGGGCTACAATACCATCCCCGTCGACGAGATGACGAAGCGCGGCGTCGCGGTCTTCAACTGCCCGGGCGGAAACGCCAACGCGGTCAAGGAGATGACCATAGCCGCCATGATCATGATGATGAGAAGGGCGCTCGCCGCTATGGACTGGATGAAGGCCCTTCCCGACAGTGAGATCGATTACGGCGGGCAGATCGAAAAGGGCAAGACGCGCTTCACGGGGCCCGAGATCATGGGCAAGACCATAGGCATAGTAGGCGTCGGCGCGATAGGCGGCCGCATGGCCATGGCCTGCGATGATCTCGGCATGAAGGTCCTCGGCTACGACCCCTTCCTCAGCCACGCGAGGCTGCAGGAGCTGCGCCAGTACGCCGACTTCAGGTCAGACCTGAAGGAGATGCTCGCCGAGTGCGACGTCGTGACCGTTCATATCCCGCTCAACGAGGAGAACACCGCCTTCATAGGGCGCGAGGAGATCGCCGCGATGAAGGACGGGGCTTATCTCATAAACTACGCCCGCGGACCGGTAGTAGACAACGACGCGGTCTGCGACGCGCTCGACAGCGGCAAGCTGAAGGGCTTCGCGACCGACTTTCCGACCCTTCGCGAGCTGAGGCGTCCCGACGTGTTCTGCACGCCGCATCTCGCCTCCGGAAGCCCCGAGGCGGAGGACAACTGCTCCACGATGGCCGCGCGCCAGACCATAGACTACCTCGAAAACGGCAACATCACGAACTCCGTCAACCTTCCCAACGTCAGCTTCGCAAGGGCCGACGGCGCCAGGGTCTGCGTCATCCACGAGAACAAGATAGGCATGCTCGGGATGATGACCGACCGCGTCGTGCGCGAGGGGCTCAATATAGAGAACCTCGTCAACAAGGGGCGCGGCGGGGTCGCCTATACCATCATGGACTTCAACGGCAGCGTTCCTGAAACGCTCGCGGGAGATATCTCGGCCATAGACGGAGTCATGAAGGTCAGAGTTATAGAATAACGGGGCCTCCGTATGATATACTGAAATATCCGGCGAAGCGGCGGCAAAGCGGCCGCGCGGCATGCAGCGGCCTTCCCCTTCCCGGACATGGACAGAATTATGGCAGCTTTGAACGCGAAAAGGAGGAGAAGAAGATGAAACTCACATGGCTTGGACATTCCTGCTTCGTCATCGAAGAAAAGGGCTTTAGGATAGCCGTGGATCCCTTCCGCGGAGTCAGGGGCTACAGAGACTCCGAGACCGAGGCCAACTTCGTGGTCTGCAGCCATCAGCACGGCGACCACAACGCGGTCGATCTCGTCAAGATGGTCCCCGCGAAAGTCCCCAACCCGTTCTACATCAAAGAGATACACTGCTTCCACGACGAGGCGCAGGGCGCCAAGCGCGGGCCTAATATCATCAGGGTCTTCTGCGCCGACGGCGTCAGGATCGCCCACCTCGGCGACCTGGGCCATCTGCTCTCCGAGGAGCAGATAAAGGAGATCGGACGCCTCGACGGGCTGCTCATCCCCGTAGGCGGACACTTCACCATAGACGCGAAGGAAGCCGCGGAGACGGTGCGAGCGCTCGCGCCCAAGGCCGTCATTCCAATGCACTACAGAAACGGCGAGCTGGGCTACGACGTCATCTCCACCCTCGACCCCTTCCTCGAGGAGATGAAGGGCTGCCCGGTATGCTTCGCTGAAGGAAACAGCGCCGAGATCACCGGAGAGCAGAGCGGGATCATCGTGCTGAAGTACGTATAAACAGCAGCGCCTGGCTGCGGACAGAACGGCGGGAGCGAATCGTCCCGCCGCGCTCTTGTTTGCGCGGGCCGGCGAAGCGTATCCGGCGCGAAAGAAAGGACAGCAATGAAAGGATTTCCCGAAAATTTCCTCTGGGGAGGAGCCATATGCGCGTCTCAGGCAGAGGGCGGCTGGAGAGACGGCGGCAAGGGCATAGATACCCAGGATCTCAGATATTTTGACCCGTCCTGGGACAAGGCGGGCCGCGATGAGAACCGCAATATCAACATGACGAGCGAGCGATTCGAGGCATCGCTTAATACCGATGATACGTTGCATTATCCATTCCGCCACGGCATCGATTTTTATCACAGATACAAAGACGACGTCGAACTATTCGGAGAGCTGGGCCTGAAGATATTCAGGACCTCGGTCTCGTGGGCGCGCATCTATCCGAACGGCGACGACCCCGAGCCGAATCCCGAGGGCATAGCCTTTTACAGGGATCTCTTCGAGCGCTGCAAGGCGCGCGGCATGAAGCTCTTCGTGACCATGCTGCACTACGCCATCCCCGTAAACCTCGTGACCAAGTACGGCGGCTGGAAGAATCGCAAGACCGTGGAGCTCTACGAAAGATACTCCCGCACCCTCTACAGGGAGTTCGGCGACCTCGTGGATCTATGGCTCCCGTTCAACGAGATCAACTGCTCGCGCTTCAATCCCTACAACGGCGCGGCCCTGATAAAGGACCGGGAGCCGGACTACATGAACGCGATCTTCCAGTGCGCTCATCACCAGTTCCTCGCCAACGCCCTCGCTGTGAAGGCGGCTAAGGAGATGCTGGACGAGCCCATGGTCGGCGCCATGATAGCCCGCTTCACCTCCTATCCCGCGACCTGCCTGCCGGACGACGTGATGCAGTCGGTGCTCGACGAGAACTACAAGAACTACTTCTACACCGACGTCATGGCGCGCGGAAGATATCCCTCCTATACGGAGAAGATGTTTGAGGAGCTTGGAGTGAAGATCGAAAAGCAGCCCGGCGACGACGAGCTGCTCGCGGAGAACACCGTGAACTTCCTCTCTTACTCATACTACATGTCCATGGTCTCCAGCACCGATCCTGCGCACGAGCGCACCGGCGGAAACCTCGTCAGCGGCCTTAAGAATCCATACCTCAAGGCCAGCGACTGGGGCTGGCAGATCGACCCCGTGGGACTCAGGGTCTCGCTCAACCAGATGTACGACCGCTACCAGCTGCCGCTCTTCATCGCGGAGAACGGTCTCGGCGCTAAGGACGTGCTCGAGGACGGAACGGTGCACGACGAGTATCGCATCGATTACCTCAGGAGGCACGTCGAGCAGATGCGCCTCGCCATAGAGGACGGAGTTCCCCTCATAGGTTACACGATGTGGGGCATAATCGACATAATCTCCTGCGGGACCATAGAGATGAGCAAGCGCTACGGAGTGATCTACGTCGACCAGGACGACGCCGGAAACGGCAGCCTGGAAAGATACAAGAAGGATTCGTTCGAATGGTACAGAAGGTGTATCGCTTCGAACGGGGAGGAAATATGAAAAAACTCAGTACAAGAGGCACGCTTTTCAATGAATCCATAATACGCAGGATGACCAGAGTCGCGCTCGATACCGGCGCCATAAATCTGGCTCAGGGCTTCCCTGACTTCGACCCGCCCAAGGAGATGCTGAGGCGTCTCGAGGAGATCAGCTATGAGGGCCCGCATCAGTACCCGATAGATTTCGGCGCGAAGAACTTCCGCGACGCCGCCTGCCGCAAGATAGAGCGCTTCAGCGGACGTCATATCGATCCCGAGACCGAGATCTGCGTGACCATAGGCTCCACCGAGGCCATGGTCGACGCGCTCTTCACCCTGACCGATCCCGGCGACAGGGTCGTAATGTTCTCGCCTTACTTTGAGAACTACAGGGCGCAGACCATAATGGCCGACTGCGAGCCGGTCTTCGTGCCGCTCGTTCCGCCCGAATACAAGTTCGACCCGCAGCTGCTCGAGGACGAGTTCAAGAAGGGCGCCAAGGTCATAATAATCTGCAACCCGTCGAACCCCAGCGGCAAGGTCTTCACGCGCGAGGAGATGCAGATCATCGCAGACCTGTGCATCAAATACGACGTATACGCCGTCACCGACGAGGTCTACGAGCACATAATCTACGACGGCAGGCCCATGGTCTACATGAACACCCTGCCAGGGATGTGGGAGAGGACGATCGCCTGCTCCTCGCTTTCAAAGACCTACTCCGTGACCGGCTGGAGGCTCGGCTGGGCCGTCGGTCCCGAGCACATCATCGACATGATCAAGGCCTACCACGATTTCGATACCGTCGGCAGTCCTTCCGTGCTCATGGAAGCGGCCGTTACGGGGCTCGAGTTCCCGGACAGCTACTACGAGGAGTTCGGCGCGCACTACGCCCACATGAAGAAGATCTTCACCGAGGGCTTTAAGACCATAGGGATCCCATTCACCGAGCCCGAGGGCACTTATTTCATGCTCGCGGACATGAGCCCGTACATGAAGAAGGGCGAGAGCGACGCGGACTTCTGCGAGAGGCTCGCAAGGGAGATAGGAGTCGCCACCGTGCCGGGGAGCTCCTTCTTCGCGGAGCCCGTAGACGGCATCGTACGTCTGCATTTCGCGAAGCTCGACTCGACGCTCTACGAGGCGCTCGAAAGGCTTCAGAACATAAAAAAGATGCTGTAGACCGCGCGTTTAAGTCACCCGCGCCGTTCCGGGATCTGTCGTTTTTCGCGGCGATATATAGACTAAAAGGCCCCGCATTTATATGCGGGGTCTTACTTTAACGTAAAAATGTGCTTCGCCGGTCATGCGCCTCGGCGTCCTCTCAGTCCTCGTCCTCTGCCGCCCGCATCAGTCCTATCGTCTCGAGAAAAGCGCGAACACAGCGCTCGTATGACTCCGGGTCAACGAGCACGGATTCGGCGTGGCCGGCTCCGGGTATCAGGTGAAGCTCGCTGTATCCCGCTGTTCGGGCCGCCATGGCTTCGGAATTCGCCGGAAGAATGAAGGCGTCTTCCTCCCCGTGCATGAACAGTATGGGCAGCTCGCAGCCGTCAAGCGAGTCTATGGGCCGCATCTCCTTCAGCGAGACGCCGTATCTTATCCTGCTTCCGAGCTCCGCGAGATCGAATATCTGCTCTGGCAGGTGCGCGCTGCGGTAGCCGCCCCTCAGGACGTTCTCTATATCCGAGAAGCCGCAGTCCGCGACGGCAAAGTCTATGGGCATATCATACTTGAGGGAACTGATGGTCGTCGCGGCCCCGAGGGATTCTCCGTGGAGCCCGAGCTGAGCCATTTCAGGGAAGCGCTCCCTCGCGTCCTCCGCGAGCAGCCTCAGGTCTTCAGCCTCGCGCAGGCCGTAGGTAGTGATGGTCCTTTCGTTCTCGCCGTGCCCGCGAAGGTCGTAGATGATGCAGTTATATCCGAGCTGCAGATACATCGGCACGTATTTGAGCGCGCCCATGCGGTTGTCCGTGTAGCCGTGGGAGATGATGACATAGAGCTCCGTGGGCTCAGGATTTTTCAGCAGTTCGGCGTGCAGGGCGTAGCCCTCAAATCCGCTCACGACGTAGTCTTCCTTCTCAAGCCCGGCGTAAAACGAGGTATCGTAGTGCTCTGACTGCCAGTCAAACGCTTCCTGAAGGCTCTGGCGCTTTCCGAGCATCACGAAGGACGGCAGCCACAGCGTGAACGCTATGAGCAGCGCCAGCAGGACGCAGAGTATTATCAGAAGTATCTTAAGCATCGCGCGGACCCGCTGCCGCGGCCTCCTTCGCGAGAGCCTCGAATATGCCCGCGAGCTCGGGGCAGGCCTTGGTGAGCCTTACGAGCTTCCCGTCCTTATCCAGGAAACAGTGCTCCGAATGCCCCTCGAACACGGTCTTGTCGCAGAGATCCGTCATCAGGTATTCCAGCTTCAGGATGGCGCCCTTGAACTCCGACACCGATACGTCTATGAGGATCTCGTCGGGGAAGCTGGTGCTCGCTTTAAACCTGCAGCTGATCGCGGTCACGGGAGAGATGATACCCTCAGCCTCCAGCCTTTCGTACGGCCATCCGGCTCTCCTGAGAAAATCGACCCTGGCTTCTTCCATCCAGCGTATGTAGTTGGAGTGGTGCGTTATCCCCATGCGGTCGGTCTCGTAGTACTGCACCCTGTGCCTGTATGCTTCCATAAGCGCTCCTCTCTGCCTTTAAATCTATCTGGCACAGATTATATCACATTATCTCCTCGTGAGGCTTTGAACAGCGGGCTTAGGCTGTCCGGATCCGTGCGTATTCGCCCTGCATAAAACAGAGATCCTGCGCGGCGATTTCTTCAGCGCTTTCGTCCCCCGGTCATTGACTTGAAGTCACAGGCAATATTATAATAAATACATAAAATATCCTGATAAACGGCAGTCATTCCTTCGGAGGGACGCAATGGAACAAAGCGCAGCAAGACAGACTTTTGAGACCAGGGAAAAGCTCATCGCCGCGGCACGCACGCTCATCGCGGAAAGGGCCTTCGGCGACATCTCGGTGGAAGAGATCACCCGGGCCGCGGGCGTGGCCAAGGGCAGTTTCTATACTTATTTTAAACGCAAGGAGGACATAGTCCCCGAGCTCGGGGGCGGACTGCTCCATCTCGCGGAGGTCTCCTCGCTCCAGGGGGGCGGCATACTCGGCAGGCTCGTGTGGTACTGCAACGAATACGCCAAGGCGAGCGAGCACGCGGGGCTTGAGCTCTGCAGGCAGCAGCTCAGGAGCGACGTCAGCGGAGAGCCGCTGGGAGGCGGCATCGAGGCGGGACGCTTCGAGTACGACTCCGAGGCGGTCGAGGGCATCCTTAAAGACGGGATAGCACGCGGCGAGCTCAGCGCGTCGACCCCGGTGCAGAGCCTCGCGCTGCTCATCAACGCGCAGCTCTACGGCCTCACCGCGCTGTGGTGCATGTCCGGGGGAAAGGTCTCCGGAGCCGCCGTCTCCGAGAAGACCGCAGAAGGCCTGCTCTACGGACTGCTTAAAAGGTATATCGTAAATAGACGATAAACAATTTGTAAAGAAAAGGCTGTAAGCATATTAGCAGCACTTTGTCAGAGCGTAGTCGAGACTCAAGGACAGCGTTGATGACCTAACACTGTGAGCGCAATGCGCGAACAGATGTAGGTCAGATGCTTTAGCTGAAACGCGGAGACGTGCTGCGATGATGCTTACAGCCTTTTTATTATATTTTTTAAAGAGTTTTAAGCTTACACATCCAGATCCAGGGTCATTATGAACGTGAGGTCCGGATAGGCCGCCTGGAGCTTCTCCCTCAGGGCCTCGAAGCTCGCGTGCCTGTCGGGCAGCGCGAAGTCCAGCACCACGTCCAGATTGACCGTCTTCTTCACGAGGTCGGCGTAAAAGCCGTGCATCTGCAGCACGCCCTCGTGCTCCATCACTATCTTCGTGACTTCGTGCCTGAGCCTGGATTCGGGGCTGTCCTGCTCGTTGGTGGAGTATATCCCTATGCCGGCGAGCACCACGCCGTGCTCTGCGTAGACCTTTTCGGCGAGGCGGCGCTCAAGGGCGTCGATCTCGGCGGCGTTCATAGCTCCGGGCACCTCGACGTGCACCGAGCCGATGAGCCTGTCCGGCCCGTAGTTGTGAAGTATGAGGTCATACGCGCCGGTGACCTCGGGCTCCTCGCAGAGGGTCTTCTTTATCTCCGCGGAGAAGTCGTCGTCGGTGCGCTTTCCGAGTATCTCGTCGAGGGTCTCGCTGAGCATCTCAAGGCCTGCCCTTATGATGAACACGGCTATGACCGCGCCGACCCAGGCCTCGAGGCTGATCCCCCAGGCGATGAAGACTATTGCCGAAAGCAGCACGGACGCGGAAAGTATCGCGTCGAAGGTCGCGTCTGAGCCGGAGGCTATGAGGGAGCCGGAGTTGACTTCCTCGCCCTTCTTCTTGACGTAGCGGCCGAGCAGTATCTTAACGACGACGGCCGAGGCGATTATCACGAGCGAGACCGTCGAATAATCGGGAGTCTCGGGATGTATTATCTTCTTGACGGATTCGACCAGCGAGGTGATTCCGGCGTAGAGCACGATGGCTGAAACTATCATCGAGCTCAGGTATTCGACCCTGCCGTGTCCGAGCGGGTGAGCCCTGTCGGGCCTTCTCGACGCGAGCCTTGTTCCTATGATGGTTATTACCGACGAGAGCGCGTCGCTCAGGTTGTTGACCGCGTCCAGGATGACCGCTATGGAATTGGACAATATCCCCACGCCGGCCTTGAAGGCCGCAAGGAAGATGTTCGCGAGTATGCCTATGACGCTGGTTCGCACTATGACCTTTTCCCTGTCGGGAGCGGCCTGAAACTTTTCTTCTGACATTTATACTCCTTTAACAGACTCATATGATCTTCAGCATCTTGATGTGTTCTATCCCGTCGAGCATGAACGGCTCCGAGATCTGCTCAAAGCCCTGCTTTTCGTAGAATTCCCTGGCGTAAGTCTGCGCCTCGAGGTATACGCTGTCCGCGCCGAAGTATTGCTTTGCGGCGCGTATGCCCTCCTTAAGGACTCTGGTGCCCAGGCCGCTGCGCCTCTTCGTGGCCACGACGCGGCCTATCGAGACGTGCTCGCTCTCGGCGCCCCTGTCCATTACGCGAAGATACGCCTGTATCTCCCCGCCGTCCTCTATCCAGACATGGACGGCGTCCTGATCCAGCCCGTCGAGCTCGGGATAAGGGCAGCTCTGCTCGACCACGAAGACGTCTATCCTGAGCTTGACGATAGCGTAAAGCTCGTCTCTCGTCAGCTCGCCGTATCTTTTGATATTGAGCGTCATCCGGGCCTCCTTGCGTGAGGGGAAGTGTCCTCGCGCGGTAATAATCATTTAATAATTATATCACAGAGAAAAGTTAGAGGTGATCAAAGCAATCATGAAATGAACGAAAAAACAAGTGATCGATGTCGGAAACCAATTACACGTTCGAAAAACACATGGGAAATATCGCGCGGTAAAGTAACGGCGCGCGAATATATCGTGTGTTTTCCTGCCGCCTGATGATATATACTGTTTATACAGGCAGCGGCTTCGGGCAAACGGCTCGGATGCGGGCTGCCTCGTACAAAGCGCTTTTATACAGGCTCCTGCGTCCGCAGGATGAGCAAAGGAGAGATATGAGAAAGCTTTTGATAGTCATAGACATGCAAAACGACTTTATCGACGGCGCGCTGGGCACGCCCGAGGCCGCCGCGATCGTTCCCGCGGTAAAGGAGAAGATACGCTCTTACGCGCCGGAGGACGTCTTCGCCACGATGGATACGCACGGCGCGGACTACATGTCCACGCAGGAGGGCCATATGCTCCCGGTCGAACACTGCATAAAGGGCACCTTCGGCTGGCAGCTTCAGCCGGAACTCGCCGAGCTGATCAGAGAGGATCAGATATTCGAGAAGCCGACCTTCGGCAGCACCGAGCTCGCGGCGGCGGTGAAGAGGATGTCGCTAGAGGATGAGCTCGAGATAGAGATCGTTGGGCTCTGCACGGATATCTGCGTAGTATCGAACGCGCTAATGCTCAAGGCCTACATGCCCGAGGTCAGGATAAGCTGCGACCCCGCCTGCTGCGCCGGTGTCACGCCCGAAAAGCACGAAGCCGCGCTCGAGACCATGCGCTCATGCCAGATCGCAGTCGGCTGACCGGCGGTCAAAAGCAGGAAGGGGAAACCAGCGTCTCATCTAAAGGCCACCTGGATCCCCACTGTGCGCCCACAAAAATGATAAGGACCCCTTTATTGATACAAGGAGATAGAAATGAACAGAAAACAGCTGAGGAAGATCTTTAGCGACACCTACTACACCAGGCTCAGCGGAACGCCCGAGGAGCTCAAGACCGCGGAATACCTCGCGGAGTGCTGCCGCGCCTACGGCGCCAAAGCCTGGCTCGAGCCTTTCGACGTCGACATGGCGGATATCGAGAGCGCGAGCCTCACCGCGGACGGCGTGAGCATCCCCTGCAAGGGCTACAGGCTCAGCGGCTGCGGCAGCGTCACCGCGCCTTTCGCCTACCTTCCGAGCCTTGACCCCGCGTCCCTAGCGCAGGTCAGAGGAAAGATAGTCATGATCGACGGCTACCTGGGCATCTTCGCCTACAAGGACATCGCCGAGGCGGGAGCGGCCGGCTTCATAACATACGACGGCAACGTTCATTACAAGGACAGCGATATAGACCAGAGAACGCTCAGGCCCTACGTTTCGAACGGAGTCAAGACCCTGGGGGTCAACATAAACGCCAAGGACGCCGCGAAGCTCGTGAGACAGGCCCCGGCTGAGGTCACGATAAGCATCCAGCAGAAGGAATACGTTTCCCAGTCGCACAACGTCGTGGCTGAGATCCCCGGCTGCAGCGACGAGTGGATAGTCTTCACCGCGCACTACGACACGACCTCGCTCTCGCTTGGCCCCTGGGACAACATGAGCGGCTGCGTCGGCCTTCTGGGCATTATGGAAGCCCTTTCCAAGGAGGCTCCCCTCAGATACGGCCTCAGGTTCATCTTCTGCGGCAGCGAGGAGAGCGGACTGCTCGGCTCCAAGGAATACGCCGCGAAGCACGAGTCCGAGCTCGAGAAGGTCGCGCTCAACATCAACCTCGACATGATAGGCTGCACCATGGGCAAGTTCATCGCCGTGGTCAGCGCCGAGGAAAAGCTCGTCGACTTCATCAAATACTACTGCAGCATCGAGGGCTGGGGCATACAGGCCCGCCTCGGGGTTTATTCCAGCGATTCTACTCCCTTTGCGGACAAGGGCGTTCCGGCGCTCTCCTTCGCGAGGATAGCCACGCCAAACCAGGCGACCATACACAACCGCTATGACACGATGGCCGTGATGTCCATGGAGCAGATGCAAAAGGACATCGAATTCCTCGCCGGATTCTCCATGACTATGGCGAACGCCGTGAAGTGCCCGGTCGGCAGGGAGATGCCCGAAAAGATCAAGACCGAGCTCGACGAATACCTCGGAAGGAAGAGGAAGGAGTAAGGCAGCCGCCCCGAAGCGGGAAAAACAGGACCATGGGAACACTATCAAAGATACACCGCTACCGTGAAGCCGGGGAGGAGGCTAACCGCATCAACGTCGAAGCCTTCGGCGAGCCCGCGCGTTCGCTCTTTACCAGCACGAAGGTCTTCACCCTGCATCACAAGATAGATATAACCGACGCTGAAGAAAAGGTCGTATATACCGCCGCGACCAAGTTCCCCTCTATACTTGACAAGACCGACGTGTTCGACGCGTCCGGAGCCCGCGTGGCGCACATCGAGCGCAAGCTCATATCTCTGCACCAGAGGCACTATGTCGACATGGAGGGAGGGCCGTCCTTCGAACTGTCGAACGAGCTCTTCCATCTGATAAAGGACATAACCAATATCGAGGGGCTCGGCTGGCAGCTCAGGGGCAACATCTTAGGGCTCAACTTCGAGCTGTACGACGAGGAAGGCGGCATCATCGCCGTCATCGCGCAGAAGATGCTCTCCATACACGACAAGTACTGCATCGATATCTACAGGCCCGAATACGAAAAGACCGTCGTCGCGATACTCGTCACGCTGCAGCATATGGTGCGCGACAGGCAGGCTTCCGGCGGAAGCGGATCGTCGGCCGGCTCGTCGGCTTCGGCTTCGCACTGAGGCCGGAAAAGCGCCGGGAAGCGCAAGAGGAAGCAGTCATGCAAAAGGGACTCATCCACAAGGATGAGTCCCTTTAAAGTTGCGTTGGTCCGACCGGTTTCAGAGGTCTTCGGCCTCGGTCGCTATACTGACCCGCGGTCAGCGACCTTGCTCCTGTGCGCAGCTCTTGCCCTACTCGTGCAGCTCCCGCTCCCGCTTCAGCTGCTCGATCTTCTCGTGTATCCTGCCGAGCCCGTACATCAGGAGGGTCGCGCAGAGCAGGTTCGCGGGGCTGTAGCGCGCGTTGCCGACTCCTATCACCAGGTTCGCGCCGCCTATGATCGCGATCATCCTGGCGATGCCCTTGAGGTGCTCTATCTTCGAATCGATGTCGGAGAAGATGTCGAAGGGGCCGAGCTCGCTCTTTCTGCGGAAATATATCCACTTGAAGTATCTTCCCACGAATTCCGCCCCGGTATCCTCCATGAAGGAGACGTAGCCCTCGTCGAAGCCGTGGGCTTCGAGCCTTACGATGTACTCGCCCGGCTCGCAGCGCTCGAAGCTGTAGCGGCAGAATCCCACGGATACCAGCGCCCAGCCGCTCTCGGCCATATCGTTGAGCCAGCGCTCTTCCTTTTCAAAGTCCCAGACCCAGAACCACTTTCTTATCGTCTTGATCTCAGCCATCGTTCCTTCCTCCTTCCTCACCGTCCGCTTCAGCGGCGCCTGTCATCATCTCGCCGTTTCTGACGAGCTCCCGGAGCCTGTCCAGCTCGCTCATGAGCACCTTCCTGCCCCGCTCGGTTATCTCGTATTCCTTCCTGCGGCTCTGCGGGTCTACGGGCAGCTGCACTATCCAGCCCTTGTCGCAGAGCGAGTTCAGCGCCCCGTAGAGCGTGCCCGCCGCGAGCCTTACCCGGCCGTGGGAGAGCTCCTCCGCGCTCTGCATTATCCCGTAGCCGTGGTTCGGTCTCAGCAGGGACAGGAGGATGTAGTATATCGCTTCTGTCAGCGCCGTGTTTTCGTACATGGGTGATTCCTCCTTGTCTTTGGCGTCCGGCGTGCCTTTTTGTCTTCCCGGAGTTTTCGGGCTTTTCGCCTCCTGGGACTTTTGGGCTATCCCATCCATCCCGCGGCCTCTGGCTTCCGGTCTTATCGTCCGCCGCTATATCTTCAAGCGTTATATCTATTTCCGTTATATCGCCTGCCGATATATCCTGGCCCTATTATATCCTCTCTGCCGCCCCTGTCAATATGTTTTTTGAGATTTTTACCGCAACTCCGCGCGTCCCGCTTCAGCGGACAGCACAGAGAGGCTGCGAGGGCCTGATGACCTGCCGCACAAGACCCAAAAAACCCTTGCATTTTCAACGGCCGGAATATATAATGTTCAAGCGTTCGCATATGGCGAATTTCTCTGCTGCGAGAAAATCGCAGCCAATATGACCACAGGGAGGTGAAAAAATGAATAAGTACGAGCTGTTATTCATCCTCGATCCGTCTCTCGAAGAGGCCGCCAGAAATACCGCGATCGATACCGTTAAGGGTATCATCGCAGAAGCAGGCGAGGTCTCCGAGGTGAACGAATGGGGACTCAGAAAGCTTGCTTATCCTATTCAGAAGAAGTCCGAGGGCTACTACGTAGTCATGCAGTTCACCGCTGCGCCCGAACTTCCGAAGGAACTGGACAGAAGGCTCAGGATCTCGGATAGCTGCATGAGACACATCATCATTACAAAGGATGAGTAGAAAAGGAGTTCACTATGAATTCAGTACAGCTGATCGGAAGACTTACAAGGGATCCGTCCGTTAGCTACGGAGCGGCTTCCCAGACCGCAGTCGCGAGATTCACTATCGCGATCGACAGGGGCAAGGACAGAAACGGCGAAGACAGAGGCGCGGATTTCCCGAGCATCGTCTGCTTCGGCAAGACCGCCGAGCTCGTTGAGAAATACGTCGGCAAGGGCCGCCTGGTGGGTATCACCGGCAGGATCCAGACCGGCAGCTACGAGAGAAACGGCGAGAAGGTCTACACCACCGACGTTATCGCGGACAGGGTCGAGTTCCTCGACAGAGGCGACCGCAGCGGAAGTTCTTCCTATTCAAATCCCGAACCGGACATGGAGGATAGCATCCCCGGCGGCTTCAACAAGCTTACGGACGACGATATCCCGTTCTAAATTCGTTAGAATCAGGAGATAAGCAATGGCACAGGAAAGAGATAATTTCAAGAAGAAGGGCTTCAGCGGCGGAATGCACAGAAAAAAGGTGTGCCAGTACTGCGCTGACAAGACTCTTACGGTAGACTACAAGGATACCGAGAACCTCAAGAAGTACATCACCGAGCGCGGCAAGATCCTTCCCAGAAGGGTGACCGGCGCCTGCGCGATGCACCAGAGGGAGATCGTAAAGGCTATCAAGAGGGCCAGGACCGTGGCTCTGCTGCCTTTCGACGCCGACAAGAACAACTAGTATATTGTTCGAGACGAAACGCTTCCGGATATCCGGGAGCGTTTTTTTAACCCCTAAAGACGCCGCCTTCGGCGCGGCAGCCGTTTTTTGTGTATAATATCTCTTATGAAGACAGGACCCGTGCAGCTCAATGAAGGAGATCTCATAGGACAGGCTCTGCAGTGCATGAGCGACCTTTTCTGGTACATACTGCCCTGTCTGATCGCGCTGCTGATCATAAGGTTCGCGCTGAAGCCGAAGCAGTACGTCTTCCGCAAGCTGCTGCATTTCGTCGCCTTCAGCTGCACTTCCTACTCGATACTGAAGGCGCAGAGCTGGCTCGCGGCCGTGATCTGCTTCATGGCGGTCTCCGTGCTGGTTTATCCCGTCATAGCCCTCGCGGATCGCTATGAATGGTTCAAGAAGCTCCTGGTCGAAAAGGAGCCCGGCGAGATAAAGCTGAGCCTCATGCTGCTGTTCTCAACGGTCGCGGTGATAGCTGCCGTCGGCTGGGGCGTATTCGGAAACAGGCCCGCATCGGCGGCCGCCGTCCTCATGTGGGGCTGCGGAGACGCCGCCGCTGCCCTGGTCGGCATACCCTGGGGCAGGCACAGGCTGAACGTGGGCTTTGAGCGGGGGAAGAAGTCGCTTGAGGGAACTGTAGCGGACTTTGCCGTTTCCTTCGCTTCCGGCATGATCTTCCTCTGCGTCTACGAGGGGATGAGCCCCGAAAGAGTGCTGCTCCCCGCCCTGCTCGCGGCTGCAGCGGGAGCCATCGTCGAGCTTCTGTCACCGAGCAAATACGATACCGTTACCGTTCCGGCAGCCGTGCTTGCGGCGCTGCTCGCGCTTCTGCGGTAAGCGAACCGACCTCTGCCGCATTGGCCGCCGTGCCTTGGCACTGAATGCTGCCCCCGCGAGGGCGGTAGATCAGAAAATCGAAAAGGAGCCCGCATGATCGAGACCCAGGACCTTATACTGGACGTAGGCAAGCCCTCCGACTGGAAGGACATGTACGACAACGTCTGGTCGCGGCCCGAGTGCAACCGCTATATGTTCTGGGAGCTCTCTCCCAGCGAGGAAGGCGCGGAGGAGCGCATGCTCCGCACGATAAGCCTGCAGAAAGGCTGCGCCGAGGGATGCGAGGGCTTCACGATATATGAGAAAAAGAGCGGCAGGGCCATAGGCTTTTACAACATAGAAGAACGCGGACCCGGGGTCTGGGGCGGAATGGGCCTTTGCATAGGCGCGGATTATTTCCGCCGCGGCTACGGCACCCAGGCGCTCGAAGCCGTCCTCTCCTACTGCAGGGACGAGCATGGAGCGGAGAGCTTCATTTATACGTCGCGCGAGGACAACGAGGCGTCGATAGGGCTCGCGAGAAAATTGGGCTTCGAATTTCTGAGAAAGGAAGAGCGGGCCGACTGGAGAAACGGCGAGCCTAGGGTGCTCCTGCTCTTCGAAAAGAAGCTCGGCGGCTGGGAGCGGAAGTGAACAGACTGCAAGCCGGGGCGATGGAGGTATACGTCCTGCAGGGCCGGAGTTTCGCCTTATCCCCTTTGCACTCTCAAGTAAAATAAAAATGCGCAGGTGAACGCGATGGAAACTGATTTCAAGAAAAAAGCGGCTTTGGATACTTCGGATTTCGTGCTGCTGGCCGACTACGTGCCAGGCGTCATCCAGGAGATAAGGTATTATTCCAGCTACAACTTCATAGGCGAGCGCATAGACGGCTACGAGGAGCCCTGCGCCATCATCACGAAGGAGGCCGCGAGGGCGCTCAAGTCCGTCAGCAACGAGATGAACATCATGGGCTACAGGCTGAAGGTCTTCGACGCCTACCGCCCGGCGGGGGCCGTAAGGCACTTCGTCCTCTGGGGCATAGAGGACACCGACGTGCGCATGAAGCCCTATTTCTACCCGGATCTTCAGAAGCAGGAGCTCTTCGCCAAGGGCTACATAGCCAGGATGTCCGGGCACAGCAGGGGAAGCACTATAGACCTCACCCTCCTGGATATGAAGACGGGCAAGGAAGTCGATATGGGCAGCCCCTTCGATTTCTTCGGCGAGATCTCGCACGCGGATTACCGCGGCATCAGCGACGAGCAGTACGCGAACAGGAAGATGCTCAGCGAGGTCATGGTGCGCAACGGCTTCGAGCCCATAGACTGCGAATGGTGGCATTTCACGCTGAAGGACGAGCCCTTCCCCGACACCTACTTCGAATTCCCCGTTTCGGCTGAATACCTCAAGAAATGATCAGATTCGACACCCTGAACAAAAAGCCAAAGCTCTACGACCTCGCCATACTGACAGCGGCGGTCTTCATCGCGATCGCGTCGCTGACAATGTCCCGCGGCATCGGCGCTGAGCTTGCGGTAAGCTATATCATGATAGCCTACCTCGCGGCGGCCATACTCATACTTATAGGCGCGTTCGTAAGGCAGCTGCGCTACAACCCCTACTCGTACAACACCATTTTCTACGCGGGCTTCGCGCTGTTTCTCCTCTTCGTGCTCGCGATGCAGATCAGCATCGTGGCGATGCTCGCAGGAAATCCGCAGGCCGACGAGCTCTGCAACATAGTCTCGATGCTCGCGGGATCCGCGGAGAGCTATATGCTGCTCACGTCTCCGTTCATCCTTCTGTTTTCGATCGCGCTCTGCGTATCCAATATCTCGCTCATAAGGCATGAAGGGCGCAGATTCGTCAACGTGCTCGGGATAATCCTCTCGTTCATGCTGGTGGGCGGCATCCTCGTCATATTCCGCTTCAATTACTATGCCACGGGCAGCCAGTTCGAGGTGATGGTGCACGACATCATAGCGAACACGATGTCGGCGCTCTACCTCTATTTTGAATGCATGCTTATAGGCGTCATGATCGCGGCTGTCATAGTCACGCGCTACAGGCTGGATCTCGACAAAGACGTCATAATCATACTCGGCTGCGGCATCAGAAACGACGGCACGCCCACTCCGCTGCTTAAAGGGCGCATAGACAGGGCCCTCGCCCATGCCCGCGAGCAGAAGGAGGCGGGAGGAAAGGACGTCGTTTTCGTCACCTCCGGCGGACAGGGCCCGAACGAGGTGATCTCCGAGAGTGCGTGCATGAAGCGCTACCTGATGGAGCAGGGCGTCCCCGAAGATAGGATCATAGAAGAAGACCTCTCGACCAGCACCTTCGAAAACATGAGATTTTCGAAGGAAAGGCTTGCGGAGGCAGGTCTTCTCGGCCCGGACGTAAAGATCGCCTTTTCGACGACGAATTATCACGTATTCCGCAGCGGGCTCTACGCCAGGCGCGTAAAAATGCGCGCCCAGGGTATGGGCGCGCGGACCAAATGGTATTTCTGGCCTAACGCGGCTGTGCGCGAGTTCGTAGGACTGCTCACCGAGCACCGCTTAAAGCAGGGCCTGATCTTCGGCGGCATGATAGCCTTCTACGTGCTCATGACTATAGCCGTATACAGGTATTTCTAAGGCCCCTATTCGCGCGGGTGCGCGTTTAAGTGTTCCGTCATTCCCGGGACGAATAGGGTCTTTCTTCCCAGGCCTGTCCTGAATATATACGCGGTGCCGTCGTACTCGTCGTAATTCGGGAAGGCCTCCTCAAAGACCTGCTTTGACAGTCCTTCGGCCGGGACTATATAGTCTATCTTCTCCCCGTTTTCCCGTATGCCGACGGAGGCGTACATAAGATCGACGTTCTTTTGCCCGAAGCCTTCTGCGAGGGCATTTTTCATGCGCGCGCAGAGCTCCTTCGCCGCGTCATCGTCTATGGCGTTCACCGCGCCTATGGCGAAGCTCGTGCCTCCGGCCTCGTATTCCTTGTAATCCGAGAAGAGTATCTCCAGGTCGCTGAAGCCCTCGTACGAGAGGCTCTCCGCGTGGATCTGCGCGTAGAGAGCGTCTATGTCGCTGACCCCGGCCAGCTTGGCGAGCTCCTCCGCGGCCTTCCTGTCGGCGTCTATAGTCGTCGTCCCGTTCAGGCCGGAGGTGTCCGAGAGCACCGCTCCGAGCAGGAGCTGCGCGGTCTGGGTGTCTATCTCGAGCCCGTAGTTCAGGTAATCGAGCCAGACTATGGTCGCCGTAGCGCCTATGGGCCTCGCCTCGTAGACTATCTGATGCCCGGTGTTGACGGTGCCGACCCCGTGATGATCCATGATCCCGACTATGTGCGCGTCCTCCATCCCGTCGACCGACTGCAGGTATTCGCTGTGGTCGACCAGGAAGATGTTCTCCCCGGAGGCGTCCTCGAGTATGGGCGGGGTCTCGGCACCCGCGTATCTGAGGATGAACGCCGTCTCGTTGCTCACGGGAGCGCTTATCCTTGCCTCCGCGTCATAGCCGAGCATGCGTAGCAGCCTGGCGTAGGCAACAGCGCTGATGACCGTATCCGAATCTGGGCTCTTGTGCCCTATGACGTATATGGGGCCGCCCTCCGCGCTCATGGCGCTGACGCTGTTTTTGTTGAGCTCCTGAAGGAAGACTCTTTCAGCTGCGAGCTGCGAGGCGTCGTCCTTGGCCTGCCGAGCCTCCTCGGAGAGCCTTTGATTCTCCTTTATGAGCTGCTGACTCTCGGTCAGGAGCCTTTCGTTTTCCGCGCGAAGGCCCTCCGATCCCGTTCTTTCAGCGAGATAAGCTCCGGCGCTGAGGCATGTTACCAAAAGCAGCGCTATCGCTGCCAGTGATACGGATCTGTTTTTCATAGCTTCCTTCTTTCTGTCTGATGCGGTCGATCATTATACAGGGCGCCCGTCACTTTAGCAGTCTTCTTCTCTCGGGCAGGCTCCTCAGGAAAGCTCCGATCTGCTCGGCGAGCAGCCTGTGGCCGGCAGGGTTCGGGTGCAGGCCGTCCAGGAAGAAGCGCTCGCTTATGACGTCCACCCTGGGCTGAAGGCCGGAGCAGGCGTAGAGATCGAGCACGGGGAAGCTGTAGAATTCTGCGACCTCCCTGATAGCGCGTATGTAGTCCTCGTAGGGGAAGGTCCTCGCGAAGCCGCTGGGGCTGATGTCCCAGGCCTCGCATATCCTGTGGAGCGGCGTGAGCACGACTATCCAGGAATCCGGATACCTTTCCGCGAGTCCTCCGTACAGATAGTGGAGCGCCCCATAAAAGGTGTCCGGCTTGCGGTCTTCCGGACTTCCGAGACGCGCGTCTCCGTGGCCGAAATCGTTGGTTCCGCCGAATACGACTATAACGTCTGCGTCGGGGTCCATCTGATCGAACCTTCCGCAGAAATCCTTGTCCCATTTGGATTCTTCGGAGGGCACGCGCTGGCGCGCTATCCTCGTGCCGCCTATGCCGTAGTTGCGGCAGACGGCGCCCCAGTTCTCCGCGATAAGGCTGACGAAGCATTCCTCCGGCTCCACGCCGTGCCCCTCGGTGATGCTGTCGCCGAGGAAGTTGATCTTTGCGTTTTTAAGCTCCATTTTGTTTTCCTCTTTTATATATATCTATATATCTTGTGAGCGCTGTTATGCGTAACGCTCCTGATGCATTGCCTGAACTCCCGCGCAGCCCTACCCCTCTTTAGGCTCTGCGAACTGCTCCGCCTCGGAGAGCAGGAACTCCCTGAACTTCCTGACGGCCGGCGACTCGTAGCGGGCGTCGTCCCATATGAGGAACGACGAGATGTAGATCTCGGGCGAATCGACAGGGACCAGCACGGTGTTGGCCCTGAAGCGTCCCTTCCATGAGACCGAAGGCGCGAGCGCTATGCCCATGTTCTCCGACACGTACTTCCTGACGAAATACGGGTCGTCGCAGATTATGGGGATGAGCGGCTCGAAGCCCTGCGCGCGGCAGAGCTTGAGGGTCTTGGCGTAGAGCTCGGTCGGGGCGGGAAGGCTTATGAGCTTCTGCCCCTGCAGATCGGCTATGCCTACGCTCTTTCGCTTCGCGAGCGGGTGATCCTCGTGGACGGCCAGTACGACTCTCTCCGTCAGCAGAGTAGCCGAGGCCGTCATGCGCTTGTATGAGGGCTGCGACGACACGCAGAGGTCGTACGAGACGTCCTGATCCTCGTGATAGCCGTGCGAGACCGAGATCCTCACGTCCGGGTAGGCCTTCGCGAACTTCGGGATGCAGGCCAGGACGAGCCTGTGGCTCTCCATGACCTTGATGCTGATGGGCCCGGCTATCCTTTCGGCGTCCCCGGTCACGACGGCCACGCCGTTGTCCAGCTCCTGCAGCGACTTTTCCACGGATTCCAGGAAGAGCCTGCCCTTTTCGTTCAGGAACATCTTGCCGCTCTGCCGTTCGAAGAGCCTCGCGCCCAGATCCCGCTCTAGCCTCGCGATCGCCTGTGACATCGAGGGCTGCGGGATCGAGAAATATCTGGCCGCCTTGGTCACGCTCTCGAGCTCCGCGACCTTCTGAAAATATCTAAGCTGAAGTAATTCCATAGGATGTCCTCCAAGACAAATATGACATATCTTTGTGCTGAAGGCAAGGAAGAAAAAGATATAACTCAGGCAGTATGGGCGGATAACGGCAAACGTTTTTTACACGTAAAAAATCCGGGCGTAGTATGGAATCAGGAGCAGGGTCTGCATCAGAGCAACAGCCGCAAGGTGCGCCCTGCGCAGGCGAGATCGATCTTATCCGGGGATCATCCCCGGAGGAAGGACAAAGTCATGAGGACCAGGGTCAGCGAAGTCATAAAGCAGCTTCAGGGAAGACCGATCGAGGCGGAGCTCGAAAAGGTGTTCAGCCTCCCGCGCGACGCGGACGGGATATACTGGAACCTGCAGGGCGGAGGCAGCGACGGAAGCTTCGCGTATTTCGTCATGGTCTCGAAGGGGCCGTCCGAAACGGCGCTCAGCCGCATCTTCAAGGTCTCGCTCGAAAGCTGGGAGCTCGTTAAGGTAAGCGGCCTCCTCAGCATGAATCACGCCAACGACCTGGTCTGCGACAGCGCGCGCGGCAGACTGGTCGTCTCGCACTGCGACGTGCATCCGGAGAGGGTCTCGTTCATCGATCCCGAGAACCTGGAGCTCACAGGCACGCGCGACATCCCGCAGAGGCATTACAGCCTCGCCTTCGACGCGGAGAAGGGCCTCTACGTCGCCGGAAAGAGCCGGACCTACGACCTCGTGCTCCTGGACGAGGACTTCACGCCCGTCAGGGAGCTGCCCGGGGTCGAGGGCTTCGTCAAGCAGGGCCTGGACTGCGACGAGGACTTCATATATTTCTTCCAGACCGGGCCGGACCTCAACTGGATCTTCGTCTTTGACTGGGACGGAGCGCCGATCTCGAGGATAAAGGTCCCCATGGTCGGCGAGAGCGAGAACCTCTTCACCTACGGCGACGGCTTCGTAGGCGCCTTCAACAACAACGAAGGGCGCAGTGCGGACGTGTACATGATGAGGCTGAAAGAGGGCTGCGAAGGGTGAGCGTGCCGGTCTTGAGGGACAAAACCGCGGTGCCTGATCGTCCTGCCCGCGGGAAGAAGCACTGCGGCGCTATAAATCCCCCTGCCCGCGGGAAGAAGCACTGCGGTGCTGTAGATCTCCCTGCCTGCGGCAGAAATATTTTTGACATTATGAAGTCATATATAAATTAATATTTTTTAAATCATATGCGCGATAGTAAAATTTAAGTGAGGGCGGCTGCCTGGCCGCCGGGAAAACGAAGACCCCCGGAGTTTAAGGCAAACTGAGAGGTTTAGATATGAAGGAAGCCATCATTCAGAAGATACTCGATGAAAAGGTCATCGCGATAATACGCGGAAGCTCAGAAGATGAGTGCCTGTCGCTCGCCAGGGCGCTGCACGCGGGCGGCGTGAACATGCTCGAGGTCACCTTCGACCAGAGCAGCGAGGAACTGCGCCTCCTAACCGAGCGCACGATAAAACGCCTGAACGACGAGCTCGGCGGCGAGATGGTCTTCGGCGCGGGCACGGTCA
Source organism: Bacillota bacterium (assembly GCA_017417045.1). Lineage (GTDB taxonomy): Bacteria > Bacillota > Clostridia > Peptostreptococcales > Anaerovoracaceae > RGIG2707. The sequence goes on from JAFPZZ010000003.1 coordinate 23,680, forward strand.
CGACGCCTGAGATGGTGCGCATGGCCTTTGACGCCGGCGCCAAATTCATCATCTCTCCGGACACCGATCCCGCGGTCATAAAGGAGACCGTAAGGCTGGGCATGGTCTCGATACCCGGGGCCTTCACCCCGAGCGAGATCAAACAGGCCCACGTCTGCGGCGCCGATTTCGTCAAGGTCTTCCCGGCCTCCAAGCTCGGCCCCTCCTACATCAAGGACGTCACCGCCCCGCTCAACAACGTGCGGCTGCTGGCCGTAGGCGGCGTGGACGGTTCCAACATACGCGACTACCTGGCCGCCGGCGCCGTCGGCGCAGGTGTAGCCGGCTGCCTCTTCAAGAAAGACTGGATAAAGAACGGCGAGTGGGACAAGGTCACCGAGGCCTCGAAGAAGTTCACCGCCATCCTGCGCGGAGAGCAGTAGGGAGCTCGCAGCGACCTGGAAAGGAGCCTCATGGACCTCATAATCATCGCCGGCATGCCGGCAACTGGAAAATCCACGGTCGCCGCGGCCGTCTCAAAGGCTTTCGGCTATCCCGTGATAGAAAAGGACTACCTCAAGGAGGGACTTTTCGACGTGCTCGGTTTTGAGAACTACGCGCAGAAGCGCGCCCTCGACCACGCGGCGAACGAGGAACTCCTCAGGACAGTAAGGGCCCTTCTGAAGTCCGGTACATCCGCCATAATAGACAACAATTTCGACACCGCGAGCGGGGAGAAGCTCTGCGAAGTCATAAATGAATACGATCCGAAATGCGTCACGGTCTTTCTCAGCGGAGACCCGCAGACGCTCTACGAGCGCTACGCCGAGCGCGACAACAAGCACCTGCGCCATCTGGGCCACGTGCTGCAGGACCATTACCCCCCGCGCGAGGGCGACAGCCTGGACTACACCATGACCCGCGACGAGTTCGACGAGAAGTTCTTCAAGCGCGGCATGGCGAGCTTCAGCGCCCCCGGCGGCAGGATAGACGTAGACACCACGGACCTGGACAAGGTCTCCACAGACGATATAGTCGCGCGGATCAGGGAGCTGCTGGCCGAATAAGGGCGGGCTCCGCGGCGCGGCCGAAAAGGCGCCCGCACAGCGACTCGCGCCGTCCGCGCGCTTTCAACAGTTATTTCAAGAGAGGTGCAAACAGATGAGACCGGTAGTAGTCCTTCCGTTCAGTTCACAGGCCAAGGCATTCTGCGGCGAGGCGCGGCAGATGCTCACGGACGCCGGGTTCGAGCTGCGCTGCAACGAGAGCGGCGTGCGACCGGACGCTGAGGAGCTCAAGGAACTCCTTTCGGGAGCCTTCGCCGCCGTCGCAGGCACCGAGCAATATACGGCGGACGTTATCGGGTCAGCCAAGGACCTGAAGGCGCTCATACGCTTCGGCGTGGGCACCGACAACCTCGACCTCGATGCCCTGCGCAGGCAGGGCGTGAGCGTCGGGACTACGGCCAACTTCAATTCCGTAGCGGAATTCACGCTGACCCTGATGCTCGGCCTCATAAAGAACCTCCCAAGGCTCAACGCGGCCGCCAGGAACGGCCATTGGACCCGCTTCCCGATGAGGGAGCTCGGGGGCAAGACCGTAGGCCTGGTCGGCTTCGGCCGCATAGGTAGGAGGGTGAACGAGCTTCTGGCTGGCTTCGGCGCGGACGTGATCGTATACGATCCCTTCGTGGACGGTGAGACTGTCCGCAGTCTCGGAGCCGAGCCCGCCTCCCTGGAGGAGCTGCTCGAAAAGAGCGACATAGTCTCGCTGCACCTTCCCTATACCCCGGAGGTCAGGTACCTTATAGACGCTGAGGCCATAGCCCGTATGAAGGACGGCGCCTACCTTATAAACACGGCCCGCGGAGGGCTCTTGGATGAAAAGGCTCTCTACGACGCGCTGGTCAGCGGCAAGCTCAGCGGCGCCGCGCTGGACGTCTACGAGACCGAGCCCGTGAGCGCGGACGATCCTCTCCTCGGCCTGGAGAACGCGGTCTTCACGCCGCACGCCTCGGCCCAGTCTCTGGAGACGAACTACAACGGCAGCATCATCTGCGCCCAGTCCATAATCAGCGTCTTTAACGGCGGGGCCCCGGTCTATCCGGTGAAGTAGCTCAAGAAAACAGAGTATTCTACGGCGGAACCCCGGTCTGTTCGGCGAGGTAGCTCATGAAAAACAGGGTCTTTTACAACGAAAAAATGAAGAAGTGGTTCGAGGGAGTGGAGGATCAGGGAAAGATCTATCCCGAGACCGATCCCTTCCATACGGTGTTCCGCTTCGCCGACAACGTCTACAGCCTCTACGAGGAGAACGTGAGCGGCGGCAGCGCCATGTGGATGCACCTCATAGACGGCCCCGAGAAGGCCCTCCTGGTGGACACCGGCGCGGGAATAGGCGACCTGAAGGCCCTGGTGAAAAAGCTCGTCGGGGACAAGGAGCTCTACGTGGTGAACACCCACGAGCACTGGGACCACGTCTTCGGCAACTTCCAGTTCGGCAGGGTCTACTGCCATCCCTACGCGGTGCCATGGATCACCGACAGGTGCATGGGCCCGGACATCTGGGACCGCTTCCTCGACGAGAACGGCCGCGGAAAGAAGCGCAACTTCCGCAGGGAAGACTTCATAGGGACAAGGAACTACGCGCTCTTCGTCTGCAATGACGGGGACGTCTTCGACCTCGGACAGGGCTATGAGCTCGAGGTCATATATACCCCCGGGCACGCGTCCGGCGGCATAAGTCTGCTCGACCCTCAGAGCAGGATACTTTTCACAGGGGGCATGCACAGCGACAACACAGTAATTTCCGGCATTAATGAATATTATCCCAATGAATGTACGATAAATGCATTCCTCCACGGACTGGAGCGGCTTGAGCGTGACTTTTCGGGCAGCTTCGACAGGATCTTTGCAGGCCATGAGATAGTGCCCCTGGATGTCTCCTACATCCGGGATGAGATCGTGGCCTGCAGAGATGTCCTGGCGGACAGGAACTGCTACGAGGCCTCCTGGGAGACCGAGGGCGGCGGGCGCATGTACCGCCATATGGTCGGGGAGGCGGGGATACGCTTTACAGACAAGTCCTTCGGATAATAGTCGGTCACTCCGCCGAAAGGCGTAGAAATAGGGCAATCGCAATAATCGTATAACTGAAAGGAAGAAGAGAAGAGATGAAAAGATTCTTAGCACTGCTTCTTGCCATGGTAATGATCTTATCACTGGCATCATGCGGCGAGAAGAAGACTGAACCCGAACCGGTGGCTGAACCCAAGGTCCTCACATATTCAGTCTATACCGCCGCATCGAACGGATCCGCGCTCATCGCGACCGGCGGCACCGACGGCCTCCTGACCGAGATGATAGCGGGCACCCTGTATGGATATCTGCCCGTGGACGGCAAGGCCATCATGTCCCCGATACTCGCGGACGGCGAGCCTGTCGACGTCAACGGAGACGGCAAGACCTGGAACATCAAGATCAGTCCGGACGCCAAGTTCTCCAACGGCGAAGCCATCAACGCGGATACCTTCATGTACACCTTCAAGATGGCGCTCGACCCGAAGCTCGTCCTGCCCAAGGTCAGCTCCCTCTGCTCCAACCACGTTACGATCAAGAACGCGACCGCTTACTACACCCAGGCCAGCACCGGCACTCCGGTCGACTGGGAGGACGTAGGCTTCAAGAAGGTCGACGACATGACCATCCAGGTCGAAGTCACCAGCAAGACCAACGCGGTGAAGATCATGCGTCAGTTTGCGCAGGCCGGCTACGCCCCGCTGTATGAGCCCCTCTTCGAGGAATGCCTCAGCGCCGACAGGACCTCCACCACCTACGGCTCCGCTCCCGAAAGACTCATGACCGCAGGCCCCTTCAACCTCACCAACTGGGTAGTGGGCAACGTCCGTGAGTTCGAAAAGAACGAGAACTTCATAAGGGCCGATCTGGTCAAGCTCGACAAGGTCGTACAGCTGGTCGTCGGAGACATCAACACCCGCGTCCAGATGTTCGAGAAGGGCGAGACCATGTACACCGACCTCGGCGTAGACGCGCTCGCCACCTACGGAGATGACCCGCGAGTCATCAAGTATCCCGGAAGGAACCCGTTCCAGATCGAGTTCAACACCGGACACACCACGACCAGGATCCTCGCGAACGAGAACTTCCGCAAGGCCCTGTACTACAGCGTCAACCGTACCGAACTCGCCGCCAACTGCGGACATGATCCCGGCACCGGCGTCATCGGCTATAAGAGGCTCATAGACGAGCAGGGCACCACCTTCCGCGAAGTCGCGGACGCGGCCGGATACCTGCCGACAGTCGAAGAGGCGTACAACCCCGATCTCGCCAAGCAGCTCTATGCTCAGGCGCTTGAAGAGGAAGGCCTCACCCATCTGACCCTGACTCTCCGCTGCGCTTCCGACGAGCATGAGCACCAGCTCATCTCCGAGTACCTGCAGGAGAAGTGGAAGGAGATGTTCGATCTCGACCTGATCATCGAGTCCGAGCCCGGCGCCCAGATGAGGGCCAAGGTCAAGAACTGGAAGAACAATCCGGATTCCTACGAGATCGCCATCATGTTCTGGGATTACGGCGCGGGCGACTTCGACCCGATCACCTCCCTGATCGTCTATACCACCAACTACAACAACCGCAACGCCCCCTACGGCTACGAGTACATCGAGTCCAAGTATGACGAGGCCGTCAGCGACGAGTACTCGCTCGATATGGACAAGCACGTAGAGCTCGCCATGGACATAGAGAAGTACATGATCGACCACGCCATCCTCGTTCCGCTCATGTACAAGCAGTACTACGGAATGGTAGCGGACAACGTCATCCTCCCCTACGGCGGCTACAGCCTTATGGGCAGCGGCTGGGGCTGGATGTGGGCTGACATCGAACAGTAAGCCCTTCCTGACAGCTCAGGAAAAAATGCATAGTGTAAGGCGGGCCGCCTAAAGCCGCCCGCCTTTCTTTGGATAATCGGAGCGGCTTTGGACATCCGCTGTTTCAAAGCCGCAGAAAACAGAGCCGCGGCCCGGCCGGCCGCGGCATACCCAAAAAGGAAAGCCATGGGAAAATACGTACTCAAAAGAGTCGGTTTGATGGTGCTTTCGCTGTTTATCATCATCAGCGTGGCGTTTTTCGCGCTGCGGCTGATACCGGGCGGGCCCTACGACGACGACCCGGATCTGGCCCCGGAGGCGCAGGCCGCCCTCATAGCCAGAATGAATCTCGACAAGCCCCTGCCGGTACAGTACGCCCTGTTCATAAAAGGCGTGCTTCTTGAAAACAACTGGGGAGCTTCGCTCAAACTCAGACCGGGCATATCGGCCTTCGACATCATAAAGGAGAGGGTCCCCGCGACCATGCTCCTGAACATCATGTCCCTTCTGATATCGCTGCCTCTCGGGATACTCGCGGGCACGCTTGCCGCGCTCTACAAGAGCAAATGGCCGGACGCCCTGATATCGGTGCTGGTCATACTCTGCATATCGGTTCCGTCGTTCATATTCGCGACGCTGCTTCAATACTTCCCGGCGTACAGGTGGGAGCTCTTCCCCCTGCTGTACAACGCCACAGGAAACGCCGCCGCGCGCTTCAAGTCCATGATACTTCCGGTCATGGCCCTGTCCTTCGGGCCTATCGCGACCGTCTGCAGGTATCTTCGCGGCGAGCTCATAGAGACGCTTTCTTCCGAATACATGCTCCTGGCCCGAACCAAGGGCCTCAAGAGAGCTCAGGCCATCGCGCGCCACGCCTTCAGGAATTCATGCGTGCCGCTGGCCAATATAATCATCCCCATGTTCACCAACATCATGGGTGGATCTCTGGTCGTCGAGACCCTCTTCTCCGTGCCAGGCATAGGCACCCTCATAGTCGACTCGATAAACACGAGGGACTACACGGTGACCATGGGCGCGCTGCTGTTCTACTCCTTCATTTCCGTATTGACCATCCTGATCGTCGACCTGTCCTACGGCCTGATCGATCCGAGGATAAGACTGGGGGCGAAGGGCAATGAGTAACAGGATCTACGACCTCAAAAACCTGCCGCCCGAGATACTGGACATCCCCGAGGAGAAGTTCAGGGAGGTCCCAAAGGCGGATCACGTCATGGACGCTGAGTTCGAGACCGTCGCAAGGGGCTTCTTCAAGGACGCCCTGTTCAGGCTCAGCCGCAATAAGGCGGCCGTAGCCGCTTTCGTCATACTCGTCGTCCTCATATTCATGGCCATAGCGGGCCCGGCGATGTCTCCGTACTCCTTCAACCAGCAGTTCACGGAATACACCTTCATGCCGCCGCGGGTCCAGGGGCTCGAAAAACTCGGCATACTCGACGGCAGCTATACGCTCAAGAACCGCGCTCTTGACAGCCTGAGCGACAGCTCCAAATATCCCAACGACTGCATCATAAGCTACGGCAACGAGCGGACGGTCAGGGGGACCACGCTCGTCGACGTCAAGGTCAACTATTACAAATACGTAGGCGCCGAGGACAAATACTTCTGGCTCGGCACCGACGAGCTCGGCAGGGACCAGTGGGCCAGGCTCTGGAGGGGCACGAGGGTGTCCCTGATAATAGCCTTCGCGGCCGTGCTCTCCGACGTCGTCATAGGCGTGGTATACGGCGCCATAGCGGGCTATTACGGGGGCAGGCTGGACCTTATCATGATGCGCGTGTGCGACATCATCAACGCCTTCCCCAACGTCGTAATATGCACCATCTTCATACTGGTCTTCGGCTCCGGCATGCGCGCAATGATAATGGCGTTGGTCGTCAGGGGCTGGATACCCACGGCGAGGATGATAAGGTCGCAGTTCCTGCGCTTTCGGGGCCGCGAATACGTCATGGCGGCCCAGACCATGGGCGTCCCCAACAGGGCGCTGATCTTCCGCCACATACTTCCGAATTCGATAGGCCCTATCATCACGAGGACCATGATAGCCATCCCCGACGCGATATTCATGGAATCCTTCATGGCTTACATAGGGCTCGGGCTCGCGCCTCCGGAGCCGTCCATAGGAACGCTGCTCTCCAGGGGGCAGAGGGTCCTTATGCAGTACCCGCACCTGACGCTTTTCCCCGCGCTCACGATATCGATCCTGATGATAGCCTTCAACCTGTTCGGAAACGGGCTGAGGGACGCGCTGGATCCGACCCAGCGCGGGCTGGACTAAGGAGGCCGCTGTGGATAACGACCTGATATTATCTGTAAACGACCTTTCGGTATCCTTCAAGACGATCAACGGCATGGTAAGGGCCGTGCGTGGGGTCAGCTTTGACCTGCGCCGCGGCGAGACCGTGGCCATAGTAGGCGAGTCCGGCTCCGGAAAATCCGTCACCATAAAGGCCGTCATGGGCATACTCGCGGGCAACGCCGTCATAGACGGCGGGTCCATAATGTACGGCGGCAGGGACCTTCTCAAGGCCAGCGAGAAGGATTACCAGGATATAAGGGGCTCGCGCATAGGGCTGATCTTCCAGGACCCGCTCTCCGCGCTCAACCCCATAATGAAGATAGGCAAGCAGATCACGGAGGCGCTCAAGCTCACCGACCCGAAGATGAGCAAGGCCGACGCCAGGAAAAAGGCCGTCGCGCTCATGGAATCCGTCGGCATCACCGACGCCGACAGAAGGTTCGACCAGTACCCCTTCCAGTTCTCCGGCGGCATGAGGCAGCGCGTGGTCATAGCCATAGCTCTGGCCAGGGACCCCGAGATCCTTATCTGTGACGAGCCCACTACGGCGCTCGACGTTACCGTCCAGGCGAGGATACTCGACCTCATAAACGAGATAAAAAAGGAGAGGAAGCTCTCCGTCATCTTCATAACCCACGACATGGGCGTCGTAGCCAACGTCGCGGACCGCATCAATGTCATGTACGCGGGACGCATAGTCGAAAAGGGCACTGCCGACGAGATATTCTTCGAGCCGGCCCATCCCTACACCCAGGCCCTGCTCGCGGCCATGCCTGACCTCGAGACCTCGGAGCGCCTCATGAGCATACCTGGGACTCCTCCTAACATGATATATCCGCCCAAGGGAGACGCCTTCGCGGAGAGGAACGCCCACGCCCTTGAGATAGACTTCGAAGAGGAGCCGCCTTATTTCAAGATAAGCGACACCCACTACGCCGCCACCTGGGCCCTGCATCCCAAGGCCCCGCGCCGCGAGATGCCCGAAGTGCTCAGAAACCGTATCGCCAGGATCAAGGAGGAAGCATGATGCCCGATGAACGCGTCCCTCTTCTGGAGGTAGAACATCTCAAAATGACTTTCACCTCGGGCAAGGGGGCAAAGAAAGTCGTAGTCAACGCTATAAACGACAACTCCTTCTCTATATATGAAGGCGAGACCTTCGGCCTGGTCGGAGAGAGCGGATGCGGCAAGACCACCACGGGACGCGCCATAATCCGCCTCTACGACCCGACGTCCGGCACCATGCGCTTCATGGGCCGCGACATCAGCGGGCCCATGACGAAGGAGCTGCGCCACTTCCTGACCGACAACATAGCGATGATCTTCCAGGATCCAATAGACTCGCTCAATCCCCGCATGACGGTCGAGGAGATAGTCGCGGAAGGCCTTAAATACCACGGCGTAAACGACCCCGCCGAGCGCAGGGAGATAGTCCTGGACATGCTGGCCAAGGTCGGCCTGACCAAGGAGCACGCCAGCCGCTATCCCCACGAATTCTCCGGCGGTCAGCGCCAGAGGGTCGGCATAGCCAGGGCCCTCGTGGTAAAACCCAAGCTCATAATAGCCGACGAGCCCGTCTCCGCGCTCGACGTCTCCATCCAGGCGCAGGTCATAAACCTTCTGAACGACCTGAAGAAGGAGCTCGGGCTGACCATCATGTTCATAGCCCACGACCTCAGCGTCGTGAAGTACTTCTCGACCCGCGTCGCCGTCATGTACTACGGCAAGATAGTCGAGATGGCGCCCTCCGATGAGCTCTACCGCCATCCGCTGCATCCCTACACCAGGGCGCTGCTCTCGGCGGTCCCGCAGCCCAATCCCAGGCTTGAAAAGCAGCGCAAGAGGCTGACCTACGACCCGGCGAAGGACCACATCGAGACCGGCGAGGAGCGAGAGATGCGCGAGATACTTCCGGAGCACTTCGTATACTGCAACAGCGCCGAGCTCGAGGAGTACAAAAAGCTGATTTAAAGTAATAAAATCACCCGCATATATGCAAGGCGGCACTTTGCCGGAGCGTAGTCGAGACTCAAGGACGGCGTTTGAAGCGCGTATTCAGAGCGCTGAAAACGACGGACGCAGAGGCTCAGCGTGAAGCGCGGAGGCGTGCCGCAGGCATATATGCGGGTATTTTGTTGTCTTGAATACTGTTTTTTATTCCCAGATCGGGCCCGGCGTCGTATGCGCCTGTCAGGTCTTGTTGTCAGCCGGTCCAGCGCTGCCGATGCATTCTATTCTTCGCTGTGCGCAAGATTATAGCAATTCATCTGGAAGCTGATGCATTTGCCGGTCGAGGCGAATTCAAAGGACCTGCCGTCCGATCCGCTGCCATCCCCGTCCACTGTCAGAGTATAGCCTTCCCCGTGGACCTGCGTCTCTTCTACAGTTCCGCCTTTGATCCAGGAGACGAACGCCTGCCACTGCTCCCACGTCAGCTCCATCGTTCCGGAGGACACCACGTCGTCTTCCGTAAGGGGACCATCTTTGTTTTCCCTTCTTTCATGGGAGAAAATATATTTTCCATCCTCTATGTAGAAATGGTACGTCTGATAGAGAGCTTCCTTCTCGCCGCAGGAGCACAGCGTCAGAACCATAGAGACAGCAAGCAGGACTGCCAGCGCTTAAAAACTTTTTTCACAGGATCGACCGCCTCGTCCATCAATGATATCAGATCTTTCCGCCCGGCCGCTATTTCTCAAACCATCCGTGCGCCTCGCAGACGCGGTATATCCCGTCGTCGGTGTTGGCGGGGGCGACCTCGTCCGCGAGCTTCATGAGCTCCGGGTTGCCGTTGCCCATGGCGACGCGGTAGAAGGGCGGGGTGAACATGTCGACGTCGTTCATGTCGTCGCCGAAGACGACCACGTCCTCTTCCCGTCCTCCGAGCAGCTCGAGCATGCGCAGTATGCCGCCGCGCTTGTCGTCCTGCTGGATGTGGACGTATTCCTTCTCGTACCACATGTGGCCGAGCTTGTCCAGAGAGGGCAGCTCTCCCGCGCGCTCCTGGCTGACGGCTATGTACATCTTGTAGATCACGGGCACGGAGTCGACGTCGAGCGTCGGGTCGATGATATACTCCGTGGGCTCTTTGCGCTCGCCTGCCTGCTCGCGGAAGAGGTCGTTGACGGCCCAGACCTTGAGCGAGTCCTCGAGGGAGAGTATCACGCCTATGCCCCTGTCCGCGGCCTCGTGGTAGAGCTGCTTCGCGTCTTCGAGCACTAGGGGGCTGTTCTCGACAAGTTCGCCATTTATGACTATGCCCTTGCCGCCGTTGCAGACCATGTTGTCGAAGCCGTTCTCCTCGAAGAAGGGCTTGGCCTTGTAATAGGCGCGGCCGGTGTCTATCGCGACGAAATGCCCCGCCTCGCGAAGCTTTCTAAGGGCCTCCTTCGCCGAGGGCACGATCTGGTTATTCGCGCGGTCGGTGAGAGTCCCGTCTATATCAAAGAAAAAGTATTTTCTGCCCATAAGGCTAATCCTCCGTTATTTTGGGCGGCGCATTTGCCGCTCCGGCTTCAGCTGCGGCGCTGACTGGCCCGCTCCTGCTGGGCGGCAGGGCGCCCTCCGCCTTTCACAGCTCTTCCAGCCTGCTCCTAAGAAGGGGGATGCCTTCTTCCATCCACCATTCGTTGGAAACTCCGCCAGAGCTCATCCCTCCGTGGGCGAACTCCTCTATCACGGCGAAATCCATATATTCGTCGGTTAGGGGCTTGCCGGAAAGCGTGAGATATTCGTCTTTTATCCACTGCTCCAGTTCCTCGGGGGAGAGGATATCCATGTCCTCCGCGAGCTCTTTGAGGTGATCCCAGAAATACGGATCTCCCCTTAAGCCCCATCTTTGAGGCTTTTCTTCGAATATCACGGACAGCTTCATATAATTCTCCTTGGTCTGCGCTGCTGGGGTGGTCTGAACGTAAACTGCGCTGCTGGCGTTGTCTGAATGTAAACTGCGCTGCTGATACGGCCTGAAGGATCGCGCAGACCGCCTCATTAAACTGCGCCACGACGCAACGTGTACGGACGCGCAGGGTAATAGGCGCGGCCGGTGTCTGTCGCGGAAAATGCCCCGCCTCGCGAAGCTTTCCAGGGGCCTCCCGGCTTACTCCTACTCTATCCTGCCGATCACGTCCTGCCAGAGCAGCGTTCCTATCCTGTTGTAGTTTCCGTCGAGCGACATCACGGTAACGACCGCCTTCTTTTCGGGGATCATTACGCAGAACTGCCCGTAGTTGCCTTCCGAACGCCACGAGCGGTTCCCGGGGTTCTGTATGAACTGGTACCCGTAGCCCTTGCCCTGGAAGCTGTCGTTCTCCGGGGTCGCGTGCGATGAATTGTCCGCGAGCTTCTTAGTTGCTTCGCGCAGGTAGGCCTCGGGGACGACCCTTATCCCGCGGTATTCTCCGTAGTTCGTGACCATCTCGCCGAAGCTTGAGAGCTCATCTATGGTCAGATACAGCCCGTTCGCGGCGTAGACGTGGCCCATGGGGCAGAGCGTCCACTCGGGATTGCCTATGCCTATCTTGTCGAAGAGCCGCGGCCTGAGGTATTCGAGCAGGTTCATTCCGGCCCTGCGCTCTATGGCGCAGCTCACCATGTATGTGTGGAAGTTGCTGTAGATCCAGCCCGTGCCCGGCTCCTTGTCGAAACGGGCGTTAAAGAAATAGGCTATCCAATCCTTGACTGTGTATTTCTCTTCGCTGTCTCCCATAAAGAGCGGCTCAGCGAGCCCGCTTGTCATGGTGAGCAGATGCCTTATCGTGATCTTGGGAAGGAAAGGACCCGGGTCCGCCGGCACGTATTCGGGGAATATATCGCAGATCCTCTCGTCGAGCGAGATAAGACCTTCTTCCAGCGCTATCCCCGCGGCGCAGGAAACGACGCCCTTGGAGACCGACCAGACGTTTAGCCTCGTCTTGGACGGAAGGCGGCTGTATTCGGCCGTCAGCTCGCCATTTCTGTGTATCTGCGCGTAGTTCACGCAGAGGCCTTCAGCCTTGGCGTGGGCCGCGAATTCGTTTATAAGCTTTTGATCTGTCATATCCATGGGCCCTCCTGTCTTGTATTAATATATCATATCGCGCGCAGAGACGTTCCCCTGTCAGCGGATAAAGAAGTATAATAATAAGAGATCATATGTCTATTTTGCAGGCAGGAGGGCCAAATGTCAAAGAAGGATTTCATAGTAAAGGCGGTCGAAGGTTACGCGGACGCCGCTATCAGGATATCGGACGGCCTGTGGGACGACCCGGAGGTCGCGTATACGGAGTACAGGGCCTGCGCGGCCCTTACGGAGGAGCTTGAAAGGCAGGGCTTCGAAGTCGAGACCGCGGCCGCCGGCATACCTACGGCCTTCGTCGCCAGATGGGGCAGCGGGCATCCCGCGGTCGGGATCATCATAGAATACGACGCGCTACAGGCGCTGAACCAGAAGGCTGACGTGTTTGAGAAATGCGAGACCGCGCACGGTCAGCCCGGCCACGGCTGCGGCCACCACCTTATAGGCGGAGGCTCCATCGCGGGCGCCGTCGCCGTCAAGAAATACATGGAAGCCCACGGCACGAAGGGCACGATCATATGCTACGGCTGCCCTGCCGAGGAGGGTGGCTCCGGCAAGACCTTCATGGCGAGGGAAGGCGTGTTCGACGGCTGCGATATAGCCGTCCGCTACCATCCCGGCGACATGAATACCGTCGTGAGAGGCTCGACCCTTGCGAACGTGAAGATAAAGTACAGCTTCGACGGACGCGCGGCTCACGCGGCGGGCGACCCCGAGAAGGGCCGCAGCGCGCTGGACGCGGTGGAGCTCATGAACCTGGGCGTGCAGTTCCTCAGGGAGCATATCATCCAGGAGGCGAGGATACATTACGCTATCATCGACCACGGCGGGGAAGCGCCGAACGTGGTGCAGGCCCACGCCGAGGTCATGTACATGATACGCGCCCCGAGGCTCGACCAGGTGCTCGATATATACAGGAGGGTGAACCTGATAGCGAACGGTGCTGCGATGATGACGGAGACCGAGTGCAAGGTCACCTTCATCAAGGGCTGCTCCGACCTGCTCAACAACAGCGTCGTCGGAAGGCGCTACTACGAGAACATGAAGCTCCTGGGCGTCCCGGAGTATACCGCTGAGGAGATCGAATACGCCGCCAGGATGAACGATACCGTCGGCAACACCGGCCCCAAGGAAGGGGAGATTGCCGCGGCCAGGAAGTGCGCCGTGGATATGCCCGCTGCCGAGGCCGAGGCGCTGATGGCGTCCTTTGGAAAGCCCATAAGCGACGTTGTCATGCCCTTCATGGTGAGCGACGCCCCTTCCGCCGGTTCATCAGACGTCGCCGACGTCTCGCTGGTCTGCCCCTGCACCTTCTTCCTCACTGTCAGCTGGTCCCAGGGCACACCGGGGCACTCCTGGCAGACCGTCGCGCAGGGCAAGAGCAGCATAGCCCACAAGGGAATGCTCTACGGAGCAGAAGTCCTGGCCCTGACCGCGATAGACTTCATGGAAGACCCGGCCCTCGTGGAAGCCGCCTGGGCCGAGCACAGGTCCGCCATGGGCGGCAGGACCTACGAATGCCCCATCCCGAAGGAGATCAAGCCGCCGATCCCGGAAAGGGAGTGAGCGGCGCAGGGGCTGCGCAGCGCGCGTCAGGCAGCATGGCGCGCGGAAATCGCGGCGCAGAGCAGGGAGCCCCTGATAAACGCGCGCCGCGTTCATCATAATAAGTGATTAGTCTTTTTCTGCATGCGGGTAGTATAATATAGCTGTAAGGTTTTCTGTTTTTATTAAACAAGGAGGACAATATGTCAAAGAAGGATTTCATTGTAAAGGCTGTGCAGGATTATGCCGATACCGCCATCAAGCTGTCCGACTATATGTGGGACTATCCCGAGGTGGCGTATACCGAGTATAAGGCCTGC
>JAFPZZ010000027.1 GCA_017417045.1 Bacillota bacterium
ATAAGCGCCGAGCTGCTGCTCACGGAGCTCGCGGACGCGTCAAAAAAGCTCGCGCCGGCGTACACCGACATGGCGCATTACCTCCACATGAATGAGAAGCTCAGGGCGGGAGAGATACTTGGGAAGTTAATTCCCGGAAGCTACGCCAGGGATATAGGAAGCTTCCTCGCGGGGTGGGAGGACGTGGAGCAGGAGGAGCTGCTGCCCGCTGTGGATATGTTCCAGACCGCGCTTCGGGAGGAGCGCCTCACCAGGCAGAAGAAGCGCGACGAGTTCATCAGCGACGTGATATATCTGCCCGTCGTGGCCAACTGTATGGTCGTGCTGCTCAATTTCATCTATATAGCATATTTCATCCCGCAGAGAGAATCGCTTGGGCTCCTGTTTTAGGCGCTGATTCATTGGCTGCCGTTTCATGCTTATCCGTGATATACTGGAGCTGAAAGAGCCCGCCTTTAGGACCTGACCCAGGCTAAGGTGCGGCAAAGGAGGAGACATGATCTTTCAGACTGTGGATATAGACGGAAAGCGCTACAGCGACAGGGATTTCGCGGATCACAAGGTTACGATGATGAACTTCTGGGAACCCTGGTGCGGCCCGTGCAAGAGGGAGCTCGGAGACCTTGAGAGGCTCTATGAGAAATACAAGGACAAGGGCTTTTGCATCTTCGGAGTCTTTTCCGATCCCACCATGGACGACGAGGTCCGAAGACTCATAGAGGAGAACGGCATCAGCTATCCTATGCTCAGGTTCAGCAGCGATTTCAATTATCTGATGACCGGTTACGTGCCGACCACGACCTTCGTCGGACCACAGGGAAACGCCCTGTGTTTCAAGCCCTACATAGGCTCGAGGAGCTTTGAGGGCTGGGAAGCCATACTCAATCAGTATCTTAGATGAAGAGAAAATGCCCGGAGCTTTGATCCGGGCATTGCTTTAGGCGTATCTACCGGTGCAGTCGTTTTAATCCCCAAAGTCCATAGTCTGAACGTAGCGTATCAGCTCGCGGGCCTTGTCGAGGTTCTGCCCCGGATAGGATGTCTTGAAGTATCGGTCACCGCGCATATGATCCTCTAGATACCTCGCGGCGAGCTCCACGCTTATGGAATACACGGCGAGCCTGAGGCTGTCCTTTTCCCTGCTGCTGAGCACGTCTTCAGCCTCGCTTAGATATGCGTCCTCCAGCACCCTGTAGTTCTCCTCGCTGAAATATATTCCGCGCGGGCCGAAGGCCTTGCATGCGGACCTCGCGCAGTCTGCGAAATCGTATATAAGAAGTCCGGGCATCATGGTATCCAGGTCTATCACGGCCAGGGGCTCGAGGCTCTCCCTGCCGAAGAGCACGTTGCTGAGCTTGGTATCGTTGTGGACTATGCCCCTTTTCAGCAGTCCGGCTTCGTAGCATCGATATATCTCGGAGGCCTTATCCGAGACGCTTCTTATGAATTCCGTCTCTTCGGCCTGCACGCCGAGCTCTTCCGCGAGCCTTAGCATAGACGCGATGCGCCTTGGGGTGTTGTGAAAATCTGGGACGGTCTCCAGCAGTCTTGAAGGGTCCATCCCGCTGAGCTCTCTGCTGAAGGTCCCATAGGCCTTTCCTGCGCCGCTTATGATCTTCGAAGAGAGCTTTGGATCATATCCCTGGCGCTTCAGGTCGGCGGGAACTCCGGCGAAGCAGACGGAGCGTATGTAATTCATTATCCTCCAGTGCTCCCCGTCGGCGTCCGTATAGAAGTTGCCCCCGCCCGGCAGTTCGAGGTATCTGGGAAGCAAAGATACTCCCCTCGCGGACAGCCAGCCCTGCACCTCCGCGATATTGGACATGATGGCGTCCGGCCGCCTGTAGACGTAAGAGCTTACGCGCTGGAAGACGTAGCTCTTCACCGCGCCCCGGTACTCGATATCCGCCCTGTAGGTGTCGTTCACTATGCCGCCGCTGAGTATCACGGCGTCGCAAAGCTCGCCTTCTATCGCAAAGGCGTTCTTGAGTTCCTGCAGTTTTTCGGGCATATAGAGCTTCTCCATATACGGTGATTTTACACCGCTTAAGGCCGCGCCGCAATCGCAGAGCGGGCCGTTTCGGAAAAGCTGGAGTTCCTGCAAGCCGTCTCCTGCGTAAGGCCGCAGGGAGAGCGGCCTGGCCCAGACTCGGGACCCGTCCAAAAAGCCTTTCCCAGGTCAGGGCATATATCTGCACACGGCCCGCGAAAAGTGCTAAAATATATTGTTAGGTGTTTTGCAGCGGGACTATCCCGGGCGTATATAAACAGAGACGAAACAGGATGAAAAAAGTTGAGATAGTCGGCGCGCAGGTCGATCTGGGCGCCAACAGAAGAGGCGTTAATATGGGTCCCTCCGCGATAAGGTTCGCGGGGCTGGCCGAAAGGATAGAGGCGATGGGGATAGAGAGCCGCGACAGAGGCGACCTAATCCCTATGCAGGGCGGAAAGAGTCTTGACAATATGCGAAGCTACGAGGCCATAGTCGACGTGGACAAGAGGCTCTTCGAGGAGGTGCTCGAAAGCCTTGAGAATGGGGCGGTGCCCATAGTGCTCGGCGGAGACCACAGCATAGCGGCGGGAAGCGTTCCCGCGGCCGCCTACCACTACAAGAAGATAGGGCTCATCTGGATAGACGCGCACGCGGATTTCAACGATGAGAACAGCACGGTCACGGGCAACGTCCACGGCATGCCGCTCTCCGCGATCTGCGGGAGCGGCCCGGACTGGCTCGTGGATTACGGAGACAGGCGCGTATACGTCGATCCTAAGAAGGCTGTCATAGTCGGCGGCCGCGACTTCGATCCTCCCGAGAGGGTGAGACTGAAGGAGGCCGGCGTCAACGTCTTCAACATACGCGAGGTCGACACCCACGGCATGGCAGACGTCATGAGGCGGGCCATAGAGATAGCCTCAGACGGCACCGAGGGCATCTACGTCAGCTTCGACATGGACTCGATCAATCCGCAGGACGCTCCGGGGGTCGTCACTCCCGTTATCGGCGGGCTCACCTCGAGAGAGGTCTTCCTCGCCTGCGAGATGCTCGCGAATACCGGAAAGATAATAGGGATAGACATGGTCGAGGTCAATCCGATACTCGACGAGAGGAACAAGACCGGAGAACTGGCCTGTTCGCTCATTCTTTCGCTGCTGGGTGAGATGAAATACTGATCCGCGGCCCGTCAATTGATCTAAAGGAGGGTAGAGATATGTCCATTTACGGTTTCATAGGTACAGGCCACATGGGAAGCGCCATGGCGAAGGCCGCTTCGAAGGGCGGAGTGGAGCTCCTGCTCGCGAACAGGACCGTCTCGAGAGCTGAGGCGCTCGCCGCGGAGATAGGCGGGCAGGTCGTGAGCAACGAAGAGGTCGCGAGAAGAGCCGATTTCATATTCCTCGGCGTCAAGCCCCAGGGGATAGACGCCCTGATGGACGAGCTCAGGCCGGTGCTGCTGAAGAGGGAAGAACCGTATACCCTGGTCAGCATGCTGGCCGGAAAGACCGTGAAATATATCAGAGACCTCGCGGGAGAGGACTGCCCTGTCATTAGGCTCATGCCTAACACTCCGGTAGCCATAGGCGAGGGCATGGTGCTCTACGCCTCGGACGGAGTGGCGGAAGAGGCTATGACGGGCTTTCTGGAGGTCATGAAGAGCGGCGGAAGGTTCCGCAAGATGAGCGAGAACCTGATAGACGCGGCGTCCTCCGTTACGGGCTGCGGTCCCGCCTTCGTGGATCTGTTCATAGAATCCCTCGCGGACGGAGCTGTCGTCTGCGGCATTCCGAGGGCACAGGCGCTCGAGCTTGCCGCGCAGATGGTAGCCGGCTCCGCCAAGCTCCTGCTTGAGAGCGGAAAGCATCCCGGAGAGCTCAAGGACGCTGTGTGCTCCCCCGGAGGAAGCACCATAGAGGGCGTCAAAAAGCTCGAGGAAGGAGCCTTCAGGGCCTCCGTTATCAACGCCGTTATCGCTTCCTGCGAGAAGAACAAGAAGCTGTGATGCGGGAAGCTGCGATGCCAGAAAGGACCATAACGCTCGCTGAGCACGCGGGTTTTTGCTTCGGGGTGAGGAGGGCCGTCGACACAGCCTACTCGGAGCTGGAAAAGGCCTCCGCTTCGGGAGAGAAGCTCTACTGCCTCGGTGAGCTCATACACAACAAGAGCGTCATAGGGGAGCTCGAGGGCAGGGGACTGGTCACAGCCTCGTCTATCGAAGATATCCCCGCGGGATCGCGCGCGCTCATAAGGGCGCACGGCGAGCCGGACAGCACCTACGCAGCCGCGAAGGAAAAGGGCATAGAGCTGATAGACGCGACCTGCGTCTTCGTGAGCCGCATCCACGAGCTCGCGAGGGAGACCGAGGCTGCGGGCAGGAGGCTCGTCATCGTCGGAGACGGCAGTCATCCGGAGGTCAGGGGCATACTCGGAAGCAGCCGCAGCGCCCTCGGGGCCGTTAACAGCCCGCAGGAGGCCGAGGCCCTCGCCGCGAAGCATCCGGACGTCCCCGTGACCATAGCAGCGCAGACCACCATCACGAGGGAGCGCTTCGAGAGCTGCGTAGACGTTTTCCGGCGTTTCTGCCCCGATCTCGAGGTCCGGGACACCATCTGCCTGGCCACGAGGCAGAGGCAGGATGCGGCCGCGAAGCTGGCTTCGGAGTCCGAACTGATGGTCGTGATAGGGGACTGCGGGAGCTCGAATTCAAAAAAACTTTACGAGATATGCGCGGACAGGTGCAAAAGAGTCGTTTTTGTTGAAAATAGCGCGGATTTGGACTTGAACACCATCAAAAAGTATAATAGAATAGGCGTTGCGGCGAGTGCATCCGCACCCGAACGCAATATTAAGGAGGTTATTGCCAGCATGAGTGAAGGATTCAGCAAGAATCTGCAGAATGAAGAAATGAACGAGATGGCCGCTTACATGGACGAGATCGAAAAGTCCCTTAAGCTGCCCATGAGAGGCGAGGTCGTCACCGGCACCGTCGTACAGGTCACCGACAGCTACGTAGTCGTGAACCTCGGATGCAAGAAGGACGGCATGATGCCCAAGGATGAGATCGCCAACGAAGAGGGCAAGGCCCTCAGCGAGATGTTCGCCGAAGGCGACGAGATCCAGGCCAAGGTCGTAAAGACCGACGACGGCGACGGAAACATCCTTCTTTCCAACAAGAGGCTCCAGTCCGGAGAGAACTGGGAGGAGCTCAACGGTCTCGTGGACAGCAAGGACGTGATCAACGTCACGCTCGTAAGAGAGGTCAAGGGCGGAGTTATCGCCACCTACAAGGAAGTATCGGGCTTTATCCCCATGTCTCAGCTTTCCGACCACTATGTGGAGAGCGCGGCTGAGTACATCGGAAAGACCCTGCCTGTAAAGGTCACCAAGGTAGACCTGAAGAGAAACAAGGCTGTATTCTCTCACAAGGCCTTCCTGCAGGAAGAAAAGAACAAGAAGATCGCAGAGATCTGGGAGACTCTCAATGTTGGCGATGTCGTAGAGGGCAAAGTCATGAGGTTCACCGACTACGGCGCGTTCGTAGACATCGGCGGCATCGACGGCCTTCTCCATATTTCCGAGATCTCTTGGGGCAAGATCAAGCATCCTCAGGAAGTTCTCAGCATCGGACAGACCGTACAGGTCAAGATCCTCAAGATGGATGCCGAAAAGGGAAAGATCTCTCTCGGCATGAAGCAGAACAACCCCGAGCCCTGGTCCGTGATCGGCGAGCAGTATGCCGAGGGACAGATCATCGAAGGCAAGGTAGTCCAGATCAAGGATTACGGCGCATTCGTAGAGCTCTCTCCGGGACTTGACGGACTCGTACACATCAGCGAGATCGCTCACAAGAGAGTAGGAAAGATCTCCGACGAGCTCTCCATCGGCCAGATCGTAAAGGCCAAGATCCTCGAGATCGACACCGAGAGGAGAAGGATCTCCCTCTCCATCAAGGCCTGCATAGACCCGGCGGCTGAGGCTGCCGCACCCGCGGCTGAGGAAGCTCCGGCTGAGGCTCCTGCCGAAGAAGCGGCTGAAGCTCCCGCAGAGGCCGAGGCTCCCGCAGAGGAAGCCTAAGGGCAAGGACCATAGCGTCTATCTTTATTCAAACACACAGAGCACGGCACCGGAAACGGCGCCGTGCTTTTTGTCTAGGCAAGACTCCGCGTTAGACGCAGGGTCGTTTTTTGTCCCAGAAAGGACGCTCTCCAGGTCCTTTTTTCGCTTCAGATAAGGGATCGTTTCCCCGGCTTCGACCTCCGTTACCGGCTCCGCGATCGATCATTTTTGTGCGACATATCCCCGCTTCGATCCATTTTCGATATATATATTATAGATTTGAGATATAAGCGCCATAAAGCTTGCAAATACAAGGGTTTACAAATATCGATTGTAGGTGATACAAGCAAGTTTTAGATTGATTTTGTAATATTCCTGTAATATTCTATACATTAGAAAGGTGGTGGACCATGAACAAGAAACTTGTCATTAACAGCGCATGGTGCAAGGGCTGCGGTATCTGTGCCGCTTTCTGCCCGAAGGGTGCGCTGGAGGTCGTTAAAGAAAAGGTCCGTCGCAAGGAGGGCACCGACTGCATACTCTGCGGTAACTGTGAGCTCCGCTGCCCGGACTATGCTATTTTTGTAGAAGAAAAGGAGGACGGCGATGCCTAAGAGAGTACTTATGCAGGGCAACGAGGCCTGCGTAGAAGGCGCTATTGCCGCCGGAATGAGATTCTTCGCGGGATACCCGATCACTCCGTCCACGGAGGTCGCCGAGAGCAGCGCCGTACGTCTGCCCCAGGTAGGAGGACACTTCGTGCAGATGGAGGATGAGATCGCTTCCATCGCCTGCGCCATCGGTGCTTCCACTGCCGGCGTAAAGGCCATGACCGCTACCAGCGGTCCGGGATTCTCCCTCAAGCAGGAAAACCTCGGTTATGCCTGCCTCGCAGAGATCCCCCTCGTAGTAGTTGACGTACAGCGTTCCGGTCCGTCCACGGGTCTTCCCACTTCCCCCTCCCAGGGCGACGTGATGATGTCCCGCTGGGGCACCCACGGCGATCACCCGATCATCGTGATCTCCCCGGCCTCCGTCAAGGAAACTTATGAACTCGCCGCGAGATGCTTCAATCTCGCCGAAAAATACAGACAGCCGGTCATCTTCCTCATGGACGAGATCATCGGACACCTCAGAGAAGGCGTTGAGATCCCCGAGAGCGTAGAGATCATCGACCGTCCGACAGTCGAGAATCCGACCCCGAAGCTTCCCGCTTACCACGTAGAGCCGGGTCAGTACGTTCCCGCCATGGCTCCGTTCGGACACGGCCAGAGATATAACATCTCCGGACTCTTCAGCAATGAGAAGGGCTTCCCGACCAACTCCAACGAGATCACCGACCAGAAGATGCAGAGGATCATGCACAAGATCTCTGACAACTACGACGATATCGTAGAGGTCGAGCAGAAATACATGGACGACGCCGAGGTCGCGGTATTCTGCTACGGCGGCACCACCAGGGCTGCCATCACCGCGGTAGAAGAAGCCAGAGCCAAGGGCATCAAGGCCGGACTCTTCCGTCCCGTGACCATCTGGCCCTTCGCGGAGAAGGAGCTCGAGCCGGTCACCAAGAAGGTCAAGAAGATCGTCGTCGCGGAGCACAACTACGGACAGCTCCTGTACGAGGTAGAGCGCATCGCCAAGGGCGCCTGCAAGATCGACTTCATCGGCAAGGTCGACGGAACCATTATCACTCCCGACGAGATACTTGCGAAGATAGAGGAGGAATAGACCATGGCAAAGGTAAATATGGAAGGCGTAGCCCCCAAGACCGCACAGGTCTCCGATCTTATCTGGAAGTATATGCGTCCTGAGAACATGCCCCACATCTGGTGCCCCGGATGCGGCAACGGCATCATCCTCAGAGAAGTTGCCCAGGCTGTTGAGAACCTCGGCATCGACAGGAACAAGCTCATGATCGTTTCCGGTATCGGCTGCTCCAGCCGCGCCGCAGGATATATCGACGCCAATACTCTCCACACCACTCACGGCAGAGCCATCGCTTTCGCGACCGGCATCAAGATCGCCAACCCCGAGCTTGAGGTCATCGTGCTCACCGGCGACGGCGACGCTTCCGCTATCGGCGGAAACCACCTCATCCACGCCTGCCGCAGAAACATCGGACTCACTGTAGTCGTAATGAACAACAGCATCTACGGAATGACCGGCGGACAGTACTCCCCGACCACTCCGACCGGTGAATTCGGTACCACCGCTCCCTACGGAAACATCGACAGAGACTTTGACATCGCCGGACTCGCCATCGGCGCCGGCGCGACTTACGCCGCCAGAGGAAGCGTCTATCACGTTCCCCAGACCGTCAAGCTCATCGAGAACGGCATCAAGCACAAGGGTTTCTCCATTATCGACGTCGCCGACATCTGCCCGACCTACTACGGACGTAAGAACAAGAAGGGCAGCGCCGTAAACATGATGCAGTGGCAGAAGGACAATTCCGTCACCGTGGAGAAGGCCAAGAACATGACCGAGGAAGAACTCAAGGGCAAGCTCGTCATCGGGCTCCTCAAGGAAGAGTCTTATCCCGAGTACACCGAAGAATATCAGAAGATTATCGACAGATTCGCGAAGGGGGCTAAATAAATGAGCAAAATGGAACTTCGTCTCGCCGGAAGCGGCGGACAGGGCGTCATCCTGGCGACCGTTATCCTCGCTGAAGCGGCTGTCATCGCGGGCAAGTACACTGCGCAGAGCCAGTCCTACGGACCCGAGGCCAGAGGCGGCAGCGCCAAGGCCGAGGTCATCATCTCCGATGACCCCATCGGATTCACCAAGGTCCAGAAGCCGAGCTTCCTGATGGCCCTCACCCAGGACTCCATCAACAAGTACGGCAAGAACCTTCCCGAGGGCTGCATCGTCCTCGTAGACGATTCTATCGACAGCATTCCCGATATGCCGGGATGCAAGGTCCTGAAGCTGCCCATCCTCTCCACCGCGAGAGAAAAGGTCGGCAGGGCACAGACCGCGAACATCGTAGCAGTTGGCGTTATCAACGACCTGCTCCATCTTGTTGATCACGAACACCTCAGAGAGGCCGTTATGGGCCGCATCCCGAAGGGTACCGAAGAACTCAATATGAAGGCACTCGAGATGGGTATGGCTCTCAACGCTTCTGTATAGAGAAAGGACCGACAAAATATGAAAATCCATGAGTATCAGGCCAAGGAGCTCATGAGGGAGTACGGCATCCCCGTACCTTCCGGGATCCTGGCCCTTACCGCCGACGAGGCCTATGAGGCTGCCAAGAGCATCGGACCCTGCGTCATCAAGGCTCAGATCCACTCCGGCGGACGCGGAAAGGGCGGCGGAGTAAAGTTCGCCAAGACCCCCGAGGAAGCCAGAGAGATCGCCGAAAAGATGATAGGCATGAACCTGGTCACCAAGCAGACCGGAGCCGAGGGCAAGATCGTCCACAAGGTGCTCGTCACCGAAGCCACCGACGTCAAGAAGGAATACTATCTTTCCGTGACCGTGGACAACGCTAACGCCTGCCTGGTCATCATCGGAAGCGGCGAGGGCGGCACCGAGATCGAAGAGGTCTCCGAGAAGCACCCCGAGCTCATCGTCACCGAGAAGGTATCCGTATATCAGGGATATCACGCCTACAACGGCTATGAAGTCGCAAGGCGCATGGGCATCCCCGCGGAGCTCACCAAGGACTTCGTCAAGATCCTCGCCAATATGGTTAAAATGACCATGGACAAGGACTGCTCCCTCATCGAGATCAACCCGCTCGTTGAGACCGCCGAAGGAAAGCTCCTCGCGCTCGACGCGAAGGTCAATTTCGACGACAGCGGACTCGTAAGGCATCCCGAGCTTGAAGAGCTCAGAGACGTTGAAGAGGAAGATCCCAAGGAATATAAGGCTTCCCTCTACGATCTGAACTACATCAGCCTGTTCGGAAACATCGGCTGCCTGGTCAACGGCGCTGGCCTTGCCATGGCGACCATGGACACTATCAACAAGTTCGGCGGAAGCCCCGCGAACTTCCTCGATCTCGGCGGTTCCACCACCGAAGACAAGGTCGCTGCGGCTCTGGAGATCCTCATGACCGACCCGCACGTGGAAGTCATCATGATCAACATCTTCGGCGGCATCGTCAAGTGCGATCTTATCGCCAGCGGTATCGTAAGCGCCTGCTCCAAGCTCGGTCTCAAGGTCCCGATGATCGTAAGACTCGAAGGCACTAACGTCGATGCCGGAAAGAAGATCCTTGCCGAATCCGGACTCAACATCATCCCCGCCAAGGACCTTGCCGACGCGGCTCACAAAGCCGTAGAGGCCGCAAAGGGAGGTGCAAAATAATGAGCATTTTAGTTGACAAGAATACAAAGGTCATCGTTCAGGGAATCACCGGCGGACAGGGAAGGTTCCACACCGAGCAGATGCTCGCTTATGGCACCAACATCGTCGCCGGCGTAACCCCGGGTAAGGCCGGACAGGAAGTCTGCGGAGTTCCCGTATTCGATACGGTAAAGGCCGCCAAGGAAGCGACCGGAGCTAACGCATCCATCCTCTACGTTCCTCCCAAGTTCGCCGCCGACTCGATCTTCGAGGCTATCGACGCCGAGATCCCGTTTGTAGTCTGCATTACCGAGCACATCCCCGTGCTGGACATGGCCAAGGTCAAGAACTACATGGTAGGGAAGAACACCGTCCTCCTCGGCGGAAACTGCCCCGGAATCATCTCCCCGGGCAAGTGCAAGATGGGTATCATGCCCGGATATATCTGCAAAGAGGGACACGTAGGCGTAGTTTCCCGCTCTGGAACCCTTACCTATGAAGCTATCAACCAGCTCAGCGTAAGGGGCATAGGCCAGTCCACCGCCGTAGGCATCGGCGGCGACCCGATCAAGGGCCTGAGCCACGTAGACGTTCTGAAGATGTTCAACGAAGATCCCGACACCTACGCTGTCGTCATGATCGGTGAGATCGGCGGAAGCGGAGAGGAAGAGGCTGCTGAATACATCAAGGAGCACATGAAGGATAAGCCGGTAGTAGCGTTCATCGCCGGTCAGTCCGCTCCTCCGGGAAAGAGGATGGGCCACGCAGGCGCCATCATCTCCGGCGGAAAGGGAACTGCCGCGGGCAAGATCGCCGCTCTCGAGAGCGTCGGTGTTTCCGTTGCGCCCACTCCCGACCTCATCGGCGAATACCTCGTCGAGGCTATCAAGAAGGCCGGCATCTACGAGAAGTGCCTCTCTAAGTAAAAGCTTTATAAAGGATCTGTACTCCGGTACGGATCCTTTTATTTGTCTTCGACCCCTTTGAGATCTCCGCCGCCGGCCCGTTTTAAGGCCGCAAAGCGGAGATCTTTTTCATCCGGCGCTTCCTTAGGAGGCGACGCCGCGAAAACGTTATCAATTATTTTTTCATACTAAGGAGGAAATATGGATTTCAAAAAGTACACCGACGCTATCGACAGAGAAGCTGAAGTGATCCTTACCGCTTCGGATAAGGTATGGGACGCCGCCGAGACCGCTTTCGGTGAGTACAAGTCCATGGAGGCTCTCTGCGAGGCTCTTAAGACCGAAGGTTTCGAGGTCGAGACCGGAGTAGGCGACGTAGAGACCGCCTTCACCGGACGCTTCGGCCACGGCAAGCCCGTGGTAGGCTTCCTCGGCGAGTACGACGGACTTTCCGGACTCTCCCAGGTCAGCGGCTGCCCCGTAAATAATCCCGTAAGCCCCGGCGGAGTAGGTCACGGCTGCGGACACAATCTCCTCGGCGCGGGCTCCCTCGGAGCTGCGATAGCCGTCAAGGAGTACCTCGAGGACACCGGCAAGGAAGGCACCGTCATCTTCTACGGCTGCCCCGGCGAGGAAGGCGGCTCCGGCAAGGCTTTCATGGCAAGGGAGCACGTTTTCGACGAGTGCGACTTCTGCCTGACCTGGCACCCCGGCACCACGAACTCCGTTCTGAACACCTCCTCTAACGCGAACTTCCAGGTGCTGTATAAGTTCGACGGACTCGCCGCTCACGCTGCTGGCGCGCCGCATCTCGGAAGAGGCGCTCTCGACGCCGTCACCCTCATGAACGTAGGCGTGCAGTTCCTCAGGGAGCACGTCATCCCCGAGGTGAGGATGCACTACGCCGTCACCGATACTGGCGGATACTCCCCGAACGTCGTACAGCCGCACGCCGAGGTACTCTACCTTCTAAGGGCTCCCGAGATCTCCATCGTAAGAGACGTCTACGCAAGGGTCAACGACATCGCTCAGGGCGCCGCCCTCATGACCGGCACCAAGCTCACCATAGACTTCGTAAAGGGCTGCTCCAACTTCATCATCAACCACGTGCTCTCCGACCAGATGCAGAAGTCTCTCGAAAAGTACGAACAGCCGAAGATGACCGAAGAGGAGAAGGCCTTCCTCACCGAGCTCGACAAGAGCGTGACCCCCGCGCAGAGAGCTGACAGCCTCAAGGGAGCGGCCAAGCTCCTCAGCGGAGAGGAAAGAGAGATGGTCGAGAGTCACGTCGGCGAGCTCTATCACGACATCATAGTCCCGCTCGCCTACAATCCGAACCCCATGGCGGGCTCCACCGACGTCTCCGACGTATCCTGGGTATGCCCGACCGCTCAGATCGGCACCGCGACCTGGATGGCCGCGACCCCCGGCCACAGCTGGCAGGTAGTCGCCCAGGGCAAGGAATCCCTCGCGAAGAGATCCACGCTCTACGCCGCCAAGGTCATGGCCGACACCGCGCTCGAGGTCATGAACGATCCCGAGATGCTCGAGGCCGCTAAGGCGGAGCACAAGAAGAACTGCCCGGACGGCTACGACTGCCCGATCCCCGCAGGCGTAAAGCCCAGAGCTATAGGCAAGCTCTAAACGCAGCTCATCCGGTCAGGACGCGAAGCTCAGAACTGAAAAGCGCCGCGCAGTAAAGCAAAATATATCCCGGCTCCCATCTGGAAGCCGGGATAATCGTATTTTATACCGATATTGCAATTCGATAATTGATATCGATGGATTCAGAATATATAATATTAACGTATAGACTAGGAATAGCTTCGTCGTTTCAGACAAATGCCGCGGCTGTTTCAAAAAATATGAAGGAGGATTAATATGGATTTCACAAAGTATCTTGACGCTGTCGATAGGGAAGCTGAAGTCATCCTTACCGCGTCAGACAAGGTATGGGACGCTGCCGAGACCGCATTCGACGAGTACGGCTCCATGGACGCTCTCTGCGAAGCTCTTGAAAAAGAAGGCTTCGAAGTAGCCAAGGGCATAGGCGACGTTCCCACAGCTTTCAGCGGACGCTTCGGCAAGGGCAAGCCCGTAGTAGGCTTCCTCGGCGAGTATGACGGACTTTCCGGACTCTCCCAGGTCAGCGGCTGCCCGGTACCCAATCCGGTCAAGGCCGGCGGCGTAGGCCACGGCTGCGGACACAACCTCCTCGGCGCGGGCTCTCTCGGAGCAGCCATCGCCGTAAAGGAATATCTTGAGGATACCGGCAAGGAAGGCACAGTCATCTTCTACGGCTGCCCCGGCGAGGAAGGCGGCTCCGGCAAGGCCTTCATGGCCAGGGAAGGCGTCTTCGACGAGTGCGATTTCTGCATCACCTGGCATCCCGGCAGCACCAACTCCGTAAGCACCGGATCTTCCCTCGCGAACTATCAGGTGCTGTATAAGTTCGACGGTCTCGCCGCTCACGCAGCCGGCGCTCCGCATCTCGGAAGAGGCGCTCTCGACGCCGTCACCCTCATGAACGTCGGCATCCAGTTCCTCAGAGAGCACGTCATCCCCGAAGCCAGGATGCACTATGCCGTCACCGATACCGGTGGATACTCCCCGAACGTAGTACAGCCGCATGCTGAGGTACTCTACCTGCTCAGAGCTCCCGAGACCCCGCAGGTCCAGGATATCTTTGAGAGAGTCAACGACATCGCTCAGGGCGCCGCTCTCATGACCGGCACCAAGATGAGCTACGACTTCATCAAGGCCTGCTCCAACGTCATCCTCAACGACGTGCTTGCCGAGCAGCTCCAGAAGTCCCTCGAGAAGATCCCCTGCCCGAAGGTAACTGACGAGGAGAGAGAATTCCTTACCGAGCTCGACAAGTCCATCGGCGCCGAGCAGAGGACAGACGGACTCAAGAACTCACTCAAGTTCCTCAAGGGCGAGGAGTACGACATGGTCGAGAAGCACGTAGGCGAGCTCATCCATGACTTCGTAGTACCCTATGCTTACAACGGACAGGCCAGCCCCGGCTCCACCGACGTAGGCGACGTATCCTGGGTATGCCCGACCGCTCAGATCGCTACCGCGACCTGGATCGCGGCGACCCCCGGCCACAGCTGGCAGGTTGTCGCGCAGGGCAAGGAGAGTGTAGCTCACAAGGCTACCCTCTATGCCGCCAAGGTCATGGCCGATACCGCGCTCGAGGTCATGAACGATCCCAAGCTGCTCGAGGCCGCATGGGCTGAGCAGAAGAAGAGGGTCCCCAACGGCTACAAGTGCCCGATCCCCGCAGGCGTTAAGCCCAGATCGCTCACCAAGCTCTAAGCAGAGCCTCGTTCAAAACGCGAAGCAGCGCAATACAAGGCGCGAAAAAAGGGAGCCGAAAGGCTCCCTTTTAATGTTTTCCAAAACAAATTTGACATCTGTTCTTCATTGTGTCTTAACAAAAGTGTATAACAATAATATAAAACAGATCGCAAACATTCCAAAAGGAGGAAACAATAGATGTACTGCCCGAATTGCGGCGCTCAGCTTAGCGAACAGACCAATTTCTGCCCCTACTGCGGAAGCAGGCTTCAGAACGCGACCACCTCGATCTCGCTTTTGAACAAAGCGGTGTCGACGGCG
Organism: Bacillota bacterium; assembly: GCA_017417045.1. Lineage (GTDB taxonomy): Bacteria > Bacillota > Clostridia > Peptostreptococcales > Anaerovoracaceae > RGIG2707. The sequence goes on from JAFPZZ010000027.1 coordinate 14,887, forward strand.
GAAGAATCCAATGAATACAATCTCGTGCTGGTATCCAGGGGGAGCTGCGACGCCGTTACCGCGGGCGATCTCCTCGAGGACGTTTTCGGATATACCGACGCGGAGTCGGGCAATCTCGTAAGCATGGCGCCCGTAGTCGTAGGCGAGAACCTCACGGCCGAGGAAGCCGCCACCGTCGCCCAGCTCTATACCGAGTACGGAATGCAGGTCTCTATAACCGACAAGGAAGATAAATACGTAGACCTTACGAGCAAGGCCGTCACCTCGGTCTTTGATACCGCCGGCAACCTGCTCGAGAGCGCTGCCGCCATCATAGGAGCGCTTACCGTAGCCAACAGGATACGCAGCTATCGCCGCTACAAGAAGCCCTCTCTGCTCGAGCGCATATTCAGGATCGCGTTCAAGCCGGATCCGCCAAAGTACAGAAGGAACTTTCGCCCCCTGATCTCCCCGAAGCCGCTCGCTCCGAGGCGTACCATCAGAAAGCCGTCGCCGTATTACGGTACAGGAAGGACTAATGTGCGCATGCCAGGAGAAAGGAAGCCTGCCGGCGCGGCGAAAGTCGTAGGCAGACCCTCCGGAAGCGGCATGGGCAAGCAGTGGGCTCAGGATCCCAAGGGGAGCAAGCCCTCAGGTTCCGGCTCGTCCATAGGCAAAACTCCGTCCGGGACCTTTAAGAACAAGCCTTCGGGCGGCGGAAGCGGCAAGGGCGGACGCAGAGGCTGAGGGGCGATCATCTCATAACGATCAAAAACGGACTGCTACCATCTGAACGGCTTTTAGCAGTCCGTTTTTATTATGACCAAAATCTGAGCGTCTCAATTAAAGGAGCGGTTTTTGCTCCCTTCTTGATTCGGAGAGGCCTTGGAGTATAATACAGTTAGATTAGACTAACCACCGTCTTTGCTGTGAACGCGGCGATCTCTTGTTTGCGGCTACCGGGAAGGGACAGACTACCGAGACGATCGGTCTGTTTACGAAGGCCGCATATCTGGAAATGGCGGAATGGCGCATGTGGGCCAGCATATTCTGCGGCTTCATCGGGACGATACTGTACTACATGGGATTCCATCGGATGTACGGGCTTTTAAAGCTCCATGTGACTGAACCGAAAGGCCAGATCTGGGTCAGGCTGTTTCGTGCGGCATACATCATGGGGACTGTAGCCTGGGCCTGGGTCCACGCGATGTTTATGACAGACGCGCTGATATTCAAGTTCGTTTTTGAGGCTTACGGGGAGGTGCAGACGGCGGCTGACATCGCGAACCGCGTGTTCTATGCCAACGCGCCGGGCATGCTGACCGCGTATATCGTCTGCGACCTCGGTCTGACCATTATCATGATCGCAATGGTCTGGAAGAAGAAAACTTATCTCCCGCCTTGGATGTGGATCTTTAACCCGCTGACGTTCAAGCTGCTCATCAATATGATCGGAAGACTCGGGAGCAGCGCGTTCATGAACGGTCTGGCCTGCTCCAATATGAGCCTTGGTGCGATCATCATTTTTGCCGCGTGGTGGATCTCTCTCAATAAGCGGGAACAAAGACTGCGCTGACCCAGGGGATCGTTCAGGAGAGAAAGTTTCCCTGCTTTGTAACCAAGCTCCGCCCGGGGAGAAGCCACTAGTCCCTCAGATACTCTCCGCTGTAGGCTCCGGGCGAGACTCCGTCTTTGTATATGGCCTCGAATACGTCGTAGACGCCTTCTTCCTCAAGGCCGTACTTCCAGCAGCAGCTGCCGGCGAGGTCGTAGTGGTAGACGTAGCTGAGGCGGTTCGCGATAGAGCGCTCATTCTCGAGCCATACGCACTTTCTGACCCCCGTCGCCGTCATGTATTCCAGATAGAACTGCCCGTCGGAATGCGACCATTCGGGGACCTCACCGCTGGTGTTGTTGATCTTTATGACCGTCTCCCTCATCTTCTGCATGCCGTAGGTCAGGACGATCTCCGAGCTCGAGAGCGCGAGATTGTAGCCTTTGTCGTCGACAGAATATATCCTGCAGTAGAATGGTATGCCCATGACGAGCTTATCGGAGGGAACGAGCTCTAGCAGTTCCTCGACTTCGGCGGTATACCAGCTCTGCGGGGATACCGAGCCCGCGTAGAGGCTGCCGTTGTAGTGGTAGTCGTAGGTCATGACCATTAGATAATCCACTATATCTGCAAGGGCCTCGTAGTCGTACATCTTGTTGTAGCTCTCGTTTATGAGTGTGTCTATCGAGAGCTGCAAGCCCATCCTGTCCGCGTAGTAGCCCAGGGTTTCCATAAAGGCCGTCAGGTAGTCCCTGTTGGCGTTCGTAAGATACTCGAAATCTATGTTGACTCCGTCCACCCCGTATATGGCGGCGTAGAAGAGATACTGCGCTATAGTCTTGTTTCTGAGCTCCTCGCTCTCGAGCACGCTGGTGGTATAGCTCTGCCAGCGCGAGTTGTCGCTGACGTTGTTCTTGAAGGTCGACCAGACCTTGAAGCCTCTCGCGTGCGCGAGCTCCACAAAGCCCTTGTCTCCGTAGTTCGTTATGTTTCCGCCGGATTCGACCTGCTGGTAATACCACATAGGCGCCACGACGTCTATACCTCCGGTCTCATCCGGAGGAAGGTCGCTTACGCCTGTGCCGCTTACGGTCTGCCAAACGAGATTGAATTTATCGCGGAAAGCCCGCTTGCTTTTCGCGGAATAGACGAAGTCGTACTCCCTGTCATCCTCTGCGTTCAGAGCGACGCTGTCCTTGGAGACGTAGCACACCTCCCCGGACATGGTCTCGACCCTGTAGAAGCTCCTGCTCTCAGAGAGCAGCGTTACGAGCTCGCCCTTCTCGAGTATGAAGTTGTTGCCTTCGCCGTCCACGACGGAGCCCGCTGCCCAAGTGTCTTCGTTGATCCTCGCGAGGCTGTCGGAGGATCCGGAGCTTATGTACACCTCGGTGATGTCGGTCTTCTCGGAATTACTGAGGCCGTCAGAGCCGTCGGTCGTGAAGCTGAGGCCGCAGAACTGGCTCATGACGTTGAGGCTTACGCAGGGCTCATAGCTGGTGCTGCCGCTGAAAGGTATGGACTTGAGCACGAAATAGCAGCGCCCCGCGTTATTTTTGATGAAGCGTGTAGTGGCATCGTCGACTATATAAAGATCCATCTCGGCGGGCTCGAGGTAGACCTTCATGTCCTTCTCACTTATCGTATAAGCCCCGCTCCCTGCGAGGCGGTTGAAGTCTGCGACCTTGAGGTAGACGCTGCCCTTTAGCGTGCAGGCAGTTATATCGGTCTCCCTGCCGTTGAAGTAGACCTTCGCGTAGTTGTACTCGTCCTGGAGCGCCGCGCTGGCCTTTCCTCCTGGGAGTAAGGCTGCCGAAAGCACTATCAGGGCGCAGAGTAGGGCTGCCGCTGTCGCGTATAAAAGTTTTTTCCTATCCATAAATATGTACATATAGTTATTGTACAATAATATCGGAAGCTTTTACATTAAAAGCGTATTACATATCAAAGGGGGAAAGATGAACGGTATAGACGGCAACGTATTGCTTATCATACTCGCGGCCGCGATGTTCGTGCTTTTGATAATGCTGCTCATGGCGCTGAACGCCATAGCTTCGCTTAGAAGGGAGCAGGGCGCTGCCAGGCGTGGGATAGACGATGTCAGGCGTGATATAGAAGAGGCCCGCAGGGACATAGACCAGTCCGCGGCAGGGGTGGAGGCGCTGCGCTCGGATACCTCCCAAAGCCTTCAGCTGGGCTTTTCGGGCGTGAGCAAGGCGCTATCCGACAATTCCATGCTTTTGGACAAGCGCATGGAGTATCTCAGGAGCAGCGTCGAGCAGCAGCTCGTATCCGCGAGGGAGGAGAACGCTCAGCAGCTCGAGAAGATGCGCTATACCGTCGACGAGAAGCTCCAGCAGACCCTCGACGACAGGCTCAGCAAGTCCTTCGAGAGCGTAAGGCTCAGCCTCGATTCGGTGTATCAGGGGCTAGGCGAGATGCAGACGCTCGCGAGCGGGGTCGGGGATCTGAAGAAGGTCCTGTCCGGGGTCAAGACCCGCGGCATACTGGGCGAGATACAGCTGGGCGCTATACTTTCGCAGATGCTCTCGCCGGAGCAGTACGATGAGAACGTAGCTACTAGGCCCGGGAGCAGCGAGAGGGTGGAGTTCGCGGTGAAGATGCCGGGCGAGGGAAGCGGCTTCGTCTACCTGCCTATAGACGCCAAATTTCCGGCTGACCGCTACGAGCAGCTCCTCAGCGCCTACGAAAACGGCTCAAAAGATGATATAATCGAAGCCAGAAAGGCCCTGGCGGCCATCATCAGGGCAGAGGCAAAGGATATCAGCACGAAATACATCGAGCCACCGTACACGACGGATTTCGCGGTGCTTTTCCTTCCCTTCGAGGGGCTCTACTCCGAGGTCGTCAATCTCGGCCTCATGGAGGAGCTGCAGCGGACGAGGAGGGTGATGATAGCCGGTCCGTCCACGATGTCCGCGCTGCTCAACTCGCTTCAGATGGGCTTTAGGACCCTCGCCATACAGAAGAACGCCGGCGAGGTGTGGAAGGTCCTCGGCAGCGTGAAGAGCGAATTCGACAAATTCGAAGAGGCCCTGATCCAGACTCAGCAGAGGCTCGATCAGGCCAACAGCGAGCTCGACAAGCTCGTAGGCACGCGCACCAGGGCCATCAAACGCAGGCTGTCCGCCGTGCAGGAGCTCGGAGGCTTCGATACCGAGGGCGCCGAGGGGCCGGACGCCTGAGCGCGGCACGCTCTGAGCAGAAGTTCGGCGCCTGAGATCGGCATGATCTGAGCAGAAGTCCGGCGCCAGGGCGCTGCAGCCTTTGCTTAAGGGCCCGGCGCCCATACTTAACTGACCAGAAAGGTACCAAGCTTTGAATATATTTGCCATCGCGGATCTTCATCTGTCCTTCGGGGAGAACGTGGATAAGCCCATGGACGTCTTCGGACCGTCCTGGAGCGATTACGAGCGCAGGCTCGAGGAGCACTGGAAAGCCCTCGTCGAGCCGGGCGATCTCGTCGTCATCCCCGGGGATATAAGCTGGGCGATGCGTCTTGAGGACGCCTTGCCTGACTTGGCGTGGATAGATTCTCTGCCCGGCAAAAAGCTTCTGCTTAAAGGCAACCACGATCTCTGGTGGAGCAGCCTCAAGAAAATGCGGGGATTATTCCCGAGCATAGATTTCATGCAGCACAGCGCGTATATAGGGGAGGATTTCGCGATATGCGGATCCCGCGGCTGGCTGCTGCCCTCGGATCCCGATTTCGGCGCTCAGGACGCTGCCGTATACAGGAGGGAGCTTCTCAGGCTCGGAATGTCCATAGACGAGGCGAGGCCCGCCTTCGAGGCGGCCCGGGCTGAAGGACGTCCCTTCCGGCTGATAGGAGTGACGCATTATCCTCCCTGCGGCCTCGCGCAGCCCGAGAGCGGCTTCACGGAGCTCTTCGCATCCGCCGGGTTTGAGATCGTCGCCTACGGCCACCTTCACGGCGCGGCGGCCTTTGCCGGCGCCTTCGAGGGCATCTGCGGGGGAACTCAGTACAGGCTCTGCTCTCTCGACAGGGTGAACTGCGTTCCACTCCTCCTCGCGAAGGACGTGACTCCGCTCCTCCTCGCGAAGGACGTGACTCCGCTCCTCCCCGCGAAGGACGTGACTCCGCTGCTAAGTTGACAATATCTCCTAAGCATATAAAATGTAATCCATGGGATTCGCATCGCTTAAGTTCATAGCGTTTTTTCTGATCGTGTTTGCTCTGTGGTATTCCTTCGGCGGAAGGCTTCAGGGCAGACTCCTTTTGATTGCGAACATAGTATTTTATGCCGCGTCGGGCCCGAGAAACCTCATATACATAGGTATAACGGCGCTGAGCACCTATTTCGCGGCGCTCGCGATAAGCAATATATACTCCGATGGCGACGATCAGCTCGCCGCCCGCAAGGCCGAGCTCTCCAAGGAAGATCGCAAGGCCCTGAAGGCATCCTTCAAGAGCAGGGCTAAGCGCGTCATGGTCTCCTGCATCGCGCTCAACATAGGCATACTCGCGGCGGTCAAGTACTCCCGCATGGTCGTAAGGACCGTTCCGAGCTGGCTAATAGCGCCTCTCGCGGTGTCCTTCTATACCTTTATGGCCGTGGCCTATCTGGTGGACGTCTACTGGCGCCGCTATGAGGCGGAGTGCAGCCTTTGGCGCTTCCTGAGCTTCATAACATTCTTTCCCCAGCTCATCCAGGGCCCTATCAGCAGGTTCTCGGACCTTTCAAAGACGCTATACGGGAAGCACGAATGGGACGGACGCGGCGTGAGCTGCGGCGCGCTCAGGGTCATCTGGGGCTATGTCAAGAAGCTCATAGTCGCCGACAGGCTCGCCATAGCGCTGAGGACCATTAGCTCCGACGCCGCGGGCTACAGGGGAGCTTACGTCTTCCTTCTCATACTGATCTACGCGGTGCAGCTCTACGCTGACTTCACCGGCGGCATAGACATAACGATAGGCCTCTCCCGCATGCTCGGGATAAAGGTCGCCGAGAACTTCAACAGGCCTTATTTTTCCAAGAGCACTGCCGAGTACTGGCGCAGGTGGCACATAAGCATGGGCTCCTGGTTCAGGGACTACGTCTTCTACCCGCTCTACACCTCGCGCTTCATGACGGGGCTTTCGAGGAAGCTCAAGGACGCGGGGCACCCGGCCGCGGCTCAGAGGACGACAATGTGGCTCTGCACGCTGCTGCTCTGGGCGCTCACCGGTCTCTGGCACGGCGCCAGCATGAACTTCGTGGTCTGGGGCCTTCTGAACGGCCTGATAATACTTGCTTCGCAGGAACTCGCCCCGCTTTACAAGCGCTTCCACGAGCGCTTTCCGGGAGCGGCGAATAATACGGCCTACAAGGCCTTCTGCTGCCTCAGGACCTTCATGCTGATGGCGGCGATAAACGTGCTCGACGTCTATCCCGGTTCGGGCAGCGCGCTAGGCCAGCTCCTGAGCGTGTTCGGCGCTTCGAACTGGGGCGAGGCTTTCGCTGCGGCGCCATCGTCTCTCGGCCTCATGCCGCACGACTGGATCGTCGTATTCATCGGCGTCATCCTGATGCTGCTCTTCAGCCTCAGGGAGAGGAAGAGGGACAATTTCGGAGACCTAAGCGAAAGCGGGACCCTGGCCTTCGCCGCCGGCGGCCTCATGGTGCTAGCCATACTCGTCTTCGGCATATACGGGATAGGCTTCGACGCCTCCCAGTTCATATACAACCAGTTTTAAGAAATGAAAAGAGCGGCTTCTCTCATCGTAAAGACGGCAATATTCCTGGTGCTCCTCAGCCTGTGCACCGGACTTTTGATGCCTAAATACGTGGAGAGCCTCGAGGAGGGCTCGTTCATAGCCGAGTATTACCGCGAGGACGTCCCTCATGATATACTCTTCGTAGGAGACTGCGAGGCCTACGGCAACTTCTCCCCGGCAGAGATCTGGAGGAGCAGCGGCATAAGCTCGTATATACGCGGCAGCGCGCAGCAGCTCGTCCCGCAGTCCTACTACCTGCTCGAGGAGATGCTGGAGAAGGAGACTCCGAAGCTCGTAGTCATGAACGTGCTCGCGATGAGCGAGCCGGTCCAGACCAACGAGGCCTACAACCGCATGACCATAGACGGCATGAAACTGTCGGTGCTCAAGCTCAGGGCCGCGAAGGCCTGCATGACGGAGGACGAGACTCTCGCGTCGTATATCTTCCCCATACTGAGGTTCCACTCCAGGTGGAGCGAGCTCGGCGCCGAGGACATAAAATATCTCTTCGGCAAGCCGCTCGTCTCATACAGCGGATACCTGATGGAGGCCGGGGTCAAGCCCGCGGCCAACGTGCCCAAGGGAAAGCCCCTAGGCGATTACAGCTTCAGCGCTGGCAACGTCGAATACCTGGACAGGATGGCCAGTCTCTGCGAGGAAAAGGGCGTGAGCTTCATGCTCGTGAAGGCGCCTTCGCTCTATCCCTACTGGTATCCCCAGTGGGACGCGCAGATAGCTGAGCTCGCGGAGAAGTACGGGGTGGAATACCTCAACCTGATAGAGCTCGCGGACGAGATAGGCCTCGACTACGAGACCGATACCTACGACGCGGGACTTCATCTGAACGTCTACGGAGCGGAAAAGCTCAGCCGCTGGTTTGCGGCCTGGGTCCAGGAGCATTACGGCATAAGCTCGCACAGCGGCGAGGAGCCCTACGAGAGCGCCTGGGCGGAGAAGCTCAGCCGCTACGACGAAGCCAGAGCGGAAAAGATCGAG
>JAFPZZ010000028.1 GCA_017417045.1 Bacillota bacterium
ACGCGTACACGAGCAGGAATCAGGACATAACTGTCTGCGCCTGAGTATATCCAGACAAAGAAAAAACCTTGAGACCATTGAAGTCTCAAGGCTCGTTCGTTGGTAGTGCCTAGGGGAGTCGAACCCCTGATTCCAGCGTGAGAGGCTAGCGTCTTGACCACTTGACCAAGGCACCGTGGATCGGAACGTTTGTAATCATACCATTAATAAATGGCTTTGTCTACCCTAAAAATCAGTTTTTTGGAGCCACTGCGGGCTCGCGCTGAGGCTGCCATACGTCAAAAATATTTGGACCCCTTCCCTGCAAGTACTATCGTTTTCGCCGCAGCCGTGATATACTTTTATGCAGTTTTTCAGCGAGATACAGATCTTCGATATATACGAGAGGTATTGTTATGACAAAAGTAGGAGTGCTCACGAGCGGCGGCGACGCCCCCGGAATGAACGCCGCGATAAGAGCCGCTGTAAGGAACGGCATCGCAAACGGAATGAAGATGTACGGCATCGAGAGAGGCTACGAGGGCCTGATCGACGGAGATATCTACGAGATGGACATCGCGTCCGTAGGCGACATCATCCATCGCGGCGGCACCAAACTGCAGACGGCGAGGAGCAAGCGCTTCATGACCGAAGAGGGCCTCGACAAGGCCGTAATGATGATCCAGAACTTCGGACTCGACGCGGTTATCGTCATAGGCGGCGAAGGATCCTTCAAGGGAGCTGCCACCCTCGCTGACCGCGGGATCAACGTCATGTGCGTCCCCTGTACCATAGACAACGACATGGGCTATACCGACACCACCATAGGTTTCGACACCGCAGTGAATACGGTCCTGTCCGCCATAGGAAATATCAGAGACACCTCTTCCTCCCACGAGCGCACGACCATCATTGAGGTCATGGGCAGGTCCTGCGGAGACATCGCGCTCTACGCTGGACTCGCCGGAGGCGCCGAGAGCGTGCTCATCCCCGAGCTCCCCTTCGACCTCAACGCCGTGTGCATGAGGATAGTTCAGGGCAGAAACCGCGGGAAGAAGCACAATATCATAATCAAGGCCGAGGGAGTCAACATCGAGACCAACGAACTCGCGGATATGATACACGAGAGGACGGGCGTGGACACCAAGGTCGTCGTCCTCGGTTATCTGCAGAGAGGCGGCACACCGACAGCTTCGGACAGGCTCTTCGCCACCCGCGCGAGCTTTAAGGCCATAGAACTCATAAGGGACGGAGCCAGCAACAGGGCCATAGGCCTCGCCGGCATGGAGATCGTGCACTATCCCCTCAAGGAGGCGATAGAGATCCCGACCAGGCCTGCCACCGACTTCCTCAGGCTGATCGACGTGCTCAGCTAGGAGGCAGGAAGTCTGCGGATCCGCTCCGCGGAAGGCCCTGTCCTTCTCACCCAAAGCAAGTAAACACAGACGAAAAAGGGACCGTCCCGCACCATGCGGGGCGATCCCTTTCTTCTTTCAGATAGAAACGTGCGAATAATAAGAATACATGAACAAAAGTGACATTTTATAATAATTATTTTATTGAATTTCAACAAGACCCTCTTGAAATCGCTTATTGAAAGTATATAATTTTCATCATCAATCTATCTTTTTTATTACAAAGGGAGAACATATGGAAGACAAGATCCTTATCTGCCAGGATTGCGGCAAGGAATTCGTGTTCACAGTCGGCGAGCAGGAATTCTACAAGGCCAAGGGATTCGACAACGAGCCCAAGAGATGCAAGGAATGCAGAGACAAGAGAAAAGCTCAGAGAAGAATGGCACGTGAAGCCGAGGCATAAGCCAACTGGCCTGATATAGAACTTCAAGAACTTAGTATCAGAAACGGCACCGGAGTACATCCGGCGCCGTTTTTCTTTGCGTACGCCACGGCCGGATCATGCACTGCCCGGCTTACGCACTGCCTGGCTTATACGCTGCCCGGCTTATACGCTGCCCGGCTCATTACCTGTCCCTGCGGCTGAGCTGAAAAATAGCATCCTGCCTGAGCGGCATCCGCATAAGGACCTACTGTGAAAGCTCTATCTCCATGAGGCTGAGCAATCTGAGCAGAGTCCTCTCGTCCAGATCCCTGCGGCTTCCTTTAGACAGGCTGAGCGCCTCTGATATCTCCTCTGCACGGGCAGACGGAAATCGCCGCTCAAGCTCAAATAGCAGCGCGAATATGCCGTCCGAGAATGAAGAGGATGCTTCGGGCACAGGAAGAGCGCCGGCGCCGCATGACGCGTCATCGCTTTGCGCGGGAAATGCGGCAGGCAGCGGCCTGAGGCATGCCTGCCTTCCCTCTTCATCAAACCTGATGTCATCGAGTCTCATAGAGAGCATACCGGGAAATATCAGGCGGTCCGAGAGCATGACGCAGGCCTCGGCGATGAGCCTGAGAGCCTTGATCGCGAGTCTGAGATCGCCCAGCACGGCTTCCTCCCCGCATGAGAGCAGCTCAGAAAACGACACCGTCCCAGGCGGGGGCTCCGTATACACGTAGGGACAGGCAGGGTCGGAAGCCGCTGCGAGCACATGCTCGAAGAAAAGCTCTGAGTTTAACGCTTCATATCCATTGTCACTCACTTCCAGCCTCACCTCCAAGGCATATCCTGCACGGCGTATAGCCGTCGGCGACAGCCTGGCTCTTCAGTACCCTTATATGCGTCTCCCTCTTGAGTATGTAGCAGCCGTCTATATGATAGCGCACCCCGTATTTCGGAAAGATATATACCTGCATGTCATCCGCGCCTTCCGGCTGCTTTGATTCTCCCACAAAAGGTCTGAAAGCTATGCCCTTGAGGAACCTCTCCCCGGGAAGCATCAGCCTTATGACGTTGTCCACATAAAGGCCGTCCGAGACCTTCTCAGATTCCGTAAGCTCATACGGATATACAGCGCTCACGTCTATTGCCGCTATCGCTGCGGTCTTCAGGCCCCCGACAGTCTTCTCCTCGCTCCCCGCCTGAGTTATCAGCGACAGGAGCATACCTATCGCAAGTATGAATACGGGAAGCACGCAGGCCGCGTCGACGATGATGTTACCACGTCTGGAGGTATGCATGCTTTTGTACCACGCGGCCCCTTCGGCCGTTTATACCCATGAAGTCGGGCAGATGCGTAGCTTTGTTGAATTCCGCGCTCAGTTCGAAACCATAGCAGTAACTTCGAAAGCTGAAATCCGCACCGTCCTCCTCGGCGACGTTTTGTTCCATCACGTTCATCATCCTTCTGAGAAGCGTGTCCTTAGGGACTGTGTAGAGAAACAGCCTGAGATAGTCTGCATATGTGCCGAAATCGACTCCCTTAAGTATCGGGACCTTCTCTCCCGCGAGCAGCATGTTCAGATGCTCTGCCGAGAGCCTTGCCGCCCTTACCGCCGTAAGCACGGCGACCACGAGCGAGGTCGGAAGGAGGAAATAAACGGTCGCCGCCTCGCTGTTTATCCTCGCCATCTCCGCCGGATCGCTAAGTATACCTGCAAGATTTATCGTAAACCTAAAGATAAACAGGGCCGATCTCATAGCTCTTTCGTTTACAGCGTCCGTCGACCCGCCGAAAAGCAGGTATTCGGACTCATATCTGAGAACTGTGTCCGTGAACATCGAGTAGCGGTTGGAGAACATGCGCATTGCGTACTCCACGCAGAACATGTCGCCGGTCACGTAGTCCGCGAGCCTTTCGAGCATGCCGTTTCCGTCGGGCCTTCCGTAGCTTCTGAAGGCGTTTTTGTATTGATTCCTGAGCTTCCTGGCCTGTTCTCTCTTCTGCTTTTCCGCGTCCGGCCCCTCCTCCGGGGACCCATCCGCAGGGGTCTTAGGAGCCTTCGAGAGCTCATCGAGTTCATCCAAGGTGTCCGACGCGTCGTAGCTCTCCGCAGCCTTCCCGCTGACTATATCCTCTATGAGGCTGCTGATCCCCGCGGCGTCGAGAGCGTTTTTGACGACGATGTATTTGGATATCTCGGCGATCTGATCTTCAAAAAGCCTGAGATCGTCGGCCCTGTAGGATGAGCTGTCGGCTGAGATGCTGTCAGGGACGATATTGACCAGTCCGGCGCTCATGTCCGCGGCCTCCCCAAGATAGAAGCCCGCGAGTTTAGACAGCCTGTTCTCATCCGCCCTAAGGGCCAGTATCCCGTAGCGGTCGTAAAGTCTCGGCTGAAATTCGGAGAGCACCGACCTGCCCGAGATCAGGCAGTAGTTTTCGGCAATGCTTCCCGCAGCGAATCCCGCAGCCGCTTCTATAAGCACGAGGATCAGAGCCAGAAGAGAGCTCATGATGATAACGAGATAGACGGAGGAAAAGCCCCTGCGCCCGGAGCGCCTCTCCCGGAGAGCCTCTGCGATATGGAATTGACGCTCCTCGTACGGACTCTTCACTTGGCAGCCCTCCTGATCCGCATATAGTCTTCAGCCCTGAGGCTGTTTCCTTCAATGTATTCCAGCGTCTCCTCCCTTCCGGAAAGAGAGCTCTCCCTCACCCTTTCATAGAGCTCTACGCCTATGCTTATAAGCCCCGCTACTATGAGGATCACTATCGGCATAACTAGCGCGGCCTCGACCATTGCGCTTCCGCTGCGCTGCTTTTTCAGGCCGAGGTTGGGCGAACTCAGCCGCCCCTTAGTCCTTGAGACTACAAGTACTCTTTGCACGCCCTTCACCGGCATCAGAATCCTGCGCTGAGCAGCTTGCCGAATACACTATTGACGAAATTGGTTATCTGCGTCTTAAATATGAGGCCCAGCGCGACGGCTATGGCGACCAGTATCGCCACCTGGACGAGCTCCATACCAGATCTTTTCCGCGTGTACGCCTTTACTGCCGCGACCGGCCCTTTAACGCTAACATTTCTCATTTTTCTATCCTTTCCGCCCCTCAGGGCAAAAACGTATCATAGGATATACGGCAGGATATACGGCGAAAGCCCAACCGAGCAGGCCGGTCTTACTAAAGCTCCATCAGCGCGGGCCCTACGGATATCAGGACCAGCGAGAGCAGTACCAGCATCAGCGGGAAGCTCAGCTTTGTCTCGGCCGTCTTGGAGCGGCCTTTCGCGCTGCTGAGTCTTGCGTTCCATAGCTGCTGCCGCTCGCGTTCGAGTTTCTCGGCCAGCTCGCTTCCCCGGCCCTGCTGCTCCGCCATCATACCGGCAAAACGGATGAGGTCCTTTATTCCGCTCGCCAAAGCGTAGCGGTACAGAACTCCGACGAAGCTCTCGTTCGATCCCCTGCTCTCGGCGTCTATCCTCCGAAGCAGGCGGGCCATAGGGCTGTCCGAGCTTTCATACTGCCTTACGACCTCTTCGAACGCGCTGCTCAGGACCAATCCGGCGTTCATCATAAGGCTGAGCTGCATGACCACCGAAGGAAGCTCGTCTTCAATCGCGCGCCTATCGGCTTCCAGCCTGTTTTTCAGACCCTCGTCCCGAGCGAACCAAATGACGGCGGCAAGCGCCGCCCCTGCTGCCAAAATCAAGTACGAAGGGCCGGCCTGCGGGAGCTTCCAGCTGAGCCTCACCCCGTCGATCTCTGAAGGCAGGCGGAGGCTGCTTCCGCTGCTGTCCGATGAAAGGACTGAAGGCAGCCTGTACAGCACGCTCCGTATCCTGTTCTCAGCTTCGCTGTATCCATCCCCCTCCGAAGCCTGAGGTACGTATCCCTCGGGAACTATCTCTATATCCACAGTCTCGCTGTAGCTCTCATCCTCCAGGCTGAGCATAAGCTCTAAAGATACGCTCCTGCTTCCCTCCTCGGGCCTCACGAGCAGTTCCTCGAGCGTGCCCGCCGAGGAGGTATAAGCGCTTAGGGCGAAGAGGAGCAAAAAGGCCGCGGATACCAGCAGAGCGTTCTTTTTAGCCGCCCTTCGGCTGCTGTCCGTTTTTTTCTTTATCTCCGCCGCGCCGCCTATCCATGCATATCTTGCCTCCAGAGGGCTGCGCTTTTCCGGCGGCCTGACGCTCCGCCTTACGGACAGGAACGAGGGAATACGCGCGGGCAGGCGGCCTGATGATAGTCCTGACAGACAGGCGGGAAGATGTATCCTTTTTACTGGCTTAAGCTTGAATGCTTTCAAATCTCGACCTCCGGGCTATATCTCCACATCCATTCAGCCCTTGCCCCCAGGCTATATCTCTACGTCCATTATCTTCTTGCCCCATAGCAGCGCTCCGGCAAGAAGCCCCAGCGAAGCCGTCATTATCAGCCTTCCCAGAAGCGTGGTGTATAGAGGCGCTATATAAGACGCGGAACTCAGATTCAGTATGACGAGCATGATGAGCGGCATAGCTCCTATGACCATCATATCGAAGCGCTTTTCGGCAAACATTGAACGCAGCTCATCCTCGAATCCAAGAAGGTCCAGCAGCGCGCTGCTGGTCTTGAGCGCCACCGATTCCAGGTCTCCTCCGCTCCTGCTGCAGACGTCTATGGCAGCGGCGAACTGCCTGACGGCGGACTGGCCGCTGCGCCGCGCGAGGTCGTTCAGCGAGTCAGTCAGAGGTTCGTGCGAGGATGAATAAGCCCTGAGCATATTTCTGAGCTCGGCGCATATGGGCGCCTCTTCTCCGAACTCACCGCTCAGCTGACGCTCCGCGAGCTCCAGCGCCCGCGGAAGCTGATGGCCAGCCGCGACCGATGCCGAGACCGAGTACATGAGGCTCTTAAAGCCCTCCATGAGCCTTCTCCTCCTCGCGGAGGCAAGATAGTCCTCGTAGTGCCTTTTGAGCGGCACAGAGGCCGCGCAGAGTCCCAGAGAGAGCACGAGGCTGCGGTAGAAGAGCATGCCGAGCAGGAACAGCGCCGCAGAAGAGCCGGCATACCATCTCAGCTTCTCATCTTTGCTCAGGATATAGCTCCCGTAGTCCATCCATCCTACCCCTCATCGCTATCTTGTCCGTGTTTTTGAGGACTCCTGTCCTCTCCAGCCTTCCGCTCTCAACGTCCATCGCGAAAAGCTCGTTGAGCTCGAAATCGCCTTCTCTGTATCCCGTGAGCTCGCATATCCTCATGACCCTGCGCCTTCCGTCGTGGCTCCTGCTGAGGTGAACTATTATCTCTATTGCCTCCGCTATCTGTTTTCTTATCGCGTCGACCGGGTATTCTCCTCCGGAGAGGGCCATAGTCTCAAGGCGGCCTAGCATCCCGCGCGGCGAGTTTGCATGCCCGGTGGAGAGAGATCCATCATG
>JAFPZZ010000029.1 GCA_017417045.1 Bacillota bacterium
AAGACCAAGATAAAGGCGCTCTTCACGCTCATAGTCGTGCTCGAGGAGAAGGGAAAGGCCCTTCCTAAGAGGTAGTACTAGGCATCGGTGGGCGGAGTATGACTCCTCCGCCCAGGACCGTATCTCCGTCGTAGAGCACGGCGTACTGCCCGGGAGTGACGGCCCTCTGGGGCTCGTCGAAGACGATGCGGACGCGCTGTTCCTCAATGTGTCCCTCTAAGTGCCCGCCGTATCCTCCGGATGACGCCGCCCCTTCAGGAAAGGCCCAGGCCGGCTGGGCGGCGTGGCGGTAGCGTATCTTCGCGCTGCAGCGCACGGGCTCTGTGGGAGCGCTCCCCGAGATCCAGCTGAAGGCTCCTGCGAGGAGCTCGCTCGAGAACTGCTCTTCATAATGACCGAGCACGACCTCGTTTCGCTCGGGGTCGAGTCTTAGCACGTAATAGGGGCTCTCGGCGGCTATGCCGAGGCCCTTTCTCTGTCCCACGGTGTAGTTTATTATGCCGCGGTGCTGTCCGAGCACGTTTCCCTCGGAGTCCACGAAGTTTCCGGGAAGGGAAGCCCTTCCGCTGAAGCGCTCTATGGAGGCGGCGTAGTCGCCGTCTGGGACGAAGCATATGTCCTGGCTGTCCGGCTTATCCGCGTTGATGAAGCCGAGGTTCTCCGCGAGGGCCCGGACCTCATCCTTGCTCATCCCTCCCAGGGGAAAGACCGTATGGGCGAGCTGCTCCTGGCTTAAAAAATGAAGCACGTAGCTCTGGTCCTTCATCAGATCCAGGGCTTTTTTGAGCTTCAGGCCGTCCTGGGCTTCCTCTATCCTAGCGTAGTGTCCGGTCACGATGCAGTCGCAGCCGAGCTCCTTCGCGCGCTCATACAGCGCGGCGAACTTCAGATACCTGTTGCAGTCTATGCAGGGATTGGGCGTGAGTCCGGCCAGGTACGAGCTCACGAAGCGGTCTATGACGTTCTTTCTGAAGCTTTCCTTGAAATTGAAGACGTAGTAGGGCATTCCGAGCCTGTAGGCGACGCTGCGGGCGTCCTCTACGTCGCTGAGCGAGCAGCAGCTCTTTTCGCGGGATATGCCCGCGTCCTCGTTTTCGAAGAGCTTCATGGTGCAGCCTATGCACTCGAAGCCCCTCTCCTTCATGATATGAGCGGCCACGCTGCTGTCGACGCCGCCGCTCATCGCTATAAGAGCTTTCTTCATCGGATCTGTCCGTTTCCTCGGATGACGTATTTATAGGTCGTCAGCTCCTCAAGCCCCATGGGGCCTCTCGCGTGGAGCTTCTGAGTGGATATGCCCATCTCGCAGCCGAGGCCGAACTCGCCTCCGTCTGTGAAGCGGGTGGAAGCGTTTACGTACACCGCGGCGGAATCCACAAGACTGGTGAACTTCTCCGCGGCCTCCTCGTCCCTGGTGAGTATGGCGTCGCTGTGATGCGTGGAATGAGCCGCTATGTGCTCTATAGCCTCGTCGACGCTTCCCACTGTTTTGACGGCGAGTATATAGTCCAGGAATTCGGTGTCGAAGTCTGATACTCCCGCCGGGACTCCGGGTATGATCTTGGCGGCCTCCTCGTCCAGCCTCAGCTCTACGGGGACCAGGCCCTTAGCTTCCCTGTCAGCGACCAGCCTCTTCTCCAGCATGGGCAGAAGTACCGGCGCTATCTTCCTGTTTACGAGCAGGACCTCCTCGGCGTTGCATACAGAAGGCCTGCTGGTCTTGGCGTTTTCTATTATATCTACGGCGGATATGGGGTTCGCGCTCGAATCGGCATAGATGTGGCATATGCCTGTCCCCGTCTCTATGCAGGGGACCTTGGCGTAGTCAACGCAGGCCTTTATGAGCCCCGCGCCGCCTCTCGGGAAGAGCAGGTCTATGAGTCCTACGGCTTCCATCATCTCGCGCGAGCTCTCTCTTGAGGTATCCTCGACGAGCACCGCGAGGTCCTCGGGCAGCCCGGCGTCGCTGAGTCCCAGCCTTATGGCCTGGGCTATGGCGGCGTTAGTGGAGTACGCCTCCTTGCCCCCTCTCAGAACGACGGCGCTTCCCGCCTTCAGGGCGAGCGCGGCGGCGTCGGAGGTCACGTTCGGGCGGCTCTCGTAGATTATGCCTATAACGCCCATGGGGACGCATCTTTTTTCGATGATCAGTCCGTTGGGCCTCTCCGTACGGGAGAGCGTCCTGGACACGGGATCCGGCAGGGCTATGACGTCCCTTATACCGCCCGCCATGGCCTGGACCCTCGACTCGTTTAGAGTCAGGCGGTCTATCATCACCTCGCTGATGCTGCCTTTCGCGGCCTCTACGTCCTTCGCGTTGGCCTCGAGTATGGAGGGACAGCAGCTTATGATGCGCTCCGCTATGCTCGCGAGCGCGATGTTCTTCATTTCTTCACTCGCCGCGGCGAGCGCGGGAGAGGCCGCCTTCGCGGCTCTCATCAGTTCAAGAGTGCTTCTCATAGAGACTCCTTCCTGTAAGCATGATCTTCCGTATCTTTTCCTGAGCCGAGCGCTTCTTTCTTCAGGCTCAGGGCGCTGGGATATGTCTATCTTTTTCCTTTGAATCTAGTCCCGACGGGCCTTCCCTCGGCTGCGTCGTAGAGCAGGGCGGGCCTTGCGCCGTTTATTATCACCATGTCTATGCCCGCTTCCATGCATATACGGGCGGCGGTGAGTTTGGTGGCCATCCCGCCGGTGCCGAGCCCGCTTCCGCTTCCTCCGGCGGAGGCTAATATCTCCTCTGTGAGCTCCTCCACTACGGGCACGAGCTCCGCGGAAGGATCCTTCCTGGGATCGGCTGTATACAGGCCGTCTATATCCGAGAGCAGTACCAGTAGGTCGGCTTCAACGCCGGCGGCCACGTAGGCGCTCAGGGTGTCGTTGTCGCCCACGGCTATCTCTTCGGTCGCTATGGTATCGTTCTCATTGATTATGGGGATGGTGCCGAGCTCCAGCAGGCGCATGACGGTGTTTTCGAAATTCCTGTGGCGCTTCTCGTCGCTCAGATCCTCTCCCGTGAGCAGTATCTGGGCCACGACGTGGCTGTATTCGGAGAAGAGCCTGTCGTATACGTACATCAGCTCGACCTGGCCTATGGCGGCCATGGCCTGCCTCGAGGGCATGTCGGTGGGTCTTTCCTTGAGGTTCATCTTCCCTACGCCCATGCCTATGGCGCCGGAGGAGATCATGACGAGCTCATGTCCCGCGTTCTTGATGTCGCTGAGCACCTTGCAGAGCTCTTCCACGTGCCTTATGTCTATCCTCCCGGTGGAGTGGGTCAGGTTGGACGTTCCTATCTTTACTGCTATCCTCATGGGGCGCGGTCCTTTCACTTTCTGTTTGATAACCATTATATTAAATCACAAAAAGTACCATGGGTAAACAAAAACCGTCCGGACTGCTGTCCGGACGGCGCTTGGACTATATTCAGCGGCCTGCGGAAACAGTATCCGGGCCTTCTCAGAGATCAGCCGAAGAAGGGCCAGACCCTGGGGATCACCAGTATGCAGACAACGTATCCGATCAGCACGAGCGGAGTTCCGATCTTGAGATACTCGTTGAACTTCAGCTTCGCGGGTCCCATGACGAGGGTGTTCGGAGGAGTCGCCATCGGGGTCATGAAGGCGCAGGAGGAAGCGATGCCAATCGCCATAAGAACTCCCGCGGGAGAAGCTCCGAGAGCTTCCGCTATCTGGAGCCCTATGGGGGCGAGCAGAGCGCAGCTCGCGGTGTTGGACATGACCTGGGTGAGTCCGCCGGCTATGAGGAAGAGGACGGTGATGGCCACGAATTCGGAGGGGCTTCCGCCCATGATCTTCACGGCGGCGCCGGCGATCATCTTTCCGGCGCCGGTCCTGTCGAGAGCGGAGCTCATCGGGAGCATTCCGGAGAAGAGGAAGAGGGTGGTCCAGTCGATATCCTCGAGAGCTTCCCTGCTGCTGATGAGGCCCTTTGCCCTGCAGAAGATCGCGCCCATGACGGCCGCTACGGAGATCGGGATGATCTCGGTCGCCATCGCTATTACTACGGCTACGAGCACCGCGAGGGAGAGCTTCTGGTTAGCGGTGAAGGGATGCACCTTGATCTCGTACTGCTCTGCGTCGGCAGCCTTGGTGTCCTTGCCGTAGATTATTACGAGGAAGAGTCCGCCGATAATTGCGAGGGGGATGCCTACCCAGGCGTATTCAAAGAATGCGAAGCGTCCGAGCCCGGACTGCTGGTATACGGTATTGACCGTGATGTTCGGAGGCGTACCGACCATGGTGATGGTGCCGCCGAGAGAAGCCATCATGGCAAGAGGCATGAGCAGCTTCTTTCTCTCCATGTGGGCCGCGTCGGCTATGCCTATGCAGACGGGCATCATTACGGCAACGGCGCCGGTATTGCTCATGACGGAGGAGAACACTCCGACGAGTATCATGAGGTAGGTCACGAGCCTTCTGGTGTTTGTGCCGGCCTTGGAGAGGACCCATTTGCCGACGTTCTCAGCGGCTCCGGTCCTGAACATAGCGCCTCCTATGATGAACATCGCTCCGAAGAGCACGACGCTGTCGTTTGAGAGGCCCGCCCAGGCCTGGGTCGCAGAAGCGCATTCGCAGAGGACCAGGAGTACCGGGACGGAGCAGGCGGTGTAGGCGAGGGGAACAAGCTCGGTAACGAAGAGCACGCAGGCGAGGGCCAGGATCAGAAGCGTGGCGATAGCCTTGTCTATGCCTGTGAATCTGGCCACAAAGACCAGGATGACCGCTATAGCCAGTGAAACGTAAGCAGCGGTCTTCTTTTTGCTGTCCATGAAGATATTGCTCCTTGAAGAATAACTACTAGATGAAACGGGCAGGTCTTAATGTCTGATTTGTACAAGATACAAGCGTTTCAGACATATTTCACATTTTGTTATGGGTACTATCCAAGTTTATTATATATATTCCGCTTATGTCAACATCCTAAAGTATAAATCCGGACTTTTGACTGACACAAAAATATGATAGTATCAAAACAAATATATCGAAAAAAAATAGTTCATAAAAAACAGCCCGAAAGTGCTACAATATAAGTGATTTTTGTCCCGTACGGCGATACCGGCCGACGCGGGTACACATCCGGAAGGAGCATCATTATGGAAAAGCAGATAATCACCATAGGAAGAGAATTCGGAAGCGGCGGAAGAGAGATAGGTCTCAGGCTCGCGGAAGAGCTCGGCATTCCGTTCTATGACAAGGAGATACTCAGAAGAGTCTCCGAGAAGGGCGATCTGCACGAGACCTTCCTGGAGCAGAATGAGGAAAAGGCTCCGCAGCTTCTGGTGTCCTCGTTTGAGAGGTTCATGGTGGACACCTATTATCAGCCGTCCCTGTCCGACACCATCTTCGTAGAGCAGTCCAAGGTCATCAGGGAGATCGCGGCCGAAGGCCCCTGCGTCATCGTAGGCCGCTGCGGCGACTATATACTCGAGGACGAGCAGTGCGTTAAGCTCTTCATCAGCGCCAGCATGGATTACAAGATCTCCAGAAAGCACTCGGTCGCTCCTGAGAAGGAGGACTATACCGACGCTCAGATGGAGAAGTACATCAAGGACGTTGAGAAGCAGCGCAGAAAGTATTACGAGCACTATACCGGCCGCAAATGGGGCGACGTGGCCAACTACGACCTCTGCATCAGGACTGACAAGATCGGCACCGAGGGCGCGGTCAAGCTCGTGCTCGACTATCTCAGCAACATAAAGTAGACCAAGGAAGACAGCGGAAGACCGCTCTGCAGGAGCGGCCTTCCGCTTTTTTTTATAGACAGGCGGCCCGTGCCCGCCTGTCAGCAGAGCCGCGTTGGAGGTCTGCGCAGCATGCAAGCCAATTTATCCCCATCACAGTTCTATTTATAAAAGGAGAAATCATGAGATCCGTAAACGCACTGTTCGAACCGCTGAAGATCGGAAACGTTACGATAAGGAACAGGGTCGTGATGACCGCCATGGGCGGGACCTCCCCCTTTGAGGAGACCAGGGACGGCCATGTCTACAAGCCCGAGATCCGCGACTACTACATGGACCGCGTGAGGGGCGGGGTAGCCCTGATAATCCCGGGCGCTACTAACGTATGGGACATCATCAACGACCGCTGGCTCTACGAGGCAGAGGACGAGTTCATGGGCCCGATCAAGGATCTCATGGACGAGATACACGCGGGAGGGGCGAAATTCTTCCTTCAGCTCGGACAGGGCTTCGGCCGCGTCCAGTTCTGTCATCCCGGGCTCGAGGACAAGATAGACAAGATGCTCTACAGCACGGCCGACGGCATTCCCAACGTCTGGTATCCCGAGTTGAAGACCCGCGCCATGAGCCTCGCGGAGATAGACCGGCTCGTCGAGGCCTTCGCCAAGAGCGCCCTGCTCTGCAAGAAAGCCGGCATAGACGGGGTCGAGCTCCACGCTGTGCACGAGGGCTACCTCTTTGACCAGTTTGCCATTGAATCCATGAACCCCAGGACGGACGAGTACGGCGGAAGCCTTGAGAACCGCATGCGCTACGTCGTCAGAGTCATCAAGAGGATCAAGGAGCTCTGCGGAGAGGACTATCCCGTGTCCGTCCGCTACAGCGCCGCCAGCAAGATGAAGGGCTGGAACGACGGAGCCGTCCCCGGAGAGGCGTATAAGGAATTCGGAAGGAGCCTCGAGGAGAGCCCCAAGGTGGCCAGAATACTCGAAGAAGCCGGCGCCGACATGCTCGACTCCGACAACGGTTCCTACGACTCCTGGTGGTGGGCTCATCCTCCTGTATACATGCCCCTCCAGTGCAACCTGCCTGAGGTCGCATACGTCAAGAAGTTCGTAAATATACCCGTGATCTGCGCTGGCCGCATGGAGGATCCCTACACCGCTTCCGCGGCCATCGAGGCCGGCGAAGTCGACGGCGTCGGAGTAGCTCGTCAGTTCCTCTGCGATCCCGAGTGGATCAACAAGGTCAAAGAAGGCCGCATAGCGGACATACGCCCCTGCATAGCCTGCCACAACGGCTGCTTCGCCGTGGGACACGTGCCAGACACGAGCGAGCCCTTCTTCATGAGCCGCTGCGCACTCAACCCCAGGACCTTCAACGAAAAGAGATACGACCTGCAGCAGGCTGAAAAGCCCAAGAAGGTAGTCGTGATCGGCGGCGGCGTTGGCGGCATGGAAGCCGCCAGGATAGCCGCGCTCAGGGGCCACGAAGTCGATCTCTACGAGAAGAGCGGAGTGCTCGGCGGAGCCTTCATAGCCGCGGCCGCGCCCTCCTTCAAGGAGAAGGACAAGATGTTCCTCGAGTGGTGCGAGAAGCAGCTCAGGGAGTCCGGAGCCAGGATACATATGGATACCGAGGTAACGAAGGAGATGCTCGAGGGCATGGACTGCGACGAGCTCATCATCGCCACTGGAGCCGAGCCCAGGCGTCTCCCGATCAAGGGCGTCGAGAACACCGTCGAGGCCACGGAATACCTCCGCGGCTTCAAGCCCGTCGGCGACAAGGTCGCCATCATAGGTGGCGGTCTCACCGGCTGCGAGATAGCTTACGACCTTGCCCTGCAGGGCAAGAAGGCGGAGGTCATCGAGGTCAGGGACGACATACTCGGAGTTCCCGGACTCTGCGCTGCCAACGACGACCTGCTCAGGGCCCTGCTCAAGTACTACGATGTGCCTCTCCACTGCTCCGCCAACGTTAAGGAGATCGGAGAGAAGGGAGTGCTCATCGAGACCGAGGGTAAGGAACAGCTCATCGAGGCCGACAGCGTGATCATGTCCGTCGGATACATCCCGCACCCGCTCGCAGGCGAGGACGCGCCGAACGTCCACGTCATCGGCGACGCGTCCAGAGTCAAGAATCTCAAGACCGTCATCAGGGCCGCCTGGGACGTTGCCTACGAGATCTGATAATGGCTTAACTATCCCCGCGGGCGTTTCATGAACAGCCTGCGGGGATCTTTTCGTAAAGGGCGGCATTGATCGTAAATGATAGCATAAACGGCGGCATTTTCCGTAAACGGCTGCATTAAGAGCTTTTTCCATAAAGGACAGCATGAACGGCGGCCTTTCGCTTAAACGACGCATTTTATGGCCGAAAACCGAGAAAAGAGGATCCACACATGAACGTATCCCTGAGGGGTCTGTTCGACCTGCACATACACACCGCACCCGACGTCATCCCGCGCAAATGCACGGATGAAGAAGCGGCGGAGCGCATGATAGTCGCCGGCATGAGCGGCGGCTTTATAAAATGCCATCACGCGGACACAGCCGCGCGCGCCTCCGCGCTCAGGGAGCGCTTCCCGGGGCTAGAGCTCTGGGGCGGCATAGCTCTCAACCGCAGCGTGGGAGGCCATGATCCCGAGGCTGTCCTTCGCAGCGCGAGGGACGGCGGCAGGATAGTCTGGTTCCCAACAGTCGATTCGAAGAGCTTCCAGCTCTTCAAGCACAGGGACGACTCATCCTTCGATCCTTCAGGCCTTATAGCTGTGAATGGAGAAGACGGAAAGCTTCTCCCCGCCGTCCTGGATATACTGGATATAGCCGCTGAAAAAGGGCTCATAGTCGGCACCGGCCATCTGAGCCCGGCCGAGGGCATGGAGATAGTCCGCGAGGCCGGGCGCAGGGACTGCCCCGTCGTACTGACTCACTGCGACAATCCCGCGACCAGGTACAGCGACGAGCAGGAAAAGGAGGCCGCCGAACTCGGCGCCTTCATGGAGCACTGCTTCTACACCAGCTTCTACGGACAGACCCCCATCGAGGAGATCGCCCGCCAGATAAGGACGGTAGGGCCGGAGCACGTCATACTGAGCTCCGATTTCGGCCAAACGACTTCTCCATACTTTGACGAAGGGCTCGTCCGCTATATGGAGCTGCTCGAGGGGCAGGGCATAAGCCGCGCGGAGCTCGAGATCATGCTCAGGGATAATCCCGCGAAGCTGCTTGGGATCTGAACTGCACTGCTGTGCCGCAAGGTATATCATGCGATCCGGTATTTGATCGATCATACTCTGCGCGAGGCCTTCAAGGACCAGAGAGCTCGTCGCAGAGCGTTAGACAGAAAAACAGCCCCTGTCTTCAGTACGGTGCATAAACTCGCCCCTGTCCCTCATTAGGACAGGGGCTTCGGACATATGCACCTTGCGCCTACACCCGGCGCATCTGAAGACTACGGGGCCGTTTTTCTTTAACGCTTAGCTGCTCCTCGCTATGGTCCTCGCCGGCCTCGTGGCTGCGTATGATGAATGCGGGATGACTGCTTGCTGGCCTGATGCAAGACGTTTTTCTAGTCAACTGTTCTTCGAGTCGATAGAGCTGTTCGAGATTGTGGAATGGATGGATCATACGAAAAAAAAGACGCATGCCTGCGTAACTGCTGCCGGATACGCGCCTGCGGAACAATTGCAGAGATTCGAGAGACCGTCTGGACTGATCCACAGACTCCCGCGGTCATGCGGAGCGGGCGGGGGATCATT
Source organism: Bacillota bacterium (assembly GCA_017417045.1). Lineage (GTDB taxonomy): Bacteria > Bacillota > Clostridia > Peptostreptococcales > Anaerovoracaceae > RGIG2707. The sequence continues at coordinate 9,465 of JAFPZZ010000029.1, forward strand.
GCAAGGCGCAGATGTGATACACGCCGAATGAACGTAATAAGTTTCAGCCGCGCCGGTTTTAGGCGCGAAAGGCAACTGTTTGGAAAGGGTGTCCCGACCGGGGACACCCTTTG
>JAFPZZ010000030.1 GCA_017417045.1 Bacillota bacterium
CGTTCCAGTTACATCATAGCTCGCGCCTTCGCCTTCTATGAAGCCGTCTCCGCTTACCGTTACTGTGCTGTTGGTCAGCGGCTGGCCGTCGTAGGTCTTGCTGTCTGTCGCAGAAGTCAGCGTCACGCTTCTCTTAGTGACTGCGAGAGTACCTTCGTCGGTAGCGTCCTCGTAGTTCGGATTCGTCGCCTTGACCTTGTAGTTTACGGTTCCGAAATCGGTGATGCTCGGCGCGGCTGCGCTCCAGCTCTCTCCTCCGTCGGTGCTGTAAGCCAGGGTAGTTCCTTCGGTCACGCTCGGCGTTGCTCCGCCGTCATGCGCTGCTCCGTCATACTTGCCGCTGTAATCTACGGCTTCGACGGTCATCGTTGCCTTGGTGATCGAAAGCTTTCCTTCGGTCTTGCTTATCGTGTAGTTGTCTGCCTTGAATGCAGATCCTTCGGTGTAGGTGATGGTGTTGGTCACTTCACCTTCTTCTACCGTTGTTACACTTCCGGTAGCTGTGATGTCTGTGACTTCGCCTTCTACGAATCCGTCTCCGCCTACTGTTACTTCAGGCTTGGTCAGCGCTGTTCCGTCGTAGACCTTGCTTCCGCCCTCGGAGGTGAGCGTTACCTCCCTTGCCGTAATCCACAAATCTCCTATAGTCGAGGAGATCGTATAGTTATCAGCGTTGAACGCTCCCTGCGTAGTGTAGGTAATGGTGTTGGCCACTCTACCTTCAGAAACGTTAGTAACGCTTCCGATAGCAGTCGGCGTGGTGACCTCGCCTTCCACAAAGCCATCTCCTCCGACGGTAACTGTCGGCATGGCGAGGGGCTCGCCATCATAAGGCTTGCTGCCCTGTCCGGAAGTCAGAGTAATCGTTCTCTTCTGAACGACCAGCGCTCCTTCGGCGGTAGCGGTTTCGTAGTTCGGGTTAGCCGCTCTTACTTGGTAATTTGTGGTTCCAGCATTTGTTCTGCTCGGAGCAGTCTCGCTCCATGTGGTTCCACCATCAGTACTGTACTCGATGGTCGTTCCTGTCGTTACAGACGCGCTTGCGGTTGCAGCATGAGCCGTGCCATCGTAAAGTCCTTCAAATCCGACAGTGCTGGCAGTCATAGTTGCCGGAGTGATCGTCAATTTAACAGGATCACCGATCACCCAGGTAACGGTGTAGTTGGAGTCGCTGTAATTGCAAGACGCTTCAACAAGTGCTGTGGTATAAGATCCAACATTTATTCCGGAAACAGTCGTGCTGCCGGTATAGCTGAACTTATTCTGATCAAATGCCGCACTTGTGCTTGTCGCAGTGACCGAACCGGTGTAGCTCTGCTCCTCTCCGTTGTAAACCTTTTCAGTGCTGCTGCCGTTAACAGTTATGGTCAGCATAGCAGGATTGATAGTCAGCGTACCCGGAGTAGTAGTCACCTCATAATATGAAGGATATCCTGTCTCAGGAGCCTCGTAAGTGATAGCGCCAACAGTCGTTATCGAAGGAGCTTCTCCGACTATGGCTGCAACGGATGATGCATCAGATTCGAGAGCACCCGAAATGGTATACTCACCATCCAGCGGCTGTCCATCATAGGTCTTACTGTCCGTCTTCGCAGTTATCGTCAGCGGCAGTGTGTAGTAGATCTTTATAGTGATGCCGCCTTCGGTAACGGTAACGGTCTGCTGCGGATCGTAATTGTTTACAGTGAGATCCTTCTCCTGATAGGTAGTTACGGGCTGTGCGGTGAACTGTGTTCCGATCGTCGCGGTAGTAGTCACATCCTCTGCCACCTTGGTGGTCGTCCCCTTAAGGTAATGCTCAACTACTACCTGCGCCTCATTCAGCCTGAAGTGAGCATAGTAAGTATGCTCCTCGTAAACACCGTTGTTCTTCGAGGGAGTGAAGTGTTCATCGGTGCTTATTGAAGCTGTACTTGTATCAACTGTCCAGTAATCGAACGCGTATGTGCTGCTGCTTGGTGTCGCCGTGGAACCCTGTGCCGTTCCACTTGCAGCCTTGATGGCTTCGGAGGTCGGGCTTACAGAGCCCTTTGCCTCATCACCTTCCGCGACAGCATAGTTGATAGTAACATCGTTCTCCTCCCAAACCGCGAACATAGCCTGATAGGGAGTCTCCTCATCAGCTGCCACCTTTGTTGCGAGCTTTGTGAAGCCCTCATCGGAGTAGAACGCACCCGAAGTACTGCCCTCTGAATCGGCCTTAAAGTAGATGCCAGGAGCAGTTATAGTCTGAGTCCAGTTAGAACTTGTTTCCATCCAGATAGCTGCGTCTGTGGCATTATTCGCCATATTGACCATCTTCCAGCCCTTGAATGTGTATCCTTCACGGGTCAGAGCAGTCTGGATATCTACAGCCTCATTGATCTGAAGGAGTATAGGTTTAGCCTCTGTAGATTCACTGGATTTGTCATCGATATGGAACGCTGCCGTACCATCATTTCTAAACCAAGGAATGAACGTGGGTGTCGGTTCTTCTATCTTCTTATATTCAGCGCGAAGCTGGATCGTGTATTGCTTTTTCTGTACACGCAGATCTTCCCAATCCGGCTGCGTCTGATCAATGATATCGCCATTGGCGTCCAGATAATTGTTTTGATCATCCTGAACATATCCATCCAGATTCTGGACTCTCGCATTTGCCTTGAGAACCTGGAATACAGATCCGGCGTAAATGACGGAACCCTCTAGATCCTCATAATACCCGCCATCTACAAGTGATTCGTCTATGACCCACTTCTGCATTACCCAGTGATCAAACTGATAGCGTGCTGGACCTTTGACCGCTGGCGCTGCATAAGCATTTGCACCATCTATATACAGAGTTGTATCAGAAGCGCTTCCCGTTCCAGCACCGGAATTGCCATTTCCATCGAGATCAGGATCGGTAAGGTTGTAGAGAACGCCTATACCATCAGCGCCATCAAGAGTAGCACTCCACATGGCGTAAAGATTGAATTCCTTTGTGATCCAGAAACGATCTCTTTCTGTAAAGGAGCCAGTATCTTCATCATAGGCGTATGCATCACTGTTATAACCAGGACCAGACGTTCCCTCCGGCTTTGGACTTCCAGATTCGATATTGCCCCACTTATCCATATTGTCAGTCATGTGGGTAGTCTTATCGTATTCAGTCGTAACTGTAGATTCATTCAACACGAAAGACTCATCAAACATCTTTGTGAGGTTCTGATCTCTATACCAACCTCCGAAGATATATCCATCACGTTTTCCTGTGGGCACACTGATCTTTCCGCCATAAGAAACACGGAAGTTCATATTCTGATCATCAGAGCCCCAGTCAAGCGTAGAATCGGTTCCGGCATTTGGATGCAGGAATACACGATACTGGATCAGACGCCACTTTGCATAGACAGTAAGACCGCCTTCAGGCATCTTAAGATGGACCTCTTCTCCTTCATCATTTGTCGACACAAAAGCGACAGCCTGTGTGCATGACTCGTCTAGGAACCATCCCTCGAATTTGTAACCCATTGGGGCAGAAGGTTCGTAACTGGCATATTCAGAGATATCATCACCATACAGGATGTCATCTTCCTCTTTCCACTGCCCGTGTCCATCCTCGTCGACAGGATTTCCGTTTCCATCAAAATACGCTCCATCCATGAAGTTGATGGCATATTTATTTCTTGTGTAATAGAAATCTATTGACTGATCATGTGTGCTATCATCTAGCGCTCTTCCGTTAGAACCAAACTCGGGATCAGAGGCATATTGCGTAAAACCTGCAATATGAGTAAAGTCACCGTCTTTACGAACAAAATTATATCTTGCAGATATTGTGTTTATAAGTGTGAAATCGATACCATTGTAGGTTTTATCAACAGGATCACTGGGTAAAGCTTCCACGTAGTAATACATGGTCTTCAACGGACGATTTGCTGTATTTAAATGAAACGTTATGCTCTCTGCGGGCATAGCGGTCAGACTAACTATTACCTCACTATTATTACCATTACCAACTGAGGTATTGCCTTGAGGTTGCCAACGTTCACCGTGATTATACGTGACACCGTTTGTGCCTACTATTGGGAATTCAGAGAGAATGTCCTGCTGATAGAGCGCAGTGATCGTTTTAATTGTTGTCCACTCATTTTGGCCACCACTACGTGTATATACTGTTCCGGTATACTCATTCGAGTAAGTATAATTCCACCAGCCAGTGCGGTTTCTCCACCATCTCCCATTATTATAGTAGAGATGAACCTGAGTATATCCCCCGTTGCCGTCTGGAATGTAATAATCTCCATCATTAGTGCCTGTATATGGTGTATAGACATATACGCCTTGTGCCTGGAACCGAAGTGTATATTCATTCCTGTCATAATAAATATGTATGACAGTTGATCCTTCTGCAGCGACCTTTATATCCTGAATTACATCTACTCCATCTACCTTTATGGTTTCTGTAAACCCGATTTCTTTGAGATGAAAGCCTGTGTACTGTTTGTTCACCCCGTTTACACGGGCATAATCTGCACCGTTTGGTTGTGTGATTGTACCAAGGTTTCTTACAGTGCTCCCGATATTACCTGTAAGGGGAATCGTTTCCTCAAAGTCATATCCATCACCGTCTACATTCTGTTTCCAGATGATGACGGTATACGCAGCAGTCTGATTCGGGATCCAGCTTGCATAAATAGTAGTCTTGTCAGTGAGCTTATTCCCAAACTCATACTTTCCGGTTGTCACGCTGGGATTATTACCATGTGCATCTGCATGCTCTTTAGTGTCATACCATCCGCCAAAAGTATATCCGTTACGTACCATTTCTAGTGAAGGGGCGGTTGTGATGTCTTCAGATTTTACAAACTGAGGAGCATTATAAGTACCGCCTTTTCCGTTTTCGTCAAAGACGAGCCAGTGCCCTTCTGGTGCATTTACAGAGAATACAACATCTCCCTTGATAATGACATTAGAATTAACTTCATACAGATTGCCGTCACTATAACCTACGATGTTGTCACTTCCTGATTTGACGTTCCAACCAAGAAAACCATGTACCTCATCTGTGGGAGTATATGTCTTTTCGATTTTATAGCTGTATTCATCCAGAACAGAATCCGCACGGAATTCAATAGTATCTGTTCCAAGTGATGCCCCTGTGTCATCCTGAAAGTCTATCTTGTATTGCTTAAACAGCATGGCGTAATAGACTAACGGATCTCCACCAGCTTCAGCATCATTATCAGGTGGAAGAATATTATCTACTTCTGTACGGACCTGATCGATCAACAGTGCCGCAGTGGTAGTAGTATAATTCGGATCTGTCGTCCACCCCTTAAAGATGATTCCGGAATCAGGTTCGAATTCAGGCTCAGGAATAACTGTCTCCATATCATCGCCTTCTTTGACGAACATGGATGTGATCTCCGTTGAGCCATTCATGAACTTCACGAGCAGACGGTTGTGTGCCTCCTCATCTCCCACGATATATATCGAGAAATGCGGCGCCGTTACCCTGATGCCCTCGCTTCTTCTGAGCTTCTTTGCGCTGAGCTCGTCGAACTTGAGCTCCACCTTCTCGGCCTTACGGACGGCCTTCTGCATCTTCTTGATGACCTTGTCGAGCCCCTTGCTCTGCTCGATCTCCGCGGCAGCCTCTTCCTCAGCCTCCTCCACAGTCTTATCGAAGTGATAGACCCTGGTGTTATCGCCGAACATCTCGCCCTCGAAGCTGAGGTCGACGTCGCGTGCGTCAAGCTTCTCACCGTCTTCATCGACTACGGTGATATCCATGACTATGGGATCGGTCAAAGTGATGCCTGATTCGGCGAGCACCTCAAGATACGGGGCGGCTTCATCCTCGTCAAGGACGCGGACGCTGAGCTCTGCGCCGAAGGGAAGATCCTCCGCGCTGCCGGCGATGCTCGCGTAGCCGTCAGTGCCTCTGATGGGCTGCTCAAGAGCTTCGGGATCGGCGGTCAGCACAGCTGCGGGCTGCGCAGGCTGAGCTTCAGCCTCAGCTTCGCCTTCCCCAAGCAGTTCTGCTTCTCCCTCGCCGGGAGCGGCTTCTCCGTCCGCGGCTTCGGCCTCTGCGGCCTGCTCGCCGTTTTCGGCTTCGCCTTCGAGCTCTGATGCTTCGCCCTCAGCGGGAAGCTCATCAGCGGAGCCATCGGCGGGCAGATCGCCCTCCTCTTCTCCTGAGCCTTCCTCCTCGGTCAAAGCGCTCGGCTCCTCTGCACCTGCCTCTGCGGCTTCGGGCAGATCCGCGGCGTCGCCGTCCGTAGCATCCTCTGCTTCGGGCTCATCGGCTGCGGGCTTCGCGTCAAGAACGTCTCCGTCCGTGATGCCTCCCGGCTCCTCCTCATCGGGCTTGGCAGCTACTTCTGTTTCTGCCCCGTCCGGATACGCGGTCTCCTCGGTGAGCTCGTAGAGGGGTGCTTCCACCGGTTCAGCGTATACGGGAAGCGCAAACGAGGGCAGGCACATTGCCACCGTGAGCACTATCACGCATAGCCTTTTCAGAAAGTTTTTCATAGTATAAAACTCCCTCTATGGACCTATGCTGCTTTCTCATACAGGTTTCAGCCTCCCCCATAAACAACATCTATGAAATAAAATGAAAATAGACCGACAGCACAAGAAGCCAGGCGAATGAGCCAGGCTCTCTCATCTGTGGTCTTGTAATTGTCAGTCCCCCGATTGATAAATGTTGCAGGAACAAGGAGCTTTACATAACTATAGATTATGTCTATATCTCGCATAGTTCCAGCAATGTCATTGTAGCACCGGAATCAGCTATTATTCAATGCTATTTTTGTGTTAGGGCTTACATATAATGGGTATTTCAGAAGGATTTGAACAGCTCGTGCGATCCTCTGAGATGTGGTTCATGTATATAGTCAAAATCTATACTCTCACTGATAATCCATAAGCGTGCTCTCATCTATTTTGGATCCGGATATCTTTAAGCGGAACTGAGTTTCCTATACTTGATGCCGTAAGTATTTATATTTAAACTCTATCATTTCATTTTTGCGCATAGTATCTATGCTGGAGTTTCCAAAATACACCGAGCACGCTAAAGCCGAAGGCACGAGCATGAATCAATACTGCCTGTATCTGCTGTCCGGGAATGACGCATTTGAGGTAAACGAACGGATAGTCGATATGAAAAGCACCAAGCACAACAAATAACTAAGATCATATAAAGACCCGCCAACAGGCGGGTCTTTCATTGCATATCTAAATGTATGTACAGCCTATTATAACTTCTGGGCGAAGAGCAGATGCTCGGCAATCTTTTCTCCCCTATCTCTCTTCCCTGAAGTACGCGCTCCCGAGGCTCGCGGGGGGCTGGTTCTCTCTCTTCTGCCTCATAGAAACGATGATGAGCACGACTGTCGTGACCATGTACTGCACGACCTTGTAGATCTGGCTCGGGATGAAGGGCACCGGCAGCCAGAGGTAGAGCAGCATGAGGCCTCCGAACAGAACGGAGCCCCAGATGGCATTGATCGGCCTCCACAGGCAGAATATGACGAGCGCCACGGCTATCCAGCCCTCGCCGGAGAGGCCGTCCCTCATCCACACCGTGCCGGCTATGGTCATGGTATAGACCACGCCTCCTATAGCGGAGATGCCGCCGCCTATCACGGTCGCGAGGTATTTGTATTTCTCGACGCTTATTCCGGCCGCGTCGGCTGTCGCGGGAGATTCTCCCACGGCCCTAAGATACAGGCCCTTTCTGGTCTTTCCCATGAACCAGCTTAAAAACAGCGCTATAGCTATGCCGAGATACACGAAGAAATTGTGACTGAAGAGCAGCGGTCCTATGACGGGGATGCCCTGCATAGCCTTCGGGAAGGGCGATGCTATGAAGCCCTCCTTGAGCGTGTTGCTCACGGAGATGAAGCCGCCGCTTCCGGCAGAGGTCGTCCTCATATATTCTCCGACGAACTGTCCTACGCCGGTCCCGAATATGGTCAGCGCGAGGCCTGTTACGTTCTGATTTGCCCTGAGCGATATTGTCAGGAAGCTGTATATCAGCGAGCCGAGGCAGCCAGCGGCAAAGGCGCATAGCAGCGCTATTATCGTCGCAGTGACCACGCTGACGCTGTCGCCCGCGGCCTTGTCATAGTAATACACTCCTGCCAGGCCGAAGGCTCCGCCCATGAACATGAGGCCTTCTACGCCGAGGTTGAGGTTGCCGGATTTTTCGGTGAGTATCTCGCCCGAGGTGCCGAAGAGCAGCGGAGCGCCGTTGCTCACGGCGGCCTGGATGAATCTGATAAGGTTGAAGTTCATCTGCCCTCCTCCTTTCCGCGCCTGAAGAATACCTGATAATTTACGAAGAATTCGCAGGCGAGCATGCTCATGAGTATTATCCCGGTGATGATACCGGATATCGAAGCGGGTATGCCGTAGGTGGTCTGCACGTTGCCCGAGCCCTTGCTGAGCACTGCCATCATCAGTGAGATGGCGACCATCGCGAAGGGGTTGAGCTGAGAGAGCCAGGTTATGGTTATCGCGGTGAAGCCCGCGCCGTTGGCTATCGTGGACTGGAGCGAGCCATTGGTGCCGGAGGCCAGCATGAAGCCGACTATGCCGCAGATGGCGCCGCTAAGAAAAGCCGTGCGTACCGTGACCTTGGCCACGTCCATGCCCGCGTACCTTGCTGTATTTTCGGACTCTCCGAGCACCGAGATCTCATAGCCGTGCTTGGTGTAGTTGAGGTAGACGTACATGACGACCACCAGCACCGCTACTATGATCCATCCGCAGTGAACACCCATGACCCTCGGAAGCAGCGCCTTGTCCTTGAACTGCGGTATGAGCTGCGAGCCGGGCTTGCCCTCCCAGGGGCCGCCCTGAAGCCAGGCGACTATGCCTATGGCTATGTAGTTCAGCATCAGCGTAAAGAGCGTCTCGTTGGTGCCCCAGCGCGCGCGGAAGACCGCCGGTATCGCGGCCCAGATTCCTCCGAAGAGAGCGCCGGCCAGACACATCACGAGCAGCAGCACGGGAGCCGGGAGCCTGTCCACCCAGAAGAGAGCGAAATAGCTCGCTGCCATGGCGCCCATCGTTATCTGCCCTTCCCCGCCTATGTTCCAGTAGCGCATCTTAAAGCAGGGCGCGAGGGCGAGGGCCGTGCCGAGCAGCGGTATCATTAGCTTGAATACCTGCCTGCGCCCGGTCGCTTTTGCGAAGGACGAGCTCAGTATCAGGCCGTAGGCGCTGAAGGGATTCGCGCCGAGGGCGGCGAATATGATGCCGCCTATTATTATCGCTATCACGAGCGAGGCTATCCTGATCGCCCAGACCTTCGCCGGTGAAAGGACGCTCTTGCTCCTTTTGGCTATGCGGATCAGAGGCGCTTTGTCTTTTTTATTCACCGGCGGCCTCCTCTCCTCCTATGGAAGTCATCATCAGTCCTATCTCTTCCTTGGACGCGGTCCTGGCGTCTACTATACCGGACACCTTGCCCGCGCAGTGCACGAGTATGCGGTCGCAGAGCTCGAGCAGCACGTCGAGGTCCTCGCCGACGAATATCACGGCAACGCCCTTCATCTTCTGCTCCTGCATCAGGTCGTATATGACGTATGAAGTGTTTATATCCAGTCCCCTTACCGCGTAGGCGCTCATGAGCACGCTGGGCGAGCTCGCGATCTCGCGTCCGACGAGCACCTTCTGGACATTGCCGCCCGAGAGCTTGCTCACGGGGAAGTCTAGGTCCGGGGTCGCGACCTCGAGGTTTTTGTAGACCTCCTTGGCCATCTTTTCCGGGCTCTTGCGATCGACGAATATTCCCTTGCCGCGGTTCCAGGAGCGGAGCATCATGTTGCCCGTCATCCCCATGCCGCCTACGAGACCCATGCCGAGTCTGTCCTCAGGCACGAAGGCCAGCGCCACTCCGCTGTCCCTGATCTCCATCGGAGTCTTTCCAACGAGATCCATCGGGACCCTTCCGTCCGGGGTGTATATGATGGAGCCCGAGGTCACGTGCCTCAGGCCCGCTATGGATTCGAGGAGCTCCTTCTGTCCTGAACCCGCTATGCCGGCGACTCCAAGTATCTCGCCGCCGTAGGCTACGAAGCCCACGTTGTCGAGCTTGGAGACGCCTTCGTTGTCCCTGCAGCAGAGCCCCGCCACCGTGAGCCTGGGAACGGGTTTGTCGTAGCTCTGGCGCTCTATGTCGAGGGATATCGCGTGTCCCACCATCATCTCAGTGAGAGCGTTCGGATCCGTCTCCTTCGTCCTCACGGTCTTTATATGCCTGCCCTTTCTGAGCACGGCGACGACGTCGGAGATCTCCATCACCTCGTTGAGCTTGTGGGTGATTATTACTATGGACTTGCCGTCCGCCTTCATGGCCCTGAGCACGTCGAAGAGATGGCTTATCTCCTGCGGCGTGAGGACCGCGGTGGGCTCGTCGAGTATGAGAAAGTCCGCGCCGCGGTAAAGCACCTTGATTATCTCAAGGGTCTGCTTCTCGGACACGGACATGTCGTAGACTTTTTTGTTGGGATCGATCTTGAAGCCGTACTTGTCTGCTATGGCGCTGACCTTCGCGGCGATCTCGGCGCGGTCGAGCCTTCCGCCCTCTTCGAGTCCGAGCACCACGTTCTCCGCGGCGGTGAATACGTCCACGAGCTTGAAGTGCTGGTGTATCATCCCTATGCCGCAGGCAAGAGCGTCCTTGGGCGAATTGATGGTCACATGCCTGCCGTCGACCAGTATCTCGCCCTCGTCGGGCATATATATGCCGGCGAGCATGTTCATCAGCGTGGTCTTGCCGCTGCCGTTCTCACCGAGCAGCGCCATGATCTCGCCCTTGTTCACGTAAAGGTCTATGTTGTCGTTAGCTACGACGGGTCCAAATCTCTTCGTGATCCCGCGCATGTCGACCGCCTGCTCCTTCGCGTGTATGTGTTTGGGGTCTATGGTCTTCTGATCCAATTCGTTTTCCTCTTCTGATATGGGATCAAAAACGTATGATAAGTTAATATATCACGAAAGGGCTGTGTATTTAAACACAAGAGTTTTATTTGGTGATCATGTTTTATCGAAAGAGGGTGTCCCTAAGCGAAACACTTTGCCGAAGCGTAGTCGAGACTCAAGGACAGCGTTTTAAGCCTGACATCAGGAAATTCTAAAATACAAAACCGGCCCTGTCATAAACAGAGCCGGTACTTGATCCAGTTAAGCTTTAGAGTCTGATCCCTTTACTAGTACGCCACGTTGACGAGGTTGATGCCGTCGATCTGGAGCGCGAAGTAAGGAGCGGACTGATAGGTGGACTCGAGGAAGGCTCCGTCCTGAATGGCTTCCTGGGTCTCCGGAGTGAAGTCGCCGTTCATGTCGAGCGCGAAGGCGCTGGTGACCTTCTCGCCGCCTACGGTGAAGGTGTCGGTGTCGAATACCTTGATGCTTCCGTCCTTGATGCCTGCGGCTACTTCTTCAAGCTTTTCAGCGGTTCCGGGAGCGGCTACTGCCTCGTTGAGCGGGGTGAGCGCAACGGAGCCCTCAGCAAGGCCCTTGCACCAGTCGGGATCTACGGTGCCGCCGTTGTAGACGGTCTCGATCGCATACTCGAAGTAGTTGGTCCAGTCGATCCTGGAGGAGAGTATGGAGGCGTTCGGAGCGACGTCGGTCATGTCGACGTTGTATCCTACGTGGAATACGCCCTTGCTCTGAGCCGTGGTGGCCGGAGTGGTGTTGTCGGAGTGCTGGGATATGACTACAGCGTTGTACTGGTCGATCAGAGCGGCAGCGGCGTTGGCTTCTTCGGTGGCGTCAGACCAGGAACCTACGAACTGGACGTTCATAGTAGCGGAGGGGCATACGCTCCTTGCGCCGAGGAAGAACGCGGTGTATCCGGAGATGACTTCTGCGAAGGTGAAGGCTCCTACGTATCCGAGAACGGCCTGGTCCTCGGTGATGGTGCCGTTCGCGATGAGCTCGTTGAGCTTGAGTCCCGCGGCGACGCCGGCGAGGTATCTGCCCTCATAGATGGAAGCGAAGGCGTTGGAGGTGTTGTCAAGGTCATCCTTCCAGGATCCCTCGTTGGTGCAGCCCACGAAGGTGACTTCGGGATTTTCCTTGGCAGCCTTGAGCATATAGGGCTCCTGGCCATAGGAGTTGTTGAAGATGATCTTGCATCCTTCTTCTACGAGCTCCTCGTTGTCGGTGGTCACGGTATCATTGTCCACGGGGTGATCGTACTTGTAGATCCACTCGGCAGTGATGCCCTTCGCGGCAAGTCTTTCGGTAGCGGCTTCGGCGGCGCTGATGAAGTTTCTGTCATAAGCGTAGTCGGGGTTTCCGATGCAGACCATGCCGACCTTGATGGTGGTGTCCTTTACTTCGGGCTCGGGGGTGGTCTCTTCGGACTTCTTCTCACCGCAGGCGGCGAGGCCGAGTACCATTACGAGCGCGAGAAGGATGGCTATTACTTTCTTCATTCTCTAATACTCCTTTGAACTTAGATATCAGAATTGTATGTTATCGTCCCTGATGGACTTAATAACCGCGAGGGAATGCACCTCTATGCCCATGGCCCTGAGCTTTTCAGCTCCGCCCTGGAACTCCTTTTCTATGGCGGCGCCGTAGCCGACTACTTCGGCTCCGGCCTGGCGGGCTATGTCTATCAGCCCCATGCCGGCGCTTCCGGTGGCCAGAAAATCGTCTATGATCAGCAGTTTATCTTCGGGTCCGAGGTACTTTTTGGACACGACTATGCTGGAGTCGGTATTCTTGGTAAAAGAATGGACGACGCCTACGTACTGCTTTTCCTGCATGGTGCTGGGCTTTTTCTTTTTGGCGAATACCATGGGAAGATCCCCCATGGCTGCTGCCGCCGCGAACGCGATTGGCAGACCGGACGCCTCGACCGTGAGTATCTTGTTCGCGCCGCTGCCTGCAAAGAGCCTAGCGAACTCCTCGCCCATCCTCCTTACGAGGCCTACATCCAGCTGGTGGTTGAGGAAGCTGTCGACCTTGAGTATCTCGGTCCCTATCCCCTTTCCGTCGCGCAGTATTCTTTCTTCGAGTTCTTTCATGTCGGTCCGGTATAAGATCTTAAAAAAGGAAATACATTTTTGATTATAAAGGCTGTTATGGGAATGTAAAGCCGTTTTTTCTGATATTGCCTCAGGCTTTTTTAAGTTTATCTTCTAATATGCGGATGTATCCGAACGATAGGATATATTGTGTGTAAGTTTGTTCAAGATACAGCATATAGTATCCAGACTCTGGATCTGCGCTCCGGGGATGGCGGTCCTTCACGCTTTTCGATCATAGGCGGTGGCAAAGCGGCGGCTTCTCTGCAGAGCGCCTTGCGCTTCTGGGTCCCGCGCGATGACAAAGCGGCGCCTTCTCTGCATCGCGCCAGGCGCTTTTACATCTCTCGCGGTGACAAAGCGGCGCCTTTCTGTTATCATGTCTGCGAAAGACAGGCACCGTCAGCCGGCAGGGATACTTAGACCCGCTCCGCGGCGGAGGCCGAAAAGGGATAACGACATGTCAAAACTCGAACTTATAGCAAGCGCCACCTTCGGGCTTGAAGCCGTGGTCAAAAGGGAGATAGAAGCCCTGGGGTATACCATAAGCGATTCCCGGGACGGACGCATTACATATACCGGCGACGAGCGCGCCATAGTGCGTTCGAACCTCTGGCTGCGCTGCGCGGACAGGGTCTACGTAAAGATGGCAGAATTTCGCGCGGAGACCTTCGAGGAGCTCTTCCAGCAGACCAGGGCGCTCCCCTGGGCCGACTGGATCCCCATAGACGGGAAGTTTACCGTAATAGGCACCTCTGTGAAGTCAGTTCTCCACAGCGTGCCCGCCTGCCAGTCCATCATCAAAAAGGCCATAGTCGAGAAGATGCGCGAGACCTACGCCGTGGAGACCTTCAAAGAGAGCGGCGCCGAATATACCGTGCGCTTCTCCTTCATGAAGGACGTCGCCTGCGTCATGATAGATACCAGCGGAGAAGGTCTGCACAAGCGAGGCTACAGGACGCAGGCCGTCGCGGCGCCCATCAAGGAGACCCTAGCAGCGGCAATGATACAGCTTTCGTTCTTCAAGGCAGGAAGGCTTTTGGTCGACCCCATGTGCGGCTCCGGGACCATCCCCATCGAGGCCGCCCTTATTGCCCGCGGCATCGCTCCCGGGCTTTCCAGGAGCTTCGCCAGCGAGAGCTGGGACGTGATACCCAGGGAGATCTGGAAGGAAGAGAGAAGGAAGGCCTTCGAGGCCATAGACAGCGAAGCGCAGGTCCGCATAATCGCCGGAGATATAGACAAAAAGAGCGTCGAGGCAGCAAGAGAGAACGCGCTCGAAGCCGGCGTCGACGACTGCATAGAGTTCCACGTAGGATCGCTTGAGAAAAGGCTTCCGACAATTCCGGAAGCTGCTGGTGAGGGCCGCGGCATAATCATCACCAACCCTCCCTACGGCCAGCGCATAGGCGAGCGCGAGGCGATGGACAGCATATACCGCAGCCTGAAACAGTTCCTGAAGGACAACGAAGGCTGGTCCCTCTTCATGATCAGCTCCGACAAGAGCGCGGAAAAGAAGCTCGGTCGCCCCGCCGACCGCCGCCGCAAGCTCTACAACGGCAACATCGAGAGCTGCTACTACCAGTATCACGGGAAGAAGTAGCTCATCCTGAAAACGAAGAAACCAACCATGCGTCTAATGCGGGGTTTTACCCAGACAAGAAACAGCCACCGCCGCAGTTTTCGCAGCGAAGGCTGTTTTTGTCCAGATAAAGCCTTGCGTTAAACGCGGCTTTTGTCAAGCAGGGGCACGGAGTTTAACGCTATACGATCGCGTCAGCCCTTCGGCATCCACTCCGCGTCGGTGAGTTCCTTCCAGTCGGCCGGCTCTGCCGTATCCGTCCCTTCGGGCACACCCATCTCCTTAAGATAGGTCTCGAGGAAGGCGTCTAAATAGGCCTTCGTAACTATCTTGAGACCGTTTTCTTCGTAGAGATTCGCGTATTTCTCGGATACCGGAACGTCGTTTCCGTCCGCGTCGGTAAAGCAGAAGATATAATCCCTCAAAAAGCTGTCGTAGGCCTTTTCATCGCTCATATCGAGAGCCGAGCTGTCCGTGAAGTTGTACGAGCTCATGTATACGCCGTTCTCTCTGTACTCCACGCCTATCTCGGAATACCCGCTGTCCTGCATATCGAGGGGGACCATGTAGTAAGGCACGGCGGCTTCCGCAAGATCGGCATAATATTCGCTCACGTAGAGGAAGATCTTCTCCCCTTCCGCGTTCACGTAGCTGCACGCCGAAGACCAGCTGATGGCGGAATTGCTCCCTCCGGTGTAGATCATTCCGGCCGTGTTGACGTCCGTGTAAGTGCGGTAATATTCGTGTTCGAGGCTGACTATCTTAAGATCCTGGTCGAAGGCCTTGAGCACGCAGCAGATCGTATAGTTCTCATAGTACTCCCCTCTCGGCAGCTGATAGCCTATCTTCAGGGCCATCTCGGGCTCCCCGTCTAGCCCGCAGTCTATGTCCGCGTAAAAGACCCTGTCCAGAAATGCATCCTCGCAAAAGCCGGTCCCCTGGAGCCACGCGCAGAATCCATAGGACAGCGCGCTTATATCGTATGTAACGCCCTTTTCCAATCCTTCGGTATCGTCGGCATATAAAGCCGAATAGTCGCCGCAGAGGAAGCGCTCGTATATCTCGGCCGCAGTGAGCTTTTCGGGCTCGGGATCCGGCTGGGGCGCGGGATCGCTCTTCTGCCCGCAGCCTGCGAGGCAGGAGATAATCAGCGAAGCGGCGATGAGCATGCATAGGAGTTTTTTCATTGGATCTTGTTCCTTTCTTTAGGTTCTTTTATGATCTTGTTTTGGGGAGCCCTGTCTCTGCGGAGGGATCCCTGTCTCTGCTAATGGATCTATATCTCAGCAGCGGGATCTCCGACTCACGGCGGGATCCCCGGTCGATATTACAGCCTCATCCCAAGAAGCGCCTGATATCTTCTTCCGGCGTTCTCGGGAGCAGCTCTCTGAAATGCTCCAGGAGCCTCTCATAGGACTCCTGCGGGCTTTTTTCGTACATTCGGTATAATTCCTCGCCGATAAGCTTTTCGGGCGTGGAATACTCCGCTATGCCCCATCCGTACTCGCGTCCGAAGCGGTCCGTCTGATAGACGAAGTCGGAGATCACCACGAAGCACTGGGCCTGAAGACGGTTTATGCTCGTATCGAAGCCCTTGCGGCCGTTCTTGCCGTAGCCGCCGGCGCGCTTCAGCTCCTTGGACAGCAGCGGGCCCTTCGCTTCGACTATATCGTACAGATATTTGTCGCCGTAAGGCGCCAGCCCGTCGTTAAAGAATCCCTCGTAATCGTAGCCATCCCTCCTGTAGTTCGCCAGATCGAAGAGCCATTCGCGGCTCACGAAGGCGGCCTTCTTTTCGAAGAACTTGCCGTAGGCGCAGCCGGTCTCCCGTATGACGGGGCCCTTCCATTCCCAGACCCCTTCGCCGTCGTCCGGAAACCATACTTTCGGCGAGGCGTGTTCTTCTATCGAGAATCCCGGCAAGGAGTTCTCAAACAGCGGCAGAAAGCCGAAGTCTTCAACGGCTTCGGCCATATCCTCCATGCTCTCTATCCAAAGATCAGAAAACGCTTTCATCTTCCATTCCCTTTAAGTATTATATTTATGATAACACATTTCCTGACCAAAGAGGTGACCATATGACCTACCCTATCGAAGTCGCCGGACTGCGCAGAGAGCTTCCGCTCTTCACGCTGGATGACGGCACCGTGCTCGCAGCGTTCATACTTTTCGGCGACGCCGAGCTTACCGTCGCGTGCGCCCGCGAGCTTCTTAAGCTCGTCCCCCAAGACAGCTACGACTACCTGTTCACCGCGGAAGCCAAGAGCATACCGCTTATCCACGAGATGGCCCGCCAGTCGGGAGCGGCCAAGTACTTCGTAGCCAGAAAGGGACCCAAGAATTACATGCCAGATCCCATCTGCGTGGACGACGTCTCTATAACCACGAAGGGCATCCAAAAGCTCTACATAGGCAGCGACGACGCGGCCCTTATAAATGGAAAGCGCATACTCATAGTCGACGACGTCATCTCCACGGGAGGATCTCTCAGAGCCATGGAAGAGCTCGTGGCGAAGGCCGGGGGCACGGTCGCTGGAAAACTCGCCGTGCTCGCCGAAGGTCCCGCCGCGAAGCGCACGGACATACAATTCCTCGGCACCCTTCCCCATCTCGACGCCGAAGGCAGAGTGAAGGAGATCTGAAAGACCCGGCTGCAAAGCCGTATACAGCACCCGCGAGACCGCTCCTGCGTCAAGCGCGGGGCCTCACAACGACAAAAGCAGCGCCGCATACAGCGGCGCTGCTTCTTCTTTTACAGCAGTTATTTCTGATCCTTCCAGATCTCCGGATCGTAGCGCGAGACGGAGATCTTCGGGAACGGCGTCTCTATGCCGTTCTCCTGGAATATCCTGAGTATTCCCCTGTTCAAGTACCTGCCGACGGAGTAGA
Source organism: Bacillota bacterium (assembly GCA_017417045.1). Lineage (GTDB taxonomy): Bacteria > Bacillota > Clostridia > Peptostreptococcales > Anaerovoracaceae > RGIG2707. The sequence continues at coordinate 17,494 of JAFPZZ010000030.1, forward strand.
TATCCTGCTCGTTGCACTTGCAGCAGACGAGCAGTTCTACGCCGCTCTCGCCGAGCTTCGACACTCCGAGATAGGTCGGTCCGTCCATGATGAGGCTGCCTTCGCGGAGCTTGGGCAGTTCCCTCTTAAGCACTTCTTCGATGTAGTCTATATCCTGGCCGTATTCGACGTTCACGTAGCAGAGCGCGGTCGAGGCCTCCTTGGTCATGTTCAGGACTCCGGAGATGTCGCTGTTGTTGTAGATCTTTATGTTGCCGTCCACTCCAAGTATCTTGGTCGTGCGCAGCCCTATATCCATGACCGTTCCGCGGTAGCCATTGATGGTGACTATGTCGCCTACCCTGAACTCGCCCTCGAAGACAATGAATATGCCCGCGATGACGTCCTTGATGAGGCTCTGCGCTCCGAGACCTATGACCAGCGACAGCACTCCTGCGCTTGCCAGCAGGCTGGTGGAGTCGATGCCAACAAGGAAGAGGCAGTAGAAGAGCACGAGTATTGCTCCGCCGTATTTTACTATCGAGAGCAGCAGGTGGCCTATGGTCTCTCCGCGCGCGCCAAGAAGCGAGGTTATGAGCCTGACCGGTATGCGCAGGAGCGACGTGGCGATCACCACCAGGGCAATGACCAGCATGCAGGCGCTGAACGCGAAGATGTTGGGACCCCTGTCCCAGTTGCCGCTTAGTATATATTTGATGACGGAGTTCTCGTCGAAGAGCACCTTCGCCTGGATCGCGGACAGGGCCACATATACCATGAGGACGCCAATCACGACGCTCACCATCTGCATGAGTTTCTGCTCGGGATTCTTATCCTTCCAGGGTATGCTCCTGCTGTCCCAGCGCGCGGCCGCCTTCACGGTCGAAACGCTGTGACCGGATGGGAGCAGTACGTTAAATATCGCGGAATCGAGTCCGGTGCTGCCTTCCGCCCCGCTCATGGTCTCGTAGAGCATCTCCTCTTCCTTCGTCGTCATGGTCACGGTGAGGGAAAGGATGAGTATCAGTATGAGACTCGTGAAGGCCGTTATCAGCGACACGGGCCATCTCGCCGCGAAGAGCTCGGACTTCGGTATCGCCGTGCCTACGTAGTACCCGCTGTCGTAACGGAAATAGCGGAAATACTCCGCCGCGTCCATCCGCGTGAAACCGTAGTAATCCTGCCCTGTGAAAGCCTTTTCCGGGACGCCCGTATCGGTCCCCTTCTGCCCTATCTGGAATTCGAAGGGTGAATAGAGGCAGACGTGGTCGGCGCTCGAATCATAGAGCGTGATGAATCCGCCGCTGAGCATGTCGGTGGAGAACACGTAATCGACGTCAGTCGAAGCCATGATCTTCTCGGCGAGCTCGGTGTCGAGTCCTATCTGGAGCATGGCCCTGTGCGGGGTGATGCCGCCGGCGCTCTCGATGCCGCTGAGCTGCTCTCCCATCAGAGCTCTCTCATAGTCGTAGCGCGAGACGTAGACGGTATTTCCACCGCCGTCTTTCGCGGTGTAGTAATTGAAGGCAACGCCGACGTACTGAGCGTCTTCTCCGGTGTCGCTCAACATGGCTTCCTGAATGAACCAGTCGGTCCTGCCGTCGAGCACCTGCAGGAAGTCGTAGGACTGCGCGGTCTCATCGTGGCTTATCGTGAAGTACCAGTTCGCGGTGTTGGTAGCTATGGTATGGCCGTCTTCGTCGAATATGTATATGGATTCTATGTCGTTCGAATCGCAGATCTGCTGCAGCCTCGCGGACGAACCGACGGACCTCAGGGCGTTGCCCTCGTCGTCGGTCAAATAGATCCTGTTGCCGTCCCCGTCGTAGATCGAATGTACGCGGCTGGTGTGCTCGTTCAACACCGAAGGATCCTCTTCGATCAGATAAGCAATGAGCTTGGCCTTGGAAAGGAAGCGGTCGTTGTAATACTCCTTGATGATCTGCCTGTTGACAGTGCTCTCCTCGTATCTCGCCGTGACCTCATCGAGAGCGGCGGTGGAATCCTGTATGCTCTCGGAGATCTCAAGGAGCGTCTGGGTATAGAAGGAGATGCCGAATATCAGAAGCACTCCCGTTATCATGAGCGGGAAGACCTTCCTGAAGACCGAGCGGTCGAAGATGATCTCGTCTCCGTTCTTCCTGGTAAAAAGCACCTTCCTGTCGGTCTTTACGGCCCTGCGCACGAAGTCGTTGCGCACTATTACCGCATAGGCCAGGCACATCACCATCACGAGCACGAAGCCCGAAAGCGACCAGAAGAGCACGTATTTGTCGTTGCGGTATATGGTCTCGATGTCGGCGGCCGCGCTTATAACGGTCTTATCGCCCACGGTCCTGGAGACGCAGTAATACTTGACGCCGTTTATGGTCTCGATCCCCGAATACCCGTCCTGCAGAGCCTCTTTGGAAAGCCCTGCCTCGAGCGCGTTCATTCCGGTCAGGATCTCTCCGTCGTTGCTGTAATAGAGGAAGGTGCCGGTCTCGCTGTCTACCGCGAAGAGGAAGCCCCCGTTCCCTACGCTTATGCTGCTGAGCACAACGGATATATCCTTGAGCGAGGATATCTGGGTATCGAGGGTCGAAGCGTCGGCTCCAAGCACGAGGTAATAGGACTCGCCGCCGTATTCGCAGATGTCGGAATAGAAATAATAATAGCCGTATTTGTTGTCCTCGAGCGCGGGAACGACGCTGCCGTCTTCCTTTCTCGTCTGCTTTGTGAGGCGCCAAAGCCCCTCGAGGGAGATGAGCTCGCTCCTGACTACGTTGACGTTGTTGAAATCATCATACGGAGAGATCAGCGCCGTGCCGTTGTCGGACATCAGGAAGAGATAGTCCACTCCGGAGCGCTCTATCATGTCTCTGAACACTTCGGAGCGCGTCGCCGCGTCGGCACCCTCGAGCGAAGCGAAGACCCCGCTCCTGAAGAGCTCGTTGAGATCCTCGACCATATCCTGGTTGTTGTCGTGATAGACCGCTGTGAGCTCCTCCGCGTCGGATATATTGGCCTCGATTATGGAAATGGCGTCAGCCAGGGCAGTCTCGTTGTTTTCCTTCTGTCTGACCAGGGCCGTGCGGTTCTGCATGCTGCGCAGGAAAGACGCTATCAGCACCGCCCCGAGTATCACGAGGATGGTGTTCACAGCCACCTTTGAGAAGAAATATCTGTTTGCTTTTTTACGTACTTCGCTGTTGACAGCCATTTTTATCCTCCGGCTTCAGAACAGGCTCAGCTGTTCCTCCCGCCTGTATGGTTCAAGCTGCGGCATCTGCCGCCCTATGATGCTTTCCATAGCCCGCGCGTCGAGTATCCAGCGCCCTACGTCCTTCCTGTCAAGGATGAGGGGCATGCGCTCGTGGACCGGAGAGACCGAATCGTTGGCTTCGGTCGTGAGCACGGTGAACCTCAGCTCATCGCCGAACATGTTCCATATGCCCGCGAGAAACATCACATCTCCAGAAGGGTGTCCGAACTGCACTAGCTGCTTCCGCCTGTCCCACTCGAAAAAGCTCACAGCGGGAAGCGCGCAGCGTCGGCTGAGCGCGGAGCTGCTGAAAGCAGGCCTGGAAAGTACAGACTCCGAGCGCGCGTTGATCATGAGCCCTTTGTCTTTGCCGGGGAAGCCCCAGTTAGCCGAGCTCAGTATCAAAAGGCCGTCCTTCCCCGCTATCATTAGCGAATCCCGGCCGGGGCCTATCTCCCCCTCCGGCTCCTTAGGCCACTGCTCATAGCGGACGTCCAGCCCGTCTATGTCCTTTTGTATACCATTAAGATCGTAATAATATCTGCAGCACATAACGCATATCGATTATAACACTAAAAAACGCCCCCGCAAGGCCGAAACGGGTCATGCGGGGGTTTATATGTCCAGTCGTTTTGAGCTTGGAATGGCAGGGATCGTATTCTGAGCTACACAGCGATCTCTGCGAAAGATCCCTTAATTATCGTCGAATATGGCGTCCAGAAACTCAAGTTCGTCTATCCAGTCGAGACTGTCGTCCTCAATGATGAAGTTGACCTTCGTGCTGAAGATCGTCTGGACGAGCTTTGCCTTGATCCTGCATGGGTCGCCGTAGGGATCGAGTGCGCTTATCTTCGCCTTTTCCCCGAACAAAGAGACCGAGACGCTGATGCGCGAATAACCGGCGTCCTCAAGGGTGTCGATTATGAATCTTTCGAATTCGCTTTTATTCATGATAGTCCTTTCCTCTTTTACGGTCCCATAATAGCGATTAAAACGCCCTCCGGGAAGGGGCCCGGAGAGCGTTTTTTTGTACAGCGGCGGTAATAAGCGAATATGGGGCCTGTGTAGATCAGACTTTTGCCTTCAATCGTTACACATTAAACAGGAAATTAACTATATCCCCGTCCTTCATGACGTAGTCGCGGCCTTCGGAGCGGAGCCAGCCCTTTTCGCGGGCGGCCGCCAGACTTCCGCCGGCTTCCATGAACTTGTCGTAGGCTATGGTCTCGGCGCGTATGAAGCCTCTCTCGAAGTCGGTATGGATCTTGCCGGCGGCCTGAGGAGCCTTGGTCCCGTCCTTGATGGTCCAGGCGCGGCACTCGTCGGCGCCTGCGGTAAGGAAAGAAATTAAGTCCAGCAGCCTGTACGAGGCTTTGATGAGCCTGTCGAGTCCGCTCTCGCTTATCCCGAGCTCCTCGAGGAACATATCGCGCTCCTCGCCGTCGAGCTCGGCTATCTCGGCCTCAAGGGAGGCGCATATCGCGACTATCTGCGCGCCGCTCTTCTCGGCGATATCGGCGACCTGCTTTACGTAGGAATCGCCTGACGCGTCAGCAGCCTCGTCCTCGGCGACGTTGGCCACGTATATGACGGGTTTGTAAGAGAGGAGCCCCAGACCCTTTACGAAGGCCTCTTCCTCGGGGTCGTCGAACTCCAGCTCGCGGGCGTTCCTCCCCTCCTCGAGCTGCGCGTAGATGCGCTCCATCGTGGCGAGCTCACCGGCCTGCGCCTTGTTTCCGCCCTTCATGCTGCTCTTGGCCTTCGCCATGCGGCGCTCGAGTATCTCCATATCGGAGAGTATGAGCTCGGTGTCTATCGTTGCGATATCCGCGGCGGGGTCGATGCGGCCTTCCACGTGGACTATATTGTCGTCCTCGAAGCAGCGCACGACGTGTACTATGGCCTCGACCTCTCTTATGTGGCCGAGGAACTGGTTTCCGAGACCCTCGCCTTTGGACGCGCCGCGCACGAGCCCCGCTATGTCGCAGAACTCTATGGTCGCGAAGGTGGTTTTTTTGGAGTTGTATATCTCGTGGAGCTTTTGCACGCGTTCGTCCGGCACGGTAACTATGCCGACGTTGGGCTCTATGGTGCAGAAGGGATAGTTCGCCGCCTCCGCACCCGCCTTGGTGATCGCGTTGAAGAGCGTGCTCTTTCCCACGTTTGGAAGTCCGATTATTCCGAGTTTCATGGATCTTTCTCCTGTTTCAGGGACAGCGCGTTCATGATGATGCGCGGCCCGGTATTGTAGCTGATGGTGGTCCCGGCTATAAGCAGATGAGATCCGCTATCAACTGAAGATGATTTAACTATCAGCCTATTATGCTCTCTGCAATCAGCCGATGATGGTCTCGGCGGCCTCAGTTCCCGTGCAGAGCAGCGCGACGAGCATGGCGATCTGGCAGCCCTTGTAGGCCTCGAATTCGCAGAACTGCTCGGCGAGGGAGTGGCACTTGGAATCCCAGGGAGCGCCTCCTCCGAGGCAAACGGCGGGGAGTCCGCCCTCGAGCGCGCGGCTGCAGTTGGTGGATCCGCCGAAGCCGAGCTTTGGCTCCTTGCAGCCGAGGAATTCGGAAGCAGCCATGGAAGCCTCGACTATCGGGGCGTGGGGATCCTGAGTTCCCGCGTTTACGTCCATGAAGTGCCTGCAGTCCCAGGTGATCTCGTTCTTGCCCCAGCGCGAGGTCTCCTCATCGCAGGCCTCCTGCACCGCGGCGAAGATCTTGTCCTTGAGCTTCATGAGCTCTTCCTGAGAGTTGGAGCGGAAGTTCAGAGTGAAGGTCGCCTTGTCGACTATGGCGTGTATCGAGGAATAGCTTCCCGCGTAGAGCCCGGACACCGCAAAGGTGGTCTTGGGGAACTCGGGGACCTGCAGCTCGGAGATCTTGGCTATCGCCCTGCCCGCGGCGTGAGCGGGATTAGCTATATCTCCGAAGGAGCCATAGGCGTGTCCGCCTATCCCGTGGAAATTGAATTCGTAGGTCTGGATGCCGGTGGCCTCGTAAGTCACTTCCTCATAGCCTGAACCGTCAATGGAGACGGAAGCCTCAAGCTCGGGATGATGGTCGACATAATATTTCATTCCGTTCAGCGCGCCCATACCCTCTTCCTGTACGGTTCCCACAAAGTGGATGTCGCCCTTGGGCTTGATATCCGCGGCCTTCAGCGCGCGTATTACGGAGAGCACGGCAGCGACGCCCCTGTTGTCGTCTACTATGCCGGGGCAGTAGATCCAGCCGTTCTCCCTTTTTATCTCAAGCTTGGTGTCGATATCAAAGACCGTATCCATGTGGCCTTCGACTATGGTATTCTTTCCGCCGCCCGTGCCGCGCATGATGCCTACGGCGTTGCCGTAATCATCGATGTGGCAGTCCTCGAGCCCGTATTCCTTGAACAGTTCAAGCACGCGAGCGGCCTTCTTCTCCTCGTGGAAGGTCGGGGCCGGTATGAGCGTCAGCTCGATCTGCCTCTGTATGATGTATTCGTTGTCCTCTTCCATAAAGCGCAGGGCCTTCTGGACCTTTTCGCAGCCTGTGAGCGCGTCCACCGCGCCGCGTACCTTTTCGGATACCTGGTATTCCATGTTTTTCTCCTCCATACTTAATGAGAGCGTTATTATTCAGATCATTTCGCAAACAGCTCGTAGAGCATCTTCGCGAAGAGCAGTCCCAGCACTATGAACATCATGCCGCGGACCTTCTTGCTTCCGCCCTTTATGGCGTACTGGGCGCCGAGGACGTTTCCGAGTATATTGCAGCAGAGCGCGGGGAGCGCGAGCTTCCAGTAGACGTAGCCGTGGATGATCCAGACTATCGCGGCCGCCACGTTCGAGGCGAGGTTCGCCGCCTTTGCGCAGCCCGACGCCGTCAGCAGGTCCATCGAAAGGAAGCCCGTGAAGCATATTATCATGAAGGTGCCCGTGCCGGGGCCTATCATACCGTCGTAGCAGCCTATGAGCAGGCCAATGAGCAGGGAAATGACTATCTCCCTGGTCGAGGGGATCTCGGCTTCCGAAGCCCCGCTTTGTCCGAAATCCTTTTTGAGCACGAGGAAGACGGCCACGCAGGGCAGCGCCACGAGCATGATGGTCTTGAGCGCGGCCTCGGATATCATAGAGGCGAGCTGGGCCCCTATCGCGGATCCCGCGAAGGCTCCTATGGCTGCGCAGACGGCGGACCTGAGCCTCACCTTTCCGTTTCTGAAATATTTGACCGTGGCGGTGAAAGTCCCGCAGCCGTTGACCAGCTTATTGGTCCCCGCGGCGAGGTGCGCGGGCAGTCCGGCCATGAGATAAGCGGGCAGAGAGATTATTCCCCCTCCCCCGGCAACTGAATCCACGAAGCCCGCGAGGAACACCAGCGGGCATACTATCAGGCAGGTCTTAAGAAATTCGCTCATATGACCTCCTCGGCGTAAAGATATTATATTCTACCACACAAGCCGCGGCTTATGCGCGCTAATTCACGGAGCTCAAAGCCTGTCCATTACGCTGCCGTGCGGCGCTCAATGCCTGTCCAAAACGCCGCATCGCAGCGTTCGGAGATCCATCTCCAGCTCGCTTCACCATCCCATAGACTTTATGGCGATGGCTTTGCGCTGGTCCAGGAACGAAGCCCATTTCCCCTCGTCCATGAACGGAGTGTAATCCAGGCGGTCGTCCTCGTTTATCAGGCTGAGCATGTCGGAATGCCCCGGATGGCTCGGCGTGCAGATATCTACGTGAATGCTCTTAAGCTTTTCACAGTCCTCTATGAAGGTCTCTATAAGGGACTCAGGCAGGCCGGTGCTCCTGAAGTAATCCGGAGTCATCGTGTTCTCCCCGACCCCGCCGTGCATGGCCCAGGTGAGCTTTCTGCCGCTCTCATCGATATCGTCAATGAAGAAGCTCGTAGTTCCCGGGGTGTGTCCCGGGGTAAGGACCGGGCGTATCGTCAGTTTGCCGAGCGTGATATCCTCGCCCCAGCTGTAGTATCTGTCCGGCTCGTAGCCAAGGTTCGCGAGTCTGTAGGATTCCAGTATGGCGTCGTTGTGCCTGAATCCCTCGTCATCCTCCTTTGAGAGCCAGACTGTGGCTCCGCTGAGCGCCTTGAGCTGCTGGACTGCCCCGTCGTGGTCGAAATGGGAGTGAGAAAGAAATACATTTTTGATATTCGACGGGTCGAAGCCGAGCTTTCTGATGGATTCGGTAACGAGATAAAACGCAGGAGCGACCGTGCAGTCTATGATGGAGAGCCCGTCCCTGCCTCCGTCGAGCAGGAAGGCTCCGACCCAAGTGTTTCCGACGTAATAGATGTGCGGAGCGACCCTTACAGGCTCGCAGACCAGCTCCCACGGGCGGTTCAGCGCCTTATCGACGCTTCTGCTCAGCTTTTTTTCATTCTCTGCCATTTTCCTCTCCTTTTCGCGGGCGCAGGCTAAGTATATGGATGATTAGCTGTCTCGGCCGACGGGCTCTTCCATACGTATTGGCGCCTGTCATCAGCAGCAGGCTCCTCACCTTTTGCACCGCTATATGTATATTAGCATATGCCGGGCCGCTGCGAAGAAAAACTCACGCGCGGTCATTCGCTTATCCCCTGCTTTTCAAAAAACCACGAAGCTCCGGAACGCATCCCGGAGCCTCGCAAAGAAGTAAAATATGGACTTGATCGTATTTTTGATTTGACGTTTTGGGGTCCTTGTATTACCTCGGTCCCCGACTATTTCCAGTCGAATCCCTTGGACATGGTCTCCATCGCGAAGCCCTTGCGCTCCTCGAGGAATGCTTCCCACTTGTTCTCGTCGATGAACGGGGTGTAGTCGTGGCGGTCTTCCTCGTTCACCCTCTGGAGCATGTCGGAGTGGGACGGGTGGCTCGGTGTGCAGATATCGACGTGATAAGCCTTGAGCCTGTCACAGTCCTCTACGAAGGTCTTGATCAGGGACTCGGGAAGTCCAGTCTTCTGGAAATACTCGTGGGTCATGGTGTTGACTCCTACGCCGCCGTGCATGGCCCAGGTGAGCTTCCTTCCGCTCTCATCGATGTCGTCGATGAAGAAGGTCGTGGTTCCGGGGGTGTGTCCCGGAGTAAGTACGGGACGGATGGTGAGCTTGCCGAGCTTGATCTCCTCGCCCCACTGATAATACTTGTCCGGCTCGTAACCCATGGTCGGGAACTTGTCCTTCTCATCGATGGCGTCGTTGTGCCTGAACTGCTCATCCTCTTCCCTTGAGAGCCAAACGGTCGCTCCGCTGAGGTTCATGAGATAAGGCACCGCTCCGTCGTGGTCGCCGTGACCGTGGGAGAGGAAGATATTCCTGATGTTGGCAGGGTCGAAACCGAGCTTCCTGATGGACTCGGTGAGAAGATAGAACGTGGAAGCTACGGAGCAGTCGATGATAGAAAGCCCGTCCTTGCCGCAGTCGAGCAGGAATGCTCCAACCCATACGTTGCCGACGTAGTAGATGTGCGGGGCTACCCTGAAGGGCTCGCAGGCGACCTCCCAGGGGCGGTTCATAGCGCTGTCAACGATGTTCTTCGGAGTGATCTTGATCTGTGCCATTTTGTTTCTCCTTTGTTATAAGCATGGTGCAGGAGAGATCCCCTGCACCATATGAAAGCTTTCTTTTGATTTTACGCGATGCCCAGTGCGAGGCAGAGGAGCTTCACGATGGTGTTGAATACGAAGCAGGTGAGGAACGAGTACTTGCAGAGTTCCATGATGTCGACTTCGGCGAGCTCGGCAGCGAGGTTGTTCGCAGCGATGAGCGGGGAGCACGGATTGATGTATCCGATCATGCCGGGGTTGAGGATCTGGTAGGAAGTAAGTCCGCAGGCCTGTCCGATGCCCATGAGCACGGGGGTGATGGAAGTGAACGCCTGGTAAGGGATCACGACCATGAGGGGCAGGGAGATGATGTTCCAGAGGATGTGGGTATAGCGGGCCATGGACTCGGGTACTACGGAGAGCATACAGTTTACCATGGCGGTGACCATACCGGTGTTGTTGAGGATACCTACCATCACGCCGATTCCCATGAAGAGGAATCCAGGGGCGAGCATGGTGTTCGCGTTCTTTCTGAAGATGGCGTTCTGATCCTTGGCGTCGTGATAGTTCAGAACCCACGCGATCGCGGAGAAGATCATGAACAGGAGGTAGGTCTTAACCTTGGTCACGAATACGAAGCAGAGGAGGGATCCGATGAAGAGGACCATGTTCATCCAGAAGTTCTGCGGTCTGGCGAGCGGCTTGTTGCTCCAGTCGATCGGCTTGTCAGCTTCTTCGACGACGTACTTGTTTCTGAGAGCTTCGAGCTCAGCACCCTGCTTGGCGTAGATCCTCTTGCCGCACCAGAGGGCGTAGAGAACGGCGAGAACGAGCATGATGAAGATGATGGGGAGCAGCTGCTGGGTCATGACTACGGGGTTGAGGTCCGGGTCATACATGCTCTGCTTGGCGGGGTTCGCCCAGGACATACCGGTCATGGGGCCGGCGGCCAGGGAGACGAGCAGTACGAGGAGCCTTCTGTCGATGTTGAGGGCCTTGTACAGCGGAGCCATAGCGGGGATTGCGATGAGGTAAGTGGTGTTGTAAGCGCCGTCGAGGTGGCCGATGAAGCCTACGAGAACGGTGATGACCAGTACTACGTAAACGTTACCCTTGGTGATCTTGACCAGCCTGTTTACCATGATATCGAAGAATCCGGTATCGGAGAGGATGGCGAAGTAGAGTACCGCGCAAACGCAGATCAGGATGGAGTTGAAGCAGGAGTTAACACCTGCGTGCGCGAAGTCCATCAGCTGATAGAAGTTGAAACCACAGAGCATACCGCCGATGATCGGAACGATGATGAACGGTACTGCCAGGTGGGTCTTCTTGCTGAGGGCAAGCGCGGACGAGCATACGATAGTTGCAAGTCCGATGAGAGCGATCATACCTTGTGACATAGTTTTTGCTCCTTAAAGAATGGCTGTGAAAAATGTTTATCCATATGCACCCGCGCTCGGTGTTTGCGTGCCGCCGGATGCCATGCGATCTGTTGGAAATAAGTTAACATGAGTCCAATATCAAAGACAAACAGTCATATTTATGGTTCTTAACAAATTTTATTTGACAAGGCCCGAACTTCATATAAGTGCCAGGCTCATTGCTTCGGGCACTTTATATCAGTTCAAGCCCTTCCAGCTTGTCCAGCACCGCCTTGTTCGCAACGTTGCGCCTGGGGAGCTTTTTCTCAGTGACCGCCTGCGGGATGAGTCTGCAAACAGTCTCGAGCTGGGTCTTTTTAGCGCCCGTGCCGAAAGAGCCGCAGTGAGCGCTCAGTATAACGTTGTCCATGGAAAGCAGCGGATCGTCGCGGTCTATGGGCTCCTTTTCGAGAGTATCCAGCCCCGCGCCCCTTATCTGTCCGCTCTCAAGGGCTCTCGCCAGAGCCTTCTGGTCGATGATGGGCCCCCTCGCGGTATTTATGATAAGCGCGCTGTCCTTCATCTTCGCGAAGGTCTCGTCATTGAAGACGTGGAAGGTCTCGGGGCTGAGGCCGACGTGTATGGAGATTATGTCGCTTTCCTTTATGAGGGCTTCAAAATCTACGAATTCCACGTCGCTGAAGAGCGATTTTACGTGATCCGGCAGATAGGGATCACAGGCCAGCACTCTCATGCCGTATGCGCCTTTGAGCACTTTATAAAGCTCCTGCCCCGCTCCTCCAAAGCCGTAGAGACCCAGAGTCAGGTCCCTGACGTCCGGAGGCATGAGATATGTGCACTTGGGCCAGCAGCCCTTTCTGATCTCCCTGTCGTAATAGACTGTGTTGCGGATAAGGGCCATTATCATGGAAAGCGAGAGATCCGCGAGCTCCCTTACGCAGAAACCCGGCAGATTCAGCACCGCGACGCCGAGTTCTGCGGCGGCTTCGAGATCGATGGAATTGACTCCTATCCCGAAGCGCTGTACGTACCTGAGCTCCGGCAGGGCCTCCATGACCTTCCTTGTAATGGGCGGATTGCCCGTGCCGAGTATGATCTCCGCATCTCCGCAGCCTTCGATGATCTCCTCTTCAGTTGTAAAATGCCTTGCTTCGAGCCCGATCCCGGCCTTCGCGTAAGCAGCCTTGACGATCTCAAGTTCTTCAGCGGTAACGCTTCCGTAATCCTTATCGACGACTATCGCCCGCATTTCCTTCTCCTTATAGTTTCGATGATGCATGTTTGTCCGTTGATGCAAATGATCAAAGAGACGTTAAGATGACAAAAGAGCCGGCGCCGCTCAGGCATCGGCTCTTCAGCTGATCAGTACATTATGTTCCTATAGACCAGAAGCCCGGATTTGACGGTGACTACCGGCTCGTAGAGCACATGCCCGGTGAAGGTCTTCTGATCCGGATCCAGGATGGGCCTGTCAGCGAACACCACTTCCTTTTCATGTCTCTTGAAGACCGCCACGTCCGCGGTGCCGCCTATGGTGATCGTACCCTCTCCGTCCTTGAGCCCCATGTGCCTTGCCGGATTTACCGTCATGCAGGTCAGAACGTCCTTGAAGTCCATCCCCATGGATTCGTAGCGGGCGAGCTGCATGGCTAAGCTGAAGGTCGTGGGCTTCATGAGCATGCTCTTGATGGTGCCGTCAGTCGCGATGAAATCGGGCAGGAACCCCTCTTTTATCGCGGGAAGAGCGGTCGAGAAGCCGAAGTGGGCCCTCGCGTCGGCTGCTTCAAAGATGACTCCCCTCTCCCTCGCCTTGAGCACGCAGTCCTTTACGTGGCCCTTTTCATCGACTATGGCAGAGCCTATGTTCATATACATGTGCGAGAGCACGTCGCCGGGTCTGAGGCAGGAGAGCAGCTCCTCCAGCTCCCCGGGAGGATCGGTCGGATGCACCATGACGTGGACGCCGAGCCTGTCTGCCATCTTAACGGTCGCCCTGAGGGATTCGAAGCCGAACTCCTTTACGAGTCCCCTGCTCGTGCGTATCTTGAGCCCCATGAGCTCGTCCCCGCATTCGTCGAAGAGCTCTTTTAGGAGCCTGTAGTCCATGTGCGCCGGATCGAGGTCCTCGGCGGCATTGAGCCCGAGGGCGCTGATGTGGATATAAGCCTTGTAGGTCATGCGGGTTTGGGGCTTGAACGACCTGTGATCCGGATAGTTCTTTGCGCCGCAGCTTCCCGCGTCTACTATGCTCGTGACTCCGTTGGCGAACATTATAGCGTCCGCGGGGAGACCGATGTTCTCAGACAGCGGATACATGTGGCAATGATGGTCTATGAGACCGGGCGTCACTATGCAGCCACTGACGTCGACCGCATTCTCGTTGTACACAGGGGAATAAGGCGCCTTCGTGAGCTCCTTTATCCTTCCGTCCTCTATGATGACGTTCAGATCGTCGTCTGTTCCGTTTGCGGGATCGATGACGTGACCGCCGTACAATACTATTCTGGATTCAGCCATTATTTCCTCCTTCGATCGGTAGAACAGCGCGTAAACACAGCTCCATAGGATACTGATCCGGGGCCGCTGCAGCGCTCTTTTTTAGAGCTTCCTCACTCCCGTGGTGAACTCGTACCACTGAGCTTTTTCAAGGAACATCATCCTGCCGGCTATGCCCTTCTCCTCGCAGACCCTGTTCACGTTTTCCATGTATTCCGCGGCGCTGTAATCGTCCTTGTAAGCATCCTCGATATGTATGGGCATCATGAGCCTTGCGCCTGTGACGGCGAGCACGTTGCTCATCTTGTCGGCGTAATTCTTGTCGGTCCACTTGGCCCTGTGCGCGAAGACGATATCCGGGCGCAGCTGGCTCCAGAGATACTTATCCTGGGGCTCGACCATGCCGGGATTGCCCGCGAAGAAGCCTATCCTGAGGTTGTTGGACAGCGTGATGAGGAAGTTGCTGTCGTACTGGGTCCCTGCGTCCATGAGGAACTGAAGCTCGGGATCCTCGAAATTGAAGTTGAATTTGGCGCTCGCGAACTCGTCCACCCTTCCGGAGGGCCTCACCATGAAAGCCTTGGTCGTGTTGTGCTGGCCGCGGACCACCTGGAATTTGAAGCTGTCGAGTATGAACTCGTCGCCCGTGGTGAACGGGGTGATCATGATATACGGGATATCGTAGTACTTGGCCAGGGCCTGGGCGGTGTGTGCGTGGGCGTAGATCATGGGATGGAAGCGGTCGTACACCTTTCCGAGAGTATCTACGTGGTCTACGTGCGAGTGATTTACGAGCACGTAGTCGCAGCCCTCGAGCGCCGTCTCATCGTAACCGCAGGCGAATTGCCCTTCCTTCTGAAGGCAGGGGTCTATGACCAGGGTCTTGCCGTCGGGAAGTTTGATCTCGAGGCAATTATATGCGAAGTATCTGAGCTTTACGGTCGGCACCGTCATAGAAGTCTTGAATTCCATGATCTTTCCTTTCTTTTTTGCAGCGAGGCGGACTTTAGTCTCTGCGGCGAGGCAAACTTATGTCTTTGCGATGAAGCAGACCTTCGTCCTTGTGGCAAGGCGGACTATCGTCCTTATCATTCGACATTAGAGTAGCATTCCCCATCCTGACAAATCAAACAAGTTATTCTGCGGCTTCTGACAAATAAAAATTGACAGACGTCCGGGCGGACGCCTGCCGTTGATCTTTCGGACTATAAATGATATGGACTGTTTTGCTGTCTGGTGATCAGTGCTCTTCCAGCCATTCGGCTATAACGCGGGCCGTCTCTTCCTGCTGCTCCCTCTCGCTTATGGCCGCCTCGCCGTCGCCCTTCTGTATCCCGTAGCTTCCGAACCGAGCGTGGTTGCCGCCTTGTATTACCGCTTCCGCGCTGTCCGATGGCCAGTATCCCCGGCCCTTCTCGTACTCATCCATCTCCAGGATGCCGTCCTCGCTGCCGTAAACGGACAGCAGGCAGAGCTTATCCGAAAGCTCCTTTACCGGATAAGAGGCCAGAAGGATGATCCCGCGGAGCCCGTCCGGGTGCGACGAAGCATACGAGGAGGCCGCGAAGCCGCCGAGCGAATGGCCCATGACGAACC
Organism: Bacillota bacterium; assembly: GCA_017417045.1. Taxonomy (GTDB): domain Bacteria; phylum Bacillota; class Clostridia; order Peptostreptococcales; family Anaerovoracaceae; genus RGIG2707. The sequence continues at coordinate 32,718 of JAFPZZ010000030.1, forward strand.
AGCCGTCGTAGGCGCCGGATATGAAGCTGTCCGCGGCGTTTATCCTGAAGAAGGCTATGCGAAACGGCATGTCGGCAAGGAAGCAGTCCGTGCCGCCCTCGGCGAGCAGCAGCATCAGAGAAGCATAGGCCTCTGTCTGGACCTTTCCTCCCGGATAGAAGACTATGGCCTTTTCATCGCCGGGCCCGTCGAAAAGATATCCGCCTTCCAGCTTTTTTACCGTTACCGAGCCGCTCCCTTCCAGCGCCCTCATGGCTTCATCCGCAGCCCTGCTGTAGACGCCGAGGTAAGCGAGCCCCGCCGCTGAGAATAACAGGATCGCAGCAAGAAGCCCCGCGAGTATCCTCTTTGCGCGGCCGGCCTTTCCGCATCGAAATACGAGACGGCTGAAGGCATATCCCAAAAGCGCGCTTAATGCGAGCGCGGCGGCTGTCAAAAAAAGATATCTCAAGAGCTAGACCTCTGCCGGTATGCGGTCGCCGAGCTGCGTCATGGATGTGCTCTCTATCCTGGAGAAATAGTCGCAGATCAGATCCGAGAAATAGCGCGTGTACTCAGGCTGATAACGGTCTCTGTGCCTTATGAGACTGAGCTTCAGGCTGCAGACGTCGTTTCCTTTTTTAAGCGGGATGATGTTGAGCTCGCGGGGGATGTCCCTGCGCTTATTGTTGAGCACGACGTTAGTACAAAAGCTCGCAGCCAGTCCTCTGAAGCAGATATTGGTCGCAATATTAGTGTAAGTGCTGTCGATATAGACCTTGGGCCTGACGTGTTCGTCCTCGAAGCATTCCCTGACTATGGCACCCAGCCTCGATGTGAACATGCAGAACGGAAGCCTGTCGAAATCGCTCACGTGAGCTCCTTCTGCCCACGCCTTCTTCTTCAGCGCGGAAGCCTCTTCGCCGTAGTATTCCTCAAGCAGCCCGTCAGTTACGCAGAAGAATATATGATCCGTCATAAACTGCTCGTGCACGAGGTTGATGTCGAAATTATCAGTGCTGACGATGGCGAGATCGAGCTCCCCCTCCAGGATCTTCGGAACGAGCTTTCCCGAGATGCTGTCGGTCACCCTGAGCTCGACCCTTGGATATTTAGCGGAAAAATCCTTCAGGATAGGCCCTATGCAGGTATCGATCCTGAGTGTGCTTGCTCCGAAGCGCAGTACTCCGCTCTCTTCATTCGTCATGTCGCTTATAAGATCCTGCAGGTTCGCGTACTGGGAAGTTATCTGCTTGGCGAAGTTCAGAACGTATTCGCCCGCCGGAGTCAGGCTGAGGGAAGGCTTCCTGTAGAAGAGCGGGGTCCCGAGCTCCTCCTCCATCCTGAGTATGCGGTTGCTGAGGGTCTGCTGAGATATGTACAGCCTGCTGGCCGTCTTCGTCATATGAAGATCCTTTGCCAGCTCCTTGAAATAGTAAAAGCTCAGAATGTCCATATACTGTCCTTTCAACAGGAATATCGACAAAACATCGTTGTAAAAATCCGGGTCATCAACCAAAACCATAGTATTACAAAGCCAGCTTTCTTACAAGAAAAGGGGCCGGATATGTGTTATATCAAAAAACGAGAGAAGAAAGATCACATTCTCTTTTAAGCAACAAAATTCGTTTGTCGAATTTTAAATTTTCCCCTGTTTGCTTTTGTCACCAGGTATGCTTTATCCTTTAGATACAGGAAAACGACCTTATATCAGAACCTTACCACTCTAGATCGGAGGAAGAAATGAAGATAGGATTTATAGGATTCGGCGAGGCCGCTTACAACCTTGCCATAGGACTCAAGGGCGAAGGCCTTGACGGGATCAGAGCCTGCGACGCCATGCAGGACCATCCCGAAAGAGGCTCCTTCGTAAGGCAGAGAGCCGCCGAGGCCGGAGTTCAGCTCATGGCAAACAACCAGGAGCTCGCGACCTGGGCAGACATGGTCTGCAACATCACCCCGACTCAGTTCGCCAAGGGCGCTCTCGAGTCCGTACTCGATATACTCGGACCGGACAAGCTCCTCGTGGATCTGAGCTCCTCCACCCCCGCCGCCAAGGCAGAGATGGCTGAGATGACCGCGAAGACCGGCGCAAGATACGTCGACGCCACCATGCTCGGTTCCCTTCCAGAGAGCAAGCACAAGGTGCAGATTATAGCCTGCGGTCCCGGAGCCGAAGCCTTCAAGACCGAGATGGATCCCTGGGGCATGAACATCACCCTCAACGAGGGAGCTCCCGGAGCAGCCAGCGCCATCAAGCTCGTCCGCAGCATCTTCATGAAGGGCATCGCGGCCCTTTGCCTCGAGATGCTCCAGGCCGCCGACGCCTACGACGTCACAGACGAGGTCGTAAGCTCCGTAGCGGCGTCCATGGACAAGGATCCGTTCGAAAAGATCATGGGCAGGCTCGTCACCGGCACCGCCATCCACTGCGTGCGCAGGGGCCACGAAGTTGAGGGTTCCGTCGATATGCTAAGAGAGGCCGGGCTCGATCCCTGCATGAGCATAGGCACCGTAAAGCGCCACCTCGCGCTCGCCCCTTACAATTTCGCCGACAAGTTCGCGGGCCAGAAGCCCGTTTGGCAGGACGTCATCACCGAGATAAGACCCCAGAAGGAGGAGAAATAAAATGTCAGTAGGCAAGAGAATTTTCCTTAAGAGAGAGATGCCCGATCCCGCGCTGATCGAGGCCTTCAAGGAGATCCCCGCATCCAATACCGCAGATACCATGGAGAGAAGCTGCGCGATGAATCCCAGGATCAGGCTCATGAGCAGCCCCAAGGCCCAGATGTCCTGCGGAGCGGCCTTCACCGTTAAGTGCCGCGCGGGCGACAACATGGGCATCCACGCCGCTATGAGATACGTAGGCGAAGGCGACTACCTCGTCATCTCCAACGAAGAGGACAACACCCGTTCCCTCATCGGCGAAGTCATGATGACCTACCTCTACAAGTACAAGAAGATCGCCGGCATCATCATCGACGGACCTATCAGGGACATCGACGAGATGGGCAGCTGGGACTTCCCCATCTACGCCACCGGCACCACCCCTGGCGGCCCCTACAAGGAAGGACCGTTTGAGATCAACGTGCCCATCGCCTGCGGCGGCATCTCCGTAAACCCCGGCGACATCATCCTCGCCGATCCCGACGGCATCATCGTCATCCCCAGGAAGGACGGCCCCGCCGTTCTCGAAGCGGCCAGGAAGTTCAAGGCCAACGACGAGAGAAAGGCCGGAGAGGCCGCTCAGGGCATCAAGGACTACGGCTGGATCGACAAGGCCTTCGAAGCAAAGAAGTACGAGATCATAGACGAAGTCTACAGACCGTAAAAAGTCTCAATAACAGACTCTAAAAAGTCAGAGCAGCAGACGCTGCAAGATCCGGAGCAGCAGGCTCTGCAGGAGTCAGAACAGCAGGCTCCCAAGATCCAGAGCAGCAGGCGCTGCAAGAGCTAGAGCAGCAGGCTCCCAAAAACCAGAAAAGAATAATTGCCAAAAACAGAGGACCGAGAGGTCCTCTGTTTCATTCATAACAAGTTTATACAAAGATAAGTTTAAGCAAAGTCACCGATTCGCTTTTTCAGACTTCGACATCCTCCTGAAGAGCGCGTACAGCGCGATCGACGCCGCTATAGCGCATGCGCTTATGACCTGCGCCTGTTTGAAGGGGCCTATCATGAGGCTGTCCGTCCTGAGCCCTTCCACGAATATCCTCTCGAGCGAGTAAAGCGCCGCGTACATGCATATGAGCTGTCCGTCGAAGCTCTTCTTGCCGCTCTCGTCGAACCAGAGCAAAAAGAGGAAGAGCAGGAAGCACCATATGGACTCGTAGAGAAAGGTCGGATGGACGAACTCCCCGTCCGCGTAGATCGCCCAGGGGAGATCGGTGGGCCCTCCGTGAGCCTCGCTGTTGAAGTAATTGCCCCAGCGGCCAATAGACTGGGCCAGGGGGAAGGATACAGCCGCGAGGTCGAGCCATTTTAGAGGATGCTCCTTCCATTTGCGGAAGAGGTATATCGCCATGCCTATGCCGCCTATGAGCGAGCCGTGGATAGCCATGCCTCCTCCCCGAAGATTCAGTATCTGGCTCAGATCAGCGGAATAATAATCCCATCTGAACAGCACGTAGTAGAGCCTTGCTCCGAGTATCCCGGCCGGGACGCAGTATATGGCTAAGTCCAGAACGTGCTCAGGATCGAGGCCCTTTTTCTTCGCCCTGACGTACATCAACGCGAAGCCTATGCAGATCGAGCCCGTCATGAACAGGGCGTACCACATTATGTCGAGGCCGAAGACCGTGAAGGCTACGGGGTCCGGAACGGGAAGGAACGGAGTCCTCGTCATAGCTCCCTCCTGCCCTCGAGCGCCTTGGAAAGGGTCACCTCGTCGGCGTATTCGAGGTCTCCGCCCACGGGTATGCCGTGAGCTATCCTCGTGACCTTTATCCCCGCGGGCTTAACGAGCTTGGCTATGTACATCGCCGTAGCTTCTCCCTCTATGTTGGGATTGGTGGCGAGTATGAGCTCCCTCACGTCGTCCGACTGCAGCCTGAGTATCAGGGATCTCAGGTTTATGTCCTCAGGGCCTATCCCGTCCATCGGGGAAATGGCGCCGTTCAGCACGTGATATACCCCGTTGAACTCCCTGATGCGCTCCATGGCGAAAACGTCTCTCGAGCTCTCGACGACGCAGATGAGGCTGTGGTCGCGGCTCTGATCAGAGCATATGCTGCAGGGATCCTCGTCGGTGAGGTTGCCGCAGACAGAGCAGAACTTCATCTCGCGCTTCGCGGTCGTTATAGATTCTGCGAGCGCCTGAGCGTCGTGCTCGTTCATCGAGAGTATGTGAAAAGCCAGGCGCTGGGCGGTCTTGCCGCCTATGCCCGGAAGCTTGCTGAGCTCGGCTATTAGATTTTTGAGAGGTTTCGCGTAATACCTCATTTACTCCTCCGAAAGCGGGGGCTTTCGCAGTTCTCCTCTTTTCGTGAAAATAGCGATATGCGCCGCGCCTACATTATCCCCGGAGGAAGTCCGAGCCCGCTGGTGAGGCTGTTCATACGGCTCTGGGAGAGCTCGTCTATCTGGCGCATGGCCTCGTTCGTAGCCGCGACTATGAGGTCTTCCAGCATCTCGACGTCGTCGGGATCTATGATCTTCGGATCGATCCTGACAGAGGTCAGCTGGTGAGCTCCGTTGACCTTGACAGTTATGGCTCCGCCGCCGGCGCTGGCCTCGGTCTCCGTCTGCTCTATCTCGGCCTGCATGGCCTCCATCTTCGACTGCATCGCAGCGAGCTGGGCCATCTGGTCCTGCCTGCTGGGCTTGCTGCTCGGCCTCTTTCCGGCCTTCATTCCTTTACCCATGGTATCTCCTTTTTGTATCCAGTGCCCAAAGAGGCGTTGCAGCGTCCCCGGGCTTGTTTGACGAATTATTTGCGGCAGCTACGTCGCGTTGGTGCGCCGCGTTTGCTGCGCCGCTATTGATGCGCATGGTTTTCAGCGGGCCCTCACCTTCGCCGGCTTCAGCCTGTGTTCAGCTATTAGACTGCTCCTCAAAGGCGGAAGCGGACGTTACCTTAAGCACGCCCTCCCTCACGCTGAACTTGACGTTCAGCTCGGCGTAGCGCATGCCATAGACGCGGTCCGGGTCGTCCTGATAGGAAGGCCTGGGGTCGAAGCTGAGTATCTCGGCGAGCTGCTGCCTTATCGCGGGATCAAGCCCCTCTATGCCTTCACCCTCTTCGTCGAATACGACCTCGAGCCGCGGACGCGGCTTCGAGTTGAAGCCTTCGTGCGCGTCGGGATGGCAGTCCCTCGCTATGTAGGGTTTGACGTCGTATATCGGGGTGCCGTCCAGCAGGTCTGCGCCGCTCACTATCAGGTAGGGTGCGCCGTCGCCGCTAAGCACGGCCTTTTCGAGCCTTACGCTGGTCATTCCTATGGGATTGGGCCTGTTCGGAGAGCGCGTCGCGAAGACTCCCATGCGCTCGTTCCCGCCGAGCACCGGAGGCCTTACGGTCGGGCTGAAAGATCCTCTTTTGCTCTTGGAAAATTCCCAGAGCAGCCAAATGTGGGAGAAACCCTCTATGCCCCTCAGGGCGTTCGGGTCTGCGTACTCTCCCTCGAAAACGACGCGGCTCAGGACCGATTGCGCCATGCCGCCCTGCTTCGGTATACCGAACTTCTCCTTGAAGTCATTTTCTATGTGAGCTACCGGGACGAATTCCATGGCCTACCTGCTCATCCTGACTATCGCGATCTCTATGAGAGTGCGCGGTCTGTGGGCGTACCTGGCGTCTGCTATGGTCCTTGAGAGCAGCGTTATGCAGCCCCTTATAAAATCGAGGTCAGCTCTCTTGCTCTGCTCCCTGAGCCTCTCTATATTCTCCATCGAGAGGTTCAGGATGTCCTGAGGCCTGTCGAGTATCTTGATCATCATGAGGCTGCGGAAATGCTCCATCCAGTCCTTGGCAAACTGCACGGCCTCCTTGCCTTCGGCAAGCACGTCCGAGAAGCATCTCAGCGCGCCCGCGAGGTCTTTATTCAGCACGCAGTCGGTCATCTCGATATAGACTTCGGTGCCGGCCATTCCGAGAAGGAAGAGCACGTCGTCCCTTGTGATATCGGTCCCTCCTGCGAGGCAGCGGTCCAAAAGCGAGAGACCGTCCCTGACGGAGCCGTCGGCGTTGGCCGCTATCAGCGCGAGGGCTTCTGGCTCGGCCTTTCCTCCGATCTCCTCTATGATCTCTGCGAAGCGCTTCGCCATGACCTCTTCCGAGACCCTTCTGAAATCGAGCCTTATGCAGCGCGAGTGTATGGTTGCGGGTAGCTTTTCCGGATCGGTCGTCGCGAGTATGAATACCGTATCCTTGGGAGGCTCTTCGAGGGTCTTCAGGAGCGCGTTGCAGGCCGCGCCTGTAAGCATGTGAGCTTCGTCTATGATGTACACCTTGGTCCTGCCCATGACCGGAGGGAAGTTGACCTCCTCCCTGAGTATGCGCACGTCGTCAACGCCGTTGTTGGAGGCAGCGTCTATCTCCACGACGTCCAGGAAACTGCCGGACGCTATGGCGCGGCAGGTCTCGCAGGTCCCGCAGGGCTTCTCCCCTTCCGAGTCGCAGTTGAGTGCTTTGGCCAGTATCCTCGCGGTCGTGGTCTTGCCCGTCCCGCGGGTGCCGCAGAAGAGGTAGGCGTGTCCCCAGGTGCCGTTTTTTATCTGGTTTTTCAGTATCCTGACTATGTGCTCCTGCCCGAGCAGGGTGTCGAAGGTGTCGGGACGGAAGCTTCTGTATAGGGCCTGGTACATCTTTTCTCCTAAAAAACTGTCCCTGATCTGCTATGCGGGCTCTGCCAGGCTTATCCGCGGCACATGCAGGATCTCGCTTAGTGCTGCTTCCTTCCGGACCTGACACGGTTCACAGGTCTGCATTGCGCGGGGCCCGGCGGAGCCGGCATAACCTATCAAGGACATATATGTGATATTCTACCCGATTTGAGTTTTAAAGTCCACCCAAGATTTCGCGCGGGCTCCATAGTCCGTTCTGCTCAGGGCGGCGTCCGTCAGCTTCTTAAGATCTGCATGGGCGAAAGATTCCTGTCCTTGCGGGGGCGGCGTGCTCAGCGTCCGAGCATACCCATAAGATCCGGCAGGGCGAGCTCGAATTTGGTGCCGTAGGTGTGGGTGGGATCTCCCTGAGAGACTTCTATGCAGCGGTATGCGAAATCGGCCGCTATGCGCGCGGCTTCGGCCATGCTCTTTCCGCCCATGTAGGCGCCTGTGAAGGCCGAGGCGAAGATATCGCCGGTGCCGTGCCAGCCCTTTTCGAACTTTGCGTGCCTGTAATAGCTGAAAGCACCCTTTTCGTCCATGACTGCGGCTCCTGTATGAGCGCTGTCGTAGCTCACACCGGTCAGAACTACGGCTCCGGTGCCGAGGGCTCTCAGCTTTTCCATAAGCTCTTTTATGTATGCTTCATCGTATTCGGTGCGATATTCACTGCCAGTGAGCATCGCGGCTTCGGTGATATTGGGCAGAGCAACGTCAGCCTCGGCCACTAGTTTCCTCATTGCTAGAGCGTACTCCTCGTCGAAGCCGGCGTATAGCTTTCCGTAGTCACCCATAGCAGGGTCGACGATCTTCACGCAGCCGGGCTTGCCGTTTCTTTGCATGACGTCCCTTACCATGTCGATCTGGGAGACGCTCCCGAGATAGCCGGTGTAAATAGCGTCGAAGTATATGCCTTCCCTCTCCCAGTGTGCGGATATCTTTGGGATATCCTCGGAAAGGTCTCTAAAGTTGGGCTTTTTGAAGCCTCCTGTGTGGGTCGAGAGAACCGCCGAGGGAAGCATGACTGTCTCGTTTCCGCATACGGAGAGTATGGGCAGGGCAACGGTGAGCGAGCACTGCCCCACGCAGGAGATGTCCTGCACTGTCAGTATCCTTTTATATGTCATATGGTCTCCTTTCAGGGGAGCGCAGTGCGCTGCGGTATGAGCGGGACGCGCGCCGCGCGGAGCGCGGCGGCTGCGAAGCAGCCGGCCC
>JAFPZZ010000031.1 GCA_017417045.1 Bacillota bacterium
CCGGCGGCCCACCTGCCGTAAGGCGAACACCTTCTGGTCCCCACTACCGCGACGCACTGCATCGATAGCAGAGAAAGATCCCCTATGCAGTAGAGCTGCGAGGGTGGGTCGTGTATATCCTTTAGCAGCGCAGGATAGCGCTCGTCGTCTATGCCTATCCTGACTGCGGGCCGTGTTTTTATCATAATATTGCACCTGCCATCGATCTCATACCGGCCGCTCTTCAGGCCGCACGGGCCCGGGATTCATCCGAAATACTTTTCCGGCAGCCTGTAGCTCAGCGCCTCCGTGAGATGCCTCTCCGCGATATCAGGGCATCCCTCTATGTCCGCTATCGTACGGGCGGTCCTGAGCACCCTGTGATAAGCCCTCGCGGAAAGACCCAGAGCGCTGAAGGCTGTCCTCATCAGCTCCTCGCAGGCGCCGCCTAGCGCGCAGTACTGCGCGACCTGACCCGCCCCAAGCTGTGAATTGCAGCTTATCCCGAGCTCCTTATAGCGCTCGCTCTGGATCTCCCTCGCCCTCAGCACTCCCTCTCTCAGCTCTTTGCTTCCGGTGCTGCGCTGGCGGGAGGCTATGTCCATATCCTGGTATACGGGCCTCTCCATCACAACGTGAAGGTCTATCCTGTCGAGCAGAGGCCCGGAAATCCGGCTCATATAGCGCCGCCTGTCGGTCTCGCTGCAGCTGCACTGCTTGACCGGATCGCCGTAGTAGCCGCAGCGGCAGGGATTTGTCGCCGCCACGAGCATGAAATCGGCCGGGTATACGAATTTACCGTAGGTCCTGTCTATGCTGACGAAGCCGTCCTCCATGGGCTGCCTGAGCATATCGAGGGTGTGGGCCGAAAACTCGGCGAGCTCATCCAGAAAAAGCACGCCCGTATGCGCGAGGGAGATCTCCCCGGGCTTCGGTCTGCTGCCTCCGCCGATCAGAGCCGTATGGGATATGCTGTGATGAGGCGCTCTGTAGGGCCTGCTCCTGATCATGGAGTCCCCGTTCCTGAGCTGTCCGGCAGCGCTGTAGACCTGGGTGACGTCGAGCTGCTCGTCGTAGCCGAGCGGCGGGAGTATGCCCGGTATGCGCTTTCCGACCATGGACTTTCCCACTCCGGGATGCCCTATCATCAGAAGTCCGTGCATACCGGCCGCGGCTACCTGCGCCGCGCGTTTGACCATCTCCTGGCCCTTTATGTCCGAAAAGTCCGGCAGCTCGCAGCGCTCAGCGTCCATGGGAGCACCGCCGTCCGCCTTTACAGGCTTTGGTCCTCCAAATCCCTCGAACCAGTCCGCGGCCTGGGAGAGGCTGTCCACGGGAACGAGGAAGAGCCCTTTGACCAGCCTCGCCTCCTCCAGGTTTCTTCCCGGGAGCATGACGGTCTTTACGCCTCCCCTTTGAAGCCCCGTCAGCATGGGAAGCACACCTTCGACTCCACAGACCCTGCCGTCCAGGCTGAGCTCTCCTATGAAAGCCATCTCCTCGCCCGGAGGCTCCGCCTTTATCTGCTCAGAGCTGAACAGATAGCCCAGCGCTATGGCGAGGTCGTAGTGGCTTCCGTCCTTTTTTCTGTTGGCCGGGCTCAGGTTCACCGTGACTCGCCCCGGTTTAAAGCTGAAGCCGCAGTTTATCAGAGCGGAGTGTATGCGGTCCTTGGCCTCCCTGACCGATCGGTTCGCGAGCCCGACCACGCTGAATACGGGCATGCCGCGGCCCGCGTCCACCTCCGCCCAAGTCTTTTCACCGCTGAGCCCGTACAGGCTCGCGCTCAGGATCCTGGAATACATGCGCGGCTCCTCTCCGCGGCAGGGGCTCTGCCGCAACCCGAAAGATCAAAAAGCGTTCTCATCGTGCCTGAGCCAGGCGCTGCCGTCCGCTATCATTATCTCGATGACGTCCATGCGCGGCTGAAGGCTGCCGTACATCCTGTTTTTCAGCAGGAAGAATTCGGCGGTCAGCCTGAAGCGCCTCTGCTTTTCCGGGGTCACCGCCTCCGCGGGATAGCCGAAGGCGCCGCTCTTCCTGGTCTTGACCTCCGCGAACACTATCCAAGGCGCCCTGCAGGCTATGATATCGATCTCACCGTAGCGGCTCCTGAAATTCCTGGCTATGAGAGTATAGCCCTCGTCTTCCAGATAGCGGCAGGCCCTGCACTCGCCCCAGCTCCCTATTAGTTTGTTCTGCGATCTTTTACCGTTCATCTGTAGATATTATACAGTATTTTCCATATATGTAAATACATAATTTTACATTTAAAGCATAGAACTACAGGGGTTCCAGCATGAAAAGATCGTGGGTCCGCATCCAATCAAGCCCTGGAAATAGGAAAAGCCCGGCGTCCGAAGACGCCGGGCCAATGATCTCTGACGAAACGAAGGCTATCTCTGCCTCAGCTTCTTTTTTATCTCCTTTTTAAGTACCGGGACGAGCCGCTTGGCATTGTAGAGCTTTACGTCCGCCGCGTTCCTGAACATATTCTCTTTCTGTGCCTCGCCGGAGAGTATCTTCCCGAAGAGATCCTTAAGATAAGCTGTATCCGTCCTTACGCCGTACTCAGCCTCTATGAGCTTGAACAGGGCGTTTTCAGAGGCGAGCTCATCGCTGTACTCCTCGAGCGGATAGACCGTGAAGCCCTTCATGTCGGGGCCTGTATGCGCCGCCAAAGGCCTGAGCCTCAGCTCAGTCGCGCGGACCTTTCCCTTGGTCCCCCTTTCGAGAGTGACGTCCGCAAGCCCGCCCAGCATGGTAGCCGGGCGCTTCTGGGCGGAGATAAAGTTCCCGAGAGAGTAGAAGCAGGGCACCCTCCTGCCGTCGCTGCACTTTATAGTCTCGACGGGCTCCACAACGTGCGGATGCGTGCCTATTATCATGTCGGCGCCGGCTTCCGCGAAGAAGCGCGCGAGCTTTCTCACCCTTTCGGTCGGCTCGTAGAGATACTCGATGCCCCAATGCGGCATGACTATCACGTAGTCGCATTCCCTGTGGGCGTTAGAGATCTGCTGCTTCATGTGATCCTCGGTGAAGCTGCTTATCGTCTCGAGCACCAGCCTGCTTCCCGGGAGCTGTACGTGATAATTCGTGACCGCGGTAGCGTTGTAGACGGCTACCTTGATCCCGTTCCTCTCCACGCGGGCGTAGCAGCGCTCGCTGCTCCTTGGATAGATCCCCGCCGCGGGGATGGCCTTTTCTTCCCAGAAGGCGTAGTTGTCTTCCATCCCCTGCTCTCCCTGATCGAGAGAATGGTTGGTCGCGGTGGTGATGAGGTCGAAGACCTCTGCCTCCGCGTCCCCGACGGCCGTGGGAGTCGCGAAGACCGGAAAGCCCGAGGGCGGAACGCGGTCCGAGAGTATGGTCTCCTGATTTCCTATGACCAGATCGGCCTCTTTGAATACGCCTCTGACGTTCTCAAAGAGTCCCGAAAAGTCATAGCCGTCCTCTCCTCTACATGCGCTCTCTATCTCGAGATGTATGAGTATGTCGCCCACGGCCATGAGCCTGAGCTTTTCTCCTGCTTTTCCCATAAGGCGGTCCTTTCTCAGCCAGGTGTCACAGGGGGAAGGCCTCAGGCGAGGGCCTTCTCGAGGCAGCCCCTGACCTTCTCGAGGCACTCCTCATAGCTCTCGCCGGGATGGGCCTCGTAGAGCTTCTCCTTGCCGAGGAAGAAGCTGGGGACGTAATAGTAGTCGTATCCGTTCGTGCGCTCCGGCTCCTCGCTCTCCTCTATCCATTCGATGGGTATATCCGCATACTGCGGCTTATCCCCGCAGAGCTGCGCGAGAGCCTTCTTCGCGTTGATGCAGTAGGGACAATTCGTGAGATGGAATACCGTAAGTCCTTTCATGATCTACCTCCTGTCGCTTAGCGTCTCGCCGTCTATGACGGTCATCACGCACCCTGTGTAATTGCTGAGCGGATCGCCGTCGAACATCGCGAAGTCGGCGTCCTTTCCGGGTTCTATGGAGCCAACGCGGGATTCGAGTCCCATCACGGTCGCGGGATTTATGGTGAGCGCCTTGAGAGCCTTCTCCCAGGGCAGGCCGTGCTTTACGGCAAAGCCGGCGTAGGCGGGCAGGTACTGGGTATCCCAGCCTCCGTCCGCGGTGAGGCAGACGTTCGCACCCTCAGCGTCAAGTATGCCGGCGGTCTCGAGCCTCGCGCCCCAGAGCTCCTTCTTTACGGGTCCGACCAGAAGCGGCCCGACCACGCACCAGCTCTTTTCCTTTCCGAGGACGTCGGCTATCTTCCAGCCCTCGGTGCAGTGCTCTATGGCGTAAGGCAGCTTGTATTCACGCACCAGCCTCAGGGCCGTGGCTATGTCGTCCGCCTGATGGCTGTGTATCCTGACCTTCATCTTTCCGCGTACTACGGGGACCAGGGCTTCGAGCTTGGCGTCGAAAGCAGGCTCCTTTCCGGCGTCCTTCTTATTCGCGTATTCTATTGCCCTGTTGAAGTATTCCCTGGCTATCGCGGCGCTTCCCATCCTTGTGACGGGAGACTTTCCGTTAAGGCCGTAGAACCTCTTCGGATTCTCTCCGAGGGCCATCTTCATCTGCTCGCTTCCCTCGATGTACATCTCGTCGGCCGTCTTACCGCGAAGTTTGAAAGAGCAGCCCATTCCGCCTATGACGTTCGCAGAGCCTGGACCGGTGTAGCAGGTCGTGAAGCCTGCTGCCCTCACGGGCTCGAGCGCTGCGTCAAAGGGGTTCAGCGCGTCGAGCGCCCTTATCTGCGGGGTCGAAGCGTCTATGCCCTCGTTGTAATCCTGGTGGCCCGGCATCGTCTCCTGACCGTGCATCAGGAAGAGATGGGTATGGCAGTCTATGAGTCCGGGCGTCAGCACCCTGCCTTCGGCGTCGATGATCTCGGTCCCGGCGGGCAGTTTAATGTCCTTTCCGACCTCGAGTATCCTGCCCTTGTCGTAGAGCACGCTGCCGCCCTCGATGACAGGACCGGTCACGGTATATATCTTTGCGTTTATTATTGCTTTCATCGTTTTCTCCTCCTTTGCTTTGATTATACACTAAAGCAAAGAAAAAAGGCAGGGCGCGCTCGCTCTGCCTTTAATATGCGGAAATATGAAACTTTGGCGGGATGCAAGCTCATGCGGAGCCGCCGCGCGCGGCAGATGAGAGCCAAAGCGGCGTCTCCTCTGTTTTCCGCGATCTCCTCAGCCGCTTCCCATCTACTGCAGATCCTTCTGATATATGATCTCTATCTCCTGCTCCGCGAGAGCCGCCTCTATGAGCGCCTCGCAGTCGAGCTTGGACTCCGAGGCGAGAATGCGTTCGAGTCTCGGTTTCGTCACGGGATGCCTCGGAAGGAAGACGGTGCAGCAGTCCTCGTAGGGCTGTATGGATACGTCGTATGTTCCTATCTCCCTGGCCATATCCATGATATCGACCTTGTCCATGGCTATGAGCGGACGCATCACGGGCATGCTCACCGCCTGATCGGTGACGACCAGCGCTTCCGCGGTCTGACTCGCGACCTGACCCAGGCTCTCGCCGGTTATCAGCATCATGCTCTCCTCTTCCCTCGCGACCCTCTCGGCTATCTTCATCATGAAGCGCCTCACGAGTATGGTGGTCTCCTCCTCAGGGCAGTTCTGGACGATCTGTTCCTGAATCGGAAGGAGGTTTATGGAATGCATGCGTATCCTTCCGCAGTAGCCCGCGAGTATTGAGGCAAGCTCCTTGACCTTTTCGTGAGCCCTCTCCGAGGTGTAGGGGAAGGAGTGGAAGTGCACCGCGTCTATATACATGCCCCTGTGCGACATCATGAAGGCCGCAACGGGAGAATCTATGCCTCCGGAAAGCAGGACGAGGCCCTTGCCGTTGGTCCCCAGAGGAAGCCCGCCGAAGCCGCGGACCTTGCCCTCGTATACGTAAGCCCTGCCCCTTCTGATATTTACGAATATGGTCGCGTCGGGCTCGTGCACGTCAACCTTCAGGACCTTGCAGCCCTTGAGCACGTAAGCTCCCATGCGCCTGGCTATCATCGGAGATTCTATGGGGAAGCTCTTGTCCGCGCGCCTCGCGTCGATCTTGAAGGTCTTTATGCCCCTCTTTTCTATGAGCCCCATGGCGTACTCCGCCGCGGCCCTGCCTGTCTCGTCAATGGCCTGCTCGGCGTCCATGTCCTCTATGACGACCTCGAGCGCGGGGCTGATGGAATCAACTCCGAACACCCTGCCGACGCGCTTTAATACGTCCTCGTCGGGGACGTCTGTACCTGTCCTTACGAAGATCAGGCCGTCGTTTCTCTCAACGGCGGTGCCCTCGTAGGGCTTTAGGAACTTTTTTATGCGCTGGACGAGCATCCTCTCGAAATACGACTTGTTGTCTCCCTTGAGGGCGCTCTCGCCGCAGCGCACTATGAATATCTTTTCATCTCTGTTTATCACTTCTTCTACCTTCTGAACGATCTGGTGAGCTTTCTCTGGGACTTTACGGCCTCTACGAGCTTCTCCAGCACGTAATCTATCTCTTCTTCGGTGTTCTCCTCCGAGAGGCTGAACCTGACCGCTCCCTGTATCTCTTCCTTGCTCAGGCCCATCGCGCTGAGCACGTGGCTGCCCTTGCTGTGAGACGAGCAGGCAGAGCCCGTCGAGACGCATATCCCGTCGGTGTCAAGGGCGTGCAGCAGCACTTCTCCCCTGCAGCCGAGAAAGCTCACGTTCAGCAGGGAGCAGACCGAATCCTCGGGAGTGTTGATCCTGACGTCCTCTATGGACGAGAGTATCCCGGCTTTGAGCCTGTCCTTTAGGGCCTGCATGCGAGAGATCCTCTCCGGCAGCTCGGCCTTTATGAGCTCCGCCGCCTTCCCCATGCCTGCAATGCCCGGTACGTTCTCGGTACCGGATCTGAAGCCGGACTCCTGCCCGCCGCCGTGCATGAACACGGGGACGTGCAGCCCGCTCTTTACATATAGGGCTCCAACCCCCTTTGGCCCGTGGACCTTGTGCGCGGATACGCTGAGCATATCCACTCCCAGAGTGCGCACGTCAAGGGGCAGCTTGCCCCAGCTCTGCACGGCGTCGCTGTGAAGGACGGCCCCGCTCCCGTGGCTGGTCATTACGTCCCTGATCTTCCTGACAGGCATTATGGCGCCCGACTCGTTGTTCACGTGCATGACGGAGACGAGCAATGTATCGTCCGTGAGGGCTGCCTCGAAGTCCGAGACAGATACGGCTCCGTCCCTTCCCACGGGAAGATAGACGATCTCGGCGCCCTGCCTCTCAAGCCACTTGCAGCACTCCAGAACGGCGGGATGCTCCACAGCCGTGGTTATGACGCGCCTTCCCTGCTTTTTCCTCGACTCCCAGATGCCCTTGAGCGCGGTGTTGTCGCTCTCGGTGCCTCCGGAGGTGAAGAAGAGCTCTCTGCTCCCGCAGCCAAGACTTGAGGTTGCCGCCTCGCGGGCGGCCTTGACTGTCTTCTCCGCAGAGAGACCCAGCCTGTACATGGAGGAGGGATTGCCGAAGCCCGTCTCCAGGGCTTCGTTCATGGCCTCTATGACCTCGCGGCGGGGCTTAGTCGTGGCGCTGTTGTCCAGATATACAAACATGTTGTGCCTCTTGTGTATAGTATAAAATATACGCTCCAACAGTCCGTATGACGGACACGTCTACGCGCTTCAGCTAAAGCATCTGACCTACATCTTTTCGCGCTAAGCGCTCACAGTGTTAGGTCATCAACGCTGAGCCTCTTCGTTCATCGTTTTCAGCCCTCATTTTTCGGGCTTCAAACGCTGCACTCGAGTCTCGACTACGCTCCGACAAAGTGTTCGTCACACGGACTGCAGGAGCGCTTTATTACTACAGGCTCTACTCCAATATTTATTCTATAAACGAGCCCGCAGTTGCTGCGGGCCCGTGTTTCCGTCGTTTTGCTGTCTGTCCGGCGCTGCCGGCAAAAGCTCCTACCTCGCGTAGTCGACAGCCCTGATCTCCCTGATGACGTTGACCTTGATCTGTCCGGGATACTCGAGCTCGCTCTCGATCTTCTGCGAGATCTCCCTCGCGAGCAGCTCGATGGAATCGTCAGAGACCTGATCCGGCTTGGCGATGATCCTGATCTCTCTTCCCGCCTGGATGGCGTAAGAGGTCTCGACTCCTGGAGTGGTGTTCGCGATCTCTTCGAGTTTCTGGAGACGCTTGATGTAGGTGTCGAGGGTCTCTCTCCTGGCTCCGGGTCTTGCGGCGGAAAGCGCGTCGGCTGCCGCTATGAGCACGGCTTCGGGGCTCTTCGCCTCGTAATCTCCGTGGTGAGCGGCCATGGCGTCGATGACAGCCTGGCTCTCCTTGTACTTCTTGAGCACGCCTATGCCGATATCGACGTGAGTGCCCTGGATCTCGTGGTCGAGAGCCTTGCCGATGTCGTGGAGCAGGCCCGCGCGCTGAGCGAGCTGGATATCGAAGCCGAGCTCACCGGCCATAAGGCCAGCCAGATGCGCGACCTCCATGGAGTGCTTGAGGACGTTCTGCCCGTAGCTGGTGCGGTATTTGAGTCGGCCGAGCAGCTTGACGAGCTCGGGATGCAGGTTGTGGATGCCGAGCTCGAAGGTGGCGGACTCGCCTTCGTTCTTGATGATCGCGTTGACTTCCTTCTCGGCTTTTTCGACCATCTCCTCGATCCTGGCGGGATGTATCCTGCCGTCGACGATGAGCTTCTCAAGGGCGAGTCTTGCGATCTCTCTCCTGACGGGGTCGAAGCCCGAGAGTATGACCGCCTCGGGGGTATCGTCTATGATGAGATCCACTCCCGTGGCCTGCTCTATAGCCCTGATGTTCCTTCCCTCGCGGCCTATTATCCTGCCCTTCATCTCATCGTTGGGCAGGGGGACGACGGATACCGTGGTCTCAGCCACGTGGTCCGCCGCGCAGCGCTGTATCGCGCCTGTGATGATCTCCTTGGCCTGCCTGTCGGCGTCTTCCTTGGCCTTGGATTCGATCTCCTTGATCATGACCGAGGCTTCGTGCCTGATGTCCTGCTCAAGGCTGTCGAGAAGCATCTGCTTCGCTTCTTCAGCGGTGTAGCCGGAGATCTTCTCCAGCTCCTCTATCTGCTGCTGTCTGAAGTTTTCGAGCTCTGCCTCCTTCTTTTCGATGTTGTGGAGCTTGTTTGTGATCTGCTCCTCTTTCTTTTCGATGTTCTCGGTCTTTCTGTCCAGAGAGTTCTCCTTCTGTATCAGACGGTTCTCCGTCTTCTTGATCTCCTCTCTGCGTTCGCGGATATCCTTCTCCGCTTCGTTCTTGATCTGGTGTGCTTCGTGTCTGGCATCGGCCAGGGTCTCTTTTCTGATCTGTTCAGAGCGGTTCTCCGCGTCCAGAATAAGATTGCGCGCCTGAGTCTCGGCGCTTCCGATCATTTTTTCAGCATTGTTCTTTCTGATGATGTAACCGGCTAATATTCCGACGAGCAGAGCCACGAGCACTAAGACAGCGCACAGCCATCCTGGTAACATATTCGCACCTCCTGCGTCTAAACGGTCCCCGTAGGGGTCCGGAAAGCTAAATTTTCATATTCAAAGTCGTTTATATAAAGCTCTTTTTATATATATAAATTTCTTTGCTTTTGAAAATTATTATTTAACCGATGTATTTTACTATAATATATTGGCAATTGTCAACGACTTAGTGGACACGCGAGGCAGAATTTGGACAAGCGAGGTATATTTTTTATGCCGCGGCAATAAAAAACGACCCCGCTGCCCGTGCGGGGCCTTCCCATGAAGACAAACGAGGCTTTACTTCCGCGCGCAGGCTCTAGCCGGGCCCTGTCCGGCTGCGCCTAGCGCTTGAAGATGCCACCGAAGCGCGATTATCCGCGCTTTAGCTCAGCAGACCCTCCTCCCTGAAGCTCATATATCGTCCGTCGCCTATTATTATGTGGTCCGCGACCTTTATCCCGAGCAGCTCCCCGGCAGTCCTGAGCTGTGCGGTGACCGCCATATCGGCCTCGCTGGGCGAGGGATCGCCGCTGGGGTGATTGTGCATGAGTATGACGGAATAGGCGCCCTTTCGGACCGCCCTTGAGAACACCTCCCTGGGATGCGACTGGCTGGAGCTCAGCCCTCCCACGGAGACGGTCTCCGAAGCTATCATCTCACTCTTGACGTTTAGGAGCAGCACCTTGAAGACCTCGTTTGGCAGGTAGCGCAGTTCCTCCATGAAAAGCCTCGCGGCTTTCGACGGGCTGTCGACAAGAGGAAGATAGCCTCTGCCGGCTGCGGACATGCGCCTTCCGAACTCGAGCGAGGCCGCGAGCCTCGCCGCCTTTGCCTCCTTGATCCCGGGGATCTTCATGAATTCCTCAGGCTGGTATCCCGCCAGATCGGCCCCGGGTCCCCCGCTCATGGCGAGCACCCTTCCGGCGAGCTGGAGGGCGGATCCGTCCCTGCTGCCCGAACCGAGGATTATTGAGAGCAGTTCCGCGTTGGAAAGGGTCTGAGCTCCGTAGGAGAGGAGCTTCTCCCTGGGCCTCTCCCCGTGGGGAAGGTCTTTTATCATGAAGCCTCCCGAGCCCTCCCTCATAGCTTATCCGCCTTCGCCAAAACGGCTTCGAGCATTTCCAGAGGGAAGCCTATCACGTTGTCGAGATGACCGTCGAGATGGTCGAGGTATCTGCCGAAGCCCTCCTGTATTGCGTAGGCCCCTGCCTTGTCCATGGGCTCTCCGCTGTCCACGTAAGCCCTGATGTCTTCGTCGCCGTAATCCTTGAAGTATACGTCCGTGCTGTCGAAGAAGAGCAGCTTCTTCGGGCTGCCGCTGAAGCTTACGCAGACGCCGCTGCAGACAGTGTTCTTCTCCCCGCGGAGGAATCTCAGCATCTCCTCGGCCTCTTCCCTGTCCGCGGGCTTTCCGAGTATCCTTCCTCCCTTATGCACGAGGGTGTCCCCGGATATGATCATATACGGCCTGCCTCCTGCAGGATCCTCTTCGCCCTTCTCCTTCGCGTCGGCCAGCAGCCGCTCCGCGGCCCTGTTCTTTCTGAAAGCGAGCGCCATGACCTCCTCTTCGGGACTGAGCGCGCAGGATATATCCTCGTCGCAAGCCGCTTTGAGAACGCAGAACTCCGCGCCTCTCTCCTTCAGCATCTCTATCCTCCGGGGCGAGCCCGAAGCGAGTATGATAAACCTATCCTCAAGTTTCATATCAGTTTTCCTTTCGCGATCTGCCGCGATAATTATACTTCCATATTTTGCCATTTTCAAGATGATTTTTCCTGTGCGCGGGCATTTTTGTCCTTCCCACGGGCGGGGGCTGATGCTAAAATATATCTTGATATTTTATTCTTCGGAGACCTCAATGGGAAAGATATTAGCCATAACTTCAGGCAAGGGCGGAAGCGGGAAGACCACCTTTGCGGTTAATCTGGGATATACTCTGGCAGTACAGGGGAAGAAGGTCCTGCTGCTGGATTTCAATATCGGGCTCAGAAACATAGACATATACCTCGGAGTGCAGGACAGGGTGCTCTTCGATTTCGGAGATTATCTCTCCGGCACATGCAGGCTGCGCAAGGCGATAATAAAGGACGAGAACCTGCCCGGACTCAGCCTGCTCTCTTGTCCCCAGATCAGGGACATCAAGGGGCTCAGCCAGAAGCACGTCAGCACGCTGCTCGGACAGCTGCGCGATATGTACGACGTCATAATAATAGACACCCCGACAGGCATAGGAGAGACCTTCAGGAACGTCGTCTCCTGCTGCGATATGGCGCTGCTCGTGGTGACCCCCAACTATTCCTCCATCAGGAACAGCGACACCGTGAGCAAGCGCATCGAAGCTCTTGGCATAGAGCGCTTCCACGTGATAAACAGGGTCAGCGTACAGCCAGCGGGAAGCCCGCTTCCGGGGGTCGAGGAGATAGAAAAGGTCCTCTCCCTTCCGCTCGCCGGCATCATATCCGAGGACCCCAACATCGACCTCGGAAACAACGCCGGAAGGCCTGTCGTGAGCGCACGCGGCTCATATATAGCGAGGAACTTCGAGGGCATAGCCTCGAGGCTGTCGCTGTAGGGCGAGCCGGCAGGATGCAAACGCACAAAAAGCTCCGCTGTGCGGAGCTTTTTTAATTCCTGGTTTTGCTCTATTTCGTTTTTTCTAAGAGTATCATTCCTCAAGGAGCTTATACAGCAGCGTATACAGAGTTCCGACCTCCTGTTCGCTGAGGTGCACGCAGCTGCCAACGCTGAAGGGAACGTCCTTCACCTTTTCCCTGAGGGCCTTCCCCTCTTCCGTTAGGAAGACGGAGACTACGCGCTCGTCATCGCAGCAGCGGCGTCTTTCTACTATGCCCTCGGTCTCGAGCTTTTTGAGAAGAGGGGTTATGGTGCCGCTGTCGAGGCGCAGTTCCTCGCAGATCTCCCCTACGCTTATCCCGTCGTTTTCCCATAACACGAGCATGACTATATACTGCGTGTAGGTCAGCCCCAGCGGTTTGAGGTAGGGAGTATAGGCGGATGTTATCTTCCTGGCCGCCGCGTATAGCGGGAAGCAGAGCTGATTCTTAAGTTCCAGCTGACTGTAGGTGCTCATGATCTTCTCTCTTTACAGGTTCTCTCCAAGCCACTTCTCGAGCGCGGGCTGAGGCACGAAGCCTATCGATTTGGCAACGAGCTCCCCATCCTTGAAGATGGCGAGGGTCGGGATGCTCTGGATGCCGAACTGCGCCGCGAGCATCATATTCTCATCCACGTCTATGGCGAAGAACTCAGCCTTGCCTTCCATGAGATCCGATACCTTCTCGAGCACGGGCGCCATCATCTTGCAGGGTCCGCACCAGGTGGCGTTGAAATCGACTACGGACGCCTTGCTGGCCGCGACTTCACTGAAATCGTTGTTGATTATCTCCTTTATCATCTCTATGTCCTTTCTTTTGTCCTAAAGATCTGCTGCGTGCGCTTCGGATCCGTTCTCCGCAGGAAAACGTCCTTACTGCCTCAGGCCCTTCCATGCCGCGGCAGTCTACGCCTGCCTTCTCATGCGGTCCACGTATGATACCGCGGAAAACGCGGCGACGTTGCCCTCTCCGGCGGACTTCACGTACTGGTACGGAAGACCCGTGATATCTCCGCAGGCGAAGCAGCCCGGAAGATTCGTCGACATGTCCCTCGCTACTGCTATGTGAGCGCCGTCGGTCTCAAGCCCCGGAACGAGCTGGCCTGGAGCGACGCTCTCCCTGAGTATGAAGACTCCGTCGGTGACGAGCTCCATCTCCTCGCACACGAGCTTCGTCTTTCCCTCCGCGCGCTCTATGCTGCGCGGCTTGGCGCTGACGATCTCGATGTTGCCTGCGAGCTCTTCCGGCTTGGGTTCGGAGGCCTTGTATACGGGGATATAGTACACTTTTTCTGCCATCTCCGCAAGGAAAACGGCTTCCTGCTCCTCCTTTGGGCTGAAGCCCAGGACCACCGCCTGCTTGCCCCTGTAGAGAGCGGCGTCGCAGGTCGCGCAGTAACTGACCCCGCGCCCCAGCAGCTCCTCCTCGCCCGGGAAGGGTTTTCCGGGTACCACGCCGCTCGCGATGATCACGGCAGTAGCCTCGTACATGGCGTTCTCCGCGCCCTGGAGAGCGTAGTAGTCGCCCATGGCGTAGACGGCGTTGATCTTGTCCTCTGTCACGGCTATGCCCATGGAATCGAGGTGTTTTTTGAATGCGGCTGCGAAGTCCTCGCCGCTTATATCCGGAAGGCCCGGATAATTCTGCACGCTGTGAGCCTTGGACACCTTGCCGCTGAGCTCCGCGCTGCCGAAGAGTATTATGCTCTTGTTCCTCAGCTTCGCGGTTATCGCGGCGGAGATGCCCGCGGGCCCGGTGCCTATTATAGCGATGTCATAGCGTTCCATCTTATGGCCTCTTTCTTTATCCTTTTTTGAAAAGCCGCCCCAGCGCCGGGATCATTCCCAGCGAACGAGGCGGCCTTACACTCTTTTATCAGATGAGCGCATCCACGCACTCGGCGAGCTTCTTCATGTCGGCGGTCGGTTCGAAGCGGGCGACTACGTTGCCTTCCCTGTCGACCACGAACTTGGTGAAGTTCCACTTGATATCGGGGTTGTTCTTGAAATCCTTGTCGAACTTGGCGACCACTCCGTTCATCATGAGAGCCTTGGGACCCTTGCCGAAGCCCTCGAAACCCTTCTGGCTCTTGAGGTAGGTGAAGAGAGGAATGGCGTTCTCTCCGTTGACGTCGGACTTCTTCATCTGCGGGAACTTGGTGTTGTAGTGGAGAGTGCAGAACTGGTGGATCTCCTCGTCGGTTCCGGGGGTCTGTCCCGCAAACTGGTTGCAGGGGACGTCCACGATCTCGAGCCCGCTCTCGTGATACTTCTCGTAGAGAGCCTCAAGATCCTCGTACTGCGGGGTGAAACCGCAGCCGGTGGCGGTGTTTACTACAACTACTACCTTGCCTCTGAAGACTTCCATGGAGATCTCATTTCCCATGGGATCGGTCACGCTCAGATCATAAAAACTCATCATATGCCTCCGTTCTGGGGTCTCCTGCGAGGGACCCGCGCCAAAGTGTAAACGCATTATTTATATTTGATACAATTTAATTTTACACAATACAGAAGCTCTGTCAAGTGTTTTTTCTAATTTTTCAAACTCTGCAGCGGAGCGGGTATGCGGCCTCCCCTCGCTATGAAAGCCTCGCTGGACTCCGGATGCACTGGCATCACCGGCGCGCTGCCGAGAAGCCCTCCCATCTCTATGGTGTCCCCAACGCCCTTTCCAGGTGCCGGAAGTATCCTGACGGCGGTGGTCTTGCTGTTGACCATGCCTATCGCCGCCTCGTCCGCTATGATCGCGGAGATCGTGGACGCCGGGGTATCTCCCGGGATGGCTATCATATCCAGGCCGACCGAGCAAACGCAGGTCATGGCCTCGAGCTTGTCTATGCAGAGCGTGCCCTTCCTGGCCGCGGCTATCATGCCCTCGTCCTCCGATACGGGGATAAAGGCTCCCGAAAGCCCGCCGACGGATGACGAAGCCATCACGCCACCCTTCTTGACGGCGTCGTTGAGCAGGGCAAGAGCCGCGGTGGTCCCGTGGGTCCCGCAGGTCTCGAGCCCCATCTCCTCGAGTATCCTCGCGACAGAGTCTCCTACCGCGGGAGTCGGGGCGAGCGAAAGGTCGACTATTCCGAAAGGTGTATCGAGCCTTCTGGAAGCCTCTATGGCCACGAGCTGGCCCATGCGCGTCACGCGGAACGCGGTCTTCTTGACGGTCTCCGCGACCACGTCGAAGGGCTGGCCGCTGACCTCCTTGAGGGCGCTGTGGACGACTCCGGGGCCGGAGACGCCGACGTTTATCACGCTCTCGGCCTCGCCTGTCCCGTGGAAGGCCCCTGCCATGAAGGGGTTATCCTCTACGGCATTGCAGAAGACCACGAGCTTGGCGCAGCCTATTCCGTCCCTGTCAGCCGTCTTCTCCGAGGTCTCCTTTATGATCCTGCCCATGAGCGCGACGGCGTCCATGTTTATTCCCGCGCGGGTAGAACCCACGTTTATGGAAGAGCAGACGTACTCGGTGCTTGCGAGAGCCTCCGGGATGGAGAGGATGAGCTTTTTGTCGGCCTCGGTCATGCCTTTTTGCACCAGAGCCGAGTAGCCTCCTATGAAATTGACGCCGCAGCTCTTGGCGGCCCTGTCCATGGCGACCGCAAAGGTAACGTAGTCGTCCGTTTTGGAAGCTCCCGCTACCAGCGCCATCGGGGTCACCGATATGCGCTTGTTCACTATGGGGATCCCGAACTCGGTCTCTATATCCTCGCACTCGGGCACCAGGCGCTCCGCGTAGCGGCATATCTTGTCGTAGATATTTTCGCAGGCGGTCTTGGCGTCCTCATTGCAGCAGGAGAGCAGCGATATGCCCATCGTGACCGTCCTGATGTCGAGGTGCTGCTGCTCTATCATATTTATGGTCGAAAGGATGTCTTTCTGATTTATCATGCCAGATACCTCTATACGCTGTGCATAGCGTCGAAGATCTCCTCGCGCTGTATCCTGATGGAGAGCTCCATGCCTCGGCCGAGCTCCTCGAGATCTGCGGCGAGCTCCTTGAAACTGACGCTGCAGCCGGCTACGTCCACCATCATTACCATGGTGAAGTTGCTCTGAAGTATGGTCTGCGTAACGTCGAGGATATTGACGTTCCTCTCTGCGAGGCTGGTGCTCACCGCGGCGAGTATGCCCACTCTGTCGCGTCCTATTACGGTTATTATGGCGTTCATCGGGATAGTTTCTCCTTTGCTCTTATGCGTTATCTTCATCCGGTTTTAAGGTATTTTAAAAGCCCCGGCAGCGTGTGTCAAGGCTGCCGGAGCCCGCTTGCGCGATTATTCTCGGAAGGCTGTCCCGCTAATGCGCTTCCGCGCCCGAAGCATCTTCGCCGCCTTCTATATAGCTCTTCATCACGCCCAGTACCTCCTCTATGCTAAGGTCCGTGGAATCGACCACGACGGAGTCTTCGGTGATCGTAAGAGGGCTGTTCTTTCTGTGGGTATCCCTGTAGTCCCTAGCCTCTATATCGGCCTTGACCTGCTCTATGTCGCAGGGCAGACCCTTCTCGGCGAACTCCAGGGCGCGCCTCCTGGCCCTTTCTTCGACAGAGGCCGTGAGGTAGAACTTGTGCTCGGCGAAGGGCAGGACCTTGGTCGTGATGTCGCGGCCGTCCATTATGACTGAGCGCCTCATCCCCATAGCCTGCTGCAGCTCTACGAGCTTCTCCCTTATCGCGAGCACGGTCGAGCTCGCGGAAGCCAGCTCCGAGATCTCGGGCGTCCTGATGAGGGAGGAAACGTCCTCTCCGTCGAGGAACACCTTTCCTCCGCGAAAATCCACGTCCGTGGATGCGAGAAGCTCCGCGAGGGCCTCTTCGTCGCTGTAGTCGGTGCCGCTGCGCAGCAGTTTAAGCGCAATGGCCCTGTACATGGCCCCGGTATCGATGTAATCTATCCCGAGCTCCGACGCGAGCATCTTGGCTATGGTGGACTTGCCCGCTCCGGCAGGGCCGTCTATGGCTATCCTGACGATCTTATTCATCCTTTTCCTTCTTTTCCTTGGCGCTGGCCTTGGCGCTCGCCTTTGCGGCCTTCTTGTATCCGTCGGGGCCGAGCAGCTTCTCGATCTCAGCTATGAAGGTCCCGACATCCTTGAACTGCCTGTATACGGAGGCAAAGCGCACGTAGGCGACCTCGTCGAGCTCCTTGAGCTCTTCCATGACCATCTCGCCTATCTGCTGCGTGCTGATCTCCTTCTCCATGGTGTTGTTGAGCCTGCGCTCTATGTCGCTGGCGACCTCTTCCATCTGATCCATGGTTACGGGCCTCTGCGCGCAGGCCCTCATAAGGCCTGTGAGTATCTTGTTGCGGTCGAAGCTCTCGCGGCTTCCGTCGCGCTTGACCACCATGAAGAGCATCTCCTCGACCTTCTCATAGGTCGTGAAGCGCTTTCCGCAGGCGATGCATTCACGCCTTCTCCTTATGGCCTTTCCGTCTTCAGCGGGTCTGGAATCGACGACCTTGGTGTCGAGAGCCTCGCAATAAGGGCATTTCATATCTAGTCTCCTTCAGCATCGGTGATGCGGACCTGATAAGGATTTCCGCGGTCGCCACAAGCGGACGAGGCGGAAACACATTTCATTCCTGTTTAAACTTTATTGTACGCTATATATTGTGCCTTTATCAAGTGGTCATTTCGATATATGCCGTTAAAAATACCCGCCGGGAGCACTTTATCTCTCTGCGGGCACAATATATGCCTACATCTTCTTACGTATCATAACGCGAGGATGCGTCTTGCGGCTTCAAGTACGAATCGCTGGCAGCCGGCCGCGTAGGCTTCGTCGAAGACCTCTCCTTCGTGCAGAGCGCTGTTGCTGATGATGCGTATGCCCAGGAAAGGGACGCCGAATGCGGCGCATATCTGGGCCGCGGCAAAGCCTTCCATCTCCTCGCAGTCGCTGCCGTAGATATTTCTCAACTGGATTATTCGGTCGGCTTCGTTATTCCAGACGTCGCCGCTTCCATGGACCCCTCTGACGAGTCTTCCCCCGTCATAGGGAGCGGACGCGGCGGTTTCGAGCATAAAGCGGTCGGACCTGAGCTCCAGAGTCTTAACGACCCTCCCATCCATGAATAGCTCGCTGTTCAGCGGATCCCACCTGTCGGTATGCACGCCCCCGCCTTCGGCCGCGTGAGCCGACCTGTAGCGGCCAATGTTGACGAAACGCTCGGCGAGCACTATATCGCCCCGGTGCAGTCCCTCTGCGTGAGCTCCCGCGGTGCCCTGCACTATGAAGGCGTCGGGCGAAAAACCCAGTATGCCTGCCATGGCGCAGGCGGCAGAATTGCTCATGCCCATCAGGCTCTTGGCCGCGATGAGCGTGCCGCCGCAGTAAGCTCCCTCGGCGTACTCAAAACCGCCGACGCGCTTTCTTTCCGCGGCGCCGGTGGCTTCGAACAGAAGATCCGTCTCGCAGTCCATCGCGCCCATTATGAGTATTCTTTTGTTATTTCCTTTTTCCATCCTTTTACCGTATACGGTGCATGAAGGGCAGGCTTGATATGCCTTGAATGTATATCCTGTCCCTGCATTCGCGCCGCGGCCCGGCCCTCGCCTACACCTCTGTGGCCTCGAGCAGCTCGACGTCGCCGTGCCTCTCCTTAAAGTAAGTCAGCGTGAACTGATTGGCGAAGAGTATGAGCGGCCTTTCGAATCTGTCGAAGACCAGGGCGCAGCGGCCGTCTATGACGCTCTTTATCCTGTCTATATCATCCTTGCTACCCTCGCACTTCACCCAGCGCGCGACGGACATGTCCATGGGGCTGAGCCTGACGGGAGCGTTGTATTCGTTTTCTAGCCTGTACTGGAAGACCTCGATCTGCAGCTGGCCGACCGCGCCTATCACTGTCTCGTTATACTCGTTGTGGTAGACCTGTATAGCTCCCTCCTGGGCGAGCTGCTGCACGCCCTTTTGGAACTGCTTGGCCTTCATGGTGTCCTTAGGGAGCACCAGGGCGAACAGCTCCGGAGGGAAAGTCGGGAGCAGCTCGAACTCGAAGCGTTCCTTTCCGGTGTAAAGGGTGTCCCCTATCTGGAAATTGCCCGTATCGTATATGCCTATGACGTCCCCCGCCATGGCGCTGTCTACGTTGGTGCGCTCGCTCGCCATCAGCTGGGTGGACTGCGCGAGCTTTATAGGCTTCCCTGTCCTCGCGAGCTCTACTGTCATACCCTTCTCGAATTCACCCGAGCATATCCTGATGAAGGCGAGCCTGTCCCTGTGAGCGGGATTCATATTCGCCTGGATCTTGAAGACGAAGCCCGAGAACTCATCCGAGAGCGGATCGATCTCGGAGCCGTCCGCGGTCTTTCTGGGGCCGGGACAGGGCGAAAGCTCAAGGAAGCGGTCGAGGAACTGCGTTACTCCGAAGTCCGCGAGAGCTGAGCCGAAGAATACCGGGGTCAATTCCCCGGAGCTCACGGCCTCTTCGTCCATGGGGTAGCCGGCGCCCTCGAGCAGTTCTATGCCCTCCCTGAGGGCTCTGAGGTTGTTCTGGGTTATGAGATCCTCCAGCTCGGGCCCGAATACGCCTTCGTCTCCCAGATCGACGGTCTTCTTCTCCCTGAAGAGATAGACCCTGTTCTCCGCGAGGCTGTATATGCCCTGGAAATTGAGGCCTGAGCCTATTGGCCAGGTCACGACCGTGGCAGGCATGCCGAGCACGTCTTCGAGCTCAGAGAGCAGCTCGAGCGGATCCTTGGCCTCCCTGTCGAGTTTGTTCATGAAGGTGAAGATTGGTATGCCCCTCATGCGGCATACCGCGAAGAGCTTCTTGGTCTGGGTCTCTATACCCTTGGCCGCGTCTATGACCATCACGGCGCTGTCCACCGAGGTGAGTATCCTGTAGGTATCTTCTCCGAAGTCGTTGTGGCCCGGGGTATCCATTATAGATATCACCTTTCCGGCGTAATCGAACTGCATGACAGAGCTAGTGACGGAGATGCCTCTCTGCTTCTCGATCTCCATCCAGTCGGAGGTAGCGAACTTGGCATTCTTCCTCGCCTTGACCGTTCCGGCCTGATGTATGGCCCCGCCGTGCAGCAGGAGCTTCTCCGTGAGGGTCGTCTTTCCTGCGTCCGGATGGGAGATGATGCCGAATATCCTTCTTTTTTCGAGCTCTGCGGCTCTCTCGTTTCTGTTCATGCGGTCCTTAGCCTCCTGAAATACCTAAATAAATTAACAGAAATCCGCGGATACTTCAATAGCGCGCTGGGCTTTTTGCGGGCATGGCGAATTTTACAGCGGCGCGCGGCGCTTTATGTTATATTATTGTTTAAAAAGCAAGGAGGACGGCCATGAAGAAAGCATACGTTAACGGAGTCATACTCGACGGAAGCAAAGACATGGAACCCCTGCGCGGGATGGTGATCCTGACCGAAGGGGACAAGATCAGCGCTGTAGCGGACAAGACCGCGGACATCAGCGGATATGAGCTGGTGGACCTCGGAGGAAGATATATCATGCCGGGACTGGTCGATCTGCACGTGCATATACCCTCGAGCGGCAAGCCCAAGAAGGGGCAGACGGATTACGCGAAGCTCTACAAACTGCTCAGCTCAAGCGAGCTCGCCAGGAGCGTCATACGCCGCATGGACGAGAGCTACGTCAAGCAGGAGCTGCTCTCTGGGACGACCACGATCAGGGCCCTCGGAGGGGTGATGGATTTCGATACCAAGCTCCGCGACAAGATAGAACGGGGCGAGGCCGACGGACCGCGCATACTTGCGGCCGACTACGCCGTCTCCGTTCCCGGAGGACATATGACGGGCTCCGTGGCGATGCCTGTATACAGCTCGAGAGGCGCCGCCGAGATGGTCGACGAGCTCGTAAAAAACAAGCCCGACCAGATAAAGCTCATGATCACCGGAGGCGTGCTGGACAGCACCGCCGCCGGGGAACCGGGTCAGCTCAAGATGCCGGAGGAATACGTGAAGGCCGCGGTCGAGAGGGCTCATTCCTACGGGCTGCCCGTCGCCGCGCACGCCGAGGGCACAGAGGGCATGGTCATAGCGCTCAGAAGCGGCGTCGATACTATAGAGCACGGCGGCAAGCCCACTCCAGAGGCCATAGAGCTGTTCAAACAGACCGGCGCGGCACTGATAGCCACGCTGTCCCCGGCGATAAGATATCACGCGCTCAAGGAAAAGCCGGATTGGATGAGCGATACCGAGTATCTCAACGGAAAGGCCCTTTTCGGAAATATGCTCGAATGCATCAAGGCCTGCAGGGAGGCCGGGATAAGGGTCGGGCTCGGGACGGACACCGGCTGCCCCTACGTCACACACTACGATACCTGGAGAGAGCTCTACTGGTACACGAAATACGCCGGATCGAGCCCAAAGGAGGCTCTCTACACGGCTACGAAGCTGAACGCAGAGATATGCGGCCGCGGCGATGAATTCGGGAGCATAGAGCCCGGAAAGAGCGCCGATATGATAGTCACCAAGGGTGATCCGCTGAGCGATATCAAGGCTCTTCGCGAGGTATCTATGGTCGTGTTCCGCGGAAAGATCTACGACAGCCCGAAGCTGAAGCGCATAAGGGCAGTCGACAGATTCCTCGATTCGGCCATGTAGCGCAGGATGATAATATACCGGCTCAGATAAGGGCAGGAAGACGTGACAGGGAGGGCTTTTTAGCTCCTCCCTGTTCTGATATGCTCTCCGGTATCTAGGCCTCTATGACCAGCTCCCTTCCCAGGGAGAAAAGGTACAGCACGGCCTCCTTGACCGGATGGCCGGTGATATCTTCGAGAGCCTTCTTGTAGAGCGCGAGCTGAGGCAGATACGAAGCCCTGAGCTTCTCCAGAGCCGCGTCAACGTCGTCATAGTCTATATAATTGCTCTTGTAATCGACGAGCACCCATCCGTCCTCTTCGCGGAAGAAGCAGTCTATGGTGCCCTGTATGAGCACTTCCCTTCCGTCCCGTTCGCTCCTGTACGTGAACGGGGCTTCTTTGCGCAGCTCGGGCGAATCCAATGCCCTCCTGCCTATATCCGAGCGGAAGAACGCAGAGATCCTCGAGGGCTCCACCGCCGCTGCCTCTGCGTCGCTGAGGACGTTCTTTTTTCTCAGCTGCTCGATGAACGAAGCTATGTACTCATCTCCCCTGAGCCCGTCTTCGAAGGGGAGATGCTCCATCACGCTGTGATAGGCGGTCCCCTTCTCCGCTCCGCTCAGCCTTCTTTCACGATCCATAAAGCGAGGCATAGCGAAGCTGTATTCGGGAACGGATATCGCGCCGGCTCCCCTCTTTTCGAGCTCGGCGAGCTGGGATACGGAATACTTCCTGTTTTCCTCAGCGGGCAGCTCTCTTTCATATCTTATGCGCTCAGCTATCTCGGCAGCCCTATCTGAAGGAACTTCCGCCTTGGCCCCTAAGCCCTCCGACAGCACGCGGGCCAGTTCGGCCGCCTCAGCTACGCTTCCTGCGCGCTGCAGGGCGGCGTCCGAGGCGTTTCTCAGCGTCTTTTTTACTCCCCCGAGGGCGGGATAGAGCAGATCGAGGTAGGTCGCGGCGGAGAACTGCTCCGACGGGCTGCGTCCCGCCATCGAAGCCTTGAACTTCTCGTAATCTTTTACCACGGCAGACATTACGAGTACGTCCCTCGCCCTGGTCATGGCCACGTAGAGCAGCCTGATCTTCTCGGCCAGCTCTTCCTCTCTCTTCTTTGCCTCGATCATCCTCATGACCGCGGGCTTAAACTCTATGTGCCTGTCGCGGTCGATCAGCTTGATCCCTACGCCAAGATCCTTGTGGAACGCGGCGTCTACCCTTAGCGGGCCCCCGCTGTAGAGCCTTCTCTCAAGGCCCGAAAGAAGCACGAAGGGGAATTCGAGTCCCTTGCTCCCGTGTATGGTCATGATGCGAACGGCGTCGTCCTTCTCGCTGAAGACCCGCACCTCTCCGACCCTGACCTTGTCCTTTATGGCCTCGATATAGCTTATGAAGCCGTATATGCCGCCGAGCTCCTCGCTCTCGTAGGCAGCCGCCTTGTCGAGCAGAGCCCTTACGTTCGCTATCCTCTGCCTTCCACCTGGAAGGGCCGCGGCGTAGTCGTCTATGCCAGTCTCGTTTATCATAAGTTCGAGCAGCGCGCTGACGGAGCTGAAGGATGCCCTGTAGCGCCAGTCCTCTATCTTCTCAAGGAAAGCCCTGCAGCGCTCCGCGAGCGCGGGATCGGAGCCTTCATCCGCGTAGAGGTCGAAGGCCTCGCTGTAGCTCAGTCTTTCCTGCGGCTTCGCCCTGTCGGCGTATATCCTTATCCCCGCAAGCTCGGCTTCGCTGAAGCCGAAGACGGGGAAGTGAAGGACGCTTATCAGCGGAAGATCCTGCCTCCCGTTGTTGACGAGCCTGAGCATGTCTAGGCATATCCTGACCTCGGGAACGTCGAAATAGCCCTCGCTTCGGTTGAGGAATACCGGTATCCCGGCTCTCTCGAGAGCGGAATAGTATTCCTCGCCAAGTCCGCTCATGACCGGAAGCAGTATGGCCATGTCGGAGTACTCGAGAGGCCTCAGCCTGCCCAGCCTGCTGTCGAAGAAGGGCTTGCCCCTGTATTCCTTTATGACGCTGACAGCCTGCTGCGCGCCGAGCGCGGCTGCTCCCATATCCTCGATCGCCTCGTCGGGCTCAGCTCCCTCGGGAAGTTTTCTGTCGATGATGCGAAGCTCGGGGGGATATACCGGATCCTCCTCTGGGAGCCCTGCGTGCAGAGCAGCCGCGTCGTCGTATTCTATATCCGAGACGGAGGAGGTCATTATCTGCGAGAACACGCCGTTGACCAGGTCTATGACCCTGGGCTTGCTCCTGAAATTGCTGTTGAGGTCTATGACCCTGCCTTTAGACGGGTCTTCCTTGAAACTGAGGTATTTGGCGCTGAAGATCTCGGGTTCGGCCAGCCTGAACCTGTATATGCTCTGCTTGACGTCGCCGACCATGAATACGTTGTCCGGCCTTCCCACGCGCTCTATGATCGTCTCCTGGACCCTGTTGCTGTCCTGATATTCGTCTATGAAGACGCAGCTGTACTGGCGGCGGTACTCTTCCCTCACCTGCTCGTTTTCCAGTATCCTTATCGCGAAATGCTCGGCGTCGGAGAAATCCATGACCCCGGCCCTGGCCTTTTTCGCCGCGTAGCGCTCATCCAGCTCAAGCGTGAGCCTGCAGAGCCTGGCGAGATGCGGTGCGAGCAGGTCTCCTTCTTTTTTAAGCGCTTCCCCGCTTATATCCGCCGCGAACTTTTTCATGGGCTCTATACAGCTGTCCTTGACGTGGTCCTTTATCAGATCGACCTCGGCCTTCACGGGCTCTGCGGAAGCCTTTTCCTTCGCTCCCCTGACGGCCTTTCTCTGGAGCTTTATCCCCCGCGCTCCTTCGAGCAGGGCCTCGTATTCCCCGCGGGCATAAAGCTGCGCTAGATCCTCCATCACGGCTGCGTCCTGAGCGTACTGAGAAGCAAAATCCTCGGCAGCCTCCATTCCCGGGAAGAGCTCAGGTACCGAGAGTATGAGCTCCTCGGCCCTTCTGTAGCCCGCTGCCGCCGATCTGAGATAGCTCGCGCAGACGGAGGCCGCGAATCCAAGCAGCGCCTCGGCGTCATATCCCCCGAGGCAACTCTTCTCGGCCCACTCGCGGGGGTATGGCATGCTCTGCAGGAAATCCCTGAAGGCCCTGATCATGTTTCTCGCGGCAGCGTCGTCTCTGGATCCCGCGTAGGAATCGAGGAAGGCCGTGAGGTCCCCGTCCCCCGAGGCGAAACCCTCGGAGAAGAGCTCATCCATCGCTTCTTCCAGCAAGATACCCGTTCTGGCCTCGTCGGCAATGCTGAGGCCGGGAGAGACGCCTATCACGTGGTAGTACCTCCTGACCACGCTGAGTGCGAAGGAGTTGAAGGTGCATATATCCGCGGAGCTGACGAGGGAGAACTGCCTTCTGAGCGTCGAGGCCCTTTCCCTGTCCCTGCACTCCGCGAGCTCCCTGCTCAGCGCCTCGTAGAGCCTGCTCCTCATCTCGGATGCCGCAGCCCTGGTAAAGGTCACAATCAGCATATGGTCGAGACCCACGCCGTCCTCTATCACGAGCTTTTTTACGCGCTCTATGAGGACCGCGGTCTTTCCCGATCCCGCGGCGGCGGATACGAGCAGCGAGCTCCCCCTGCTCTCTATAGCTTCAGCCTGTTTTTCGGTCCACTTCATAGTCTTCTCCATTTCTCATACATTATACACTGAAGGGACTTTTTGTGATAGGATATGGAAGTACAGATATGTGTATAGAAGCCCCGTCCGCCGCCTTTGGAAGCGCGCGGGAGCTCTTTAAGACTTCTTTGAACAAGGTGAAAGATATGAAAAAAACCACCATGCTCCTTATAATGGACGGCTTCGGCATAGCCCCCGCCGGCCCCGCCAACGCCATAAGCCATTCAAAGACCCCTGAACTGGACCGCCTCTTTGAGACGCGTCCAAACGTGCTCATCCAGGCGAGCGGCCGCTACGTCGGCCTTCCCGACGGACAGATGGGCAATTCGGAGGTCGGCCACACCAATATGGGCGCCGGAAGGGTCGTTTGGCAGGAGCTCAGCCGCATAGGAAACGAGATCGAGAGCGGCTCCTTCTTCCGCAACGAAGCCCTGCTCAAGGCAATGGCGCACGTAAATGAGAATGGCTCCGCGCTCCATGTCTTCGGACTCATGTCCGACGGCGGCGTGCACTCGCATATAGAGCACATCAAGGCGCTCGCCCGCATGGCGCAGATGAACGAGATAGAAAAGCTCTTCATCCACTGCTTCATGGACGGAAGGGACACGGCTCCCACCTCCGGCGCAGGCTACGTGGAGGAGATGGAGAGCTGCCTGGCCGAGCTCGGCCTTGGACAGGTCGGTACCGTCATGGGAAGATACTACGCCATGGACCGCGACAAGCGCTGGGAGAGGGTGAAGCTGGCATACGACGCGCTGACAGCGCCCTGCCCCTCGGGCATAAAGGGCGGCGCAGAGGCTGTCAAGAGCGCCTACGAAGCGGGCGAGACAGACGAGTTCATAAAGCCCATAGCGATCGAGGGCTTCAGCGGGATAAAAAGCGGAGACTCCGTGATATTCGCGAATTTCCGTCCCGACAGAGCGAGGGAGATCACCAGGGCCTTCGTGGATCCGGACTTCGACGGCTTTGAAAGGCCCGCTCCGCCGGAAGACCTAGTATACGTCTGCATGACCCAGTACGACGCGACCATACCCAACGCAGAGATAGCCTTCAGACCGCAGTCGCTCAGGAACACACTCGGAGAATACGCCTCGGCCCTCGGAAAGACCCAGCTCAGGATAGCCGAGACCGAGAAATACGCGCACGTGACTTTCTTCTTCAACGGAGGCGTTGAGGCGCCGTACGAGGGCGAATCCAGGATACTGGTGGCCTCCCCCAAGGTCGCGACCTACGACCTTCAGCCCGAGATGAGCGCCTACGAGGTGACCGAAAAGGCAGCCGCCGCTATAGATAGCGGCGAGTTCGACATGATCATCATGAACCTCGCGAACTGCGATATGGTCGGCCACACAGGCGTGTTTGAAGCCGCGGTGAAGGCCGTCGAGACCGTCGACAGCTGCGTTGGGACCATAGTCCGCGCCATGGAAAAGAACGGCGGAGACCTGCTGATAACAGCCGACCACGGAAACGTGGACGAGATGATGGACGAGACCGGCGCCCCCATGACGGCTCACACGACCAATCCCGTCCCGCTGATACTGGTCAGCGAAAAGGATCTGGCCCTGGACGAAGGCG
Source organism: Bacillota bacterium (assembly GCA_017417045.1). Taxonomy (GTDB): domain Bacteria; phylum Bacillota; class Clostridia; order Peptostreptococcales; family Anaerovoracaceae; genus RGIG2707. The sequence goes on from JAFPZZ010000031.1 coordinate 26,844, forward strand.
GCGCCCTGTGCGACCTCGCGCCCACCCTGCTCGGACTCATGGGCGAGCCCGTGCCGGCCGAGATGGAGGGAAGGTCGCTGCTTAAGGCCCTGTGCTGAGCAATTACAGCGACTGCCGCAGAATTGCATCCGCATTGCATAAAGATCGGGCCCCGCGCTATGCGCGGGGCCTTTCTATTCTCGTATTTCTTCCGCGGGGCTCATACCACGCAGATCATTCCTGATCTAAGTTTTCTAAAGGCCATTCGTACGTCGAGCCAGAAAGTCCATAGCGGCCTCGGCCAGATGCACCCCGTCGCAGGCCGCGGACATTATCCCGCCCGCATAGCCGGCGCCCTCCCCTCCGGGGAACAGTCCCTCTATGACGCTTCCGTCCGACGCCAGGCATCTGCGCTGCGCGTCTCTCTTTATCCTGAAGGGCGCGGAGCTCCTCGATTCGACCGCCGTGAGCAGAGCCGAGGGATCGTCGAAGCCCTGTAGCCGTCTGCCGAGCTTTGGGAGGGCCTCGCGAAGATCCGCGCTCACGAAGTCAGGCAAGCACTTTTCAATATCTGCGAAAACTATCCCGGGACGGTAGCTGGGCTCTGGAGCGTCCGCAAGCACGGCGTCCATTCCGTCTTCTTTTAGAGAGTCTCCGACTTTCTGATCTGGAGCGAATAATTCTCCCGTTCTCCGCAGCTGAGCCAGGGGATCTCCGACCCTCTGCTCAGGGTCCAGAAAGTCTCCCACCCTCTGCGCAGGCGCCCTGTAGCTCGAAGCTCCGAGCTCGAAGGCGAGCCTCTCATAGCGCTCCTGCAGCTCTATTCCGGCGAGCGGATGCTCAGACGGGAAATCCTCCGTGCGCACGTCGCAGAGCAGTGCGCTGTTGGCGTTCTCTCCCGCGCGGTCCGAGTCGCTCATCCCGTTGGTGACGACTCCTCCCTCCTGAGAGGCCGACGCGACGACGCGGCCGCCGGGACACATGCAGAAGGTATAGACTCCCCTGCCGTCCGAGCACTTGGTATTCAGTTTATATTCCGCCGGCGGAAGGCCGAGCACCTCATGCGGCGCTCCGTACTGGGCAATATCGATGAGCCTCTGCTTATGCTCTATGCGCACGCCCATCGAGAACTGCTTCTGCTCCATCATCAGACCCTGGGCGTAAAGAGCCCTGACGGTATCCCTCGCGCTGTGTCCAAGGGCGATTATCAGGGCGTCGGCGTCTAAACGCTCCTCGCCCTCTGCAGTCCTGACGAAGACTCCTTTGAGCGCCCCGCCGGATATATCGACTCCAACGAGCTCGGTCTCGAAGCGAAGCTCTCCTCCGAGCTCCTGTATCCTTTTCCTGATATTCACGACGAGCCCCCTCAGCACGTCCGTCCCTATGTGGGGATGCTGGAGATAGAGTATCTCGGGTGACGCTCCGGCGCTGACGAAGCTCTCCAAAACGAAACGCTTCGCGGGGTCCTTGGTCCCGGTCGTCAGCTTCCCGTCCGAGAAGGTCCCGGCTCCGCCCTCGCCGAACTGCACGTTCGTGAGCGTGCTGAGACCGCCGCCGCCCCAAAAGCTCTCGACTGCCTCTACCCTCTTTTTCATCTCGGAGCCGCGCTCGAGTATCAGGGGCCTGAGTCCGCAGGCCGCCAGCGCGAGTCCGGCGAACATGCCGCAGGGTCCGAAGCCCGCAACGACGGGCCTTGAAACGAGTCCCTTGGAAGCGGCCTCGGCAAGTCCCTCAGGGGCAGAAACGCTATAGCTCTCGTCTCTGGCCTCTGAAAGCTTCGCTCCGCTGCGCCTGGCGGCAGCAAAAAGGGCCTCATCGCTGAGACCCGTATTCAGGTCGAGGCTGTAGACCTTGTATATCTCGGGCTTTTTTCTGGAGTCGAGCGACTTCCTGGCGATGCTGACCGAATCCAGGCTTCCCTTTGGCAGCCTGAGCTTCTTTTCGGCTCTCTCCAAGAGCAGCTCCTCGCTCTCCTCAGGCCTGAGTTTTATCTCGTGTATCCTTACCATTTGTCTCCGTTCTGCTAAAGGCTCCGGGCCGCGGCCATACCAGCGGCCATTCCGGAGGCGAAGGCAAAGCTGAGGTTGAATCCTCCGCAGCGCGCGTCGACGTCGAGCAGCTCGCCTGCGAGATATAGATATTTTGACCTCGCGGACGCAAAGCTCTGGGGATCGACCTCGCTCAGGCTTACTCCTCCGCAGGTGACCTGCGCGTCCTTCCAGGACTTGGTCCCGGTTATATCGAAGCTCAGAGTCTTCAGAAGCCTGGCGATGCGCTTGATATCGGAGCTTTCCAGCGAAGCGCAGAGCCTTCCAGGCTTAGCTCCGGCGCGGCTCGAGATGTACGAAGCCACGCGGTCAGGGACGAGCCCCGTGAGCAGCATGGGAACGGGCTCGTTTCTGAAGCCTGCTCTTCTGTGCGTCAGCAGCTCCTCGACGCTCTGATCGCTGTATTCCTCCATGAGGTCGAGCTCCGCCCTGTAGGAGACTCCCTCCTCATATCTCAAGAATCGGCTGACGTTGAAGGTGCATATGCCCGAGAGGCTGTCCCTGGTGAACTGCACCTCTCCGCTGTCCTCCGCCGCGAGCCTGCTGCCGTAACCCATGACCCCGAGCAGCTTTATGCGCGCGCGGACCCTCGCGCCCACCATCATGGATATATCGTCCCTCGTGACGAGCTGAGTCAGCGCGGGTATGGGCTTGATCACGCTGTGTCCGAAGGACGCCGCGAGTTTATAGCCGTCTCCCGTGCAGCCGTACTGTATTCCTGCCTTGCCGCCGGTGGCGATGACGACCCTCCTCGCGTAGAGGTAGTCCCTCTCCGCCGACAGTATCTTGCAGCTGTCCTCTATCTGGCTGATCTCCCTGACGTCGAAGCCGCAGACTATCTCTATCCCGGCGTTCCCGACTGCCGTGAGTAGAGCTCTCACCACGTCGGCAGCCTGGTTCGAGCGCGGATAGAGCCTGCCGTCTTCTTCCTCTCTCGGCTCTATTCCGAGCTCCCTGAGGAAGCGTATCATCTTTTCCGCCGAGCTCCCCGAAAAGAGGCTCTTCGCGTGGGGAGGCACCCCTTCCGTCCCGGCGGAGCGAAAATCCTCGGGCTTGACGAAGCGGTTCATATAGTTGCAGCGCCCGTTTCCAGTCGCGTACAGCTTCTTCGCGGGTTCGGAGTTCTTCTCCACTATGACTATCCTCAGCCCAGGTCCGATCTGGGCAGCCGAGATCGCCGCGAGAAGGCCTGATGCCCCCGCTCCTATCACCGCTATGTCGTAATGGGCGCCTCTCTTCATTTCCTTTGCCTTTCAGCAGCCGTACGCTATCTGTTTTCCTCTGGCTCGGTCTCAGACGCGGACCCTGCGCTCTCCGGCGGTATGGCTCCCGCGTCTCCAGTGACGAGCTCGTCGGAAGCTGCCACGGCTCCGAGAGCCAGGACCTCCTTTTCCAGGTCAGCTACCGTGTTCTTGAGCTCCGTGAGCTTTTCGGGAGACAGCTCCTTGCTCACGGCCATCGTGGTGCTGTAGAGTATATCCTCGAGCTCGTCGTGCATCCTGGATATGCGTTCCCTGACGCCGTCGACCTCTTCTTCGCTCACGAAATCCTGCTCGGGCGTATCGCCCTCGAGCACCGTGCCGTCCTTGATATCGAACTCCTCGAATCCCTCGACGGGATGACAGTTCCAGCCCTTGTTGACGTAGACGTATTCGGCGAAAGCCTGCTTGCTCTCCTCTTCGCCGTGGACGAGGAAGATGTGCCCGGGCTGCCTTTCGAAGCCGTCCAGCCATTTGTAGAGCTCATCCCTGTCCGCGTGGCCGGAGAAGCCCTCGAGGCTGTATATCTGGGCCTTCACTGCGATCTCCTCGCCGAAGAGGGTGACGGTCTTCTCCCCCTCTATGAGCCTTCTGCCCAGGGTGCCTTCCGCCTGATATCCGACGAAGACTACGCTGTTTTTCGGATCCCAGAGATTGTGCTTGAGGTGGTGCCTTATGCGGCCCGCGTCGCACATGCCGCTCGCGGAGAGTATGATCTTCGGCTTTCCGTCCCCGTTCAGCCTCTGGCTCTCCTCGCTGGTCGCGACGAAGCGCAGGTTCTGAAATTCAAGCGGATGATCTCCGAGCACTATATATTCCCTGGCCTCGTCGTCGTAGCTCTGGGCGTTGTCCAAAAATACCTGGGTCGCCTGGGCGGCCATGGGGCTGTCCACGTACACCGGCACGTCCTTGAGAGCCTCGTGAGCCGGCCCGACTCCGTCGTATACCTTGTTGAGCTCGAAGAGCAGCTCCTGAGTGCGTCCTACCGCGAAGCTCGGTATTATTACGTTCCCTCCGCGGGCGCTGGTCTTCACGGCTATGTCTATGAGCCTTGAACTGCTCACCTGGTTGGACTCGTGGAGCCTTCCCCCGTAGGTGGTCTCCATGATGAGCACGTCGGCCTTCTTTATCTTCTTCGGGTCTTTGAGTATGGGCCTGTCGGGCATGCCAAGGTCTCCGGAGAAGACGAGCTTGGTAGTATTGCCGTCCTCCTGCACGAAGAGCTCTATGATCGCGGAACCGAGTATATGTCCGGCCTCGTTGAAAACGACCTTCATGCAGTCGTTGAGCTCGAAGAGCTGGTCGTAGCGCCTGGGAACCACGAGCTTAATGGCCTCCTCGGCGTCGGCCATGGTGTAGAGCGGCTCGAGAGCTTCCCTGCCTGAGCGCTCCGCCCTCTTTGCGTCCCATTTCGCGTCGGTCTCATGTATGTGCGCGCTGTCCCTGAGCATCACTCCGAGCAGATCGGCGGTGGCGTCGGTGGCGTACACGGGGCCCTTGAAGCCGCGCTTGACGAGCAGCGGAAGTCTGCCGCAGTGATCGATATGAGCGTGGCTTATCACTACACATTCGATCTCCTTGGGGTCAAACGGAAACGGGGTCCTGTTCATGCGCTCCATCTCCTTGCCGCCCTGGAACATTCCACAGTCCAGTAGTATCTTGTGCCCCCCGGCCGATACCAGATGACAGGAGCCGGTGACGCCGGTGGCTGCGCCGCAGAACTTTATCTTCATTCCTTTCCTCCTATCTGCCCTCGGGATCCGCCTTGTTCGGATCAAGGGCGTCGAACGAGAGCTTTTGATCGAATATACCTTCGTCGGACAGGCGCTGACGCTGCTTGGCGCTGCTCAGCTCGCCCTCCTTGAGCCCTGTGAAGGCTCTGTATTCCTCTTTCTTTCCCTTCTTTGAGTCGATCTCCCTGAGGATATCGAGCCTCTTCCACGCCTCGCCGCCCTCTGCCTTAGTATCGGCCGGGGGAAGCACTATATCGTCGAATGCGAGGTCTACGTCCTCCGCCTCTATCTCCTCCAGGCTTACGGCCTTTCTTATGGTCAGAGGCTCCTCCGCTGCGGTCTCGGGCTCCCGGATCTCCTCGTCCTGGGCGCTCTGAGTCCTGAGCCTGGGGATATCTTCGGGCTTCCTGAATTCAGGCCAGAAGGAAGGCTCACTGAAAGAGCCTGCAGCGGCCGCTGTTTCGGATCCGACGCCCTTGACAGCATCCTTCGGATCAGTTCCGGCGATCTCTAAAGCCTCCGCCGCGTCCGCGGCGTCCGAGGGCTCCTGCTCGGGATCTTCGGTATTTGAAGCCGCAGCCTGCTCCGAGGCGGCGAGCTTCGCCTGAGCGGCTGCCGTGACCGCCGTCGCTGCCGCTGCGCCTTCTCCGGCTGCGGAGTCGGTAAAGCCGAGCTCATCGGCTGCCTTTTTTATCTTCTCGACGTCCTCATCGCTGAGGGATATAGTCTCCTCCGCGGCTGTCCTTGAAGCTGCTTGCCTGGCCTCCTGGCGGAGCCTTCGCTCTTCGCGCCTCTGCTCCTCGGCCTCTCTGCGCAGGCGCTTCTTCTCCGCCTGAGCCTCTGCCCTTTCCTTGCGGGAAAGGCTGTTCATGTATTCGCGTTCCTTTTTCTTCTGCTCCGCAGCGGCGGCCTTCGCCGCGCGCCGCGCCCTGGCTTCCTCGGCCTTTTCGGAGGACGCGCCCTCCATATACATCGCGTATACGAGCAGCGAGAGCCCGTTGAGTATGAAAGAAGCTCCCACCAGTATCATTGGAGAGGCCGCCGAAACGAGCACAGGCATCATCATGACCACGCCGAAGAGGCAGACCATGACCGCGAAGGCCATGACCTTGGCCCAGTCGCGCGGCCTGTAGCGGCTTACCGCGAAGCTCTGGGAGACCCTCGTGGCTCCCGATATCGCCGTGAGGCTCCCGAAGAACATGGCGACTAGAGCGTCAGGCACCTGGTCGTTGAGCACTGAGAAGCCGAAAAGCGCAGTTACTATTCCCTCGACAAGAAGGGTGTCGGGTAGCCTGCTCACGCGTCCGGATACTATCCAGGACGCGGTCTCGAGCGCTCCCGCGAGCAGCATGGCCATGCCGACCACGAAGGCTATGCTCGAAAAGGAATAGCCCGAGAATATAAAGCAAAAGGCGCCGATTATGGAAAGCAGCATTCCTGCCGCGACTGTGATCATCCTCATATAATTTACCTCATAGATATTTGAATTATATCATAATTAGGCCCGCTGCGGAAGTGCGCTCGTTCTTCATGTATTGAACAAGGGCTTAAAGGATGCTAAAGTTTATTAAAACGACAAGGATATCAGCGACGCAGGCTCATACGCCGCAAGGCGGGGAGGATTTTGCATGAAGAAGCTCTATAAAAACGCGAAGGTATATACCGGCGAGCTGCCTCTAAAGGAGGCCTTCGCCGTGGAAGACGGCAGGTTCATATTCGCCGGCAGCAGCGAGGAGGGATACGCCCTAGGCGCGGACGAAACCGAAGATCTCGGCGGCCGCTTCGTATGCGCGGGCTTCAACGACAGCCACATGCACCTGCTCGGCTTCGGGAGCGCGCTGTCCATGGCTCCCCTCGCGGAGCACACAGCAAGCTTAGGAGAGCTGCTGGACTGCCTGAGGGAGCACGCGAAAGCGCATCCCTTAAGAGAGGGACAGTGGCTCAGAGGGCGCGGCTGGAACCAGGACTACTTCTCTGACGTCAGCCGCATGCCAAACAGATGGGACCTCGACAGGGTCTCCAAAGACCATCCCATCGCCATAACCCGCTGCTGCGGCCACGCCATGGCGGTCAACAGCAAGGCGCTCGAGCTCTGCGGCATCGACGCGTCCACGCCTTCCCCCGAAGGCGGCCGCATAGGGATGAAGGACGGAGAGCCGGACGGGCTCTTCTACGACGGAGCCATGCCCCTGATAGTAAACAATATCCCCCTCCCGGGCAAGGAGGAGGTAAAGGACATGATAAGGAGCGCCTGCCGCGCGCTGAACGGCTACGGCATCACCAGCGTTCAAAGCGACGACTTCAGCGCCTTCAGGGGCCTCCCCTGGGAAACGGTGATCGGAGCGTACAAGGAGCTCGAAGCCTCCGGAGAGCTGACGGTCAGGGTATACGAGCAGTGCAACCTCACGGAGGTCGATGATTTCAAGAGATTCACGGCGGCGGGAAACAGCGCACGAAGCGGCAGCGATATGTTCAGAATAGGACCCCTAAAGCTACTGGGAGACGGCTCCCTGGGAGCGCGTACGGCGTATCTCAGCAGGCCTTACGCCGACGATCCCTCTGGCAGAGGCTTTCCCATATTCACTCAGGAGCAGCTCGACGCCCTGACGGAATGCGCAAACGAGAGCGGATTTCAGTTCGCCGTTCACGCCATAGGAGACGCCTGCCTAGACATGGTGCTGGACGCCGCGGAAAAGGCCCTCGAAAAGCATCCCCGCGCCGACCACAGGCACGGCATAGTGCACTGCCAGATCAGCAGGCCCGACCAGCTCGAGCGCATAGCGAAGCTTAAAATGCACGTCTACGCGCAGAGCATATTCCTGGATTACGACACGAAGATCGTGAAAGAAAGGGCGGGAGAAGAGCTCGCTTCCTCGAGCTACAGCTGGAAGACTCTCATGGATAAGGGAGTCTGCGTCTCTAACGGCTCCGACTGCCCCGTAGAGCTGCCGGACGTCATGAAGGGCATACAGTGCGCCGTGACGAGAAGGAGCTGCTCCGGCGGAGAGGTCTACCTAAAAGAAGAAGCCTTCACCGTAGAGGAGGCCCTTGACAGCTTCACGAGGAACGCAGCGAGAGCCAGCTTCGACGAGGATATAAAAGGCAGGATAGTGCCCGGCATGCTGGCGGACTTTACCCTGCTCTCTGAGGATCCCTTCGAGGCGGATCCTGACCATATAAAGGAAATAGAGATACTCGGCGCCTGGCTGGGCGGAGAGAAGGTCTTCGGATAAAGCGGCTAAGGCCCTAAATTCACGAGATGAGCTCTCTGAAGAGCCTGTTGTTCTCGGCAGCCTTCGCGGAGAGCTCCTCCGACGCAGCCCTTATCCTGTGCGCGTAGCTCTCCCTTTCGGATAGCACCGTTCTCAGATCCCCAGCGGCCGATGCGGGGTCGAAATCCGAGAGCGTGCCTATGAGCGGCATGCCAAGAGACTCCGCGCAGGCCCTAACCTTGGGATCGTAATCTATGCCGAGCGCGGGCACTCCCGAGCAGGCAGCAAATATCATGCTGTGAAGCCTCGTGCTGACGACGGCGTCCATGCAGGCGATCATATCCATGAGGTCCTGCGGCGAGTAGGGAGAATCTATCTCGCGGGCAGGACTCTTCATAAGAGCCTTCACCGCCGCGCTCGCCTCTCCGTCCGCCGGCTGCTGCATGTCTATGAAAACTATCTCCGCGTCATTTGAGACCTCGTCGCAGAAGCGCGCGAAGGCCTCCCTGTTCATCTCCATGCCCTTCGCGAAGCGCACGGAGACTCCGACCAGGCGCTTTCCGGGGTCTATGCCTCTTTCTTCGAGGAGCGTCCTCCCGCGTCCGGGGTCTCCCTTTCCCACCGCATATACCGGGTCCGCGGTCACGAAGACGTTCTCGTTCCTCACTCCCATGGATCTCAGCTCCTCGCAGGAAGCGCTGTCCCTGAGCGTTATGATATTTGCCATCTCGGACACTTCCCTGACCCTCTCGCGATTTTTGGGATCGCTTACGGGACCTATGCCGTTGGCATAGAACATTATCGGCTTGCCAAAGCGCCACGCCATGCGTATGAGCCAGGTGTAATAGAGCAGCGACCTGGTGCTGGTGTGATCCTGAAGAAGGCTCCCGCCGCCGCTAACGAAGCAGCTGCAGCTCTTTATGGCCTTTCTGACCGCGAAGGGAGAGAATCTGTCCACAGCCTGTATCCCGCAGCGCTCCTTAGTCTCTGCCGGCCTCTTGGAGAGCGCGGTGAGCGTCGCGCCGGGGCAGGCTCTCTGAAGGTCTTCCTTCAGCGCGAGCAGTATCGAATCGTCTCCCAGGTTTCTGAAGCCGTAGTAGCCCGAGACCACCACCTTCGTATGGGAGGCGAGCACCCTGCGGTAGGCCTCCTCGCAATCCGCGGCCATCCTTCCGACGGAATAATATTCGTTTATGACTGAGCGTCCGTAACTGCCGAGAGCCTTTCTATCGTCCGCGCTGAGCCCTAGCATCGCGCGCAGGATATCTCTTTCGAGAAGCTTCTCTGAGGACTCTTCGCAGCCCCTGCAGCAGAAGTTCGTATCCCTGGATATCTGCAGCCTGCTCTCGTCGAACAGACCTATATAGCCTTCGTTTCCCGCAACTATGACGGGCTTTTCCGCCGCCATGGCCTCGAGAGCGGAGCGGCTGACTCCGACGAAGAGGTCTCCGGCCGCGGCTATCTCGTTTATATCCGTCCTGGCGCCGGGCATGGCTATATAGACTTCCCCGGCGGCCTCGTTCGCGGCGTCGGCCTTTGCCTTGATATCGTCGTAAGCGTCGCCGCCCCCGGCTATGATGAGCTGAAGTCCCTCTATCCTCTCTCTCAGGCGGGGCGCGATCGCTACAAGCTGCCTCGCGACAAGGGCCCTGCTCTCATCCATGCGGCTCACGTAGGAGATGACGGGCCTGGCGGCGCTGAAGCCGAACTCGGCCAGCACTTTCTCCCCGGAGATCTCGGGCGAGAACCTCTCTGTATCTATGCCGTTTATCGTGACGATGATGTTCTCATCGGGTATTCCATAGTTGTCCTTCAGGTAATCCCTGATATCGTCGCTGACCGCGACGGTCTGCTCTCCCCAGTTGGTGAGCTTCCCGAGCAGGCCCTCAGTCGTGAAGACCCAGTGGGCCGAGGTCACGAAGGGAAAACCCATGCGCCTGTGCAGTATGCCGCAGAGAAAGGCCGGTATCCTCGCGTGGGCGTGGACTACGTCCGGCTTCTCGTCCCTGATGAGCCTTCGCAGCGCAAGCAGGGAGCGCAGCATGGGTAATGGCTTCCTGACGTTGAGCGGCGCATGGAAGCAGCGGGCTCCCGCCTGCTCAAGCTCCTCTTCGTAGACGCCGCCGTTCGATATGACGAGGACGTCGAAGCCCCGGCGCAGCAGCTCCTTCGAAAGCTCCACTACGTGGGTCTCCGCCCCTCCTATATCAAGGCCCATAAGGGCCATAAGGATCTTTTTGCTCATCGGCCCTTACTGCTCCATGCTCAGGATCTCGAAGAAGAGTCCGTTTCTGTTGATGTACTGGGAGACGAGCTGCGAGGTCGCTCCGACCTTAAGCTCTATGCCTCCGTCGAGATAGTAGCCGTCGGCCTTATCCACGGCCCTGCCCTTAACCGTTACGTAGACGTCGCTTCGTCCGGTCTTCTCGGCGAACACGGCTCCGCCTTCCCCTACCTGGGTCTCGAAGTGGGGCTCTGTCCTCACGCTCTGCACGATGCCCAGAAGCGAGCCGCTGAGCTTGTCGTAGAGCCTGTCGCCCTCGTGGAAGTTCGCGGCCACGAAATCCCTGCAGTCGGTGAAATTCATGACGTAGGTGAAGTTCAGCGATCCGTTGCCCTCGTAGCTGTCCTGAGTAATCTCCGCGCCCATGGTATCTACCGAATAGACGTAGCCCATCTTGGCGAAGCCCTTGCCCTTGACGGCGATCTCGTCGCCGACCTTGAGCGCAACGCTGCCTATGACTATGTCTCTGGACGTGCTGTAGCCCTGGTTCTCGATGGTCACGTAGATATCGTAATTCTCCTGATACTCGATCTCCTCGAAGGCTCCGGCGGTCTCGGACCATTTTATCTCGGTATGAGGCTTATAGCTCACCTCCGCCAGGGTGCCGAGGTAGGTGCCGTCGGTGCTCCTGTACACGCTGCATCCCGGGGTCATCTGGTCCAGCATTCCTATGGGCGCCGCGGTGAGCTCCACGGTGAAGCGCATGGTCGCAGTCTCGCGTGTCCTTCCCGAGGGCTCTCCGGAGCTGCGGTTCCTGAGATATACGGCGCCAAGACCCACGGCCAAGGCCAGCACTATTATCAGCGCGTCGAAAAGATTGAAGTGGAAGCGCTTTTTATTTTCCGCCATTTTTCTTATCCTCCAGGACCTTGTAGTACACGTCTTCTATGTTCTTCGCGAATATCTCCCCGGTGAAGCGCTGTGAGAAGATCTCCTTCGCGCGCCTCCTCATCCGCTCCATAGTCTCCGGCTCGTCCATGAGCCTCGCTATGGCGGCCGCCAGGGCCTCGCTGTTTCTGTTTTCGAAAATCAGGCCGTCTTCCCCGTCGTCTATGAGCCAGGGATTGCCTCCGTAGCTGGAGACGACCGCGGGAAGGCCCATGCTCAGGCCTTCGAGCACCGAGAGGCTCGACGTTTCCGTCCCGTAGGAGGCGTTCAGCTGAAGGTCCAGAGCGCTCAGCACCGGAGCCACGTCGCTTACGAAGCCGAGAAAGACCACGTCTTCCTCCAGCCCCCGCCTTTGGACCTCGGCCTTAAGATCGCTCTCAAAGGATCCCGTCCCGGCGATCAGGAGCTTGACCCTCCTGCCCTGAGATCTCAACATATCCAGAGCCTCTATTATGTGCATATGGCCCTTGTAGGGCTCTATCCTCGCGAGTATGCCCAGGGCGAAGTCTTCCGGAGCTATTCCCCAGCCGGCTCTCAGTCTCTCCCTCTCCTCATCGCTAACCCTCTCGACGGGGCTGACTCCGTTCATCATGACGGTTATGAGCTTTCCGGATATCCCGGCGTCGGTCAGATTCTCGGCGGCAGCCGGGCTCACCGCTATTATGTGGTCCGCGTAATGCTCGTTGACGAGCTTATTGACCCAGCGTCCGGGAGGATACTTGAGCTTCGCTGGCACGGGGAACGCGCTGTGCCTCGTGTAGACGACCCTGCAGCCGCAGCGCCTTCCGGCAATGCGGCCCGAAAGGGCACCGTGCGTATGCACGATATCGGGTCTCAGCTCGTTTATGAGCTTTTCGAGCAGCTTGACGTCTTCCCTGCTGTAGGAGCGCTCCGCGAGACCGTCGAGCTCATAGACCTCACCTCCCAGCTCTCTGAGAGGCTCGGCGAGCAGACTGCCCTTAGGGAGAGCCGTCATCACGCGGAAATTCTCCCGGTCGCAGTATCTGAGATAGTTGATCAGGACTCTGCCGGCCCCGCCTATATTGCTGTCGCTGATGACGTTAAGGACTTTTATCAAAGCAGGCTCCCTCCCCTCTTCATCGAGCTCCTTCTGGCGCAGAGCGCGCCGAGCCCGGCGTATGCCCAGAATATGAACATGACCCTGTAATTGTAGAAGGAATAGTCCGTCATAGCCTGGACCAGGAAGCCGCTCATGCCGGAAAGGCAGGCGATCTGAAGCAGCTTGGACATGAAGTCCTTCTCGATCCTCTGCGCCGCGCAGAGCGTCCTGTATAGCCTCAGGAGTATCCAGAGGAAGACGATAAGCGCAGCTATGCCCGCGTCGCACACGATCTGCAGGAAGAGATTGTGCGCGTGCGGCGCCACGACGGTCTCGTAGCTGTAGTAGGGATATATCTTATTGAAGGCGTCCACGCCGGGGCCTATGCCCAGCTTCCAGTAGCCGTCCCTCAGCATCCTTATGGTGCCGAGCCATATATTCAGACGGTATGATGTGGAGCTGTCGGTGAGGTCTCCTATGCTGGTGAAGCGCTGAGCGATCGTTTCAGGCAGCATCATGTACAGCGCTATGAGCGCGAAGGGCGCCATGAAGAGCAGCCGGGGCCTCAGCAGCACGAAGAAGATCACTCCCGCGAACATGAGACCGAGCCACGCCCCCCTCGAAAAGGTCAGCAGCATGCAGAGGCACATCGCTGCGCAGCAGCAGAAATAATAAAGCTTTTTAAGCGTCCCCTTGGAGCCGAGCAGCTTCGCTCCTCCGAGAGGAATCATGAGCAGCAGGTACTGTCCAAGCATATTTGGGTTCTGTAGGGTCGCGCTGACCCTGAACCTTATGCTGGAGAACATATCGTCGTCTATCCACGCCGCGGACTGATAGCCCCAGCGGAACTTGTACTGCAGTATGCCGTAGCAAGAGACGGCCGCGGCCGCCGTTACCATCAGGGCCGTGAGCAGATCGAGCTGACGCTGCCTGTCGACGCTGTAATAGAGGACCGTGGAAAAGAGTATGAAGACTATGGAGAGCACTCCTATATAAAGGCTCCCGCTCCTGTCCACGGAATGCAGCGTTCCTATGAGATAGAACGCCGCGTAGACGTTCACCGGGAGGCTCAGCGGGGAGCGCTCGTAGCCGTAGCTCCTGTCGTGCAGCAGCCTGAGCAGCACTGAGCCGTAGGCGACCATGCAGAGGGCGAGGACTCCCATCGTAGGGATCAGAGGCGCGAGCACGGCAGCGAGGCCGGCCCAGATGAAGCAGTTCAAAAACATGCTGCCGCTGACGGCCCTGCTCATGCCGAGGCGCTCGTACGCGGAGCAAAGAGATCTCCTCGCGCGGCCCGCGCTCTTCCCGGCTTTTTTCCCGAGGAAGCCGGGCGTGCAGAACCAATTCACTACAGCGCTTCTGTCCCACTCGGACGCGAGCGCGGCGCAGAGCCTGCTGAACGCCCTTCCGGGAGCGCTCTCGTAGGCTGATCTATATATCTTTTTCAGCAGATAGATGATACTTCCAAGTATCAGGCTCTCAGCGATCAATACTATCTCCTTCCTTTAAGGAGCCCGAGAAGGCTCTTCATAGTCTCAATGCGCATTAGCGCGGCCGCGGCGAAATAGACCGCTATGCCGAGGACCGTGGGCAGCCCGAAGGCCGCTATCCTTGAAACGATCCCCGCCCCTGCCGCGGAGGACAGTGCCTGCCTGCAGGCGTAGACGCAGGCTCCCATTACGGCGGAGCATACGAGCATCTTCCCTATCTCCAGAGCGAAGCCGGGGCTCAGCATGCCGCGGTCCCTTCTCGCGAGGGCTACGAAGAGCACCGCTGCCGCCGCGAGCTGGCTGACGGCCGAAGCCGCGGCGAGGCCCCTTATACCTGCGCCTCTCCAGAGCGTCATGCACAGCAGCAGGTTTACGGCGACCGATACGATCCCTGAGATCAGGGGAAGCCTCCCCTCCTGCCTCGCGTAGAAGACCCTGCTGAGTATCACGTGCACGCCGTAGCCGAGCATACCGAGCGCGAGCATGGCGAGAGCGCCCGAGGTCAGAGCCGTCGACTCCTCTCCCCATTCGCCCCACTCGTAGAGCAGGCGGACAAGAGGCCTTGCAAGTATCATGAGCCCGGCCGCGAGCGGCGCGAGTATGAATATCATCTGCCTGAGCGTGTCGTCGACGAGCTCGCCTATGCCGCCTCCGTCCTGCCTGGCGCTGAGCCTCGAGAGCTCAGGAAATATGACGTTTGCAATGGAGAGCACGAAGACTCCGGTTATTATCGTGTAAAGAGTGTTCGCGTATTCTAGGGATGACGCTCCTCCCGCTATCCTGGAGGCGAATTTTGTCGCGACCGTGAGGTTCACGGGCTGCATCCAGGTGCTGACGAGCACGGGCAGCATGAGCTTCATTATGGGTCTGAGGCCCTCGTGGCGCAGGGACGGCCTATAGCGGTAACCGAAGCGCCTGAGCGAAGGCAGCTGTATGAGAACCTGCACTGCCCAGCCTGCGAGGAAGGCCCAGGCAAGCCCGCTTATACCGAATCTGCCGCAGAGCAGCAGGTAATACGCTATTATTACGAGATTGGAGGCGGTGCTCAGCAGCGCGGGTATACTGAACTCCCCAAGCGACTGCAGCACTCCCACTATTGAGAAGGCTATGCCCGTGAAGAACACCGTCGGGAAGAGCACCCTTAAAAGACCCGCGCAGAGCTCCGCGGTCCGGGCATCGAAGCCGTCCGCGAGGAAAGCCGTGATCTGCGGAGCGAATATCATCCCAAGAGCGCTGAATCCCGCCGTGAGCAGGGCTATTATGCTTATGAAGGCGTCCGAGAGCCTGAAGGCCTCGTCCTTTCCCTTCTTTTCAAGATATTCGTTGAAGACCGGGATGAAGCTGGCCGATATGGCCGATGCGAAGACCGCGTCGAAGAAATTCCTCGGTATGCGGCTCGCCGCGAGGAAGGCGTCGGCCTCGAAGCCCGTGGCGAAGCGGTGCCCGAGCTGTAGATCGCGCACCAAGCCCAGGACCTTTCCCAGAAGGGTAAGGACCATCATCATGCCTATGGTCTGAAGCTGCTTCTTTTTCTGTTCTTCCTTCATCGCTAAGCTGCCTGCCCAAACGTCCCTCGGCCCTGATTCCGTACCAGAGGTCTCTTATCCGGGCACATAACATATCAGTATATTTTAGCAGATATCCGCAGCCTTTTGAAGAGGGACGGAGCGCAGGCTTCAAAATTTGAGTTAGCCCGCCGGCCCATCGTATTGTATAATGCAGATATATCCAGAGATCACGGGACGGAGCTTCGCCGCTTCCAAAGCCGCGGGTCCCGTCCCTTTCGCAGTTATGAAAAGGAGGTACACAATGGAATTCAGTATGCTGACGACGATGAGACGCAGCGTGAGAAAGTACTTGTCCCCCGCGCCCAAGAGCGGCATAGAGGCCGTCCTCAGGAAGGCTCAGATGGCCCCGTCCTGGAAAAATATGCAGACTTCCAGGTATTACGTAGTCGAGAGCCCCGAGCTGCTGGATGAGTTCCGCGTGAACGCCCTTCCCGAGGGTAACGCCAAGAAATCCGAGAACGCGGCGCTCATAGTGAGCACCTTCGTCAAGGACGAGGTCGGATTCATAGACGGAAAGCCCGCCAACGACGCCGGCAACTGCTGGGGCGCCTACGACCTCGGCCTGCAGGGTGCTTATCTCGTTCTCGCGGCCTCAAACGAAGGCTACGACACCCTCATCATGGGCATAAGGAACGAGGAGTTCATACGCGAGGCGCTCGCCATCCCCGAGAATGAGCAGATCATGGCGGTCATCGCCATAGGAAAGCGCGGCGAGGAGCCCGCTATGCGTCCCCGCAAGGAGCTCAGCGAGATCGCTAAGTTCTTCTAATTGGAGCAGTGCGGCGCTAGTCCGACTGTTTGACCAAAGTGCTGCCGTATTTAACAAGTCGCTGCCATATTAACCAACGCGCTGCCGTGGGGCCTTCTCGGACCAGAGAGCTTCAGAGCAGAGCGTTAGACAGAAAAACAGCCCCTGTCTTCAGTACGGTGCATAAACTCGCCCCTGTCCCCCATAAGGGCAGGGGCTTCGGACATATACACCTTGCGCCTACACCCGGCGCATCTGAAGACTACGGGGCCGTTTTTCTTAAACGCTTAGCTGCTCCTCGCTATGCTCCTCGCCGGCCTCGCGGCAGCGTGCGGTGGATAGTGCGCGATGGCTTTTTGTGGATCTAAGAGATGCTGTCTGGGTTGATTCACAGCATTCCTCGGTCCTGCGGGGCGGACGAGGGATCATTGCAAGGCGCAGATTTGAAATACGCCGAATGAACGTATTAAGTTTCAGCCGCGCCGGATAAACGCCGGATACGCGCCTGCGGGACCATTGCGAGGCGCCGTCTATGTTGACGCTGCGCGAGCGTCCCGGTCCCTGGAACGAGCAAAAGCGGATAGGAGTATCCTATCCGCTTTTAAATACTTTTTCTTGTTCTCTCGTTCCAGAGACCACGCGAAGCGAAGCGATCAGCATCAGGCGACGAAGCACTCTGGTCCCAAAGGCACGCATCCGGCGACGCCTCACCTATGGATATACATTCTCGACGGCTCAGGATCGTTGCCCTGAACCATGCACAGGAACTCCCATCCGTAGCGCTCGTAAAAGCCCGTATGATCGGTCAGCAGGTATACGGGAGAGACGGCCTTTGCGCGCAGGTCCTCCACCGCCATATCGAGCAGGCGGCCGGCTATGCCCTTGCGGCGGTGCGCCTCCTCGGTATAGACGGCGCAGACGTTGGGAGTCAGGTCCTTCCTGTCGTGAAAATCGTTTTCTATCACGCCGAGACCGCCCGCTATCTCATCCCCGCATAGGCAGAGATACCAGCCGTATTCCGTCCTGCCGGAGAGATAGTCGTCCATGCATTCCAGGTAGGCCTCCTTTGGGACCTTCCACTTGCTGTGGAACCAGTCAGCAGCGGAGTCTTTGAGTTCGGGAACCTCCCTCAGCGCGACGTATCTGTAAGCGCCTTTAGCGCTCTCCCTCTCGCTCTTAAGCAGCGCGTACCAGCATGCGTCGCAGATTCCCTGATTGTTCCTGTCGGAGCGGCGCAGCACTCCCTCGAGCCTCATTCCGCATTTCTTCATGACCATGCCGGAATGAGGGTTCCTCGTGTCGTGGCGGCTCTCAATGCGCTCCGCGCCGACCTCGTCGAAGAAGAAGTCCATAACGGCTCCCAGGGCCTCGGTCATTATGCCTCTGTGCCACCATGCCCTTCCGAGGCAGTAGCCTATGTGCACCTTTGAAACGCTGTCGTCAAGATCGACGGCGGAAATGCTGCCGATGGGCTCGCTCCCGTTTTCCTTGAAGACAATGGCCCACTGATAATAATCATCGCTTTGATAAGACGGGATCCAGCCGCCCAGGACCTCTTCCGTTATCCCGACGCTGCTGTGCGTGGGCCAGGTCAGATATCTTGTTACTTCGGGATCGGAAGCCCAGTTCCTGTACATGGCTTCAGCGTCGGTCAGCGCGAATCTCCTCAGTATCAGTCTTTCAGTCTCTATAGTCTTGGTTCCGCTATGTCTCACAGCTGTCTCTCCTTAGTTATCGAGCAGACCCCTTATAACAGGCCTGCCTAAGGCCTCTGTCCGCCCCTTTGTCTGCCGAGGTTTTTACGCCCGCTCGCAGACAGTTATTCTCTCAATATCTTCTGGAATTCTATCTTATACCCGTCGGGATCCCTGAAAAAGCAGGAATATACGGGGAACTGCGCGTGCCTCATCGGAGGCTGCAGGATCTCGGCGCCCGCAGACTTCAGGCGCTCGAACTGCCTGTCCACGTCCTCCTCATCCTCGCAGTTGAAGCTCACGCAGGGACTAAGCTCCCCTGAGGGGATGGGCCTTCCGTCGTCGTACTGGCAGAAGCCCAGAAGACCGCATCCCGTATCCAGGATGATAGCCTTTCCCCCGCCCTGAGACTGGGCGAGCTTCAGCCCGACTGTATCGGTATAAAAGTTTAGCGTTTTCTCTATGTCGCTGCAAGGGAAAAACACTACGAGACTTTCGATCGCCATGACTGCTCCTTTCTCTATTCGTGCATATTATACCATTATTGCGCATAATTATGCCCATAAGCGCCAAAATAATTCATTTTTTATGCTCACGTATCGCTTTTTAGTGATATATTCTATTACAAGAGATTCTTAGAAGCAAGGTGACGAAAGGAGCTCCAATGGGAAAGAAAAAGGTACTTCTGATCACAACGGGCGGTACCATAGCCTCCAGGAATTCCGGAGACGGACTGGCGCCGGACATGGACTCGGGCCAGCTGCTCGATTACATTGAAGAGCTGCCAAAGCACTACGACATAGACGTCGAAGACCTGCTGAGCCTCGACAGCTCCAACATCCAGGCCGAAGAATGGCAGAAGATCGGGCGGGCCGTCGCTGAGAAGATAGGCGCATACGACGGCATAGTCATCACCCACGGCACCGACACCATGGCTTACACCGCTTCGATGCTCTGCTACATGCTTCGCGGGCTGGATAAACCTGTCGTTATCACCGGGAGCCAGGTCCCGATCGACAACATGCTCACGGACGCCAGGACCAACCTCTACACAGCCTTTGCGGCCGTGGACAGCGGGATAAATGGCGTAAGCATAGCCTTCAACCGCAAGATCATCAGGGGCTGCAGGGCGGTCAAGGTCAGGACCATGGGCTTCGAAGCCTTCGAGAGCGTCAACGCCGGGCTGCTCGGAGAGGTCTATGGAGACGGACTTAGAAAGTACGTGAGCGACAAGGCTCCCGAAGAGATGTTCAGGCTGAAGGACGAGCTGTGCACGGACGTCTTCCTGCTCAAGCTCATCCCGAGCACCAAGCCGGAGATCTTCGATACTCTGCGAAGCATGGACTACAAGGGAGTCGTGATCGAGGCCTTCGGCCTTGGCGGAATGCACTTCATCAGGAGGAACCTGCTGGACGCGCTCGAGAGGCTGACCTCGGCGGGAGTATCGGTCGTGGTCGTGAGCCAGTGTCTCTACGACGCGAGCGACCTCAGATTCTACGAAGTGGGCACCAAACTTCTTTCCTGCGGCGTGATCTCGGGCCGAGACATGACGACCGAGGCAGCCGTGACCAAACTTATGTGGGCTTTAGGGCAGACCAAGGATCCCGATGAGGTCAGAAGACTGTTTGAGACCGATCTCGCGGGAGAGGTCGCGATATCTTAGGCTATGAAAGGAGCAGCGATGAAAGAAAAACTGGCGGCGCTAAAAAACAGCGAAAAAGTCAAAAAAGCATTTGAATTCATAAAGGCGGACGAAGAGAACACAGTCGCCCAGCAGATAGAGCTCGCGGGCATACCCGCTTACTCCAACCACGAGGCCGAGAAGGCCGCCCGCTTTCGCGAGATGATAGAGGAGATGGGCTATGAGACCGTCCAGGACGAGGTCTGCAACACCTTCGCGGTTATACCGGGCCCCGAGGGCTCCCCCATCGTAATGGTCAGCGCCCACCTCGATACGGTATTCCCGCTTGAAACAGACCTCACGATGCACATGGAAGGCAGCAGGATATGCAGGCCCGGCATCTGCGACGACACCAGGGGCTGCGCCGAGGTCCTCGGCATGCTCCGCGCGATGAAAGCGGCCGACATCAAGCCCGCGTGCACGCTCTACATAGGCGGCGACTCCGGAGAAGAGGGCGTGGGCAATTTCCGCGGGATGCGCCATATATTCAACACCAAGGGAACGAAGGTGGACGCCTTCGTCTCCGTAGACGGCTGCGGAGACCAGCTGACCTACGGCGGAGTATCCGACGTTCAGTACAGGATCACCTTCAAGGGCCCCGGCGGGCATTCCATGGGAGCCTACGGGCTGGTCAATCCCCTCATGTGCATGGGCCGCACTATAGCAAAGATAGAGGAGCTGCGTCCCCCTCTCGACCCCTTCACCATCTTCAACGTATCGACCGTCAAAGGCGGCACCGGCGTGACATCCATTGCGAGCGAATGCTCCTTCACCATGGACGTGCGCAGCGCGAGCGCGGACGTCATGAGGGCCTTCCACGAGAAGTGCGTCGAGATCGCGAAGCAGTGCGCCGACGAAGAATACGAGAGATGGGCCGAGGTAAGAGCCTTCCAGACCGCCGAGGGCAAGGTCGTGAGATTCGACCCCGAGGCCAAGATCACCGTAGAACACGAGGAGATAAGCGGATCCCTCGGTGCGGTGCAGGACGAGAACTGCGAGATAGTTCAGATCCTGAAGGCAGCCTATGAGGCGGCCGGGACGGAGCCTATCATGCGCAGCCTTTCCAGCACCGATGCGAACATCCCCCTCTCGCTCGGCATCCCGGCGGCGACCATCTCCGGCGGCGGCAAGAGCGGCGGCACCCACGATATCAGCGAGTGGTACGACCCGACCGATTCGTACAAGGGCGTTCAGAGGAACCTACTCTGCGTGCTCGCCCTCACCGGCATAGAGGGCGTATGCGAGCCCCTGATCTCCAAGACGCAGACGAAGTAGGATATCGCGCGAGGAAGCAAAAAAGCGATATCAAAACAAAAAAGCTATACTGAAAAATAGATACTAAAAGAGCCCCGCCAGCGCGGGGCCCTTTGTTTCGCTGAAATCGGCTGATATCCTTACTTGAACACCCTGTAGAGCACGGTGCAGGCCTGCTTGAGTGTCGTCGTTCCCTGGGGATCGAGCTTGCCTCCGCCGACGCCGTTGATGACGCCGTTCATGACACACCAGTGCATGGCTTCGTCTGCCCAGTTGCTGACGGCGGAAGCGTCCTCAAAATCGAGGAGGAACATCCACAGTCCGCTGAAGCCCTCGCCCTTGCTCTGAGCGTATCTGTAGATCAGGGCTGCGAGCTGCTCGCGGGTCACGGAGAGAGCGGGCGCGAAGGTATCCTCGCTGACGCCGAGGAGTATCTTCTCGGAAGCTGCCCAGCGGGCCGCCTCTGTGTAGAAGGCGTCCTCTTCGACGTCCTTGAAGGGCATGGCGTAGTTGACGACGGGGCTGCCCGCGGCCTTCCAGAGGAAGGTGACGGCCTCTGCCCTGCTTATCGCCGCGCTGCTGTTCCAGGAATAGGTCCTGTCGCTGAGAACGGTCTTCGCTGCCCATTCAGCGGCTTCCTTGTCCCAGGTCTCGTCCGCGATCTCTATGTCGGTATCCGCGGCGCTGCCGGTAGCGGTCTTCTGCTCGTCGGCATATACCGGAGCGAACACCGCGCAGCTCAGGATGAGAGCAAGGGCCAGCATGATGGAGATGGTTCTGCTTTTCATAATGACTCCTTTCGATTCGCTGCGATCCTTCCGGCGCCCCCCGCGCGGGGATCTTCGTATTATCCCTTCTGTTTTAAACTGACTCTTTATATTAACATGAGCTGCCCGTGTCTTGCATCAAGATATTCTATCTTTCCGCTCTCCTTCAAAAGGATGGTCTCCTCGAGATAGAACCAGACCTTCTGGTCGCCCCATTCGGGGACCTTGGCGGCGACGTTGTACTCCAGAGCGTAAGCCGTATTCGCGTGGACCTTGTTCTCTCCCCTGCCCGGGATGAACTCCTGCTTGTCGTAGAGCCCTATGGTAGGTCCCGCCGAATGCACGAAGGGCCCCACGGGATGGGTGTAGAGCGTCGCGTCTATGCCGGCCTCCTTTGCCGCCTGCTTGGCAGCGAAGAAGACTTCGTTGCCGGTGCGGCCGAAGAGCATCTCCCTGCCCGTCATGTCCGCGAACTCCCGTCCTATGCGGCAGCCTTCCTCGAGCCCCTTCGGAGCTTCGGTCTCGCCGGGCTTCAGCACGTAGCCAAGCCTCTGGTGGTCGGTCGCAAGTCCAAGGTAGACTATGCCGTCGTCGTAGTGCAGCAGGTCTCCATGCCTTATCGTCCCCGTGACCATGCCGCTCTGCCCCGGCCTCTGCAGGTTGACGTCAGGCCTGAAGCTGAGCGGTATACCGAGCCTGTGGCACTCCTCTATGATCCACCACTCCACCTCCTGGGTCGTGGTGATGCCGGGAGTTATGACCTCTCTGGAGAAGGCCCTGTCCATGATCTCTGTCGTGAGCTTATATACCGAGGGATACATAGCGAGCTCATCCTCGGTCCTCGTCTCTATCCAGCGCACGCAGAGATCGTTCGCGTCCACGAGGCGGTCCGCGAGCTCTCCGAGCTGCTCGAACAGGCGCAGATAGAAGGCCGCGGAAAGGCCTGAGCAGAGTGTGCTGTCCTTGGAGATGTTGATCCCTATGGTCTTTGGATCTTTCTCCCTGATGAAGTCCGCTATGTACTCCCACTGCAGGGTATTATCGAACTTAAGCTGCCTGTAGAAGCGGGCGAGCCTTCCGTTAGGCTTGTTGATGCTGTAGCGCCCGTAGCTTCCGTCCTTCTCCTTTACGAACGCGAGGCAGGTAGTCCTGCTGGCGTTCATTATGGAGCTCGGCACGAGGCTCCTGAATACGGGATCTTCATTCTGTTCGCCGGCTATTATAAGCCAGAGCTCTATGCCGGTCTCCTCCATGAGCCCGGGAAGCAGGCTGTCCAACCTTTTGAGCTTTATCTCGTCGCAGATCTCCTGCTGACGCCTTAAGCTGGGTATGTCTATAGAATATCCTCTCATGTCCCTCCTCCTTTTTTGACGAAAACTATGCTTATATTTTGCTTATATTATTAAGGGCGCCGCGGGCCCTTTGCATTGGCACGGGTCCGGCCTCAGGCGCCTATCCAAAGGCAGCTTGGCGTCTGCTGTTTTAAGGATCAGCCGGCTATGCCCTTCTCGCGGGCTCTTTTTATCAGAGCCGCCCTTATCCTTTGCATGACCCTGCGGAGCTCTTCGCTGCTGCCGGGAGTCCCGTGGACTATGCGAAGAAAGCCCTCGCCCTGCTCCCCGTAGAACGCGCCCGAATTGACGGCTGCCCCGGCCTCGTTCATGAGATATGCCGCGACCTCGTCCGAGCTTCCGAGCGCCGAGACGTCTATCCAGCTTAGGAAGCCCGACTCGGGCTTTAGAAGCGAAGTCCCTGGTATGTCCTTCAGGGCCTCGTAGGCTATATCCCTGCGCCTGAGATGCTCTGCGGCGTAAGCCTTCAAAAACTCCCTGTTTTTGAGGGCGGCTATCGCTCCCGCCTGAGCGGCGCTGTTGGTCGCGCCTATTACTGAGACAGCCGTGCCGTGCAGCTTGTCCATTATCCTGTCGTCCGCGATGATGTAGCCCACCCTGAAACCGCTGAGCCCCATACCCTTGGACAGGGAACAGACCGTCAGAGTCCTCTCCCACATCCCGGGAAGGGACGCTATCGCCGTCATCTCGAGCCCGTCGAATACGGGAAACTCGAAGGCCTGGTCTGCTACGCATACCAGGTCGTTCCTCACGATGAAACGGGCGAGCCCCTCCAGCCACTCCCTGCGGTAGACAGTAGTCGTCGGGTTATTGGGATTCGTCAGGACCACCATCTTGGTCTTCTCGCTGAGGCGCTTTTCGAACTCCTCTATTGGGGGATGGTAGCAATCCTTCGCGAAGGAGGGTATCCTCACGGGAACGCCCCCGCATATCTCCGCGTTCTGTAAGTTGTTCGGATAGCTGGGATCTATCACCATCACCTCGTCGCCCTTTTCGATGAAGGGCAGCATGGCGAAAAAGAGCCCCGAATCCGAGCCTGGCGTCACGATGAGGTTCCTCATCGGATCTACCTCCAGCCCGTCGTACTCCTTTATGAACTTCGCGAGCTCGCGCTTGAGCTCGGGGCTTCCTATGGGCATAGTGTAGTGCACGCCCTCGCCGCTTCTGAGCGAGCGGACCGCGGCCTCGATGACGTGCTCCGGATAAGAGCTTCCAGAGTAAAATGGATCGGCCCAGCTCATGAGCTGGATGCCGTTCTCCTTCAGCGCGCTGACGGCGTCGCCAACGTCGGCCTTGCCGACCTCGCCGAAGAGTCCGCCCTCAGCCTTTTTAAAGGCCGGAGTCATTTTATCGATGATCACTTTATGCTCTCTCCCAGCTTTCTCGCCGCGTCGTTATCGTTGAGCACCTCTCCGAGGCTGCTCCAGCCGGTCCAGCGCAGCAGATTGACGTACCAGGTATCGACCTCGTCTATCTTCGAGCCTCCCGAGGTGAGAAGAAGCGCGGTCTTCTTGGGATATGCCTTGGCAGAGTCTCCGCGTAGGGCGGCGTAGATGCGGTCCACCGCAGTCTTCAGCGTTCCGGTGATGTCCCAGAAATAGACCGGGGAGGCGAACACTACGACGTCGGAATCCCAGTACTCGTGATAGATCTCGGACATATCGTCCCTCTGAGCGCAGGGTTCGGCCTTGCCCGGCTCGTTCTTTGCGCAGGCCTGACAGTCAAGGCAGCCTTTGATGTTCATCCTCTGGAGATAGAACTCCCTGACCTCGTTCCCCGAGGACTCTGCGCCCTCTGTGAAGGCCTTTATTAGCGCCGCGGTATTGCCGTTCTTCTTCCCCGCGCCGTTGAGTATAAGTATCTTTTTCATCTTCGGACCTCCTTGCTTTGGTTAATATGCTCTGCGGAAGCTGCGCTCCGCTTTTTTATTATATCATATCCAGCCCTCCTCTTTCGCTGCGGTCTCGGGCCCGGTCTTTATCTTTTCGCATCAAAAAAGACGTCCCTTTCGGGACGTCTTTTTCTGATGGAGCAGATGAAGGGAATCGAACCCTCGACCGCAGCTTGGGAAGCTGCTGTTTTGCCATTAAACTACATCTGCGCGCATATACGGCCGAAGTCCGGCTCATGTACTAGAGCAGTATATCACAAAGAAAGAGCGACTTCATCTAAAACTTCGCCCTTATTGAAAAAAACTTCCCGGAATGCTAAAATCGATCATCAGGAGAAAACGGATGAGAAACTCGCGCGAAGATTATCTTGAGATGATGCTCAATCTCAAAAGAGAGAACGGATTCATAAGATCCGTAGATATTGCGTCGGGCCTTGGTATCACAAGGGCCAGCGTTTCTTATTCCGTCAAGAAGCTCAGGGAGAGCGGTCTCATCACCATGTCCGGAGACGGAATGATAGAGTTCACGCCTGAGGGCCAGGAGATCGCCGAGAGGACCATGTACCGCCATGAGATGCTGACCTCCATACTGATGTCCATGGGCGTCAGCGAGGATACCGCCTGCGACGACGCCTGCGCCATGGAGCACATCTTAAGCGAGGAGAGCTTCGATGCTCTCATGCGCTTCGCGAACACCCAGAGCCTCCCCGTACATCACCACGACTTCAAAAAACACATCCATCACGAGTAAGCCGTATCCGGGCGTCCTTGCCCGCATCTAGGGCAAAAGCGCCATACCGCGCGGATCATGGCGTCACGGCCCTGCATCCCTCGCTCCGAAAGGAGAGTTTTTATGAACGATCTTGCAGTCACCTCCCTCGCCGGCCTTCTGGCGGGGGTCATCAATTCTCTGACGGGTTTCGGCTCCGCCATAATACTCATGCTCTTCATGCCGGGCATGCTGGGCATAACGGCGGGAGCCTCAGTCACCTCCTCGATCTGCATAGGCCTTAACGCGGTCACCGCGTGGCAATACAAGGGCAGCATCGTAAGGCGCATCAGCCTTATATGCTCCTTCTTCTACCTGCTGGTAAGCCTTACGATAATCAATTTCGTTGGAGACATGGATCTTCGGGCGCTCAGCGCGGGCTTCGGAGGATTCCTGCTCCTGCTCTCGCTGTATTTCCTCTTTTTCTCGAACAAGCTCGTACTCAGGGCTACCCTTCCTACGCTTATAATATGCGGCCTGCTGTCCGGCATAGGCGGAGGTCTCTTTTCAATAGGAGGTCCGCTGCTTGCCGTGGTATGCCTCAACGCTACAAGCTCCCGCGAGGAATACGTCGGGACGATCCAGAGCGTATTCCTTATGACGGGCATCCCAAACTTCATTCTGAGGATAGCCAAGGGGCTCTATACCCCGAACATGATACCCCTCACCCTGTTCGGCTTCGCCTTCGCCCTCATAGGCAAGGCGCTGGGGAAAAAGCTCTCCGAGAAGATGGACGGGGCTACGCTCAAAAAGCTCATCTATCTATATATAGGCTTCGCGGGCGCGGTGAATATCATCAAGAATATCTAACCCGGAAGATGAGCTCAGATCAAAACGGCCCCGCGTCTGACGCGGGGCCTTGCATTATAAAAAAACCGTTTATTATACAGCTTTCCGGCGGAACGCGGCGGGAAAGCACCCGTCTATGCCGCAGCCTTCTTAATTCTAAGAGCCTTTATCGTCTCTATTGCGTTCTCATGGACGACGTCCTTCGGGGAGAAGTGCACTATCCTGAAAACGAGGTTCATGATGGTGCCTCCAGCGATGAACACTATAAGGGTCCCGATGCCTATGGGCGCTCCGAGCAGCCATGCCGCGAAGGTCACTATCGCGGAAACGATTATGCTGACCGTTCCGTAGCCGAGCTTTTGGAGCTTCTTGTTGATCATGACCATCATGGTGTCCCTGGGGCCGCAGCCGAGCGCGGCTCCCATATATAGCACGCTTCCGATCGAGGAGATCAGCATGCTCACGAAGAGCATCAGCAGGCGCAGCACGTAGCTCTCCGGCTGCACGAATATCCCCGTCTCCAGCCAGAAATCCGTGAACCAGCCCACGAAGGTCGCGTTCATGAGCGATCCGAAGCCTATGGGCTGCCTGCAGAGCAGGTCTATCGCGATGATGATGTATGAGATCGCCGTGGCTACCTGGCCTACGGTCGCGGGGATGTGCAGGGCGATGCCCTGATTGAGCGCGGTCCATGAGGCCGTTCCTATGGCGGCGGCGATCTGTATGGACGCGGACATCCCGAAGAGGCAGAGCCCGAGCATGAGTCTGGGCAGCCTGCTCAATCTGTTTTTAAGCACGTCGGTATTCATAACATTTGGTATTCTACGCCCGGCCATGCGTGAATGCAAGGTTTTTTGTTGAGATCACACCAAATATCGGGGCCTTCTTTCGGGAAAACTGCTCACCTTGTAAACCGAAGACGCTTTTGACGATGATCGGCCCATGCCGCAAAGAAAAGGCCCCTCTTACGAGGGGCCGGATCTGTCTTAAAGCTTATCAGGACTTTCAGACTGTTTTACTTCTTGCTCTTGAGGAGCAGGTTGGCTGCGGCGAGCACGTCGCTGGCGTCGATACCGTCGGAGAGGTCGATGCCGGTGCTGTTCTTAGTGCTCTTCTTGGAAGAGCCGGTGGCCTTCTTGGCAACGCTGGCTACGGCCGCGGCGGTGGCAGCGGTCTTGGCGAGTTTGGCGATGTCCACATCTCCGAGGAGAGCGGTCATGAGATTGCCTACGTTGCTGGCGTTGGTGGTGGCAGCGGCCTTCTTGGTCTCGGTCTGGGCCTGCTGTCCGAGGAGGCTCATGAGCAGAGGAGCCGCGGCGGAGAGCACCTGGCCGGTGGCCTGAGTGCTGGTGCCGGTGGCCTTTGCTACCTGCTGAGTGGTGGCAGCGGTCTGCTGTCCGAGCAGGTGGCTGATGATCTTGGCGCCGTCCGCGAGATCTACGCCGTTCATGAAGGACGCCAGGTCGTTGGTGTTGTCCTTGGAGTGGTCGTTCAGAGCGGTCGCGAAGCTCTCAGCGGTCTGCTGGTTGGTGGCCTGCTGGGAGACACCGTTCATGAGGAGCGGAAGAGCCGCAGTCATGATCTTTGTGATATCGTCGGTATTGCTGCCGGTCTTGGAGCTCATTCCGGTAAGCGCGCCGGAGCTGAGCATGGTGTTCATAAGGGAAGTAAGATCCATTTATTTATCCTCCAGTTGTCATATGCGATTGAAAATACGCTTTCACGCAAATATAATTGTATCATAAATTATGAAACTGCAAGATTTTTTTTGTTTTTTGGGTCATAGACATGCTCAATAATTATCATATGCACACATACCGCTGCGGCCATGCCGTCGGCACGGAAAGAGAAATGGCCCTGGCGGCGTCCGCAAACGGACTCAGGACAGCCGGCTTTTCCGATCACAGCCCCTTCCCCGGCGTCCCCGCCTCGAGCGTAAGGATGGCTCCGGAGGAGATAGGCGAATACGTGGAGAACGTCCTCGCTATGAAGGAGGAGCTAAAGGGAAAGACCGATATACTGCTCGGCTTCGAACTGGAGTACTTCGAGCCGTATTTCCCGAAAGTCATGAAGATGTACGAGAAGTATCCTGTGGAATACCTGCTGCTCGGACAGCACTACCTCGGAGACGATCCCTACGGGCACTACGTGGGGCGTCCCTGCGGAGAAGCCGAACTGACCCAGTACGTCGACCAGTCCATAGAGGGCATGAATACCGGAGTATATCTCTACTTCGCGCACCCCGACCTCCCATTCTTCATAGGGCCGGACGACTATTACAGGCGCGAGATGACCCGCCTCTGCGAAGCCGCGGCAAGGCTCGACATGCCGCTCGAGATAAACATACTGGGTATGAGGACGGGACGCAATTATCCAAACGAGGCCTTCTGGGAGATAGCCGGAAAGGTCGGAAACCGCGTCGTGCTTGGGCTCGACGCCCACTCCCCCGAAGGTACGAAGGACGAGGCCTCGGAAAAGAAGGCCTGCGAATGGGCCGAGAGATTCGGCTTCACCATCGAGACCGAGCTGAAGCTGAAGTGAGAGCCGCATGGAAGGATATACTTCTTATAAAAACGATACGCTATGCAGCGGCACGCATCTGACGGCCGACCTGGATAAGATAAGATACAACGCCGCCAAGACCGCGGAGCTGTGCCGAGCCCACGGTATAGCTCCCGTCGCCGTGACGAAGGGCTTCGCGGCCGATCCGGCCATAGTTCGGGCGATCGTGGACGGAGGAATTGAAAAGCTCGCGGACGCGCGCGTAGAAAACGTCAGAAAGCTGCGCGAAGCCGGCTTCGATAACCACATGACCCTGATCCGTATACCCATGCTCAGCCAGGCGGACGAGGTCGTCTCGCTCTGCGAGTGCAGCCTCGTATCGGAGCTGCGCACGATGGAGGCGCTGTCTGAGGCAGCTCTTAAGCAGGGCAAGACCCATGAAGTCGTACTCATGATAGACGTGGGGGATCTCCGCGAAGGAGTCTTCCCTGAAGAAGCTCCCGCCCTGATGGAGGCCGCCATGGAGCTCCCCGGGATCTGCGTCGCCGGGGTCGGAAGCAACGTGGGATGCTACGGGGGCGTCGTCCCCTCCGAAGAGAATATAAAGGCGCTGTGCGATACGGCCGAAGAGCTCTCCTCCATCGCGGGACATCCGCTTGAGACCGTCTCCGGCGGCGCCACTTCGGCGCTTACGATGATGGCTGCGGGCAGCCTTCCTAAGGCCGTCAACCAGCTTCGCGTGGGAGAAGGCATAATACTCGGCACCGACAGCGTGAACGGCATCGATATACCTTGGCTGAAGGGGGACGCCTTCATTCTGCGCGCCGAGATCATAGAGCTCTCAAGCAAGCCGACCGTCCCCATAGGCAAACGCGGCTCCTTCCACTTCGGTGAGAAGAAGGAATTCACCGACCGCGGGATACGCCGCCGCGCCATAGTCGCCCTTGGAGAGCAGGATGTCCCGGCTTCGGGCGTCATGCCCGTGGACCCGGACATAACGATACTCGGAGCAAGCTCGGATCACATGATACTGGACGTCGAAGACAGCGCCGGCAGCTTCGAAGTCGGCGGCCTGATCGACCTCAGGCTAGACTACCACGGTCTGCTCGGGGCGTTTACGTCGGGGTATATCCCGAAGGTATACCTCTAAGTCCGGATGTTTAAGACACCATATAAAGCCGGTTCTTAAAGCTTACAGACCAGATCTCCGGTACTTCTAAAGCTTCCTCAAACCGACGGCATCTGGAAGACCCCTACCCTTATATGCCAAAACGCAGGCACAGCCTAATGCTCATGCCTGCGTCTTTTAGATCTTTTGATCGCCGCAGATAGACCCGCTTGGGTCTCCGCGGAGGCTCATGCCGCCTATTCGATTATATTCACGTCCGCGAGCTCGAGAGTGAGCAGCTCCTCGGTCGTGGGCTCGGGCTCGCCCTCTTCCCTTTCGGAGAGCCTGTTGGCCTGATTGATTATGGCCTTCTCGAGATAATTTCTGACCTCGCGGCCGTTGGCGTAGTCCTCGCCGCGGTTCTCGTAGCTGTCGGTAAAGTAATCTTCCGTATACTTCAGGGCTTCCGCGGAGGGCTCGTAGCCCGCCTTCCTGCACTGGAGCTTAAAGATGCCGACTAGCTGCTCCGGAGTGTAGTCGTAGAACTCTATATACTTGTTGAACCTCGAGCGCAGTCCAGGGTTGGACGCCACGAACTTCTCCATGAGCTCGGTATAGCCGGCCACTATGACGATGAAGTCGTCCCTGTGGTCCTCCATAGCCTTGAGTATTGTTACTATGGCTTCCTGGCCGAAGTCCTGGCCCGCTGTCTCGTTTATGAGGGCGTAGGCCTCGTCGATGAAGAGTATCCCGCCGAGGGCGCTCTCTATGACCTTCTGCGTCTTGAGCGCGGTCTGCCCTACGTAGCCCGCGACCAGTCCGGAGCGGTCTACTTCCACGAGCTGCCCTTTGCTGAGCACGCCGACCGCCTTGTAGATCTTGGCGAGAAGCCTGGCTATAGTGGTCTTGCCCGTGCCGGGATTGCCGTAGAACACCATGTGCAGCGAGAGCGCGGGGACCTTTAGGTCGTGGCTTTGGCGCAGCTTTCGTATGTTGATCAGGTTGACCATCGAATGGACTTCCTGCTTGACGTTCTCAAGTCCTACGAGCTCGTCGAGCTCCGCGAGGAGCTCTTCCAGGGTCTGCTCGGGCTCTTCAGGCTCAGCCTCCCCTTCGGCGGACTTTTCGCCCTCCTTGGGCGGCCAGCTCTCCTCCGGGCCTCCGCTGCCCTTTTCGCCATCTCTGCCGACTTCCTGCGCGCCTGCTCTGAGCTGCCTCAGATGCTCCTTGGCGAAGGTGATGATGGTCGTATAGCTGTCGGCGGTGTTGAGATCCTCGCTAAGCGCCAGGAAATCGAGGCCCAGCGCCTCGTAGAGGTCGCAGACCTTCTTCGTGACGAGATATTCATTCGTCGTGCCCGAGGCTATGTACTGCTCGTCTATCTTCTGCACGAACTTGAGCGCGAAGGGCAGGCTTCCCCTGCAGTACCTGTAGGCTCCGCTGGTCAGGGCGAACTGCCTGATCTCCTTCGGAAGCCCCTGGGTCTCCTTCGTGGCGCTGGGGAATTCGTGCTTCATGGCCTGAGGGAGGAACTCGTAGAGGAAGTCTATCTCGTTCTTCCCTATCTCCCCGTCGGTCACGGCGAGGCAGAGAAGGAAGCGAAGCAGATCCTGGTCGAAGAGGCTCCTGACGCTCTCGCTCTTCCTTCCGCCTATGCTGACGGTCTTAACGTTGTCTATATCACCAAGGACGCTCGCGTAGAGGCGTTTGGTCTCGGCTGAAATATAGCTCATGGTGTTCCCGCTACTTCCTCTTTACGTCGATGCCTGTCTTGTGACCGTTGAGGTCGAACTTATCGAGGCCTTCTCCGCAGCTTATGCTGTCCGCGAGGGTCTCCGCGCAGATCCACTCCTCGTATTCGCCTATGGCCTTGCCGACCGCTTCATCGGCCTCCACGAAGATGTCGATCCTGTCCATCATCTCAAAGCCCTTGTTCTTTCTCATCTGCTGGACCTTGGAGACGAGCTCTCTCGCGAGTCCTTCGGTGATGAGCTCCTCGCTGAGCGTGGTGTCGAGTATGACGCAGACGCCGTTCTCAAGCGCGACGCTGAAGCCTTCCTTGGAGCTCACGGTGACGTTCACCATATCGCTTCCGATGTCTGTAGGCTCGCCGTTCAGCTCGAGGGTGATCTTTCCGTCCTTCTCGAGGGCCTGCATGACGGCCTTGGGATCCATCTTGGCGATGGCGCCGCCGAAGGCCTTGATCTTGCTACCAAGCACAGGGCCGGCAGCCCTGAAGTCGGGCTTGAGCTGGTAGTTCAGGTAGGTGTCCATATCGTCCTCGAAGACGACTTCCTTCACATTGAGCTCCTCCTTGATGAGATCGGCCATATAGGAGATGTCTTCCCTGTACTTGCCGTCGATGAGGAGGCTGGGAAGCGGCTGGCGCACCTTGATCTTGGTCTTCTCGCGCACTCCGCGTCCCATAGTGACTATGTCTCTTACGAGGTCCATCCTGTGCTCGAGATCCGCGTCTATGAGGGCCGCGTCGCTCTTCGGATAATCCTCGAGGTGGACTTCCCCGCCCGTCAGGTCGGCGTACATCTCGGAGGTTATGAACGGAGCGAACGGAGCCATCAGCCTGGCGAGCCCGGTGAGCACCTCGTAGGTGGTGGCATAGACCGCCATCTTGTCGCCATCCATGCCGTCGGCGTAGAACCTTCTCCTGGCCCTTCTGATGTACCAGTTGGAGAGATCTTCGATGACGAAGTTCTGGATGGCTCTTACGGTCTTGTTGTGATCGTAGTGATCCATG
This sequence comes from Bacillota bacterium, assembly GCA_017417045.1. GTDB lineage: Bacteria > Bacillota > Clostridia > Peptostreptococcales > Anaerovoracaceae > RGIG2707. Next base: position 59,675 of record JAFPZZ010000031.1, read on the forward strand.
GAATCGGTGACGTAGTTTACGAGGCCGTTCCACTTGGAGAGTATCCATCTGTCGAGCTCGGGCCTCTTCTCATAGTCCACGAAGCACTTCGAGGCGTCGATGCCGTCGTTGTTTGCGTAGAGTATGAAGAAGTTGTATACGTTCCTGAGAGTTCCGAAGAACTTGCCCTGGATCTCCATGAGGCCGTCCTCGTCGAACTTGGTCGGTATCCATACCGGCGAGATCGACATCAGATACCAGCGGGTCGCGTCGGCTCCGTACTTGTCGAAGAGCTCGAAGGGGTCGACGGTGTTGCCCACGTGCTTGGACATCTTCTTGCCGTATTTGTCGAGTATGAGGTCGTTTACCAGGACGTTCCTGTAGGGCGACTGACCCTTTATGAAGGTGGAGATTGCCATCAGCGAATAGAACCAGCCTCTGGTCTGGTCTATGCCCTCGCAGATGAAGTCCGCGGGGAAGAATTCCTCGTCGAAGATCTCCTTGTTCTCGAACGGGTAGTGACGCTGGGCGAAGGGCATGGCGCCGGAGTCGAACCAGCAGTCCATGACCTCGGGGATGCGGCTCATCTCATGTCCGCAGTCCGGGCAGGAGATATGCACGTCGTCCACGTACGGGCGGTGCAGCTCGATATCCTCGCTGATATCCTCGATCGCGAGCTCCTTGAGCTCCTTCCTGCTTCCGACGCAGATTATCTTGCCGCAGTCCGGGCAGCGCCAGATGGGGATGGGAGTTCCCCAGTAGCGGTTCCTGGAGATCGCCCAGTCCTTGACATCGGCGATCCAGTTGCCGAAGCGGCCCTCTCCCACGTAGGGAGGCCACCAGCTCACGCTGTTGTTGTTCTCGACGAGCTGGTCCCTGAGCGCGGTCATCCTGATGTACCAGGAAGGCTTCGCGTAGTATACCAGCGGGGTGCCGCAGCGCCAGCAGTGAGGATAGTTGTGCTCGAGCTTCTCGCGGGCGTAGAGCTTGCCCTCGGAGGCCAGCCACTTGATTATATCCACGTCCAGGCCGTCTTCCATGATGAAGCGTCCGGCCCAGGGGGTGTCGGTGTATTTTCCCTCCTCGTCCACGGGGTTCATCACGGGAAGCCCGTACTTGAGCCCGCAGTTGTAGTCGTCCTCACCGAAGGCCGGCGCGGTGTGGACTATACCGGTGCCGTCCTCCGTGGAGACGTAGTCCATGCAGGTCACGAAGAAGGCCTTCTTGTTCTTGTCGGGAACGCAGAAGGGCATGAGCTGTTCGTATTCCCTGTACTCGAGATCCCTGCCCTTGCATTCGGACACGACCCTGTATTCGCCGTTGGGCGAGAGGATCTTGTCGGCGAGGGCCTTCGCGAGTATATAAAACTTACCGTTCTGCTCGGCCTTTACGTAGTCGATGTCAGCGCCCACTGTGAGCGCAACGTTGGCCGCGAGGGTCCACGCGGTGGTAGTCCACGCGAGGAAATAGGTGTTCTCCTCGTCCTTTGCCTTGAAGGGAACGGTCAGGGTGTTGACCTTGACCATCTTGTAGCCCTGAGCGACCTCGTGGGATGCGAGCCCCGTTCCGCAGCGCGGGCAGTAGGGAACGATCTTGTGTCCCTCGTAGATGAGCCCGGCGTCAAAGAACTGCTTGATGATCCACCATCCGGTCTCGATGTAGTTATTATCCAGGGTGATGTAGGGATCGTCCATGTTTATCATGTAGCCCATGCGGCGGGTCATATCCCTCCACATGGCCTCATAGGTGAACACGGAGGCCTTGCACTTCTCATTGAATTCTTTTATACCGTATTCTTCTATATCCTGCTTGCCGGAGAAGCCGAGCTGCTTCTCGACCTCGATCTCGACGGGGAGTCCGTGAGTATCCCAGCCGGCCTTCCTGGTGACCCTGTAGCCCTGCATGGTCTTGTAGCGGCAGACGGAGTCCTTGAGGGCCCTGGCTATTACGTGGTGGATGCCGGGCTTTCCGTTCGCGGTCGGGGGTCCTTCATAGAAGTTGAACGCGGGAGCGTCCTTCCTGTTTTCGACGCATTTGCTTAGGAGATCTTCTCTGTCCCAAGCGTCGGCCTGCGCGAGCTGGACCTCTGCTATGGGCTTATCGGATAGATTCTTATACATACGATCATTCCTTTTCTATTTATTGCACGCAAAAAACGCGCTGAAATATCAATAATTCAGTATAGTTTTTCCACCTCTTCAAGTCAATACGAAAGGAAGTGAAAAAAGCTCCGCCGAAAAGACCTGAGCCTGCCGCGGGGCCCGCTTTTGTGTTAAACTGATATCTGCTAAGAATACATAAAACGGAGGACGCCATGTCACTTGAGAGAGCAAGAGAATACCTGAGATCCAAAGGCTTTGAGGAGAGGATCATCATACCAGAGCGCAGCAGCGCGACGGTCGCCGAGGCCGCCGAGGCCATAGGCTGCGAGCCCGGGATGATAGCGAAGACCCTGTCGTTCCTGCAGGACGACGGGCCCGTGCTCATACTGGCCGAGGGCATGACCAGGGTGGATAATAAAAAATACAAGGCCGTCTTCGGCTGCAAGGCGAAGATGATATCTGCCGAGCTGGTCGGAGAGCTTGTTGGCCACGAGATAGGCGGAGTCTGCCCCTTCGGAGTGAAGGAAGGCGTGAGGATATACCTCGACGAGAAGCTTAAGAGGCATGAGACAGTATACCCCGCCGCGGGCTCAGACCACAGCGCCGTGAGGCTCAGCATCGCGGAGCTCGAAGAGCTATGCGGAAACGACTGGATAGACGTCTGCAAGGATATCGAGGGCTGAGGACATGAAGAAGGAGACGGCGCACCCATAATGATTATCGATAAAACCCAAGGACCAAAAGGATCGATCAAATGAAAGAACGACTTAAAAAGCTATACTCCGAGGTCTTCGGCGGAGGCAAGGACCCGCGCTGCTTCTTCGCACCCGGCAGGGTCAACCTCATAGGAGAGCACACCGACTACAACGGCGGACACGTCTTCCCCTGCGCTCTGAGCATGGGGATATACTGCGCCGCAGCGCCCAGGGAGGACGGTCTGATCAGGCTGTGGTCCGCCGCATTTCCAGATGAAGGCGTGAGCGAATGCAGACTGGAGGAGCTCCTCTGCTGCAAAGGCGCCGAAGATATGAAAGCTCTTGCCATAGGATCGCGCGCAAAACGCTCCGGCTGGACCGTCTATCCTCTCGGATCTCTCAAGAGCCTCGCGGACGCAGGCTACAGTTTGCCGGGCGGGCTAGATATGGTCTTCGACGCGGACCTGCCGACGGGTTCCGGGCTCTCGTCCTCGGCGGCTATGGAAGTTCTGGCTCTTACAGCCGCCTCGGCGCTCTGGGGCATAGAGCTCGAAGGGCCGGAAAAGGCGCTCATAGCGCAGGCCGCGGAGAACCGCTACGCGGGAGTTCCCTGCGGCATAATGGATCAGTTCGCGAGCGCTATGGGTAAAAAGGACCACGCCATATTCCTGGATACCCAGACTCTTGAATACGAGCTGGTCCCGCTAGATCTCGCAAATTCCAAGATAGTTATCGTCAACAGCATGGTAAAGCACAGCCTCGCGTCCTCGGCCTACGCCGAAAGGCGCAGGGAATGCGCGGAGGCCCTGGAAGACATACAAAAGGAAGTCAACGCCGCGTCTCTCGGAGCCCTGGACGAGGAGAGCTTCGAAAGGGCTGCGCAGCTGATAAACGACCCCGTATGCAGGAAGCGCGCCCGTCACGCGGTATACGAAAACCGCCGCGCTGTAAAGGCGGCGGAGCTTCTTAGAAACGGGAATATAAAGGGCTTCGGGGCGCTCATGAACGCCTCTCACGCCTCTCTTAGAGATGATTTCGAGGTCTCCTGCCCGGAGCTCGACCTGCTGGCGGAGACCGCCCAGACGCTTCCCGGCGTCCTGGGGGCCCGCATGACCGGCGGCGGCTTCGGAGGCTGCACGGTCAATATCGTGGAGCTATCGGCTCTGGACGCCTTCAGGGAGGCAATCAGCTCCAAGTACATAGAAGCCTTCGGAAAGGAATGCCTGATCTACACCGCGGATCCCTCGGACGGGGCCGGAGAGCTATAGAGATCGTTCCATGCGGCGACGTAGCCGTACGCTATCCAGAACCCATCCCTTCTAATCGCTTTTTCAAGGAGAGCCCTGCTCTCCTATTTTCTTCCCCTCGATCCGAGCCAGACGGAGCAGCCGTAGGCTAGTATAGGATACTCGAGATCGGACTCCTCGCTTTCAAGCAGCCCCATGAACTCCTCTTCGCTCAGGGCTCCGGACGCGAATCCCATCACCCTTTCGTAGGAGCTGTGATGACCTATATCCATTCCCGGATGGTAATATTTCTCCAGCAGTGAAGGCTTTTTTCCTAATCTGTAGGCCGCGAGGGTATGCCAGTATAATATAGCTATGCCCATCTCCTCGCCTGTAAAGCCTATAGCCTTTTCCTCGTATTCCATGCACCGCGCATAGTCGCCCGAAAAATAAGCCGAAAGCCCCAGCCTGTAATATATATCTCCCAGCTCAGATCCGAGCTTAAGGCTGCGCTCAAGGTCGGCCGCAGCTTCGGCGCAGCGCAGCGTAGTGAGATATCTCGCTCCCCTCGTCCTGAGAAGGACTGCGTCGTCCGGGAGCAGCTTCAGCAGAGCCGTATACACGGGGATCGCCTCCCCGTATCTTAGCTGACGGTCGAGAGCGGCGGCGAGCTCCCTCAGCGAGGCCTCGCTTCCTCCGTCGGACTCGAGCGCGAGACGCGCCGCCAGGACCCTTGGACTGTCTTCGAGCGTCTCCGCCTCACCCGCCAGCTAGACCGCGGGCGATGAATGCAGCTTATCGAAATACTGTTCGCTGTTCATGTGTGATATCCTTCCTCGCGAAATGCTCTTCCTGAGCAGCTCATCGCCCCGCTAAGGCCAGCATGCGGCATAGCCCAGCGTCCGGCTAGGCTCTGCATCCCTCTGAGTCCAACATACGTCGAAGCCCAGCGTAGGGCGAATCTCAGCGTCCGAAGATCTTCACGGCCTCGTCCATGTTTTCCCTGATGCTCACGCCGAAGGGGCAGCGGCTCTCGCAGCTGCCGCATTTTACGCACTCAGAGGCGTGATGCTCCAGCACAGCGTAATGCTCCCTCACGGTCTCGGGCAGGAAGCCCTGGGCCTTCGCGAGATTCAGGAATTTCGTAACGTTCGCGATATCTATGTGCATGGGACAGGGCTCGCAGTGGCTGCAGTACATGCAGTGCCCCTTCCAGCTGATGCGCGGGAACGACGCCAGCGCCTCAGCGTAATCCTTTTCCTCATCGCTCTTATCGCAGTAGGCCGCAGCCTCCTCGAGCTGCTCCACGCTGCGCGCCCCGGCAAGAGCCACGGCCACAGCCGGCCTGGTCAGGGCGTAGTGCAGGCACTGATCCACGGTCAGAGCAGCCCCCGCGGGCGATAGCTCCGCGTTCAGCAGGTCTCCGCCGCCGTAGGGCTTCATGACCGTGATCCCCACGCCCATGCTCTGACAGGTCTCGTAGAGCCTCTCTCTGTCCGGGTCCATGTTGGTCAGATGACCCTCGTAGTTCTTCTCGTCCCAGATGTCCTCGACGTTCTCGCTCGCGGGCTGAAGGTCGTAACAGGGATTGATCGAGAACATCAGCACCTCTATGCCGCCCTCTTTGACCGCGCGCTCCGCGACCAGGGGATTGTGGCTCGAAAGACCTATATGCTTTATCCTTCCGGAGGCCTTGAGCTGCCTCGCGTAATCGAGCACCCCGCCGTCCACTATCGCTTCCCAGTCCTTCATGGAGTCGCAGTAATGTATCATACCGACCTCTATGCTGTCCACTCCCAGCAGGGACATCATCTCCTCGAAGCCTTCCCTGACCTCGCTGAGCTTTCTCGTCCTCATATACTGCCCGTCCTTCCAGACCGAGCAGATGTGAGACTGTATGACGAACTTGTCCCGGCGCCCTTTGAGCGCCCTTCCTACGGCCGCCCTCATGGCCGGATCCGAGGCGTAGAGATCGAAATAGTTGATCCCGAGCCTCTCTGCGGCGTCGAAGAGCTTCTCCGCCATAGCGCAGCCCTCCTCGGCAAAGCCCTCGCATCCCATGCCTATGACGCTCACGTCAAGCCCAGTGTTTCCAAGTTTTCTGTATTCCATGATAACCTCGCTAATATACTCGCTACTATATCTTCACTCCGGGAGCCCCTCGCGCACCTCCGCGAGCCTGTCTCCCTCGTAGACTACCGTAAGCCTAACATCCTTCTCCCCGCGCAGCATGGGCTCCAGGAAATAGCGGTCGCCCTCCCACATGGGAAGGTCCATCACCCTCTCCTTCGGGACCCATTCTAGCACGCCCTCGCTGCAGTCCTCTCTGAGCTCTCCCTCGAAGGAGCTGACCCTGTAGAGGTACATGGTCTCGTCCTCCCATCTGTCGGAAACGAAGCCTATCACCCCGCAGAGCTCGTACTCCGTGGGGGTAAGGCCGGTCTCCTCGAAGGTCTCCCTCAGCATGCACTGCTTGGCCGTCTCGCCGGGCTCGAACTTGCCGCCGACCCCGACCCACTTACCTTCGTTGAGGTCGTTCTTCTTTTTGTTGCGGCAGAGCATGAGCAGGCTGCCGTCCTTTTCTATGTATACCAGAGTCGTGTTTATCATAAGGTCTCAGCGTTTCCTTCGTTCCTGTCAGCCCCTCAGCCTGTCGAATACCGCGTAGATCACCGAGGTCTCGTAGCCTAGCGACGAGAGCTTCCTTCCTATCTTCGCTAGGAGCTTCTCCCTGACAGCCCGGTCGGTCTCCGACGCTATACCTGGGGCCGTCTTGAGCGCTGCGGCGAGCGCCCTGTCGAACTCGGTCTCGGCGGCCGGTTCGTCCTCTTCCGGCGCCGCGCTGTCGGGGGAATATGCGGCAAATGCCGCGCTTTCCGGAGCCGGATTCGCGCTTCCTGCCCGCACCGGTCCTCCCTCTTCCGAGAGCACGAGCTCTATAAGGTCGCGGCCGATTCCCTTCTGCGCGAGCTCCCGCCTTATCCTGAGCCTTCCTCTGCCGCGCTCCCTGGATCTCTCGGCGTAGGACCTCGCGAAGTCCTCGTCCGAGAGGTAGCCCCTCTCCTCGAGTGCCCGCAGAGCCTCGTTTATATCCTCGTCCGGATATCCGTCCTTCTTAAGCTTTTCCCTGAGCTCCCCGCTCGCATAGGCCTTTGTATCCAGGTAGCCCGCAGCTTTTTCCAGGGCGCTGACCCTGAAGGGGGCGTCGTATTCGATATGTTCCCATTTGATCTCGATGGCGCCGGCAGCGTCTGGGCCAGCGTCCGCGGGAACACATAGAGACGCCGTTATCCCTGCGGGGGCGTCCAGCCTTATCAGCCTCGCAGCGGGATAGTCCTTCTTTTCGACGACACGCGAAAAGCTCATATCCTCCGCTATGACGGAGAAGCTCGAAGCGCCCAGCCTGAGCCCCTCGCCGCAGAATTTCATGTAACTCTCCTTGGCCGTCCATATCGCAAGGAATTCAGCCCTCCATTCGGAGCTCACGGCCTCTATGGCTGCGAGATAGCTCTGCTCTAGGGGGTGCAGCGCGCGCGCAGCCTTCGGGCTAATGACCCTGGAGCTCTCCTCCATGTCGAAGCCTGCCCGGACCTCTGAGACGCAGACCGCCCAGTGTAGGGGCGTATCGGAGACGGAGACGAAGCAGCCGTCCATCTCGGGCGCGCCGCTCTCGCCGTGCCTGAGCCCGGGGATGATATCCTCGGAGCGGTATATCCTGCCCTTTTTCTTTTTGAGATACAGTATCTTCATATACCAAATTTTAACAGGCTGCCGGGCTTGTGTCAAACGGCCAAAAGTCCCTTTCCCCTCGCTCAAAAACTTTAACGCGCTAAAGCATTTTTGACCCCTGCAAACTTGTAAAAAAGGCCCCGCGGTAATATACTGATTCAGTAAGCTGAACCGTGAAAGAGCATTCGGTACGGCCGGGAAAGGAGATCTCATGGCACCGGAGTCAAAGTTCAGATCACAGGAAAACGACGAGCTTTTCCGCGCCATATTGTCTTTGGAGGATCTCGGAGAGGCTTACGCCTTCTTTGAGGATCTCCTCACGATAAAGGAACTGCAGGATATATCCCAGCGCTGGCAGGTAGCCAGGCTCCTCTCAGAGGGAAAGACCTACGCCGAGATAGCCGGACTCACAAAGGCCAGCGCCGCGACCATAAGCAGAGTCAACAAATGCATAGAATACGGAGCCGGCGGCTATACCCTGGTGCTCGAAAGACTCAAACAGGAAGAGTGATGGCGGCTTTTGGCGCAGGCGCGGTCTATGAGCGCCCTGCTTTGCGTCCGCTTTATCACGCCGAATACAGGAGGTGATCCCTTGCCCCCGCGCGGAATGAACCGCGGTTTTATGACCGAAGAAGAAAAACAAAGCACTCCAAAGGTAACGAAAGAACTGCTCGTCAGGGTCTTTTCGTACCTCAAACCCTACTGGAAGCAGATGGTGCTGGTGCTCTGCGCCATCATCGTATCGTCCTTTTTCAGCCTGCTCCCCTCGGTGCTCACCGGTAAGATCATCGACGAAGGCCTTATAAACCGCGACCTAGACATGCTGATCAAGCTGATCGTCATGTCCCTGCTCGTGACCTTCGGCGCCAACATGATAGGGGTGCTCGAGAGCTACCTGAACACCTGGATAGCCCAGCATATCACCTTCGATATGCGCAACCAGATGTACAGGCACCTGCAGAAGATGTCGCAGAGCTTCTTCACGAGCAACAACCAGGGCGACATCATCACGCGCATGACCTCCGACATCTCAGGCGTCCAGCAGGTCATCACCAACACCTTCACGAGCATACTCTCCAACGTCATAACCCTGGTCGTCGCGGTCATCGCGATGTACCAGAAGAACTGGATACTTGCGACTATGGGCATCATCATAGTGCCCCTCTTTACCATACCCACCAGGGCCGCGGGTAAGACCCGCTGGAGCCTGACGAGGGAATCCCAGGCCTGCAACGACGAGATCAACGGCATACTCAACGAGACCCTCTCAGTCAGCGGACAGCTGCTGGTCAAGCTCTTCGGCAAGGAGGACTATGAGTACGAGAAGTACGAGAAGGCCAACCGACGCATGATAGACCTCAACGTGAAGGAATCCATGGCCGGCCGCTGGTTCAGGGTGGTCATAACGACCTTCACTTCCATAGGGCCAATGCTGATCTATCTCGTTGGCGGCATACTCATAATGCGCTACGATTCCGACCTCAGCGTCGGCGACATAACCGTACTCGTCTCCCTGCTCGGCAGGATGTACGGCCCCGTCAATTCCCTGCTCAACATCCAGGTAGACTGGCTGCGCTCTATGGCGATGTTCACGAGGATCTTCGATTACTTCGACATGCCTGTGGAGATAGAGAACGCGCCCGACGCCGTCACTCCCGAAAGCGCGACCGGCGCCGTCGAGTTCGAGCACGTATGCTTCGGATACGACGACAGCAGGATGATATTAAACGACGTGAGCTTCTCCCTTGAGAGCGGCCACAGCATAGCCATAGTCGGACCCTCCGGCAGCGGAAAGAGCACCATAGTGAACCTCATCCCGAGGCTCTACGACGTGAACAGCGGCTGCGTGCGCTTCGACGGGACCGACGTGCGCAAGCTCGACCTGTCCTTCCTGCGCTCCAACGTGGGCATGGTCAGCCAGGAGACCTATCTCTTCAACGGCACCATCAGGGACAACCTGCTCTACGCAAAAAGCAACGCGACCCAGGAGGAGATCGAGGAAGCCTGTAAAAAGGCCAATATCCACGATTTCATCGTCGCGCAGGAGAAGGGCTACGACACCGAGGTCGGAAACCGCGGACTCAAGCTCTCCGGCGGCGAGAAGCAGCGCATATCGATAGCGAGGGTGCTGCTGAAAGACCCTGCCCTGCTGGTTTTCGACGAGGCGACATCCGCCCTCGACTCCATATCCGAGAGCAAGATCCAGGAGGCCATAGACCCGCTGATCGATTCCAGGACCTCGATACTCATTGCGCACAGGCTCTCGACCATACTGGCGGCCGACGAGATAATAGTCGTAAAGGACGGGCAGATCGTCGAACGCGGTAAGCACAAGGACCTCGTCAAGGCCGGCGGTGTGTACACCGAGCTTTACGAGACCCAGTTCAAGGCCGGCCTCGAGAACATGCAGCCCATGATGGACAAGCCCCCAGGGCACGATTACAAGCTGCGCGAGGGCTAAAGACCAAACATGAATCCTACTCCAGTAAAAAAACTGTCAACATTTCAGATCATAATCTCGGGCTTCCTCGGCGCGATACTTGTGGGAGCGCTGATACTCATGCTTCCCATTTCTTCGAGCTCCAGTGAATGGACGCCCTTCAGCGACGCCCTCTTCACCTCGACCTCGGCGATATGCGTGACCGGCCTCATAGTGCACGACACCGCGACCTACTGGTCGAACTTCGGCCAGGCCGCGATCCTTGTGATGATACAGATAGGCGGCCTCGGCATAGTCTCGGTAGCGGCCTTCCTCTCCATAGTATCGGGGAGGAGGATAGGCCTGCTTCAGAGGAACCTTCTGCAGGACAGCATCTCAGCCCCGCAGATAGGCGGCATAGTGCGTCTGACGCGCTTCATCTTCAGGACGGCCTTTCTTACCGAGCTCGCGGGCGCGCTGATAATGCTCCCGACCTTCCTGAAAGCCTTCGGAAAGGCGGGGATATGGAAGGCCTTCTTCCACTCGATATCGGCATACTGCAACGCGGGCTTCGACGTCATGGGAGACGTGTCGGGAGAATACTCTTCTCTCACGTATTTTGCAGGATCCCCGGCCATAGTTATCCCCGTATGCATGCTCATACTCGCGGGAGGCTTCGGCTTTTTGACCTGGGACGACGTACTTACGCACAGGTTCGAATTCAAGAAGTACCGCATGCAGAGCAAAGCCATATTCACCACGAACGCCGTGCTCATAGTCATTCCGGCGGTCCTCCTGTTCTTCACGGATTACTCGGGGCAGCCGACGGCTGAGAGGTTCTGCCTCTCGCTGTTCCAGGCGATAACACCGCGCACCGCTGGCTTCAACACGGCCGATCTGAGCGCGCTCAGCGGGGCCTGCAGGACTATCATGATCATACTGATGTTCATAGGCGGATCCCCCGGCTCCACCGCCGGCGGCATGAAGACGACGACGGTCGCAGTGCTCTACGCCAACGTCCGTTCCGTCATCAAGCGCAGAAAGAGCGTCCAGATGTTCGGAAGAAGGGTAGAAGACGAGACCGTAAGGAGCGCCGCGGCTCTGCTGATGATCTACATGCTGTTGGCCTTCGGCGGCGCGGTCGCCATAAGCATCTCCGAGCAGCTGCCCATAAAGGACTGCATATTTGAGACGGCCTCGGCCATAGGCACAGTAGGCCTGACGCTGGGAATCACGCCTTCTCTCGGCACCTTCCCGCGTGTTATACTTATAGTGCTCATGTTCTTCGGAAGAGTTGGCGGACTCACCCTGCTCTACGCGGCGCTGAGCAACACGGGCGCTGAAGTCTCGCAATCACCGGTCGAGAAGATCAGCGTCGGCTAAAGGAGGAAATGATGAGTTCCGTATTGCTTGTAGGATTGAACCATCTAGGATCCATGATAGCGATCCAGTTTCAGAAGCTGGGCGTGGAAGTCATGGCCGTTGATAAAGACGAGGAACGCATAAACAGCATACTTCCGTACGTGACGGACGCCCAGATAGGGGACAGCACGAACGAAGCCTTTTTAAGAACGCTCGGCGTGAACAATTTCGACGTATGCATAGTCACGATAGGCGAGGATTTCCAGAGCTCTCTCGAGACCACTTCCCTGCTCAAAGAGCTCGGAGCCAGATTCGTGGTATCAAGGGCTGAGAGCTTCGTACAGGAGAAATTCCTGCTGAGAAACGGCGCCGACGAGGTCATCTACCCGGAAAAGCAGATCGCCGAATGGGCTGCCATAACCTACTCGTCCGAGCGCATCCTGGACTATATAAAGCTCGACGACGACCACGCCATCTTCGAGGTCAGCATCCCCAAGAGCTGGTCGGGCAAGACCATCGGGCAGCTCGATATACGCAAGCAGTTCGGCATCAATATCGTGGCCATAAAAAAGAACGGGAGGATGAGGACGAACATAGATCCAGATACGGAGATAGATCCAGAGACCACCCTGCTCGTTCTGGGAGATTACAAGGATATACAGAGGTGCTTCCACGTGTAGGCCCATGCCTGCCGCCTCGCGGAATTAAGTTGACTGGATCCGCCGCGGTGCCGACGCTCATGTTTTATTCCCTGAGCAGCTCCAGAGCCTTCTCGAGCTGCAGGTCGTTTACCAGCAGGCCGTTTTCATCGAAGCATTCCTCGGTCAGTTCGACCACGTAGTCGGGAGTTATCCCGCTGCCGTGTATGGCCTTGCCGTTGGGCGAGAAATACTGGTATTCGGTCAGCTTTATGCCGCTGCCGTCGGTTAGGCGCTCAGTGATCTGTATGACGCCCTTGCCGTAGGTCTGGGTTCCAACTATCACGCCCTCGTCGTTGTCCTGTATGCCGGCGCTGAGTATCTCCGTGCACGATGCGGAGCCTCCGTCGACCAGCACGACGTACCTCATGGAGGTGCGGCCGGAGGTGGTGTTCTCGTACTCCCTCTTGCCGTTCCTGTCCTCTACGTAGACCACGGTCCCCTTATCCATGAGTATATCTGCTATCTTCATGCATTCGGTGACCAGTCCGCCGGGATTGGATCTGAGATCCAGCACGAAGCAAGTCGCGCCTTCCTTAGCTATGCTCTTCATGGCCTCGTTGAAGTCGTCGTAGGAGCTTTCATCAAAGGAGGAGAGCCTGATGTAGCCTATGCCGTCCTCGAGCATCCTGCTGCTGACGGTCTTGGACTTTATCTCGTCTCTAACGATCGAGAACTCCAGCGGCTCCCCGTCCCTGAGAATTGTGAGCTTGACCGCCGTTCCCCTTTCCCCGCGAATAGCCGCGGCGCAGACGTCGAGCGTTGACGCTCCGTAGCTCTCTCCGTCGACCTCGTATATGATGTCGTCCACCTTGATGCCCGCCTTATCGGCCGGGCCGTCCTCGTTCACGGCGCGTATGACCACGTAGCCGGTCTCCGAGGCCTCCATAGTGATGCCTATGCCCGAGTAGACCCCGGTAAGGGAGGAGAGCATGAATTCGTAGTCCTCTGCGCTGTAATAGCCGGAGTAGATATCTCCGAGCCCGCTGAAGAGCCCGTAGTAGAGCCCCTCGTCCATTTTAGCGACGTCGAAGTCGGTGTAGTAGTTCTCGATTATGTAGCTTCTCAGCAGGTCGGCCTTTCCGTAGGTCTCGGCAAGGTGCTGATAATCATCGTATTCTTCCTTGGTCAGATAGACGTTGTCGCTGACGTCTATGACCCCCCTGCGGTTCAGGTCGCCTATGGCGAAGGCTCCCAGAGCTCCCACGCCGAGCGAGAGCACTATCAGCAGCGCCAGTATGCTTTTCTTGATCTTTATCATTGCACGTGCTCCCTTATATCCCTGACTATCATCTGAAGCCTGCGGCTGCCGCCGAACTCGTTTATGCCGAGCTCCCCAGCCACGTCTATCCTGCAGCCGGAATCCAGAAGCTCGTAATACTCATCGGCCCTTCTGAACAGAACGCAGCCTATTGATGAGTTCTCCTCGGCGAGCGCCGTAAAGCGCAGATGCCTTGACTCCGCCCCCATGTGCCTGAGGCCCGCGGCTTTCGCGTTCATAACGCAGAAGAGCGGGCGGGGATTGCCCTCGCCGTAGGGCTCAAGCAGTCTGAGCTGCTCCGCGAACTCGACGTTCATCTCTGAGGGCGCGAGCTCCTTTTCTATTATAATGTTTTCTGTCAACACGCCCGGGTCTTCTTCGAGCAGCTCCTTAACGCGCTGCTGCATAGAGCTCCTGAGCTCAGGAAGATTCTCCTCCTTCATTGAGAAGCCGCAGGCTCCGTCGTGTCCTCCGAAGCGCTCGAATAGCTCCTGCTTGCCCGCGAGAAGCTCGTAGAGGCTGATGCCGGGTACGGACCTTCCCGTGCCCTTGAGCATGCCGTCGTCCGAGGGCGTGACTATGCATACGGGCCTGTGGAGCTGTTCTTTCAGGTTGCCCGCGACTATGCCGGCGACGCCCTCGTGGGCCCCGGGAGCCCTTATTATAGGGAAGTACTCCCCGCAATCCTCGCTGCGCATGGCCTTCATGCATATGGCGTGGGTCTTTTCCTGCTCGGCCTTGCGCGCGGCGTTGCTCTGAAGCATTATCTCCGCGAGCACGTCGTAGCTCCTGGAGGGGCCTCCGTCCGCAGCTATGCCGCAGAAGAGCTCCACTCCGCTGAGGGCGCTGTCCATCCTGCCGAGGGCGTTGATGTTCGGCGCGAGCAGATAGGCTATCCTGTCGGAATCGATCTGGGTATCGGCGCATTCGAGATGCTCGAGCAGCACCCTGAGCCCCGGCCTAGTCCTCATGTTTATATATTCCAGCCCGTATTTCACGAGCGTCCTGTTCTCATCTACGAGCGGCACCACGTCGGCCACCGAGGATATGGCGACCAGATCCGTGAGAGAGCTCAGCCTGCTCTTCGGGAAGATGTCGGGATCCTTCTCCGAGAGCTTTCTCTGAAGGGCCTGCGCAAGCTTGAAGACGACTCCGCAGCCCGAAAGCTCCTGGAAAGGATACACGCTTCCCTCCCTCTTGGGGTTGATGAAGAGGCAATCCGGGGTCCTCGCGGTGTCGGGAGTATGATGGTCCGTCACTATGACGTCCATGCCCAGTTCTTTAGCGTAGGCCACCTCGGCGGGGGAGGTGGAGCCGCAGTCGACGGTCACTATTAGCTCGGCCCCTCGCTCGCGCAGTATCCTTACCGCCTCCATGTTGAGGCCGTAGCCGTCTACGAAGCGCGAAGGCACGTAATAGCCTACGTGTTTGCAGAAGAGCTTGAGTACCTGCGTCAGCAGGGCCGTCGAGGTGACGCCGTCGGCGTCGTAGTCGCCATATATGCAGATCTTCTCGTCCCTCTGGGAGGCGAGGATCAGCCTGTCTACGGTCTTCTTCATGTCGGGCATCAGCATGGGATCATACGTGGTGCGCGGTCTTTCTGAAAGAAAATCAGGCATAGCAGCCTCTGCTATGCCTCTTTCTCTGAGTATCGCGTATATGGCGGGATCCATGCCCTTGGGAGCATGGACCTGCGCGCCCTTGTTTTTGATGATCCAGTTAGGCATGCGCCCTTCCTATCTCGAGACGTAGTTCAGCGGATTCTTGTACTCGCCGTTGACCCTGACCTCGAAGTGGAGGTGAGGGCCTGTGGATCTGCCCGTGGAACCGACCAGGGCTATGACCTGTCCCCTTCCGACTACGTCGCCTGTCTTTACCAGCAGCTTGCTGGAATGCGCGTAGAGCGTTACGATGCCGCCGCCGTGGTCTATCATGACCATGTAGCCGTAGCTGTTGTTGTAGCCTGCCTTGATGACGGTGCCTGAGTTGGCGGCGAGTATATTGGTGCCGAGGGCGGCGGCAATATCTATGCCGGTGTGGAACTCCTTGACTCCGAAGAGTATCCTGTTTCCAAAGGGCGAGGATATATACTTGCTCGCGGCGGAGGGCCAGAGCATAGTGCCGCCCGAGTAGCTGGTGTCGCCTTGAAGCGCCCTGATCTGCGCACTGAGAGCGTCAGCCTCTGTCTTCATAGCCTTTAGCGAGGCCTCGAGCTCCTTCAGGTCGGCGGAGACCTGCGACTTCTTCTCATCCAGATCGACCTTCTGGGCCTCGAGCTCGGCCTTCTTCGCGGTCGCGTTGGCCTGCTGAGTCAGCAGGTTTTCCTTGAGGGTCTGCAGCCTCTCTTTGGTCTCGTCGAGCTGCGCGTACTGCTCCCTCATGCTCGCGAGCATATTGGCGTCGCTCTCGTGTATTCGCTGGGCCATCTCCATATTCGTGAGGAAGGCGGACATGCTGGCCGAGCCGAAGAGCACGGTTAGGAGCCCTACGCTGCCGTTCTCGTACATGGCGCGCAGCCTCTCGTTGAGGGCGCTGTTCTGTACGGCTATCTCCTTCTCCTTCTCCTCGATCTCGAGGAGCACCTGGGTGATCTCCTCTTTGGTCTGATTTATTGACTTGTTCAGATTGTTGAGCTCGACGGTCTTGGAGTAGATCTGCTTTTCTATCGAGCTGATCTGAGAAGCCAGCTGGCTCTGCTCATTGGCCTTCTGGTTGACCTCGGACTGAGTATCCTTGATCTCCTGGTTCTTTTTGTCCAGCTCGCTCTGCTTCTGCGCAGCCGTGGCGTAGGCTTTGAGCGGCATAGCCGCGAACACCAGGCACAGCGCCAGACAGACGCTTAAGATCCTTTTAAACTGTCTGTGCTTCATATTCAGACGTCCTTTGCTATACCTTGAGGAAGCGCCTCATGGAGATGAGGCTTCCGAAAGCTCCGATGCTTATGCCGAGCGACATGAAGATCCAGATCAGGCTCGACATGAGGAAGGCCGGCTCCACCAGCTGCATGTTGAAGAGCATCAGGGCCTGGTCTGAGAAGGCCCCGCATATCCTCCCGTAGATCAGGTTGGATATGGCGAAGGCTATCAATGCTGAGATGCCTCCCATCAGCACGCCTTCGGTGAGCAGCGGCCCGCGGACGAACCAGTTGGTCGCGCCCACGTATTTCATGATCTTAATCTCCTCCTCGCGCGCCATTACCGTCAGCTTGACCGTGTTGGATACGACCACGACGGAGACGACTATGAGGAAGGCTATGATTATCAGCGCGCCCTTTTGTATGGCGCCGGTGACCGTGAGTATCTTGTTGACCTCGGTCTGGTAATAGCGCACCGTCTCGACGCCCGGAGTCGTCCTGCAGACCTCGGCTACGAGGTCGCCCCCGGAGAGATCCTGAAGCGTTATCCTCAGAGAGTTGGGCAGAGGATTCTCAAGCAGGCCGTTGAGAAGATATCCGTTGTCTCCCCAGCTCTGCTTAAACTCCTCGAGTCCCTGCTCCTTTGAGATGTATTCTATATTCGCTATCTCCGGCATGTTCGCGAGGCTCTTCGCTATGGTCTGGGCGTTCGCCTCGGACACCTCGTCCTCGAGGAAGACCTCGATAGTGTTGAACTCGTCTTGTATCTTGCCGGACATGTAGTTGACGTTCACGCTGAGGAAGAAGAAGAGACCGAGTATGAGCAGCATCGCGGAGATGGAGATCAGCGACACAAGGGTCATGACCTTGCTCCTGAACAGCTGCTTGACGCCCTCTTTGAAGGAGTAGGATAAGCTCTTAAGCATGTCTGCCGTATCCTCCCTTCTGATCTCCGACCACCTTGCCGTCCTGTATAGTGATGACCCTCTTGTCCATGCGGTCCACGATGTCCTTGGCGTGGGTGACCATGACGACGGTCGTACCCCTCTTGTTGATCTGGTCTATGAGGCGCATGATCTCGAGCGCGGTGCTCGGGTCGAGGTTTCCTGTGGGCTCGTCCGCGATGAGGAGCTTGGGGTTGTTGATGATAGCCCTGGCTATCGCGACCCTCTGCTGCTCTCCGCCTGCGAGGCTGTCGGGAAACATATCCGCCTTGTCGGGTATGCCCATGAGGACGAGGGCCTGGGGCACCTGCCTCTCTATGGTCCTTCGGGTGTAGTGGACGACCTCCATCGCGAAGGCGACGTTCTCGAAGACAGTCTTGTTCGGAAGCAGCCTGAAGTCCTGGAACACCATGCCGATGTTCCTCCTGAGCCCAGGGATCTGCCTCTGGGAGAACTTCGTTATATCCTTTTCGTCTATGAAGATCTTTCCCTCGTCAGGCTCTATCTCCTTGGTTATGAGCTTGATGAAGGTGGATTTGCCCGCCCCGCTGGGGCCGACTATGAATACGAACTCACCGTCGGCTATATCTACCGTGACGTCGTCGAGGGCTCTCTTGCCGTCGTAATCCTTTGTAACGTGCTCGAATCTGATCAAGATCGGAACTCCTGTGGTCTGTTTTTATCTATTCTATACTTCTATTACGAAGATTATGTGTTATTTTCTGAAACAATCCGTACCGAATATGCGCTTCGCGGACTCGGCGAACTCCTTCGTCGGGTCTATCCACAGATCGTAGTCGGGCTTGTATTTGTTGCCCGTAGCCGCGACGAGTATGGCCACCGGAGTGTCGCCCCTGAAGCTCCTGGCGAGCCTCTTGAAGGCCCTGAGCCCCTGCTCCTCGGTGTATTCTGCCGGTATTACCAGCCTTATAAGAGGGATCTCGGGCTTAGGCGGAGCCGGAGCCTCGTTCCTGCGGCTGCCGCCCTCGGGCTTCTCGCTGCAGTTCTCCAGCAGCACTATGCGCTCCGCGAGCAGCTTGGGCTCGTCACCCTTGAGATCAAGCTTTCCGCGTATGACGACTATGTTGTCCTCCTCGAGCCATGTGCGGTCGAGCTCGAAGGTCCTGGGGAAGACCACGACCTCGATCTCCCCGTAGAGATCTTCGAGGCCGATGAAGGCCATCATGGTGCCCTTCTTTGTGATCATGGTCTTTTTTGACACTATCAGGCCGGCCATCGTGACGACGTCTCCGTCGCGTATGCTCTCGGACGCCGCGGCTTCCTCGTCTTCGGCAGCGGCTTCGGGGCCCTCTTCCTCCTGATCCCCGTCCTCGCTCAGGGCGGCGAGCCTGGAGGTATCCATATCCGTGAGCTCCTTTATCCTGTCCGCCACGTTGTCCAGAGGATGCCCGGTGATATACACGCCGAGCATCTCCTTCTCCATCGCGAGCAGCTCGCGGTCGGTGAACTCCGCTACCGGCGGCAGGTCCCTCTCGACGCTGATCGAGGGGCCGTCGGCCATGCTGAACAGCGATATCTGGCCCTCAAGGTTGTTCTTGAGCGTGCTCTGCGCGCTCTCAAGAAGGTCTCCTATTACGGCGAGCTTTTGCGCCCTGCTTCCGGGGAAGCAGTCCAGCGCGCCGGCCTTTATGAGGGACTCAAGGGCCATCCTGTTTACGGAATGTATGTCGAGACCGTCGACAAATTCGAATATATTCGAGGGCATCTTCCTCTCCCTCGCGGCGATTATCTCGTTGACCACGGCTTCGCCCACGTGCTTGACGCCGAGCAGGCCGTATCTTATGCAGCCGTCCTCTACGGAGAAGTGGAGCCCGCTCGTGAGCACGCTGGGGGAAAGGGTCCTGATCCCCATGTCGGAGGCGTTTCTGATGAGCACAGATACCGCCTTGTTGTCAGCGGGATAGCTCATCAGGGAGGCCATGAAGGCCGCCGGATAGTGATATTTCAGCCAGGCCGTCTGATACGCGACCACCGCGTACGCCGCGGCGTGGGACTTGTTGAAGGCATAGGCAGCGAAGCTCGTCATCTGGTCGAAGATGGTGTTGGCCGCGTCCTCGGGGATGCCGTTTCTGATGCAGCCCGGGACGTCTATGCTGCCGTCCTCGTTGAGCCTGCCGTTTATGAAGTACTCTCTCTCCTGCGCCATCACGTCCGCCTTTTTCTTGGACATGGCGCGGCGGACCAGGTCCGCCCTTCCGTAGGAGTAGCCTCCGAGCTTTCTGACTATGTCCATTACCTGCTCCTGGTAGACTATGCAGCCGTAGGTCGGAGAAAGTATTGGCTCGAGCTCAGGGCAGAGATAGCTTATATTCTCAGGATGCCTCTTGCAGTCGACGTAGGTGGGTATGGAATCCATGGGGCCGGGCCTGTAGAGCGATATGCCCGCTATGAGGTCCTCCAGACAGTCCGGCTGGAGCTCTCTCATGAAGCTCGTCATGCCTCCGGATTCGAGCTGGAATATTCCCGTCGTGTTGCCGGCTGCTATGAGTCTGAATACCTCGGGCTCGGTATAATCTATCGCCTGGAGGTCTATCTCCTCTCCTGTGGATTCCTTGATGAGCCTCAGGCATTCCCTGATGGCCGTGAGGTTTCTAAGACCGAGGAAGTCCATCTTCAGAAGGCCGAGATGCTCTATCTCCGTCATCGTGAACTGGGTCGCGAGGCCCGTCTGGGCCATGACCAGCGGCACGTAGGTGTCCACGGGATCCTTGGATATTACGACGCCGGCGGCGTGGGTGGAGGAATGCCTCGCCAGGCCCTCAAGGACCTTGGCGGTGTCGACGACGTTCCTTATGACGGGGTCGCTCTCGTAAGCGTTCCTGAAATCGGGACTGTCCGCGAGAGCCTTGTCCAGAGTGATCTTAAGGTCTTCCGGTATCATCTTAGAGATCTCAAGAGACCTCGCGAAGGGGACCTCCATGACCTTGGCCACGTCCTTGAAGACCGCCCTGGCCTTCAGGGTCCCGAAGGTCGAGATCTGGGAGACGTTGTCCACGCCGTAGCGGCGCTTGACGTAGTCTATGACCTCGCCTCTTCGCTCTATGCAGAAATCCATGTCTATATCCGGCATGGACACTCGCTCTATATTCAGGAAGCGCTCGAATATCAGGCTGAACTGTATGGGGTCAATGTCTGTGATCTCCATGCAGTACGAGACGATAGAACCCGCGGCGGAGCCCCTGCCGGGGCCTACCATGATGCCGCTGCCCTTAGCGTAATTGACAAAGTCCCAGACTATGAGGAAATATCCCACGTAGCCCATCTTCTCTATGGTCTCGATCTCGTAGCGCATGCGCTCTCTGAGCTCCTCGGAGACCGTAGAAGCGAGCTGCGACGGATCCTCTGGCGCCTGCGCGGGCAGCTTCCTGGAGCTCGACGGCGCCGGCTCGGTGCTTCCGTAACGGTGCTCGAGGCCGCTCCAGCAGAGCGTCTCGAAGTAGCTGTTCTCGTCGTAGCCTTCGGGCACGGGGAACTGCGGTATGTGATACTGGCCGTAGACGAATTCGTAGCTGCACTTATCGACTATCTCCTGAGTGATGTCGCAGACCTCGGGCATATCTGAGAAGATGGCCCTCATCTCCTCCTCGGACTTCAGATAGAACTGGTCGTTGGCGAAGCGCATCCTGTCGGGATCGCCCAGGTTGGACTTGGTCTGTATGCACAGGAGCACGTCGTGAGCCACGGCGTCCTCCCTGTTTATGTAGTGGACGTCATTCGTGGCGACGAGCGGGACCCCTATATCCTTCGACAGGCGGACGAGGCCCTCGTTGACCGTGACCTCTTCGGGGAGCCCCTGATCCTGAATCTCCAGGTAGAAATTGCCCTTCCCAAATATGTCGAGAAGGGTAAGAGCCTCGGCCTTCGCGCCCTCGTAATTGCCTTCGAGCAGCTCGGCCTGCACCTTGCCCGCGAGGCAGGCGGAAAGGCATATAATCCCCTCGCTGTGGGCCCTTAAGAGCTCGTGATCCACGCGCGGCCTGTAATAGAAGCCCTCGCGGTAGGCGTCGGAGACTATCTTGATCAGATTCCTGTAGCCGGTATCGTCTTTTACGAGCAGGATGAGATGCCCCGGGTTCCTGTCGAGCACGGGGTCCTTGTCGAAGCGCGTCCTGGACGCAGTGTATACCTCGCAGCCTATGATGGGCTTGATGCCCTTTTTCTTGGCCTGATCGAAGAACTGCACGCAGCCGAACATGACGCCGTGATCAGTGATCGCCAGCGACTTCATCCCGAGCTCCGCTGCCCTGTCGAGCAGCTTGTCTATCCTCGCGGCCCCGTCCAGGAGGCTGTATTCAGTATGTACGTGAAGATGTGTAAATGCCATCGTATCCTGCTTATCCTATCCGTCCCGCATGGGGACAGTATGATAGGTTATTATAGCACAGAAGGCGATGGCATTGCCATAAAAACAACAATATATTGTGCCGCAGCGCGGCTATTTTTACTACATTCAGATGCGCCCTGAGAGCAGCGCGTCCGGAGACATCACAGGCCGCTCATGCGGCCCTGAGCTTTCAGGCGGCCGCGGTCCGCTCATCTGTGGGCTTCATCCTAGAGCCTGACCATGCTCCTGTCGATCTCGGAGAGGCTTGCCGCTCCGCACATCCTCATGGTGTCGTCGAGCTCCGCCTTGAGCTTCGCCGCGAGCAGAGATACTCCCTCCTCAGCTCCGCCGTACACGGCGGTCACGAAGGGCCTCGCTATGATAACGGCGTCCGCGCCCATCGCGAGCGCTTTGAAGATATCGACTCCGCTCCTTATGCCGCCGTCGACGAAGATCTTCATCCCGGATCCCTCGAGCGCGTCCGCTATCTCTGGAAGGACCTCAGCCGTGGCCGGGCAGCCGTCGAGCACCCTGCCGCCGTGGTTGGAGACCACTATGCCGGATACTCCGGCCTCCTGCGCCTTGAGAGCTCCCTTGACAGTCATGACGCCCTTCAGTATGAAGGGGCTCTTCGTCATGGAGACTATCTCCTTCAGCTCGGCAACGGTCTTGCTGCCGGCGGGAGGATTCTGGCCCTTGAGGAAGGGAAGTCCCGCCGCGTCTATGTCCATCGCCACGGCAAAGGGGGCAGCCTGTGAAACGAGCTCCATCTTTTCGCGTACGGTGCCCATATCCCAGGGCTTGACGGTGGGAACGCCTATCCCTCCGGCCTTGCTTATGGCCGCGAGAGCGGCCTGCATGACCCTGATGTCCACTCCGTCGCCGGTGAAGGCGGCGATGCCGCTTGCCGCGCAGGCGGAGACGAGCACGTCGTTGTAGCTCGCATCATTATAAAGATCCGAATAGTGCAGGTTCACCGCGCCTACCGGCCCCGCGAAGAACGGGGCTTCGAAATGCCTTCCGAAGATATCCAGGCTCATGTCTGGATCCGCGGACGGGCATATGGTGTCCATGTTCAGTCTGACGCTCTGCCAGGCGCTGTAGTTTCTGATGGCCACGTCGCCAAGACCTTTGGCTCCGGGACCGGGGATGGAGTTTTTGCAGGCGACTCCGTTGCATACGGGGCAGGCCTTGCACTTGCTGCCGATTCGGCCCCTCGCCGCCTCGATGACTTCAGAAAAGTTTTGCATACCGACTCCTTTCAGATAAGTGTTGATCCATCTATATCAGCTCCACAAGGGGATACTTTTTCAGCCATGAGTAGATGGCCGCCTTTATCATCGCGGCACCTCCCTCGCTGCCGGATTCTATGTTCAGCGGAAGCAGGGGCTCGTGCAGGGACTTTCTTATGAGCAGCCATCCGTTTCCGTGCTCCGCGTCGGCGTTGACGCGCACGCCCTCGTAGTTCGGAAGCTCCAGGCTCATGCCGGGGAGCTCGCCGTTTCTAACGGCCTCCTCCAACGAGGAAAGCAGCTCTCCCGCGTAAGAAGAGAAATCGTCAGCCTTGATCGGAAGCCTGTATTCCTCAGCCTCGAGGGGCTCTTTAAGCGCTGCTATGCAGGATTCTATGCCCTTCCCCTCTTTTTTGAGCTGCGCGGCCTTTATCACTATCTTCACAGCGAGATAAGCCCCGTCGTCGAGGAAGTAGTTCTCCCTGAGCGCGGCATGCCCCGAAGTCTCTATCGCGAGCTCGGCGTCCTCTCCGTTCCAGCAGAGGGCGAGCGCCTGGTTGATCACGTTCCTGTAGCCCCTCTGGTAGCGAAGGTGCTTCAGGCCCAGCCCCTCCAGGAATACATGCAGCTCGTTGCTCGTTATGCTGTCGGTGACCACGGTGCAGCCCGGATGATCCTCCGCGATGAGCGCCGCGCTGAGCGCGATGATGGCGTTCCTGGATATAGGCCGGCCCTTCGAGTCTACCGCCGCGGCCCTGTCGACGTCCGTGTCGAATATGAGCCCGAGGTCCGAGCCGTCAGCCAGCACCGCTTCGCATATAGCCTCCATGGCAGCCCTGTTCTCGGGATTCGACGCGTGATTCGGGAAGGTCCCGTCCGGTTCGAGATAGCGGCTGCCCCTGCAGTCGGCCCCGAGGAGCTCCAGCACGTCTTTTGCGAAGAAGCCTCCGGCTCCGTTACCGGCGTCGACGGCTATCCTCATCCCGGAGAGCGGCTTTTCCTCTTCCGTGCATCCGAGCCCGCCGGCTATTATACTTCTGAGATGAGCGCTGTAGAGGCTCATCAGATCGAAGCTCTCGTAATCGCTTATATCGTCGCGGACCTCAGACTCGGAGGCCTCTGCCCTTATGACTATATCCTTGATGTCGCTCTTGTCGAGCCCGCCGTTTTTCGTAAAATACTTAAAGCCGTTCTTAGACGGAGGCATATGGCTGGCGGTTATCATGACCGCCCCGTCCGCTCCTATCTCCGGGAAGATGCAACTCATGAACATCGCCGGGGTCGAGGCCATGCCGCAGTCCAGCACCGTGACACCCGCCGAGAAGAGGGCATCTCCCACGACGTTCTGAAGCTCCGGCCCCGAGAGCCTTGAATCCCTGCCTACGGCGACCCTGAGCTCGGGTATGGGCTTGTCGCAGGTCTTGGAGAGCCACTTGGCGAAGGCCAGCGTAAGATCCCACGCCGCCTGAGAGGTGAGGTCGACGGCCTCGTCCGGCGCGAGGCTGAGCGCCGTCCCCCTTATATCGCTGCCGTTCTGCAGCTTTGAATATGATCTCACTTATTATCCTCCTTCTTCCGCAGAAGCTCGCTTCCGCGTAGGCTCGCCGCGCAGGGTAAAGCCTGCCGCGGCCCGCTGAGCCGTACACGTTATTTTACCACCGGAGGAGCCGTTTTAGAAGAGCGGAATACGGGCTTGCGCGCATTGAAGCCAGTTCATCCATTGCCTACACGTGATCCTAAAATAATCGCCTTAGAAAAGCATATAGCCCTTGAAGTCTGATTGTTTTTCGGATATAGTAATTGTCAATATTATTTGTGTTAAAGACACATACACTTTTTGTAAGAGGCGACGCCGCGCGTCCGCCGGAAAGAGGTCATTCAAGATGAAATACATACTCTCTGAGTACGAACCCAAGCTCCCCCTGAAGTATTTCGAGGAGCTTTCCGCCATTCCCAGAGGCTCCTACAACGAAAAGGCTGCCGCCGACTGGATCGAGAGCGTAGCCAAGGATCTGGGACTTGAGGTATATCACGACGAGTGGAACAACGTCCTGGTCAAAAAGGCAGGAAGCCCGGGCTGCGAAGACCTGCCTCCCATCATCCTCCAGGCTCATATAGACATGGTCAACGAGAAGAACAAGGACTCCGACCATGACTTCAGCAAGGACGGCCTCGAGCTCTATGTAGACGAGAACCGCATACTCCACGCCAAGGGCACGACTCTCGGTGCGGACGACGGCAAGGGCTGCGCTTATATGCTCGCCCTCATGGACAAGGACGGAGATACCTTCGCGCATCCTCCCTTTGAGTTCCTCTTCACCTCCGGCGAGGAAGTAGGCTTCTGGGGCGCCCTGCGCTTCGACTACTCGAAGATCTCCGGAAAGAGACTCATCGGACTCGACGGCGGCGGCGAGGGCCAGATGTGCATCACCAGTGCGGGATTCCAGGAGGTGACCTGGTCCATCCCCCAGGACTGGGAGCCGGCAGAAGGAAAGGCTGTAAAGATCTCCATCAAGGGGCTTAAAGGCGGCCACTCCGCGGGAAAGATCGCTGACGAGCTCGGCAATTCCAACAAGATCATGGGCAGAATGCTCCACAACATCTGGAAAGAAGTCGAATTCAACCTGTCCTATATCGACGGCGGACTGATGTTCAACGCCATTCCCAGAGAAGCCGAAGCCGTGATCCTCGTGCACTGCGACCACTGCAAGGCCGCAGCCAAGAAGGTCTTCGACAGGGTCTGCGCCGAAGTTAAGGAAGAATACGCTACCACCGAACCGGATCTCTTCATGAGCTTCGAGGACGCTGAAGCCGAAAAGATGGTCTCCAAGGAGACCACGAACAAGCTGGTCAACTGCCTGTTCTGCATTCCGAACGGCGTGCGTATGATGGACGTCCGCCTTCCCGGCATACCCGTGACCTCGACCAACATGGGCGTAGTCAAGACCCGCGACGGAAAGTTCACCATCAATACGATGCTAAGGTCCATGTCCGCCAGCCTTGACGCCGACTATGTAGACCATATGTGCACCATAGCCGCCCTCTGCGGAGTGGAAGACGCCGACGTCAGCACGTGGATCCCCGCTTGGCCGTATAAGCCCGACAGCAAGCTCAGGCAGGACGCGAACGCACTCTACAAGGAGCAGACAGGAAAGGATATGGAGCTGAAGGCCGTACACGGCGGACTTGAGCTCGGTGTATTCTCGGATAACATCCCCGGCCTCGACATGATCCCCCTCGGCGGCACCTCCGACAACGCCCACACGGTGACAGAGAGCCTCGACATCGACTCCTACGCCAGGGTATACGAGTTCATGAAGGAGTTCATCAGGAGGATGACTCTGTAGCTCCGGCAGCGAGATAGCTGACTAAAAATATAACGATCAAGGCCCCGCGTCTGACGCGGGGCCTTTTCATTGGCAAAAGTTACCCAGGCAAGAATTCTTCCCAGGCAAGAGCTTTAACAAAGCAGAAGAAGCTGCGGCGGGGCCCACGGGGCCGTTTTCAAGCAAGAGAGCCTGCGGCGTAGGTCGCAAGGCCGTTTCCCAAGCAAAAGAGCCTGCGGCAAACGCCGCAGGCTCTTTCTCTTATCTGCTTTGATCTTCTATCTGATCATATTTCCTATCTGCTTTGATCTTCCGATCAGCCTGATCTTTCTCTTAGAACAGTCCCGTGATCCTTCCGTTCTCATCCACGTCGATGTTCTCGGCGGACGGGACCTTGGGCAGTCCGGGCATGGTCATGATGTCGCCGGTGAGCACGACTACGAATCCGGCGCCTGCGGAGACCTTGACGTTCCTTACGGTGACGACGAAGTCGTCGGGAGCTCCGAGCAGGGCTGGATCGTCGGAGAAGCTGTATTGAGTCTTTGCCACGCAGATGGGTACGTTACCGAAGCCCATGGCCTCGAGCTTGGCGATCTGCTTCTTGGCCGCGGGGAGGATATTGACTCCTGCGCCGCCGTAGATCCTCTTGGTCACGGCCTCGATCTTCTCTGCTATGGGCATGTCGAGATCGTAGCTGAAGCTGAAATCACCCTTCTCCTCTTCGCAGAGCCTTACGACCTCCCTTGCAAGGGCCTCGCCACCCTTGCCGCCTTCAGCCCATACGGTGGAGAGCACCACGTTTACGCCGAGAGCCTTGCACTTTTCGATGATGAACTCGACCTCCGCGTCTGTATCGGTCGGGAACCTGTTGATCGCGACCACGCAGGGAAGCTTGTATACGTTCTTGATGTTGCTGACGTGCCTGAGCAGGTTGGGGATGCCCTTCTCGAGAGCTCCGAGGTCTTCGTTCGTGAGCTCCTTCTTGCTGAGCCCGCCGTGCATCTTGAGTGCCCTGATGGTGCCTACGATGACGACGGCGTCCGGAGTGAGTCCGGCCATCCTGCACTTGATGTCGAGGAACTTCTCGGCTCCGAGGTCAGCGCCGAAGCCGGCTTCTGTGACGGTGTAGTCTCCCATCTTGAGGGCCATCCTGGTGGCCATGACGGAGTTGCAGCCGTGAGCTATGTTCGCGAAGGGCCCGCCGTGTACGAAGGCAGGTGTCCCCTCGAGAGTCTGAACGAGGTTGGGCTTGAGGGCGTCCTTTAGCAGCGCTGCCATAGCTCCTGTAGCCTTGAGGTCGCCCGCGGTGACGGGCTGGTCGTCGTAGGTGTAGCCTACGATGATCCTGGAGAGCCTCTCCTTGAGGTCTGTGATGGAATCAGAGAGGCAGAAGACCGCCATGATCTCGGAAGCGACGGTGATGTCGAAGCCGTCCTCCCTGGGAACGCCGTTGGTCCTTCCGCCGAGTCCGTCAACGATGAACCTGAGCTGGCGGTCGTTCATGTCGACGCAGCGCTTCCAGGTGATCTTCTTTGGGTCGATCCCGAGCTTGTTGCCCTGCTGGATGTGGTTGTCGAGCATGGCGGCCAGGAGGTTGTTGGCGGCGCCTATCGCGTGGAAGTCGCCGGTGAAGTGCAGGTTGATATCCTCCATGGGCACTACCTGGGCGTATCCGCCACCCGCGGCTCCGCCCTTGACGCCGAACACGGGACCGAGGGAGGGCTCCCTGAGAGCCACGGTAACGTCCTTGCCTATGCGGCTGAGGCCATCGGCCAGTCCTATGGTCGTGGTGGTCTTGCCCTCTCCCGCCGGGGTCGGGGTGATGGCGGTGACGAGGACGAGCTTTCCGTCCTTCCTGTCGGTGTCCTTCAGAAGGGCGGGATCTATCTTGGCCTTGTAGCGGCCGTACTGCTCCACGTACTTCTCGTCTACGTGCGCCTTCGCAGCGATCTCGCCTATGGGCCTCATCTCACATTCCTGAGCGATCTCGATGTCGGTCTTGTAAGTCATTATTGTCCTCCGTTGCAACTGTGTTGAATGATCGTTTTTATTCGCGCCGTCCGGCCGCGGTCCTCTTCAGTTCCCGGCTTCGCGGGAGATCGTCCTTGCGGGCGATCTTTATTTAAAGAATCTTACGGCAGATCTGAACATGCCTATATCATAATCGCCGGGCACGTTCTTGTACAGTCCGCTGTCCCATCTTTCGGCATGGCCCATCTTTCCGAAGACCCTGCCGTCGGGAGAGCATATGCCCTCTACCGCGAAGGCCGAGCCGTTGGGGTTGAACTGGATATCCATGCTGGCGTTTCCGCCGAGGTCCACGTACTGGGTGCAGATCTGTCCCTTTTCGGCGAGCTCCTTTATGAGCTCATCCGAGGCGTAGAACCTGCCCTCGCCGTGGGAGATGGGAACGCTGTATACGCCTCCGAGCTCAGCTTCCGCGAGCCAGGGAGTGAGCTTCGACGCCACCCTGGTCCTGACTATCTTGGACTGATGCCTTGCTATGGTATTGAAGGTAAGAGTCGGGCAGCTCTCGTCGGTGTCTATTATCTTTCCGTAGGGCACGAGGCCGAGCTTGATCAGAGCCTGGAAGCCGTTGCAGATGCCTGCCATCAGGCCTCCCCTCTCGTCGAGCAGAGCGCCCGTCGCCTGCTTGACGGCCTCGTTCCTGAAGAAGGCCGTTATGAACTTGGCGCTGCCGTCCGGCTCGTCTCCGCCGGAGAATCCTCCGGGGATGAAGACCATCTGGGCCTCTCCCAGAGCCTTTGCGAATTCGTCCACGCTCCTGGCGATGCCTTCCGCGCTCATGTTGTTGATCACCATGATCTTCGCCTCGGCACCGGCGTCCTCGAAGGCCTTGGCGCTGTCGTATTCGCAGTTGGTGCCGGGGAACACCGGAATGATGACCTTCGGCCTGGCTATAGCCGCGGGCGCGTGCGCGGCGCCGGTCCCCTTGAAGATGAGGTTCTTGGCGCTGCCGCCGCCAGGTATGTTGCAGCTGTATACGCTCTCGAGCTTGCTTTCGTATGCCTTCTCCAGGGCGCAGAGCGTGACGTTCTCATCGCAGAAGCAGACGAGCGGCTTGCGGGTGATCATGCCCACGCACCTTCCCTCGGGGCAGTCCATCGGGACCTCGAGCAGGAAGGAACCGTAGCAGAGGCTGAAGATCTCCTCCATGGTCATGTCTTCGTTGAAGATAAAGCCCAGTCCGTTGCCCATGCACATCTTGAGAACGGCCTCCGCTATTCCTCCCATGCCGGGGGTATAGCAGCTCAGGGCCTTGCCCGATCTGATGAGCGAGGTGACCTTCTCGAAGTTCTTCTTGAGAGAATCGGCCTTCGGAAGGCCTCTCCCGTCCGTTTCGGGGGCTATGAGTATGAGCTTGTTTCCGGCCTCTTTGAACTCCGGAGAGATGATGTCGCCGGTCTTCTGATCGGTCACAGCGAAGGAGATCAGGGTCGGGGGCACGTCGATATCCTCGAAGCTCCCGCTCATGGAGTCCTTGCCGCCTATGGCAGCGACTCCGAGATCCATCTGGGCCTCGAATGCTCCGAGCACGGCTGAGAGCGGCTTGCCCCAGCGCCTCGGATCCCGCCCGAGCTTCTCGAAGAATTCCTGGAAGCTGAGGTAAACATCGCTGAAATCGGCTCCGCTTGCTATCAGCTTGCAGACCGAGCTCACGACCGCGAGGTACGCGCCGTGGAAGGGGCTCTGCTCGGAAACGTAGGGGTCGAAGCCCCAGGACATCACGGAGCAGGCGTCGGTATGGCCCTTCTCAATAGAGATCTTGTTGACCATGGCCTGTATCGGAGTGCGCTGAGCTATCCCGCCGAAGGGCATGAGCACAGTACCCGCGCCTATGGTCGAGTCGAAGCGCTCCGAAAGCCCCCTCTTGGAGCAGATGTTGAGATCGGACGCGATCCTGAGATAATTCTCCTTGAATGTGCCGGAGACGTGCTCTCTCTTTAGAGCGGCGGGCGCCGTCTCGACGCTTATATGCTTCTCGGCTCCGTTGGTGTCGAGGAAGGCGCGGCTTATGTCCACCACCTTCTGCCCGTTCCAGCTGAGCACGAGGCGCTTCTCCTCGGTCACGTCGGCGACCTTGACCGCCTGGAGGTTCTCCTCCTCGGCGAGCTTTAGGAAGCGCTCGATATTATCTTTTTCTATGACTACGGCCATCCTCTCCTGGGACTCGCTTATAGCGAGCTCAGTTCCGTCGAGGCCGTCGTATTTCTTGGGTACGGCATTGAGATCGACGCTGAGGCCGTCTGCGAGCTCTCCTATGGCGACGGACACTCCGCCCGCTCCGAAGTCGTTGCAGCGCTTGATCATGCGCGAGACCTCGGCATTCCTGAAGAAGCGCTGAAGCTTCCTCTCCTCGGGGGCGTTGCCCTTTTGGACCTCGGCTCCGCAGTTCTCTACGGAGTGGGAATCGTGCGCCTTGGAGGAGCCGGTCGCTCCGCCTATGCCGTCGCGGCCCGTGCTTCCGCCTATTAGCATGACTATGTCGCCGGGCTGCGGGACTTCCCTTCTGACGTTTGCCGCGGGAGCCGCGGCTATTACCGCGCCGAGCTCCATGTGCTTAGCCGCGTAGCCGGGATGATATATTTCGTCCACAAGGCCCGTGGCAAGGCCTATCTGATTGCCGTAGGAGGAATATCCCGCAGCGGCGGTCTGGACTATCTTTCTCTGTGGAAGCTTGCCCTTTATGGTCTCCGAGAGCGGAGTGAGCGGGTCGGCCGCGCCGGTGATCCTCATAGCCGAATAGACGTAGGATCTTCCGGAGAGCGGATCTCTTATGGCACCTCCTATGCAGGTAGCGGCGCCTCCGAACGGCTCTATCTCCGTCGGGTGGTTGTGCGTCTCGTTCTTGAAGAGGAGCAGCCAGGGCTCTTTCCTGCCGTCGACTTCTATATCTATCTTCACCGTGCAGGCGTTGATCTCGTCTGATTCGTCGAGCTTGTCGAGCTTTCCGGCCTTTTTCAGGGCCTTGGCCGCGATGGTGCCTATATCCATGAGGCTCACGGGCTTGGTGCGTCCGAGATCCTTCCTGACGGCGACGTATCTTTCGTATGCCTTCTGAAGGATATCGTCATCGAAGCTGATGCCGTCGATGATGGTGTTGAAGGTCGTATGCCTGCAGTGGTCCGACCAGTATGTGTCTATGACCTTGATCTCGGTTATGGAAGGGTCTCTCCCCTCCTCCTTGAAATAGCTCTGAACGAAGCAGAGGTCGGCCATATCCATAGCCAGCCCGTTCGCCCTGAGGAAATCCCCGAGAGCGGCCTCGTCCATGGCTCTGAAGCCGTCTATCACGGCGACAGGAGCGGGAACGGGGTACTCGGTCTTGAGGCTGCATGGAAGCTCCAGCGACGCCAGCCTGGATTCCACAGGGTTTATGACGTGCTTCTTGATGCTGTCCAGCTCCTCTTCGCTGAGCTCTCCCTCTACGGCGTAGACCTTGGCGTATTTGACGTCGGGCCTCTCGCCCTGGGATATTATCTGTATGCACTGAGCGGCGGAATCTGCCCTCTGGTCGAACTGCCCGGGGAGGGCTTCGACTGCGAAGACCGCGCATCCGCCGGCGTCGAGCTCGTCGCTCACGATGTCGAGCTGAGGCTCCGCGAATACAGTCCTCTTGGCGTATTCGAAGAGCTCAGAAGGAAGGTTCTCGGCGTCATAACGATTGATGATCCTGATGTCCTTCACCGAGCTTATGCCCAGGAAGCCCCTGATCTCGGAAAGCAGCGCGGCCGCTTCGTTGGCCAGCTCCTTCTTCTTTTCTACGTATACTCTGTAAACCATCTATTCCTCTCCGTAAGCAGTGAGTGCTTTCTTTCCTATATCGCGCCTGTAGAACGCGTTGCCGAAGCTCACGCGCCCCGCGAGGGCGTAGGCCTTGTCAACGGCTTCCCTGAGGCTGGCAGCGGTCTCGGTGCAGCCGAGCACCCTTCCGCCGTCGCTGAGGAGCTTTCCGTCCTCGAGCCTCGCCCCGGCGACGTAGACCTTGTCTACGTCCTCCTCCGGGATGTGTATCTCGAAGCCCTTCTCATATTTGACGGGATATCCCTCGGAGGCCATGACCACGCAGCAGGCGTGTCCCCTGCTGAAGCGTACGTCTGCCTCGGAGAGCCTTTCTTCCGTGACCGCCGTCATGATATCCAGAAGGTCGCTCTCAAGGAGAGGCAGTACGACCTGGGTCTCGGGATCTCCGAAGCGGCAGTTGTATTCTATTACCTTGGGGCCGTCCTTGCATATCATCAGGCCGAAGTACAGGCAGCCCTTGAAGGTCCTGCCCTCGGCGTTCATCGCGTTCATGGTGGGGATGAAGATCTCCCTCATGCAGCGCTCCGCGACTTCCTCCGTATAGTAGGGGTTGGGAGCGACCGTTCCCATGCCTCCGGTATTGAGGCCCTTGTCGCCGTCCAGCGCCCTCTTGTGATCCATCGAGGATACCATGGGTACGACGCGCTTGCCGTCGGTGAACGAGAGAACGGATACCTCGGGACCCTCGAGGAATTCCTCCATGACTATACGGTCTCCGCTCTTTCCGAACTTCTTGTCCTGCATGATCTCCCTGATGGCGCTCAGGGCTTCTTCGCGGGTCTGGGCGATGATGACGCCCTTGCCCAACGCGAGGCCGTCTGCCTTGACCACGATGGGGATGGGGCAGTCTTTGGCGTATTCCAGAGCTTTCTCAGCGCTATCAAAGACCTCGTAGCGCGCCGTTGGGATGCCGTACTTTTTCATGAGCTCCTTGGAAAAGACCTTGGAGCCTTCGATTATCGCGGCCTTGGCCTCGGGCCCGAAGCACGGGATTCCTATGGCGTTCAGCCTGTCGACGCAGCCCAGCACGAGGGGATCGTCCGGAGCCACGACGGCGTAGTCTATGCCCTTGTCCGCGGCGAAGGCGCAGATCCCGTCGAGGTCGGTGGCCTTGATGGGCACGCAGACCGCGTCGCGCGCTATCCCGCCGTTTCCTGGCAGGGCGTATATAGTCTCGGCAAGGGGATTTTCCCTGAGCTTTTTGATGATGGCGTGCTCTCTTCCGCCGCCGCCAACTACGAGTATCTTCAAATCTGCCTCCTCTATGGATGATACGCGCCGCAGCAAAGGAGCCGCGGCGCCTGATCTTAAGCTTTCGCTCGTTATCGTCTCGTTATGTTCATCAGTGATGGAAGAGCCTCATTCCGGTGAAGGAGACTACCATTCCGTACTTGTCCGCGGTGGCGATGACGTCGTCGTCTCTCACCGAGCCGCCGGGCTCCGCTACGTACTGCGCGCCGGACTTCCTGGCCCTTTCAATATTGTCTCCGAAGGGGAAGAAGGCGTCGGAGCCGACGGTGAGTCCGCTCTGGGTCGCGATCCAGGCCTTCTTCTCCTCAGCGCTGAGGGGCTCGGGCTTGGTCTTGAATATGGTCTGCCAGGTGCCCTCGGCGAGCACGTCCTCCCATTCCTCGGAGGTGTAGACGTCTATGGCGTTGTCCCTCTCGGGGCGCTTGATGCCGTCGACGAACTCGAGGGCGAGCACCTTGGGATTCTGCCTCATGTACCAGTTGTCGGCCTTGTTTCCGGCGAGCCTGGTGCAGTGTATCCTGCTCTGCTGACCCGCTCCCACTCCTATGGCCTGACCGTTCTTTACGTAGCAGACAGAGTTGGACTGGGTGTATTTGAGGGTGATCAGAGCCACCATCATGTCGATCATGGCGCTCCTGGGAAGATCCTTGTTGGCGCTTACGATATTGGAGAGCAGCTCCTCGTCTATCTTAAAATTGTTGTGTCCCTGCTCGAAGGTCACTCCGAACACGTCCTTGTATTCCTGGGGCGCGCACTCGTAATCCGGATCGATCTGGACCACGTTGTACTTGCCGCCCTTCTTGGTGCTAAGTATCTCGAGGGCCTCGGGGGTGTAGCCCGGGGCGATGATGCCGTCGGAGACCTCGGCCTTGATATATCTCGCGGTGGCCTCGTCGCACACGTCGGAGAGGGCCGCCCAGTCGCCGAAGGAGCTGAGCCTGTCGGAGCCGCGCGCCTTTATATACGCGCAGGCTATCGGAGTGAGCTCGATCTTCGGGTTCACGAAATAGATCTTCTTTTCGATGTCGGTGAGTTCGCTGCCTACCGCGGCGCCCGCCGGGGAGACGTGCTTGAAGCTCGCGGCGGAGGGCATGCCGGTGGCAGCCTTGAGCTCCTTTACGAGCTGCCAGGAGTTCAGAGCGTCGAGGAAATTGATGTATCCGGGCTTGCCGCAGAGCACCTTGACGGGAAGGTCCGAGCCGTCCCTCATGAAGATCTTAGAGGGCTTCTGATTGGGGTTGCATCCGTACTTGAGTTCGAGTTCGTTCATTTTCTTTCTCCTCTATTCTCCTAAGTTCTTGTTGAAGAGCCTTACCTCTCCCTTTACGTTGCTGTAGAGCGAGACCTTGTTGTCTGCGTTGAGCGCCGCCCAGACTTCGTCCGGGGAAGCCAGCTCCACCTCGATGGGTTCTCCCCTGAAGGAGGGAAGCGGCTTTCCGTCGCCCACGTAAGTGCTGATGAAATATCCCTTGCCCTCGGGGCAGCACTCGTAGGAGAAGAACTCCCTGAGGCAGCCGCCGTCCTTTTCCTTGAGGATGGAGAGCTCGAAGCTTCCGTCGGCGTTCACGATGGCCGAGATCCTCGGGGTGTTGTTCGGAGCGTCCGGCTCATACTGACGGGTCATGAGAGCTCCTCTGAAGCAGCCCTTCTCGACTATGGTGTCGGTCTGGTCGCCGTTGGTGACGACGAGGCTGTCCCCCATGGTCCTCACGGGATGATAGATGATCAGCGAGGGATCCTCGACCTTGGACTCGTCGAAGGCGCTGGTCCTGATGCCGTCCTCGGTGAGTTCGAAGATCCTGTTTCTGCTGTTCTCGGAGCGTCCCATGATGAAATAGTAGACTGTGTCCTTTCCGACTACGATGCCGCGGCCGGGATAAGTGTTGTTCTTAAGGATGTCGGTAAGCTTCTCCATTTTTCCTCCTGTATGGATATGATCTATGCCGCGGCGACCGCCGCAGGCTTATTAACATTGTTTGCCGCTGGGGAATAGCCGTTCATTCGGCTTGCCGAAGCGTATATCATTTTCCCTCTGCTATTTGTCTGCAGACGAGCTCTGTCGCCTGCGGGAGAATGACCCACTCGGCCTGCTCCATTATGCGGAGCTGCAGGCTCTCCGGGGTATCTCCCTCGAGCACGTCGACCGCCTTCTGCATTATTATCTTTCCCCCGTCGGTGATCTCGTTGACGAAATGCACCGTGGCCCCGCTGACCTTGACCCCGTACTCGAGAGCCTTCTCGTGCACTGTCAGGCCGTAGAAGCCGTCCCCGCAAAAGCTAGGGATGAGCGAAGGATGGACGTTTATTATCCTGTTCTCATAGCGCCTCGTGAAATCCGCGCTGAGTATGCAAAGAAAGCCCGCGAGCACTATGAGCTCGGCGCCGCATTCCTCGAGCAGCTCTATGACGCGGGCCTCGAAGGCCTTCCTGCCGGGGAATTCGCTGCGAAGGACCTCCTCGGCCCTTATGCCGGCAGCCTTCGCCCTCTCCAGGGCGTAGGTCCCCGGCCTGTCCGCCATGACGAGGACTATCTCTCCGCTGTGGATGATCCCGCTCTTCTGCGCGTTAATGAGCGCCTGGAGGTTAGTGCCGCCTCCGGATACGAACACGGCTATCTTGGTCTTATCCATCTATGCCCTCCAGCAGTACCTTTTCATCTCCCGCTGCAATGCTGCCTATGACGTAGGCGTCCTCGCCGTTAGCCCTGAGGGCTTCGAGCGCGGCATCCGCGCTGGATTCTGAGACTATCAGAGTCATCCCGACGCCCATGTTGAAGGTGTTGAACATATCTCTTTCGGATATCCCGCCCTTCTTCTGAATGAGGCCGAAGATCGCAGGGATCTTTATTAGATCCTTTTCTATCCTCGCACAGAGCCCGTCGGGAACACACCTGGGCACGTTCTCATAAAAGCCGCCGCCCGTGATGTGGCTTATGCCGTGGACCTCGGCGGCCTCGATGGCCGCCAGGACCGGCTTTACGTATATCCTGGTGGGCTCGAGAAGCGCGTCGCCCAGGCTCCGCCCGAGCTCGTCTATGTTCTCGCTCAGATCCGCGTTCTCAACGTCGAAGACCTTCCTCACCAGCGAATAACCGTTGGAGTGGACTCCGGAGGATGCGAGCGCTATGATGACGTCGCCCTCCTTCATCATATTTTTGTCTATTATCTTTTCTCTGTCCACGATGCCGACGGCAAAGCCCGCCAGATCGTAATCGTCGGCCCGCATGACGCCCGGATGCTCGGCGGTCTCGCCGCCTATCAGGGCGCAGCCGGCCCTGACGCAGCCCTCGGCTACGCCGGCCACCAGGGACTCTACCTTCTTGGGCTCGTTCTTTCCTATGGCGATGTAGTCGAGGAAGAACAGGGGCTTAGCGCCGCAGCAGATGACGTCGTTGACGCACATCGCGACGCAGTCAATGCCTACGCTGTCATATCTTCCTAGCAGCTGCGCTATGCGCTGCTTGGTCCCGACTCCGTCCGTGCCGGAGACCAGTACGGGCTCCTTCATGCCGGAAAGGTCGGGGGCAAAGAGTCCGCCGAAGCCGCCAAGCCCGGCAAGGGTGCCGGGGATGAACGTGCGCTCGACGTGTTTTTTCATTAATTTGACGCCTTCGTAGCCGGCTTCTATGTCAACGCCGGCTTCGGCGTATACCTTGGAATGCGAGATCGCCATTTATTATTCTTCTCCTGTCCAGCAGTAGGTGCAGATACTGTCTCTGTCGAGGCCTATGGCCTCGAGCAGCCCGTCTATGCTCTGGTAGCCGAGCGAATCGAAGCCGAACTTCTCGGCTATGGCGCGTAGCATGCACTTTCCCCTCTCGGAATGAGAGTCGGCGTACTCGCGCAGATGCTTTTCTCCCTCAGCCCCCTCGAGCTCCTCTATGACGCGCCTGGTCAAAAGGTCCTTTTCGGACTTCTGTCTAGAAAAGTTCAGGTACTTGCAGGCGTACATTATCGGAGGGCAGGCAGAGCGCATATGGACCTCCTTCGCTCCATGCGAGTAGAGGAATTCTACGGTCTCCTGAAGCTGGGTGCCTCTGACTATCGAATCGTCCACGAAGAGCAGCTTCTTGCCCTCTATGAGCTCGGGGACCGGGATCTGCTTCATCTTGGCGATCTGGTTCCTGATCTCCTGATTCTCGGGCATGAAGGACCTGGGCCAGGTAGGAGTGTATTTCACGAAGGGCCTGGCGAAGAGATTTCCGCTCCTGTTAGCGTAGCCTATGGCGTGGGGGACTCCCGAATCGGGCACCCCGGCGACGAAGTCCACGTCGGGGAGGGTCCCGTCGGCGGCCTCGCTGCGGGCCATGATCTCGCCGTTTCTATAGCGCATGAGCTCGACGTTCACGCCCTCGTAGTTGGAGTTGGGATAACCGTAGTAGGTCCAGAGGAAGCCGCATATCTTCATGTGGTCGAGCGGCGGGCAGACTACCTCGTAGCCGTCCTTCCTTATCTTTACTATCTCTCCCGGACCGAGCTCGTGAGCGTCCTCGTAGCCCAGCTTGTGGTAGGAGAAGGACTCGAAGGCGACGCAAAAGCCGTTTTCGTCCTTTCCTATGAGCACGGGAAGTCGCCCGTCGCGGTCGCGGCAGGCTATTATCTCCTCAGGCCCGGTCATGATGAGTATGGACATGGCGCCCTCGATCATGTCCTGGGCATGCCTGATCCCGTCGATGAGGTCCTCCCTCTCGTTTATGAGCGCGGCCACGAGCTCGGTCACGTTGACCGCCCCGTTGCTGAGCGCCAT
Source organism: Bacillota bacterium (assembly GCA_017417045.1). GTDB lineage: Bacteria > Bacillota > Clostridia > Peptostreptococcales > Anaerovoracaceae > RGIG2707. The sequence continues at coordinate 97,670 of JAFPZZ010000031.1, forward strand.
GAACTGGTGGCCCTTCTCGACGAAGTGCTTTTCTATGATCTCCTCGGAGTTGTTTATGACTCCGACGGTGGTTATGCAGAACAGTCCGTTGTGAGAACGCACCATCAGAGGCTGGGGATCGGAATCGCTTATGCAGCCTATGCCGCAGCCACCGGAAAAGTTGTGGAGCTCGTCCTCGAACTTGGTCCTGAACTGGGAGTTCTTTATCGAATGGATCTGTCTCTCGCAGCCCTTCTCTTCATTCCAAACAGCCATTCCGGCATTGTTGGTGCCGAGATGGCTGTGGTAATCGACTCCGAAGAACAGATCCAGTACTATATCACGTTTGGAAATCGCGCCGAAGAATCCGCCCATGGATCACCTATGCGAAGAAGAGCTCGGAGAGATCCATCGGCTCGATGTATTCGCCGTCCTTGTAGACGCGCATGTTGCCGGAAGCGATCTCGTCGATGAGCATGACGTTTCCGTCCTCGTCATAGCCGAATTCGAACTTGATGTCGTAGAGCTCCATGCCGCGGGCAGCCATCTCGTCGGCGACGATCTTGGTGATCTGCTGGGTCTGGAGCTTGATGGCGTCGTACTGCTCGGAGCTCATGACGCCCAGAACGATGAGGCCGTCCTTGGTAACGAGGGGATCGCCCTTCGCGTCGTTCTTGAAGGTCATCTCAACGTAGGAGGGGAGCTTGTCGCCGAACTCGCAGTATTCCTCGTATCTGCGGAAGAAGCTGCCTACGGCTCTGAGACGGCATACTACCTCAAGGCCCTTGCCGAATACCTTCGCGGGAAGGACTTCCATGGTGGTGTCGTCGAGGTTCGCGCTCACATAATGGGTGCGGATGCCGGCCTCTCTGATCTTCTCAAAGAAGTAGATGGACATGCGAAGATTGATATCGCCAACTCCCTCGATGGAGAGACCTACCTGGTTTGCGCCCGGGTCAAACTTTCCGTTCTCTCCGGTCACGTCATCCTTGAACTTCAGAAGGTAGTGACCGTTATCAAGTGCGTAGACGTTCTTGGTCTTTCCGGTGTAAACGAGCTTGTTTTCCATATACTTTTCCTCCGTGATAAAATATGAAAACCGTTGTGTTTATCATGCCTGCGGCAGCCGCTTAAAGCCGCCGTAAATAAAAGGCGCGCTTAAAGACGCGCCATTATATCTCTGTCCTTTTCTATTATCTTTTCCGCGTCAGCCGCCCTCTTGTCCGCGAGCTTCTTCGCGAGCTCCGCGTCCTCTATCGCGAGCATCTGTGCCGCGAGTATGGCTGCGTTGGTCCCTCCGTCTATGGCGACGGTCGCTACGGGTATGCCGCTGGGCATCTGCACGGTCGCGAGCAGGGCGTCTATGCCCTCGAGCGCCGCCGACTTGCAGGGTATGCCGATCACGGGGAGCGTGGTGTAAGAAGCGCAGACCCCGGCGAGATGCGCGGCCATGCCGGCCGCGGCTATGATGACTCCGAAGCCGTTCTCCCTGGCGGAGCTGACGAACTCCCTGACGTAGCCGGGCATCCTGTGAGCCGAATAAACGTGTACCTCGAAGGGTATGCCGAAGGAGCTGAGCATGTCGGTTGCCTTCTTGATGATGGGAAGATCGCTGTCGCTTCCCATGAGTATCGCGACTTTTTTCATCGTTTCTCCTTCCTCCGCCTGAGGTCTGCCGAGGGCTCTCAGGGGGATGGCGGCGTGCTCTTCTCTGCCGCTGGGCTATGCCCGGAAATAAAAACGGGCATTGAGCTTGCCCTTTATCTTTTGACGGGCAGATTTTATCATTATAAATCGAACGATACAAGCCCTTTGGAAAAATAATTTTTATAATAAATCGAACGTTCGGATGTGATAACCGGCTCAATGTGAAGCCATTATCCCGAACGTTCGGGTATAGTCATATGTTATCTATCTGATTACTCGCCCATCACTTCTATATAGTATCTCCTTCTCTGAAGGCCGTCGAATTCCGCGAAGTAGATGTCCTGGGCGTGACCCAGCACGAGCTTGCCGTCGATCACCGGAAATATGCAGTGATTGCCCGCGAGCAGGGATTTGAGATGCCCCGGGGAATTGCCCGCGCAGGTGCCGTAAGAAGGCAGCATGTGGGTGTGGACGTATGGATAGTCGTACGGGACGAGCCTGTCTAAGAGTATCTCTATGTCCTTCTCCACGCAGGGCAGGCCCTCGTTGACCATTATGCCCGTTGTCGTGTGCTGCGTGATGACGGCGCACATGCCGTTCTTTATGCCGCTGTCCTTCACAGCGGCGCGCACCTCGTCGCTGATTATTATGAGCTCGAACTCCTTTGAGGATTCGAGCTGCTTTTCGTAGAGCTTAACGTTCATCGATCGTCTCCTTTCCGAGGAACATCTGCGCGTTTCCTCCGAGCACGGCGTCCAGCACGTCCTTCCTGAGCGGAAGGTCCTTAAGTCCCTTCATGGAGCGCACCTGGCGCCAGCGGGGCATGTTGGAGCCGTACATGACCTTGTCCGCGAAAGAGTTCTGCAGCCAGTCTATATCCATGCTGACGCTGAACAGCTGTCTGAACCACTTTGTCGGGCTGTCCATGTATACCGTCGACGTATCCGCGTAGACGTTGGGATACTTCATGAGCAACATTATGGTCTCCTCCCACCAGGGCCAGCCCATGTGGGCGAGGCAGAAGCGGACCTTCGGAAAATCTATGAAGGCGTCTTCGAAAAGAATGGGCTCGGAATAGCTCGAGGGAGTATCGGGCTTCCAGCTGTAGCCTGCGTGCAGCATGACGGGCTTTCCGAAGTCGCTGCATACCTGGAAGAGCGCCCTGACTCTCTCGTCCTGCACGCTCAGCCTCGTCCTAGAGAGATTGAGATGCAGACCCGAAAGTCCGAGCTCCGCGAAGGCCCTTTTGAGCTCGGAAGGAGCGTCTTCTTTTCTCGGATCCGCTCCGGCAAAGCCTATGTAGCGGCCAGGAGCGGCGTCGAGGATCGCCCTGATCTCGTCGTTGGAGACCAGAGGCATGGCGCTGTCGGCGGAGTAATCCTCGCCCAGTATTACGGTCTTGTCTATGCCGGCGTCGTCCATTAGCTTGAGCGCGAAATCCAGGGGCAGCTTGCCGGACTTATAGACTCCGAACTGCTGCTTTCTGAATTCCAGCTTTTCCGGACTGTCGTTTATGACGTCGAGCAGCACGGGATGGCTGTGTATGTCTATGATCATAGCTTCTCCTTTCCTTGATCAGGCTGCGGCCGGGCGATGCCGGCCTTTCCAACATTTAACGTCAAGAGCCGCCTCATTTGTTCAGGCCCTTACAGATTATTTCGTAAGATAAGGTTCCCAGTTCTGTATGACGAGGGACGAGCGCTCCGCCCCGCTCTTAAGGCACTCTGCAATGGGCGCTCCGTCCAGATAGCGCGCTATGAAGCCCGCGAAGAACGAGTCTCCCGCGCCTACGGTATTGACGAGATCTTTGGCGGGGACTATGCCTCCTCTGTAGAACTCCCTGCCGTCATAGGCGAGGGAGCCCTTTTTCCCGAAGGTCGCGATCAGCAGCTTCGCTCCGAGCTCGGTCCCATGCCTGAGAAAGCGCACGGCTCCCTCCTCGTCGTCCTCGAAGGAGGCGAGGCCGCATTCAACGTACGGCAGAGCCCTGTCCGAATCCGGATTTTTGAGCCCCCACTTGGAAAAGTCGAAAAAGATCTTCGTTCCAGCCGCGCTGATCTCGGGCAGTCTGTCTATGAGGTGACCGGAGAGGTCCGTGTGCATGCAGTCGCAGCCGCAGAGGAAGCTCACCGCCTCGTCCGAGAACTCGTAGCCCTCGAATACTCCGGGCTCGGAATGGTGATGCACGCGGTCGCCGTTGTTTAGCAGAAGCTCGAAGGTCGTCGTAGCCCCGCCCGGAATGATATCCAGGCAGCTCATATCGAAGGACCTCTTCTCGAACTCCTTTACGGCCCATTTGCCGAGATCATCGTCGGATATCGCCGCCACTATGGACGGTTCTATGTCGCCCCTCATGTCCAGCAGGTTGAAGAGCACGTCTACTCCGTTTCCGGTGACGTAGCTCCTGCCCTCGAACTGGGGGTACCAGTCTATGCACATGAATCCCGCGGCTGCAAACTTGATCACTTCGCGCCTCCCTTGCTTCAGATACGCCGTTTATTTACACGTCAATGATACATTATAATACAATATAATACAACACTTTTCGGGAATAAATGCGCGGATGCACAGGAGGCAGCGTCCGCGTGCCATAAAACAGAAAGCAGCATCCCCTTACCATAAAACAGGCGGCAGCGCACGCAGGCCTGACGAACACACAGACCGGGCCGCGTCAAGCGCGGATCCAGCATTAAAACAAGGCCCCGTCCGGGGACGAAGCCTTGATCTTTATTCAGTCTTATGTCAGCCGGCCCTTTTCGGGATCTATGGCGAACTACTGCTCCTTCTTTCCGGCAAGCTCCTTGAGCTCCTCGATGCTGGAGGCCTTCTTTGAATAGAGGGTCAGCGGAGCGCAGGACGTATCGCCTATGTCGGTGAGCTCGTAGCCCTGAGACGCTATCTCGGAATTGAGATAGGCCTTGTGTTGGAACGCGTTCAGATCGATCTCTCCGCTGTTAAGAGCTTCGTTGGGAAGGTTGTAGGCGTCGAAGATTATAACGTCTATGTAGAGGCCGGAGTTCTGGTCGTCGAGGACCTTCTGAACTGCTCTCCAGACGTCTCCAGAACCGCATACGCCCATCTTTATGACCTTCTTGCCCTCAGGCGAGGACTTGTAGCCCTCGAGGCTGCTGACGTAGTCGTCCGGGACCTCGTAGTTAGGATCGTAGTCAAAGGCCGGAATGGAGGAACCGGAGTTCTTCTCGAGTATATACTGGGCTATGGTCTGGGTCTGGTAGGCCTTGACTATGGTCTGATAGTCCTCGTTGTCCTTGTCAGCCGTCCTGGCGACTATGACGTTGATGAAGGGATTGCCCGCTCCGGGATCCTGGACCTCTGTAATTAGTCCGTCCTCGGAGGGAGAGAGCCCCGCAGGCACCGCGTAGGTACCGTTTATCGTGGAGGCGCCGTAGTCGTCGAGCGTGGATACCAGGGTATTGGCCGCCGCCGGAACGATCTCGATGTTGTAGATATACTTAGTGACGTCCTTGAGCTCCGGGGTGAAGCCCGCCGCGTCGTCGACCTCGATGAGGCCCGCGGTCTCGAGCAGGCTTATGGCTCTCGCCTGATTCGTTGCGTCGCTGGGGACTCCTATCTTGAGGGGCTCGGCCGTCTTGCCTTCCTCCTTCTTCTCTCCGCAGGCGCAGAGCGAGAGGCTGAGCGTGAGCACCAGTACTGCCGCGAGCGCGATCTTTATGTTCTTCATGATATATCTCCTTTCTGTACGGACCTCAGTCCTGCCGTTTTATCTATTTCTTGAAAAGCTCCCTGTTGTAGGTGCGCCTCGCTAGGGTGTTCCCTATTATCTGGATCAGCGAGACTATTATCAGCAGCACTACCACGCACACGTTGACTATGTCCTGATAATGCATGTTCTGACCGTAATTGATTGCAAAGCTTCCTATTCCGCCTGCCCCGACGGCGCCCGCCGAGGTCGTAAGGCCTATGGTGGATATCGCCGTTATGGTTATGACCCTGATGAGGTCGGGCAGAGCCTCCTTGAGGTAGACCCTGAAGATTATCCCGAGCGTACCGCTGCCCATTGATCTCGCCGCCTCGACCTTGCCGGGATCGACGTCGGAGAGCGCGCTCTCCACCTGCCTGGTGAAGAAGGGCACGGCTCCGAACACCAGCGGGACCACGGCGCCCTTGACTCCTATCGAGGTCCCCACGAGCATCCTCGTGAAGGGGATGAGGAAGATCAGCAGGATTATGAAGGGTATCGACCTGAACACGTTCGTGATTATCTCGAGCACCGTGTGGACCGCCCTGTTAGGCTTTATGCCTCCGGGCTTAGTCACTATGAGCAGTATCCCGAAGAATCCCCCTATCAGAAGCGTGAGCAGGCCCGCGATGAAGAACATCTGGAACGTCGCCTTCATGCTCTCGGCGAAGCGGTCCGAATAATTGTAAACGTTCGGCGCCAGCTCTCTAAACTTCTCCGCCATTTGCTATCACCTCCGTATTTACTCCACAGGAGCTCATGTACTCCAGCGCTCCCTTTACGTTCTCCGCGCTTCCGGAGATCTTCGCTATTATACCTCCTAGGGCGTTCTCCCCTACCACGTCGACGTTCGCCAGCACCAGGTTGACGTCCACCGACCAGTTTCTGGAGACCTTGGAGATTATCGCCTCTCCCACCGAATCCTTCGTGAAGGTAAGCTTCACGAGCTTTTCGGTATCGCTGTCTGCGGGGAGCACAGTTCCGTTCTCGATGAGCTTCTCTATCTTTTCGAGGCCCGACGAGGTCCCGACGAATTTCTTGGTGATCCTCTGTTTGGGATCGGAGAAGATATCGTACACCTCTCCCTCCTCGACGACCTTGCCGTCCTCCATGACCGCGACCTTGCCGGCTATGGATTTGATCACCGCCATCTCGTGGGTGATCAGCACTATCGTGAGCCCCAGCTTTTTGTTCAGCTCCTTAAGAAGCTGGAGTATGGATTCCGTGGCGTCCGGGTCGAGCGCCGAGGTGGCCTCGTCCGAGAGCAGTATGTCCGGCGAATTCGCGAGAGCCCTCGCTATCGCGACCCTCTGCTTCTGACCTCCGGAGAGCTGGCTCGGATAAGCCTTCTTTTTATCCTTCAGATCCACGAGGCCGAGCAGCTCGTCCACCCTCTCCTCGATCTCCGCCTTGCTCCTGCCGGAGTATTTCAGCGGATAGGCTATGTTGTCGAAGACAGTGCTCCTGTCCAGCAGGTTGAAGTGCTGGAATATCATGCCTATCGACCTTCTGAGCTTTCTTAGATCCTTCTCGCTGAGAGGAGCCCTGCTTCCATCCTTCTCCAGGAAGAGCCCGCCTCCCTCGGATACTATCTTCCCGAAGCCGCTTATCTCTATGCTCCCGCTGTCCGGGATCTCCAGGAAATTGATGCATCTCACCAGGGTGCTCTTGCCGGCCCCGGAATAACCCATGATGCCGTATATCTCGCCGTCCCCTATCTCAAGGGTCACGTCGTTGACGGCGTGTATATTCGCGTCCTTGGTGAGAAAATGTTTTTCGAGATGCTCGATCCTTATCATAAGACCTCCAAAGAAAAAGGGAGCTCACAAGAGCTCCCCGGAATTCCGTTCAGGCGACATGCTCAACAAAGGCACGTCCCGCAGATGCCGGGGCTTTGCCAGCGCATGCACATCATCATGTTCTTGTTCTCGCAGGAATGTATCATCACGGTCTTCCTTCTGTTACTCAATGGCAACAGGATAATCCTCCGGCTGCCTTTTGGCAAATCGTTTAATTCTTGAGTCGGTTATAAATATTATTTATAACAACGTCCCTATTCGAAATATTTCACCAGCTCGTTGATGTAGTCCCGGGCTATATCGGAGAGTATCGAATCCTTTTTGATTATATAGCCTATCTCCATGACCACGTTCGGATTGCTGCTGTCGTCCGCGTAGGGCACGGCAACATAGTCCGAACCGTTGAGCTCCTCGCAGATGATGCCGGAGCAGAGGGTATAGCCGTTTAGGCCGCGCATGAGATTGAGCATGGTCGCCCTGTCGTTCACCCTGATGGTCTGGGGATAGTCGTTGTCGCTGAGTATCTCCTCGCTGAGATACAGAGAGCCGCCCTCGCCCTGGTCGAAGCCCATGTTTGGATAGTCCTTGAGGTCTTCGAAGCTGATCTGGCTCTTTCCGGCCAGAGGATGCTCCCTGTAGAGGTATACGAAGGCGCTTGCCTTCACCAGCTCCCTGAAGATCAGGCCTCGTTCGCGGAAGAGCTTCTCAAGGTATTTGCGGTTGTAGTCCGAGAGATAGAGTATCCCGACCTCAGCTATCGAGTTTCCCACGTCGTTGATCACGTCCATGGTCCTCGTCTCGCTTATCTCGAGCTCGTACTCATACGCCCCGTACTTCTTGACCGTCTCTACGAAGGCCTTGGTCGCGAAGGAGTAGTGCTGAGCGGAGACCTTGAACTTCTGCTTCATCTTCTCCTTCTCGCCGTACCTGTCCTTGAGGAGTTCGTACTGCTGATAGATCTGCCTGGCGTCGCGGAGGAAGTTCATCCCCTCCGCAGTCAGCTTCACGCCCTGGTTGGTGCGGCTGAAGAGCCTGATATCCAGCTCGTTTTCGAGCGACCTAATGGCGCTCGTAAGGGTGGGCTGGGATATGTACAGCTTCTCGGCCGCCCTGTTCATGGATCCGCATTCGGATACGGTCAGGGCGTAAAATATCTGCTGCAGCGTCATAGCGGCATTTCCTTCTGGTGCTCGACGTGCCAGCGGTGATCCTCTTTGACCTTCGCGAGCAGCTCGGCGTCCTGGAAGAGGTCGAGCGCCGTGAAGGCGAGCACCTTTGCTCCGAGGCCTATAGCCGCGAGACCCTTCTCGCTCTTGGAGGCGTTGCACATATCGATGGAGTGTCCGGCGATCTTGGTATCGGAGATCGAGATATGCGGCTGTATCGTGGGGACTTTCTGTGAAACGTTGCCCACGTCGCTGGAGCCCGGGGACACCTTGTCGGGCTTATGGGTGATCTTCTCGCCGAAGAGCTCGAGATTTTTCTCGTAGAGCGCGTCGAGGCTGGGGGTGAGCACCATGTTCTCCACAAGGTTCTGGTAGAGCTGCATGGAGCCCGTGCATCCCGTCTGGGCCGCCGCGCCTTCGACTATCTTCTCGACCTTGGCGTAGAGCTCGTGCAGGGTGTCTATGTCCGCGGCGCGGATATAGTACTTGGCGAGGGTGTAGTCAGGGATGACGTTGGGGGCCGTTCCGCCCTTCACTATGATGCCGTGTATCCTGATCCTGTCGGTCAGCTGCTGTCTGAGCAGGCCTATGGCGTTGTATACGAGGATCTGAGCGTCGAGCGCGTTTATACCATCCTCGGGATCGCCCGCGGCGTGAGCGGACTTGCCGTGGAACTCTATGTCTACGGGAGCGCAGGCGTAGTTCCTTGAGCTCAGGCCGTGCTCGGGAGATCCGCCCGGATGCACGCAGAGCGCGAAATCTACGTCGTCGAAGTAGCCCTTGTTCGCGAAGGAACCCTTGGCGCTTCCGTTCTCACCGCCCTCTTCGCCGGGGGTGCCGTATACCCTCACCCTGCCGCCGGTCTGGTCGATGACGTGCTTGATGGCGGCGCCGGCCAGGGAGCTCGTCGCTCCGAAGATATTATGGCCGCAGCCGTGCCCGAGCCCCGCAAGGGCGTCGTACTCTGCAAGGAAGGCCACCGTGGGACCGGGCTTTCCGGAATCGTAATAGGCAGCGAAGCCCGTCCTGTGGCCCGCCGCGGGGAGCTCTATCTCAAAGCCCTCTTTTTTCAGCTGCTCCGAGAGCGTCTCGGAGGCGAAGAATTCATAATTCGAGACCTCCGGCTTCGCGTGTATCTGAAGCGCTATATCCTGATATACAGGCAGGGAAGCGTCTATAAAGCTGACCAGCTCTTCACGTATCTTGTCCATGTCTCCTCCTTTTTGACGGGGCTTTGCTCCGGCGCCCGCAGAGGCGGGCCTCACAGGCAGCGGCTGCCCGTCACTCGTAAAAAACGCCCCCATGAGGCGCCGTCCTTTAAACTTCTACGAAAACGATTGTAAAACAAAGACTCGTTATAATCAACTTTAAATATTTTATCTTTGGATATAATTATTTTTTAGAGCTGCCGGATGGGTGATCCGGCCCGGAGCAGATACGCGGCATATGGGAGGATGCGCTCTGTAAAGGATACATATGGAATTCCGACTCGGACAGAATGAAGATAGGCCCTATAAGGGACGCAAAAAAGCCCGCCTTGGGCGGGCCCTTAAAGATCTTTGCAGGTATCCGGAATTATTCCATCATGACGAGCACGAGGGAGCAAACGATGAATACGACGGAAGCCACGATGGTCGCCTTCTCGAGTATGGCGTCGTAGCCCTTGGCCTTCTTTTTTCCGAGGAGCTGTTCAGCGCCGCCGGTGATAGTACCGGAAAGGCCGCTGCTGCTGCCGGACTGAAGAAGCACGCTCGCGATGACCGCGATGGAAGCGACTGCGAGCAATATCATCATAAAGGTTCTCACTTTAGTAATCCTCCTGAAAACAAATAGCTTAAGTATGTTATCACATCCAAAAACAATGTGCAAGAGGAAATTGCGGGAGAGGTGAATATCGCTCGGCAGGGACCGGTTTTGCAAATCCCGGGCTCGCTGCATGGGTCGATTCGCAAGGCCCGGGCTCGCCGTATGGATCAATATGCAAGGCCCGGACTCGCAGTATGGGTCAATACGCAAGGCCCGGACTCGCGGGATGCGGGAAACAGCAAAGCCCGGTCTCGCCCTGCGCGGTCAAAAACAAAGACCGGCCCCGCTAAGGCGGGGCCGGAACTTAATTACTTTGCTTCTCGCCTATCCCTTGAGCTTCTTCTCAAGGCTCTCGCGTCCCTCGAGATAGAATTCCAGCAGGGCCGCCGCGAGTATCACGGCGCCAATGATATCCGTTATCCAATGGACCCCGGAGAGCACCCTCGCCGCGACGCACAGGATGGTGAGTATCACGCACACTATGCCCGTGAACGACAAGCCGCTCTTGTTGGAGTGCTTCTGCCTTTCTATCGCGGCCGATACGAACACGACTATCGCCAGCATCGTATGCGACGACGGATAGCTGGGCTCGAGCGCACCCTCTATGAGCACGGGCCTGTAATTGATGGGGATCACGTTGAATACGAAGTACAGGGCCAGCGTTACCGCATAGAGCCCCCCGAGCGCGAGAATGCCCGGATCGACCTTTTTGAGGCTCCTTCTCGTTATCAGCTGGAACAGTCCCTGCAGCGCAAAACCGGCGCATACGAGCAGAGCAGTATAGCCTATGCCCTCCGCCACGGCGAACCACGCGCTGCTGGTCCCTAGCGCCTTGCTCACAGCCCCGTTCAGCGACGCAAAGCCGACCTTTGAGCCCTCCGGCCCTATGGCCCTCACGTCTATGAACTTAACGGCCAGAGTGAATACCGCGAACGCGATAAGCAGCCCCGTGCCTATCCTTTTATCAAACCCGCCTTTGGAATGCTTGCCGCTCATGACTACTTCTTGAGGTTGTAGAAGGCCTTCTTGCCCGCGAACTGAGCGGAATCACCGAGTATATCCTCGAGCCTGATGAGCTGGTTGTACTTGGCGATACGATCGGTCCTGGAGAGGGATCCGGTCTTGATCTGTCCCGCGTTGAGTCCTACTACGATATCGGCGATCGTGGTGTCCTCGGTCTCGCCGGATCTGTGGGATACGACTGCGGTGTAGCCGGCCTTCTTGGCCATCTCTACAGCGTCGAAGGTCTCGGTGAGGGTACCGATCTGGTTGACCTTGATGAGGATAGAGTTTGCTACGCCCTTC
>JAFPZZ010000032.1 GCA_017417045.1 Bacillota bacterium
ACCGGCGTCGAGCTCATGCTCCCCAAAAAGGGCGACGTCCTGTTCAACGACGACGACAAGCTGAAGAGCTCCAAGGTCGAGCCCGGCGCGGACGACAGGAGGCTTCGCATCCCGCACCTCGCGCTGCGCTTCGCCTTCACGGCCCTCACCCTCACGGGCTCCAGCATAATGCTGCAGTTCATCTTCAACGTCAGCGTGTTCGCCCAGACCGTGGGCTACAGCCTCGACACCGCGGCTCTCCTCTCGTCTATGGTCATGATAGGCAACATCACCGGCAAGATCATCTTCGGGATAATATCCGACAGGCTCTCGGTGTGGAAGGCGGTCATAATACTCGCCGCGGCCATCATGTGCTCGATACTCTGCTTCATATTCTTCTACGATCAGATAGCCATACTCTACGTGGCCGCGCTGATCTACGGCTTCGGCTACGCCATAGGCTCCGTGGGGCTCTCGAGGTGCTGCGTCTCGGCCTACGGAATGGAGGGGCAGAAGACCATGTCCGGCTATCATGTCAGCATATCCAACGCCTTCGGCGCGCTGGTGTCGCTGGGCATAGGCATGATCTACGACCTCGTGGGCTCTTATTCTCCCATACTTTGGATAGCCTTCGCCGCCGGAGCCGTCATGATAGTATCGTCGTTCACGGTCGAAAGGATAATAAAAGCCGATGGGCCGCTCAGCTGAGCAAAGCAGCGTAAAAGGCGCGAAACAGGCAGCCGTCCTAGCTGGCGGCTGTTTTCTCATGAGCGCGCTCATAGGAGTGCTCCTAAACACGAGCAGTCTCTTTATAGCGCATATCAGGGCGGAGTATGCCTTTTCCATGACCCGCGCCGCGTCCTACAACACCGTCAAGGCCCTCTCGGCGGCCTTTATCGGCGCGTGGTGCAGTTCGCTCTTCTTCAGGGTGGATAAAAAGAGGTTCTTCGTCTGCGCGGAGCTGCTCAACGTTCTGGCTTTTCTTCTTCTGCTCACCGGCGCGGATACCCCGCTCTGGTACGTATCCGCCGCCATCATGGGGCCCTTCGCGTCGCTGTCGGGGGTCAGCATACCCTACGTCCTCAGCAGGAGCTTTCCCGAAAAGCCGGGGACGGCGAGCGGGATAGCCATGGCCTTCGGAGGCGTGGCCGGCGCAGTCTTCAGCGCGCTCGCGGGAGGCCTCGTGGAGCGTATGGGCTGGAGGGATACTCTCGCGGTCTTCTGCGCAGTGAGCATTGCCCTCTGCGCGGCCGGCATATACCTGGTCTTCTATAAAGGCGGTTGGAAGGACGAGGCCTCGGGAGCCCCGGAGCACTCATCGTGGCATCGCAGGGGCTTTGAGAGGGAGTACGACAGAGAGGGCCAGAGCCATTTCAGGAACGTCCGCTCCTTCATACTCGTGAGCGTCATGCTCTCAGGCTCGACCGTCATAATGCAGCTCATCTACAATCTCGGGCTCTTCGCTCAGTCCATCGGGCTGAGCGCGGCGCAGGCGGCGTCGCTGAACTCGATGATCATGGTAGGCAACATATTCGGCAAGCTCATATTTGGGCGCCTCTGCGACAGGCTCTCGGTCTGGAAGGCCTTCGCGCTGAGCTCGGCGGCTATAGGGGCCTCTCTGTCAGGCCTCGCGTTTCACGGCGCGGGCATGCCCCTCCTGATGGCGTCCGCCGCCGTCTACGGCACCGCCTACGCCTTGGGTACGGTCGGGCTGTCCAGGAGCTGCGCGGCCGCGTACGGCACCGCCGGCCAGAAGCGCTTTACGGGCTACCACGTGGGCATAGTCAACGCCGTCGGAGCCGCCGCCTCGGTGGGGGCGGGAGCGCTTTACGACAGGAGCGGGAGCTTCAGAGGGCTGCTCGTCATGGCTGCGGCGTCCGTCATGCTGATAATGATCTGCAGCCTCATCCTCGAAAGGGGGAGAAAGAGGGCTTAAGCTGTGAAATTTCATACTTTTCGCCGCTTTTTTGTGTTGACAATGCAGGGAGCGGATGGTATCTTATATGGGTATCGCTATGCTCTAAAAGGGAACAAGGCGATTTTGAGTACGCTATAAACCGCCGCCGGCGGATAAACACGGAGGTCTAAAATGGCTAATAACGGCAAGCGCGTAAGGGTCACCCTTGCTTGCGACGAGTGCAAACAGAGAAACTACAACACCATGAAGAACAAGGCAAATGATCCCGACCGCATCGAGCTCATGAAGTATTGCAAGTTCTGCAAGAAGGAAACCCTTCACAAGGAAACCAGATAAGAGAAAGGACGTTCTGCAATGGCAAACACTAGCGCAGCAGCTCCCAAAAAGCAGAATCGCTTCGTCGAGTACTTCAAGGGCGTAAGGACCGAGCTCAAGAAGGTCGTATGGCCCACCAAGAAGGAGACTCAGAAGTATACCATGATAGTACTCGTGGTATGCGCCGCCTTCGCGCTGCTCTTCTGGCTCATGGACACCGGTATCCTCGTCCTTCTGCAGGGGATACTCAATATTTCCATGTAGGAGACGGAGATGTCTGAGAACCTGAAGGACAAAAGCGCCGGCGAGATAGCGGAGCGTTCGGCTCTGGCCACCGAGAGGGACGAGATCCCCGCGGGCTACCTCATCAGAAGCAAGGAGCCCAAGTGGTACGTCGTACACACCTACTCCGGCCACGAGAACAAGGTAAAGGTAAACCTTGAGAAGCTCGTCGAGAACAGGGGCATGCAGGATCTGGTCCTCCAGGTCGTCGTCCCCACCGAAGACAGGGTGGAATTCAAGGACAACCAGCGCGTCGTAAAGACCCGCAAGATATTCCCGGGATACGTGATCGTCAAGATGATAGTCACGAACGAATCCTGGTATTTGGTGCGCAACACCCAGGGAGTCACCGGCTTCGTCGGCCAGGGCTCCGAGCCCATTCCCCTCTCCGATGAGGAGGTCCGCAGGATGGGCATAGAAAAGACTGTCATCGTCCTCAACGTCGAGGTCGGCGACAACGTCAGGATCATATCCGGCCCGTTCAAGGGCTTCAGCGGCGTGGTGGAAGAGGTCAACGAGGACAAGCAGACCATCAGGACGAAGGTCGACATGTTCGGACGCGCCACCCCCGTCGAGCTCGAGTTCGACCAGATAGACAAAATAGAATAAAAATAACGGGGCCGCCCCGTAGAAAGGAGAAATGCAATGGCAAAGAAGATCGACAGTTACATCAAGCTTCAGATCCCTGCCGGCGCAGCCAACCCGGCACCCCCGGTAGGTCCGGCGCTCGGTCAGAAGGGCATCAACATCATGGACTTCTGCAAGCAGTTCAACGCAAGGACAGCTGACCAGGCGGGCATGATCATCCCTGTAGTGATCACGGTCTATGGCGACAAGTCGTTCAGCTTCATCACCAAGACGCCTCCTGCTCCGGTGCTCATCAAGAAGGCAGCGGGCATAGAGAAAGCGTCAGGTGTGCCCAACAAGAACAAGGTGGCTACCATCACTCTTGAGCAGGCAAGACAGATCGCTCAGACGAAGATGCCGGATCTCAACGCCGCGAACCTCGATACCGCGACCGAGATGATCAAGGGCACCGCAAGAAGCATGGGTATCCTCGTAGAAGGATAGTCGTTGGGAGGCGAAAGCCGCTAGTACCACAGGAGGTAAAAAATGGCCAAGAAAGGCAAGAAGTATCAGGACGCAGCCAAGCTCGTCAACAGAGCTGAGCTGTACGACATCGAGCCCGCTTTTGAGCTGGTCCCCAAGACCGCTGTAGCGAAGTTCGATGAGACCGTAGAAGCCCACTTCAAGATGGGTCTCGACGGAAGACACGCCGATCAGCAGATCAGAGGCGCTATCGTGCTTCCGCACGGCACCGGCAAGTCCAAGAAGGTGCTCGTGTTCGCGAAGGGCGACAAGGCTCACGAAGCCGAAGCAGCCGGAGCTGATTACGTCGGCGCGGAAGAATTCGCGCAGAAGATACAGCAGGAGAACTGGTTTGACTTCGACGCGGTCGTAGCGACCCCGGATATGATGGGCGTCGTCGGAAGGCTCGGTAGGATCCTCGGTCCCAAGGGACTCATGCCGAACCCCAAGTCCGGAACCGTCACCATGAACGTCACCCAGGCTATCGGCGAGATCAAAGCCGGTAAAGTCGAGTATCGTCTGGACAAGAACAACATCGTTCACACTTCGATCGGCAAGGTTTCCTTCGGCTCCGATAAGCTCAGAGAGAACTATATGGCGCTGGTGGAAGCTATCATCAAGGCAAAGCCCGCAGCAGCAAAGGGTCAGTACATCAGGTCCGCTTCGATCTCCACGACCATGGGTCCCGGAATCAAGCTCAATCCTCAGAAGCTGAGCCTGGGCTAAGGCGAAAGGCCGGATCGTAAACGCAAAACAGAACATAAAACTGTAGACAGCAGGTGGGGTCATCCCCTCAATATCCAGCCGAGGTTACGATTCATAAATCAGAGCCTTTTCAGTCTGCAAAAAACCGAAAAGGCTTTCTTTAACAGGAAAGCCGGAAAGGAGAAAAATGTCAGTAGAAAGCATCAAGATCAAGTCTGCTATAGTGGACGAGATCAGGGAAAAGCTTGAAAAAGCAGAATCCCTCGTAGTAGTCGACTACATGGGAACGACTGTAGAACAGGCCACCTCGATGAGAGCGCAGATGCGCGAGGCAGGCGTTGATTATACGGTATACAAGAACACCCTGATGGCAAGAGCGATCGAAGGCACGAAGTTCGAAGCCATCAAAGACGTCCTTTCGGGTCCGTCCGCATTCGCCATCAGCTATGACGACGCGATCGCTCCCGCGAGAGTTACCGCCAAGTGCATCAAGGACTTCGACAAGATGTCCTTCAAGGCCGGCGTCGTCGAAGGCGTGTTCTACGACGAAGAGGGACTCAAGGCCCTCGCCTCGATCCCCTCGAGAGACGAACTCATCGCCAAGTTCATGGGCAGCATCCAGAGCCCGGTCGGCAAGTTCGTACGCACTCTCCAGGCGATCGCGGACGCGAAAGCCGCGCAGTAAACGCAGCACTCTAAACTTTATCCTATTTCAGATATAGAGGAGATTATTGAAAATGACACATGCAGAAATCATTGAAGCCATCAAGGGTATGACCGTTCTCGAGCTCAACGAGCTCGTAAAGGCTTGCGAAGAGGAGTTCGGCGTTTCCGCAGCAGCTCCCGTAGCAGTAGCTGGCGCAGCCGCCGCAGCAGAAGTTGAGACCAAGGACGAGTTCCAGGTCGTTCTCGCCGAAGTCGGCGCTGAGAAGATCAAGGTCATCAAGGTCGTCCGTGAGCTCACCGGACTCGGCCTCAAGGAAGCTAAGGAGCTCGTAGACAAGGCTCCCTCCGTCGTCAAGGAGAGCGCACCGACCGCAGAAGCTGAAGCTATCAAGAAGCAGCTCGAAGAAGTCGGAGCAAAGGTTGAACTTAAGTAATAGGACCTTTTGACACAGGCAAAAGGGTTGTCCTTTTTTCGGGCAACCCTTTTGGCGTCCTATTTGCGAGGGGCTTTTTTGGGCTGCTTCGCAAGGGAAAACGTAAAAACACACAAGAGGAGGGAAAATAATGCCAAAGCCCATTTATGTAGGCAAAACAAAGCGCATGAGCTACTCGAACATAGACGCGGTACTGCCCATGCCTAACCTCATAGACATCCAGAGGGCTTCCTATGACTGGTTCATAAGGGAAGGTCTTGCCGAGGTCTTTGAGGATATTTCCCCGATTAGAGACTATGCAGACAACCTCGCCCTGGAGTTCGTGGACTACACGATCTCCGACGAGACTAAATACGGACAGGAGGAGTGCAAGGAGCGCGACGCCACCTATGCAGCTCCCCTTAAGGTGCGCGTAAGGCTCATCAATCAGGAGACCGGAAAGGTCATCGAGCAGGAGGTCTTCATGGGAGATTTCCCGGTCATGACCGAGAAGGGCACCTTTATCTACAACGGAGCTGAGAGAGTCGTAGTCACCCAGCTCGTCAGGTCCCCCGGACCCTATTTCTCCGTGGCGACCGATAAGTCGAACAACAAGCTGTTCTCCTCCCAGATCATCCCGAACAGAGGCGCGTGGCTCGAGTACGAGACCGACGCCGGCCTCTCTCTTTCGGTGCGTGTAGACAGGACCAGGAAGCAGCCTATCACCACCCTGCTCAGGGCGCTTTCCGTCAGATCGGTCGAGGAAAAGGTCGAGGCCGAGAGGCGCAAGAACCCCGGGATCAGCGAGGAGGACCTCAAAAAGAAGGTCAGAAGGTACGGCGAGTACAGGAGCTCTATAGCCTCCACCCTCTACGAGGGCACCAGCGCCGAGATCGTCGAGGTCTTCGGCTCCAACAAGAGGCTCGAGGACACCTTCGAGAAGGATACCACCCAGAACTTCGAGCAGGGACTCAAGGATATATACAGAAAGCTGCGCCCCGGCGAACCCGCGACCTTCGAGAGCTCGTACGACCTGATCGAGGCGCTGTTCTTCGACGCCAAGAGATACGATCTCGCCAAGGTCGGCAGATACAAGTACAACAAGAAGCTCGGGCTCAAGAACAGGCTCAGCGGCTGCGTGCTCGCTGAGGACGTGTTCGATCCCCGCACCGGAGAGCTGCTCTTCGAGGCGGAGACCAGGATGAACAGGGCGACCTCCGAGCTCGTCGAGAACGCCGGCGTGGAGTACGTCGTAGTTCACAGCAAGACCGCAGAGGACAGGACCGCGAAGATCATAGGAAACAACTTCGTCTCCCTCGCCAGCTTCCTCGCGGGCACTCCCTACGAGGGCCTCGACATCAAGGCAGCCAAGCTTCCGGAGGAAGTCTTCTTCCCGGCGGCCTGCGCCGTCTACGAGGACTGGACCAACGGCTACGAATCGACCGACGCGGCCGAGTTCGCTGAGTACCTCTATTCCAAGAGGAACGTCCTCTCCCCGAAGCATCTGATCTTCGACGACGTGATCGCCTCCGTCAGCTACTTCCTCAATCTCGAGGAGGGCGTCGGCAGCGTCGACGACATCGACCACCTCGGAAACAGAAGGCTCAGGACCGTAGGCGAGCTGCTCCAGAATCAGTTCCGCATCGGCCTCGCCAGGATGGAGAGGGTCGTAAAGGAAAGGATGACGATACAGGACGTAGAGGCCACGACGCCTCAGAACCTGATCAATATCAGGCCCGTGACCGCCGCGATCAAGGAGTTCTTCGGATCTTCCCAGCTGTCGCAGTTCATGGACCAGACCAACCCGCTCGCGGAGCTCACCCACAAGAGAAGGCTCTCGGCCCTCGGCCCCGGCGGACTCTCCAGGGAGAGAGCCGGATTCGAGGTCAGAGACGTCCACCATTCCCACTACGGCCGCATGTGCCCGATCGAGTCGCCTGAAGGTCCGAACATCGGACTCATCGGCTCCCTCACCACCTACGGAGTGATCAACGAATACGGCTTCATCGAGACCCCGTACAGAAGGGTCGACAAGGAGACCGGCATCGTAACCAAGGATATCGATTACCTGACCGCCGACGAGGAGGAGGACCTCATCATAGCCCAGGCCAACGAGCCGCTCGATGAGGAGGGACACTTCGTCAACGCCAAGGTACTCGCCAGAGGCAACCTCGGAGAAGTAGACCTCCACGCGAGAGAGACCGTCGATTACATGGACGTTTCCCCGCGCCAGGTAGTATCCATCGGTACCGCGATGATACCCTTCCTCGAGAACGACGACGCGAACCGAGCTCTGATGGGCTCCAACATGCAGCGCCAGGCGGTTCCTCTGCTCGTGACCGACGCCCCCATAGTCGCTACCGGAGTCGAGGGCTCCGCCGCGAGGGATTCCGGAGTCGTCGTCATGGCTAAGAGGGCCGGCACCGTCGAGTTCGTAGACGCGACCAGAGTCGTGATCGCGGCCGACGAGGGCGGCAAGGACGAATACCAGTTCCTCAAGTACAAGCGCTCCAACCAGGGCACCTGCATCAACCAGAAGCCCATAGTATGCCACGGCGAGCACGTGGAAGCCGGCGAGGTCATCGCCGACGGCCCCTCGACCGATCAGGGCGAAGTCGCTCTCGGAAAGAACCTCCTCATAGGCTTCATGACCTGGGAAGGCTACAACTACGAGGACGCGGTCATCCTGAACGAGAGGATACTCATGGACGACGTGCTCACGTCGATCCACATAGAAAAATACGAATCCGAAGCAAGAGACACCAAGCTCGGCCCCGAAGAGATCACCAGGGATATCCCCAACGTCGGCGACGACGCGCTCAAGGATCTCGACGAGGATGGCATCATAAGGATAGGCGCCGAGGTCGATTCCTCCGACATACTGGTCGGCAAGGTCACCCCCAAGGGAGAGACCGAGCTCACTCCCGAAGAGAAGCTGCTCAGGGCCATCTTCGGAGAGAAGGCCAGAGAGGTCAGGGACACCTCCCTCAAGGTGCCTCATGGCGAGACCGGAATAGTTGTAGACGTCAAGATCTTCTCGAGAGAGAACGGCGACGATCTGCCTCCCGGAGTCAACAAGCTCGTAAGAGTCTACATCGCCACCAAGAGAAAGATCCAGGTCGGAGACAAGATGTCCGGACGCCACGGAAACAAGGGCGTCATCTCCAGGATACTCCCCGTGGAGGATATGCCCTTCACCGAGGACGGCACTCCGCTCCAGGTCATGCTCAACCCGCTGGGCGTACCTTCCCGTATGAACATCGGACAGGTCCTCGAGGTACACCTCGGACTTGCTGCGAAGAAGAAGGGCTGGTACATCTCCACTCCGGTATTCGACGGAGCTCATGAGAGCGACGTCACCAGCCTCCTCAAGGAGGTAGGATATCCCGAGAGCGGAAAGCTCATGCTCAGGGACGGCCGCACCGGCGACTGGTTCGACCATCCGGTAACGGTCGGATACATGTACATGCTCAAGCTGCACCATCTGGTAGACGACAAGATCCACGCCAGATCCACCGGCCCGTACTCCCTCGTCACCCAGCAGCCGCTCGGAGGCAAGGCTCAGTTCGGCGGACAGAGATTCGGCGAGATGGAGGTATGGGCGCTCGAAGCTTACGGCGCCGCATACACCCTCCAGGAGATACTGACCGTCAAGTCCGACGATGTAGTCGGCAGGGTCAGGACCTACGAGGCCATAGTCAAGGACGAGAACATCCCCGAACCGGGCATTCCCGAATCCTTCAAGGTCCTCATCAAGGAGATGCAGTCCCTCGGACTCGACGTCAAGGTCCTCGATGAGAAGGGCGAAGAGGTCGAGCTCAAGGATACCAGTGAATACGACGCCCCGCTGTCCGTGAACCAGATCGAGTTCGAGGACAGGCGCAGAGACGAGGATGAGTTCGTCAACGCGGGCTACGGAGTGATGGAGTTCAACGAGGAGGGCGAGGAAGTGGACGCCTACGAAGCGGGAGTCTACGAGGAAGAGCCCTACGAGGATGACTTCAGCGCCTCCGACGAAGGCTAGGCCGGCCGCTTCACTGCAGAACAAAGAAAGGGAAGCACATGGAATCAAATACTTTTGAATCTCTTCAGATCAGTCTTGCTTCTACCGAAAAAATACTGAGCTGGTCTCACGGCGAGGTCAAAAAGCCGGAGACCATAAACTACAGGACGCTCAAGCCCGAAAAGGACGGCCTCTTCTGCGAGAGGATATTCGGACCGACCAAGGACTGGGAGTGCCACTGCGGTAAATATAAGAGGATAAGGAACAAGGGCATCATCTGCGACCGCTGCGGAGTAGAAGTCACTAAGTCCAAGGTCAGGAGGGAGAGGATGGGCCACATAGAGCTGGCCACCCCGGTATCCCACATCTGGTACTTCAAGGGCATCCCCAGCCGCATCGGCCTCGTTCTCGAACTCTCCCCGAGGAATCTCGAGAAGGTCCTTTACTTCGCGTCCTATATCGTGACCGACCCAATGGATACCGTCCTGCAGTACAAGCAGGTGCTCACCGAGCAGGAGTACAGGGAAGCCCGCGATGAGTTCGGAAACGGCTTCAAGGCAGGCATGGGAGCGGAGGCCATCAAGGAGCTGCTCTGCGCCATCGATCTCGACGAGCTCGCTTCAGAGCTCAGGGAAGAGCTCAGGATCTCCCAGGGCCAGAAGAAGGTCAAGATCGTAAGAAGGCTCGAGGTCATCGAGGCCCTCAGGGCCGCCGGCAACCGCCCCGAGTGGATGATCATGGACGTAGTCCCCGTCATCCCTCCCGATCTGCGCCCCATGGTGCAGCTGGACGGCGGAAGGTTCGCGACCTCCGACCTCAACGACCTCTACAGAAGGGTCATCAACAGGAACAACCGTCTCAAGAAGCTCCTTGAGCTCGGCGCGCCAGACATCATCGTGCGCAACGAGAAGAGGATGCTCCAGGAGGCTGTCGACGCCCTCATAGACAACGGCCGCAGAGGCCGCCCCGTGACCGGTCCGGGAGGAAGGGCTCTCAAGTCCCTCTCCGACATGCTCAAGGGCAAGCAGGGACGCTTCCGTCAGAACCTGCTCGGAAAGCGCGTAGACTACTCCGGACGTTCCGTAATAGTAGTAGGCCCCGAGCTGAAGTTCTATCAGTGCGGTCTTCCCAAGAAGATGGCGCTGGAGCTCTTCAAGCCCTTCATCATGAAGGAGCTCGTGCTCAACGGCACCGCTCACAACATCAAGAGCGCCAAGAGGATGGTCGAGAAGGTGCGCCCCGAGGTATGGGACGTCCTCGACGACATCATCAAGGACCACCCCGTCCTGCTCAACCGCGCCCCGACCCTCCACAGGCTCGGCATCCAGGCCTTTGAGCCGGTGCTGGTAGAGGGCAAGGCCATCAAGCTCCATCCGCTGGTATGCACGGCGTACAACGCGGACTTCGACGGAGACCAGATGGCGGTGCACGTACCTCTCTCCGTAGAGGCGCAGGCCGAGGCCAGGTTCCTCATGCTCTCCGTAAACAACATACTCGCTCCCAAGGACGGCTCGCCCATAACGACGCCTACCCAGGACATGATACTCGGCTCCTACTACCTGACCCATCCCGGCGTATGCCAGAGGATCAAGGAGGACGGCTCCGCAGAGGAGCGCGTCGACGAGTTCGAAGACGCGAAGACCCTCGAGAAGAACCGTGCGGACGGATTCGAAAGGATCCCCGAGAAGGGCGACGGAAAGATCTTCTGCGACGAGGCCGAGATGCTCATGGCCTATCAGACCGGAGTCATAGGCATCCACGCCAGAGTCAAGGTCCTCAGGAAGCTCTCCGAGGATGATCCCGGAAAGCTCGTAGAGACCACCCCCGGAAGGTTCATCTTCAACGACGGAATACCTCAGGACCTCGGATATATCGACAGGAACGAAGACCCGTATTCCTATGAGATCGGCTTCCTCGTAAGGAAGGGCGACCTCACCGACATCATCGACCGCTGCTTCAGACGCCACGGCAATACTGAGACTGTCGAGATGATGGACCACATCAAGAGCACCGGCTTCAAGTACTCGACCAAGGCCGCGATCACCATCAGCATAGGCGACATGCTCATGCCTAAGGAGAAGGCGGACATCATCGAGGCCGCTCAGCACAAGGTCGACAGATATCAGGCAGCCTACAGGCGCGCCCTCATGACCAACAACGAGCGCTACGAAAAGGTGCTCGAGACCTGGCACGAGGCCACCGAGGACGTCGCGAACGCGCTGATGGCCAACCTGCCCAAGAACAACAACCTGTTCTTCATGGCTGACTCCGGCGCGAGAGGTTCCAAGAACCAGATCAAGCAGATCGGCGGCATGAGAGGCCTCATGGCCAACGCCACCGGTAAGACCATAGAGGTGCCTATCACCTCGAACTTCCGTGAAGGCCTGTCCGTAATGGAGTACTTCGTATCCTCCAACGGCGCCAGAAAGGGACTCGCGGATACCGCGCTGAGGACCGCGGACTCCGGTTACCTGACCAGGAGGCTCGTGGACGTATCCCACAACGTGATCGTCAGAGAGGATGACTGCGGCACTGACGAGGGCATCGAGGTAAGAGCCTTCACCGACGGCAAGGAGATCATAGAGCCGCTGAGGCTCAGGATAGTCGGCAGGACCGCGCTCGAGGACGTATTCCATCCCGCGACCGGCGAGCTCATCGCCGCAGGCGGAGAGGAGATCTCCGAGGAGCAGGCTGAGCTCATCGAAGCTTCCGGCATCGAGGCCGTAAAGATCAGGTCGGTCATGACCTGCAAGTCCGAGCACGGCGTATGCGCCAAGTGCTACGGAAGGAACCTCGCGACCGGCGAGCCCGTCACCATAGGCGAAGCGGTCGGCATCATAGCCGCCCAGTCCATAGGCGAGCCGGGTACCCAGCTGACCATGAGAAACTTCCACTCCGGCGGTATATCCCTCGCCGGAAGCGACATAACCCAGGGTCTTCCCAGAGTCGAGGAGCTCTTCGAGGCCAGAAGGCCGAAGGGCATGGCCGAGATCTGCGAGGCCGACGGTACCGTCATCTCCATCTCCACCAGAGAGGACAACAAGACCGAGGTCCTGGTCCGCGGAGATGAGGACAGGATCTACGTCATCCCCTACGGCGCGAGGCTCAAGGTCGCCGAGGGCGACGAGGTGCATGCCGGTGACGGCATCACCCAGGGCCCGCTCAACCCGCACGACATACTCAGGCTCACCGGAGTACAGGGCGTATACCAGTACCTGCTCAAGGAAGTCCAGAGAGTATACCGTCTGCAGGGCGTAGATATCAACGACAAGCACGTAGAGGTCATCGTATCCCAGATGCTGTCCAAGTACCGCATTGAGGACGCGGGCGACACCAGGCTGCTGCCCGGGGCGCTCTACAGCGAGTTCGAGCTCGAGGCCGCGAACGCGGCCATAGAGGAAGGACAGATGCCCGCGGAGGCTACCAGAGAGCTTCTGGGTATCACAAAGGCCTCCCTCGCCACCAATTCCTTCCTGTCGGCGGCATCCTTCCAGGAGACCACCAGGGTCCTCACGGACGCCGCGATCAAGGGCAAGGCCGACCACCTCGACGGACTCAAGGAGAACGTCATCATCGGCAAGCTGATCCCCGCGGGCACCGGCATGAAGATCTACAGGAACGTGGATGTGGACTACGGCGTCGACGCCGAGCTCATGGAGTCCTTCAACATGAAGGACGTCCAGCCAGAGGAAGTACCGGAAGAGAGCGCCGAGACAGCGGCGATCGTCGAATAAAAAACAGCGCCGGAGCGGCAAAAATGCCGCCCCGGCGCCCTGAATATCATTTGACTAGTTCCGGTTTTATTGATATACTTCCAATGTTGTGCTGTCTCTTTTCGCATGGAAAGAGTTTCGCATAAAAATTTCGAAGAAAGGAGAAATGGAATGCCTACCATAAATCAATTGGTAAGAGAAGGAAGGACCACGACCCAGAAGAAGTCGAACAGCCCTGCGCTTCTGAGAGGCATGAACTCCCTCAGGAGAGTTCCGACTGACACCAAGTCGCCGCAGAAGAGAGGCGTTTGCACTTCCGTAAAGACCGTTACCCCGAAGAAGCCGAATTCCGCGCTCAGAAAAGTAGCGAGGGTAAGGCTCACCAACGGTATCGAAGTCACCGCTTACATCCCGGGCGAGGGACACAACCTTCAGGAGCACAGTGTTGTTCTTATCAGAGGCGGCCGTGTAAAGGACCTCCCTGGCGTAAGATACCACATTGTCAGAGGTACTCTTGATACGGCCGGCGTCGCAAACCGCGGCCAGGCCCGTTCCAAGTACGGCGCTAAGAGACCCAAGAAGAAGAAATAGGCCAATTGAAGTTATTGCTTAAAATCGGCAGGTATGCCCATTCGATCATAGAACTGGGCATTGCACCGGCGGCCTAGACCGGTGAGTACCGATGAAATTGCGCTCGTCGCAAGGAGGGAAGAAGTGCCTAGAAGAGGTAATGTACCTAAAAGGGAAGTACTTCCGGATCCTGTTTACGGCAATATCGTAGTAGCGAAACTGATCAACAGCATCATGCTCGACGGCAAGAAGGGCGTTGCTCAGAAGATCGTATACGATGCCTTCGCACAGATCCAGAAGGAAACCGGAGAGGACCCCGTTGAGGTCTTCGAAAAGGCCATGAACAACATCATGCCCCAGGTCGAAGTCAAGGCCAGGAGAGTCGGTGGTGCGAACTACCAGGTCCCCATGGAAGTAAGAGCTGAAAGACGTCAGACCCTCGGCCTCAGATGGCTCACCCAGTACACCAGAGCCAGAGGAGAGAGGACCATGTCCGAGAGACTCGCTAAGGAGCTCATGGACGCTTCCAACGGACTCGGCGGATCCGTCAAGAAGAAAGAGGATACGCACAGGATGGCAGAAGCCAACAGGGCGTTCGCTCACTACAGATTCTAGTGTTCATGCATCGTTATATCACTTATTTCAGAAGTTAAGAAAGGAGGAAACCAAGTGCCGAGACAATTCTCTCTTGAGAATACAAGGAATATCGGTATCATGGCTCACATAGATGCCGGTAAGACCACCACTACTGAACGTATCCTTTTCTATACGGGCAGGACTCATAAGATCGGTGAGACCCATGACGGGACTGCCACTATGGACTGGATGGCGCAGGAGCAGGAAAGAGGCATAACGATTACCTCCGCCGCTACCACTGCGCAGTGGAAAAATACAAGGATCAATATCATCGATACCCCGGGCCACGTGGACTTCACCGTTGAGGTCGAAAGATCTCTGAGGGTCCTCGACGGAGCCGTTACCGTGCTCTGCGCCAAGGGCGGGGTCGAGCCCCAGTCCGAGACGGTCTGGAGGCAGGCCGAGAAGTACGGCGTCCCCCGCATGATCTTCGTCAACAAGATGGATATCATGGGAGCCGACTTCTACCACGTCCTCGAGATGGTACACGACAGGCTCAAGGCAAACGCCGTGCCTGTACAGCTCCCCATCGGAGCCGAGGCCGGCTTTGAGGGCGTCATCGATCTTATAACCATGAAGGCTGAGCTCTATCACGACGCGCTCGGCAAGGTCTTCCAGGAGTCCGAGATCCCCGATCAAATGAAGGAAAAGGCTCAGGAATACCACCAGCAGCTCGTTGAGGCCGTCGCCGAATGCGACGAAGAGCTTCTTGAGAACTATCTGATGGGCGAAGAGCCCTCAGCCGAGCAGATCAGGAAGATCATCAGACAGGAGACCATAGCTAACCGCATGGTACCCGTGCTCTGCGGCTCCGCCTACAAGAACAAGGGAATACAGCTGCTCCTCGACGCGATCGTCGACTACATGCCGTCGCCGCTCGACATCCCGCCCATCGAGGGCGTCGATCCCAAGAGCGGAGATGCTGACGTCCGCCACACCGGAGACAGCGAGCCCTTCGCGGCTCTCGCGTTCAAGATCATGGCAGATCCTTTCGTAGGAAAGCTCGCTTTCTTCAGAGTGTACTCCGGTACCCTCGCCAGCGGCTCCTACGCATACAATTCGACTAAGAACAAGCGCGAACGCATGGGAAGGATACTTCAGATGCACGCGAACCACAGAGAGGATATCGACATGGTATATTCCGGCGATATCGCTGCCGCGGTCGGTCTCAGAGACACCACCACCGGCGACACTCTCTGCGACGAGAAGCATCCCATCATCCTCGAATCCATGCAGTTCCCCGATCCGGTCATTCAGATCGCCATCGAGCCCAAGACCAAGGCCGGTCTCGAAAAGATGGGTCTCGCCCTCGCGAAGCTCGCGGAGGAGGATCCTACCTTCAAGACCTACACCGACCCCGATACCGGACAGACCATCATAGCCGGTATGGGCGAGCTCCATCTGGAGATCATCGTCGACAGGCTGCTGCGCGAGTTCAAGGTCGAGGCCAACGTAGGAAAACCCCAGGTATCCTACAAGGAGACCATCTCCAAAGAGGCTGTCGAGGAGTGCAAGTACGCCAGGCAGTCCGGCGGACACGGTCAGTACGGCCACGTCAAGATCAGAGTCTATCCCAGACCTTCGGGCGAGGGCTACGAATTCGTCAATTCCATCGTCGGAGGAGCTATTCCCAAGGAATACATCCCCAAGATCGACGAGGGCATCAGGGAAGCGATGCAGAACGGCCCGCTGGCCGGCTTCAACGTCGTTGATATGGGCGTCGAGCTCATAGACGGTTCGTATCACGAAGTTGACTCTTCGGACATGGCGTTCAAGATCGCCGCGTCCATGGCCTTCAGGGAAGCAGCCAAGAAGGCCGGCCCGATCCTTCTCGAACCCATATTTAAGGTCGAGGTCCAGGCTCCCGAGAATTACATGGGAGACGTCATCGGAGATCTCAGCTCCAGGAGGGGCAAGATCGAAGGTACCGACATCCGCAACGGCCTGGCAAGCATCAGGGCTTTCGTCCCGCTCTCCGAGATGTTCGGATACGCCACGGATCTCCGTTCGAAGACCCAGGGCAGGGGCGTCTACGTGATGCAGATGGATCATTTTGAAAAACTACCGGAATCCATGTTGGATAAGATCAACAAGTAGTAAAATAAAAAGTAGTAAAAAATATCGCAGGAGGAAATTTTAAAAATGGCAAAAGCAAAATTCGAAAGAACCAAGCC
>JAFPZZ010000004.1 GCA_017417045.1 Bacillota bacterium
CGTACCGGTTCGAGTCCGGTTCTCGGCACCAAAACTTAACATCGCGGAGTAGAGCAGCTGGTAGCTCGTCGGGCTCATAACCCGGAGGTCGTTGGTTCAAATCCTTCCTCCGCAACCATCAAAAAAGCCTCATTTTTCAAGGGTTTTAGGGCCTGGGAAGATGAGGCTGTTTCTTTGGTGAAACACAAATTTGGAATACATTTGGAATACATTTTTAGCACTACAGAATTCTATCTAGCATTTTGAGCGCTGATATTATGCTGAAAGCAGCGTATATACAGTAGGCTTGTTGATGAGCTTTAACCAATGCTCTATGGTTAGTAGCAGAAGAACCTGATGGGAGCTTACCAGAAGCACTACTGCCTTTTCCTAAACCATTAGGTTTTCTTTCATGTTGTTATTCCCTTGTTCTCAAGACCTGTTAAAGATCTGTTCTCAGGCAATGATGGCTTTTATTTCACTGTTCTCTGCGAAGGGGTTGATGTGCATGGATAGGGTATATCTTGACTAACGTTGTTAAGAAAGCCTAAATAAAACAGATGGTTGTCAATGAGTTTAGCCGTATCCGTAGAGAACGGTCCATTGAAACCATCTTTTCTTATGTAAATAAAGAGCCCTAGATCAGTTCCAAGTCTGCGACAACTTAAATGTGCCGTTAGAGGGAACCTGGCGGGCTCGTTTTTATAGTATCAACCAGACTACCTGAGTACAAGTCTTGAATATAAAAATATGGCTTCAAGGTATTTACCAGTCAGAGGCAAACTCTCTCCTTGACAGCCATTAGAAGGAACCAGCCGCGCATTACCGCCTCCAATCACCGGAAAACCGGCTATAGATTCTGATTCCAAAATCAGTATAGCACAGCTTCGCAGGAACATCAACGCCAAATAAAAACAGAGCTGGGATTGCGGGTATGTCAACATCCGAAGATGCCGAACAGAGGCCAGCCGTCAGCTCTGCCTATAGCCCCTTTATGAAGATTACGCCCAAAGCGCTACCCATTCAGGAGCCAGAACGAGGAACCGCCGAGCTTGGAGTTAAACCCCAAGAGCAATTCCTCGCTTATAAGTATACCTATTGGGCGCAGTCTAGTCAACCTCCCCTCACAGCATCGGAAATAAGCCTGTTGCAACGTCACTTTTAGAGGTGAAAACCGGCTGGACGATAATAACATCGATGCAGGGGAAAAGGGCTCTCAAACGGGCGATTAGAGGCTCAAAGAAAAAGCATCCCCAGGAATTAGTAGCCGTGTTGGCTGTTATGGTCAAGGGACGTCGCTACCCACTGGCGATGCTCTTTGAAATGAAAAGCATCCGATGGACCTGATAGTCGTGTTGATCGTTATGATCAAGGGACGGCTCTGCCCACAAAGGATGCTTCCATGTATGCTGGCGTCCTGGAGAACGCGACGGAATATGATTCCACCCCGCTTTCTGATACCAGCACAGATAGTATACCATGATTTTGCAAAATTTAAACCCGACGGAAACGCCCTGAGCAATGCAGCCTCTAAAGGAAAATTCCTTATGGACCACTCCCAGGGCGATGGTGATAGCAGCTCCCAGGCGCGCTACCGCTAAATGTCCGCTCTTTCCTGGGCCACTACTACCAAACAGAATATAGCATATATGCCTTTATGGGTCAAGTTCAGCGCTTAAGGGGATCACTCCTGGGGATGAGCAGGTCCCAGACAGATACCCCCAGGATCTTCGCGAATACTTCCAGCTTGTCTTCCGGGATATCACATAAGTCATTCTCTATCCGGCTGATGATATATGCCGTCTTGTATCCGGCCAGGTGCGCCAGCTCTATCTGAGAGAGGCCTGCTTCTCTGCGAAGGGTGCCGAAGTGCCAGCCTTTTGTTTTCATTTGTTTTCACCAAAACATAAATGTATTATCTAAGATTAAGAATATCACTCTTTAATCTTTAATACTCCGCCTTCTTCAATAACCGTACATGAGTATACTTCGTATTTATTCTTATTATCTCCAGCCAGCAGACTGACATGATATGAGCCATCGGAATTCTTCTCATACGTCCATCTATACCAGTTATCATCGGTAGATCCTTTGGGAACATTCTGTTTAAGCCAATCATCATATCCTGTAATATGATCAAGTACAAATCCTATAGGGTCCACATTATCTTTACCAGTAAGCCTTGTCCAAGAGCCTTCTTTGGCAGCTATCCATTTATCAGTTCCGATCTTGTACCATGTATAGCCATCAGCATCTTTACTATCTTGAATTGTGTATATCTTATCTTGCTCAGCATGTCCCATTGATTCAGCTTCCGTAGACGGGCTTTTGCGCATGTTGAGATCCCAAACCAAAGGTATAATTGAGCCATGTGAGTTTTGATTTTGAGTATTTGTATTGCTCGAAGTAGCTCCTGGATTTGAACTGTTATTTGCAGAATGTTCGGTGCTTCCCATCATGTCAATAATCATCCCTATTAGAGCAAGAACCAGTATTATGATGATAAAACTTCTTATAAGTCTAGCAATGCTTGCCAAACAGCCAGGATTGTTTTCTGTTGATCTTCTCGAGCTATAATGATTGGATAGTATTTTTCAGTCTCAACAATCATCCGATAGATCTTGTCTCTTGAAAGCCCCCAGGACATGGTCGTTAGATTGTTACATCCGTCGATGCATTTAACAAGTGAAGCTTTTGGATCAATCTGGCCAGATATCCCTGACCGGGTTCCCATCTATCTTGAAGCAGCTCATTGGACCACTTCTCTTTAAGATAATATACAGTATGCTTAGACATCAGCTGCTTGGCTGTATCTTCAGGAATCACATCTATCTCGTTCATTACACTTCCATTAAAGTGTCTGTATGGAGAATCAAGAGGCTCAGATGGATCAAATCCCATCAGGTGGTGATCTATCACCATCCTATCATCCGGCACCCATTGACCTTTTTTAAACAGAAAATCCTTATAATGCTTATCCTCCTTTACGCGTTTTCCAACGATACGATCAAGGATCAAATAATATGTGGTTTTCATAGGGTGAAAACTCTTGCAATAATATATTACGAAGGAACGAGAATAAGTATCTAAAGCATACTTAGCAATGTTTAATACAATAATACGAGGCCGCTTTATGCGTGGGCGAACTATGCAGACGATGAGCTGAACCGCGTCGGCGGAGTCGAGAAGGTTATCAGCCAGGCGCAGGACGATACCGATATGATGAAGCTCTACCTGATGGACCAGGGCATGGATGTCCCCTCGCCCATAACGGAAGAGAACGTCAAGCGCATGGACGAAGGAACCATAAGGTTCTATGACCACTTTATAAACGCGCTGGGAGAGGACACGTTTAAGGAGCTCGCTGCGCAGGAAGGCAAATCCATTCCGCAGGTCCGCAGGGAATGGTGGGCTGCTCATGGCGAGGCATTTGAAAATGCATATCGCGAGTATATGTCTGACCTGGGCTTCACCGATGAGGAGATGGAAAACGTCCTGAACAATGAGACCGTCGCCTCTCAGACGAGGAAAGCCCTGGAGATGCGGAACTACATTCTGCATGGCCCTGAAACGCGTACTGTAACAGAAAACATCTCCGCAACAAAGGATGCTATAAAAGCCGCGGTAGATAAAGAAGCTTACAGTAAATGGCTGCACGGCCTGTTCGACGGACTCGAAAAGAGCACCGGCATTTACAATGGCAGGGATAGATTTACCGCGAGCGGAGACAGAAGAAGCTTCAGCGCGACGCATGATCCTGTAACGCTTGAGAATATAGCGAAGATCATGTCAAAGCAGAACGAGGGCAATTCGAGGAACGTTGACGGATTCTACGGTATTAAGAGCCTGCGCGCTGGCATGGCAGAACGTTTCAGCAGCATAGAACGCATGCACGAGCTGGAAGGCAGGCTGCAGCACCTCACCGAGGAAGAGGCACAGCAGATAAGCGATGCGCTTTCAAATCGCATGACCGATCTCTTCCAGAAGATATATGACAGCAAGACTCACAGTCCGTATGACAACAGCTTTATCGAGATGGACGCCATCGGAGATATGGTGATGGAAGCTACCGAGACCAGGCCGATCACCATAGACGCCATTGTAAAGGCTTTTAAGGGCAGCGGGTACAAGGTCGGGAATGAGCTTGCAGCGCAGCTGAGAGACCTCCTGTTCGACGTGTCTCAGATGCCAGTCAACATCTTTGAGGCGAAACCTGAAAGAGCGGTTCGCTTTAATGAGGTCCTTGCTGCCATAGTGCCGGAAGGGACTGATAGCTCACTCATTGAGTCACTCAAGAATAGCGGCGTTGAGAATGTAATGGAGTACGCAAAGGGTGACGATGCAGACCGCCTTGCAAAGGTAAACTCTGTAGAAGAGGCCAGGTTCTCGATAAAAGACGACAAACAGCTGCAAAACCGCATTAAGCCTGATATGGACGAACAGGACCGCTACGACATTCTTAAAGACAGAACGTATAAGGTCATTGCAAGGCCATCGTCAAAGTACCAGGATGTGCTCACGGACGCAGAGAAAAACGTGATTGCAAGCGGCTCGATGAAAAATAGCAAGGCTCCGTTAAAGAGGCTCGCGCGAAATATTGGCGCGCTGAAAGAGTATCATCACGAAGGTACAGACCTATATTTCAACTTTTCGTCGAACAACTTTGACGAGAGTGTATTTCAGCAGTCATCTGTAAAGATCAGCGAAAGATATGTACTGTTTGGGAAAATGCTTACATGCCTTGATGACATCGTTGATACAGCCGAGCTTATAGAATCGCATACGCCGTCAAAGGACATAGAAGATAAAGATTTGAATTATGTTCACACCTTTATTTCGGCATAAGGTGCTGAAAACCCATCAAATTCAATGGATTGCGGATTTCCTTTGGGCCAAAAGTGTAGTGAGACTGTTAATACGGCGCATGCCGTATTGAAAGAACGATTGCCAAAATCTTATGAATTAATGCCAAAAAAGCTTGATTTATCAACGTTTGTAGCAGCTTGAAGAGGAAAAGGAAAATGATCAAAAAAAGTAAGCTGAAAGTCTATTATTCTCATGGAAAGAGCTATGAGCCTATGCCGGCTATTATTCTTAAGGGAAAGTGGTTACAAAGATTTGGCTTTGAAACAGGTACACTGATCTCAGTTTCTTGTGAAGAAGATAGGTTGTTGATAGAGCCTCGTGAGCCGGATTCAGAACCAAAGGATGAGGAGATAGAGGCATTTCTCTCATCGCTATCGAAAAAACGGCTCAGGGTCTTAGAAAGATCCGTTCAATATCATCGCGGATGATAAATATACCGTTACGAAAGGGAAGATATGAAAGTCTCAGAGAATAACACGGACAAATTGATGCGAATTGCACAGGTATTGAGGGTCACTGGAGAAGTAAGTGAATCAGATGTAAATCTGATAGTACCTATTGCAGAGGTCGCCAAGTGGATGTCGGAGTTAATACTCGACATTATTGAGGAGTCTGAAGATGAAGAGCTTAGAGATAAACAATTGATACAGTCAACAACCGGCTAAAAGTCCCGGAGCTTGAAGGCGCTCCTCATATTCGTTTCCTTGCT
Organism: Bacillota bacterium; assembly: GCA_017417045.1. Taxonomy (GTDB): domain Bacteria; phylum Bacillota; class Clostridia; order Peptostreptococcales; family Anaerovoracaceae; genus RGIG2707. Next base: position 5,555 of record JAFPZZ010000004.1, read on the forward strand.
GGCCCTGGGAGTCTTCACGGGCTGGCTCTCTGACAAGTTGGGTCTCATGGACAGGGCTCTTGCGCGGGCGGACGCCTTACGCAGGGCATGATCGTCATTTAAGGCACATTTCCCGCATCTTTTGCAGCATTTCGACCGTATCTCTGCGGTCCTTCGCGTACTTTTCGTGCAGCGACGCAAGGTAGCCCGAGACCGAATCGGTGAGGATGGGGTTCAGGAACACGAAGGCGGCGAAGGGCATCTGGCGGCGCAGGACCGCGACGGCGTCCTTCATGGTCGTGATCTGTATGTCTTTAAATGGTGTTTTGCTCATGAGAGCGAGGTGAAAGTTCTTTTCTTCTTTCACCAGCCTGATGATCTCGGCGATGATCTCCCCGTATTCTTCGGGGCCGCAGGCGGCGGATATATCCGTGAGGTCCTGCGAGAAGTCTATCGTCATGTCGGGCCCGCGGTCTTCGGGGCCGGCGCACAGTATCATGTTGACGCCTCTTTCCTTCAGATCTTCGCAAAAACGCCTGCGGAGCCTGCGGTGGGCGGCAAACGCTCTCTTCTTTTGCTCTTTGCTCAGACCGCTGCGCGAGAGCACGCGCCCGAGCAGGTCTTCGGGTACCACTGCGGGGGGAAGAGAGCTGAGCAGAAAGCTCCTGTCCCCGGGCTTTGAGGAGACGAGGCCGCGGTATTCCGCGGCAGTTTCGGGGGTAAAGGTCTTAAGAAAGGGCGAAGCCTCCGAAAGCATCGCCTCGAATCCGTGCTTTAAAGTTTCGAGCTCCTCCGGCTCCGTGAGATAATCATAGCGGCGGTCCTTCTCCCCGGCGGGGAAGAACCCGCTTATGCAGGCCCTGCCCTCGTGCAGGAAGAGGGTGTGCGAAAAGCGGGCGTGTCCCGCGCTCGTGAACACGTAGGGCTCTATCTTTCCCAAGATATACAGAGGGAACCAGCCTTTGACCGCGTCTATCATCTCTTCCGCCTGGCGATCCACATTGTGTATGATCTTTATCCTTACGTCGCCTTGGACGCATCTCGTCATCAGCGAGGCCCAGAGGGCGAAGAAGTCCCGGTTTTCGGTCATCCAGTCCATGGGCTCGTCCGAGTAGAGCCGCAGCTCACCGCCTTCTTCCGCGGCGTCCGAGAGAAAACGGACCACGGCGTTCCTCAGGCCCTCCGCTCCCCGGTAGCGAGAGGCCTTTTCTATCGCGGGTAGAGCGGGAGCGGCGGGCGGAAGCTCTCTTTTCGGGCTGAAGGAATCCAGCGAACCCAGCAGCTTCTTCGCTATCTGGGGCCTGTCGTCCCCTTCGACGTCATAGAGCCAGTTCGAGAGAAAGCCCGCGTCCAGCTCGGCCGCGGATATGCCGCACAGAGCTGCGAGCTCTGCGGTCTTTTCGTTTCTTTCCGCGCGGCTCCTCAAAACCTCCGCCAGCTTTTCGGACAGCCTTTCGTTTCCGTGGGGAGAATAAATGCCCCTGCGGTAGCGGCTGATCAGGGACACGTCGATATTGAGGAGGGCCGCCAGCTGGGCGTTGGAAAGGTCCAGCAGCTGCATGGCCCTGTCCAGCTTCTCCCCGAAGTTCTTTCTGCGTATCATCAGCGCCTGCCTGGTCCGCGGCTGCGAAGGCTGCCCGGGGAGGGCGATCTCCTCCGTGCCGTATAGCCAGGCCTTTATCGCCGGTATGAGTTCTTCCCTTGATTCGCCGGGGGCCCCGCAGAGCTCACGCAGCAGCGGGAGCATGTTCTCGTAGTCCGCGTAGCCGTAGACCCCTTCGGCGAAGACCGCGATGCTGCGGCTGCCGGGCTTGGGGACCCTGTTCCCCGTCTTGAGTCTTGAGATATTGCCGCATGAACAGCCCGCGAAGCGGGCGATGCCGGTATTCGTGCACTTGAGCAGCGAATAGAGCACTGTTATCCTTTCCGAAAGCATGGCGTCGTCCTCCCGGAACCAATATATCAAATGGATAAGTTTTTTGCAATGAAAGATAGTTATCCATTGTTGAGAGCCGGCGTCTGTACTGGTATAATTTTTAATAGTTATAGTTTTTATTCACCGAAATGGAATAAAACGGGATGGATCGCCGCCGTTCGGGACCGAAAAGCTCGGCGGAACGGTCGCTATTTCTTTTTTGGGAGGTTTTTGCATGAGAAAGAACAGACTCCTTTCCGTCCTGCTCTCACTGGTCCTGGTGCTGTCCATGCTGCCGATGACGGTCAGCGCGGCTGCTCCTGAGGCGGGCGGGACACCGGCCGCGGCTGTTGGCGCCGTGACCCTCTATGCCGATTACGGCAGCGGCTTTGAATTCCTTTCAGAGCTTTATTTCACCAAGAATGTGACGGAACAGACCGTCGAAGTAAACGCGCCGATCAAGGCTCTGCGCGTCGTCAAGGGCGAGTGCCTGGAGCTCGACCTCGACTGCCTGACCTTAAACGGCAAGGCGCCCGAGGGCTTTGAGCGCAAGCTCTCCGCCAAAGACAACGACCTCATCGAGGTCGAAGACTTCGCGGACTTCGTCCTTGAGGGCGAGGGCGAACTGCTCATAGCGGCCCGCGCGCCCAAGGCGCTCAAGGGAGAAGAGTATTCCTTCAAATTCCCTTCGCTGGAAGGCCTTGAGGCCGTTCCCTCCGGCGAGTATTACGCTTACGTACCGGGCTCCAGATCCGGCAGCTTCTCTGATGGCGAACTCGTCGTTCCGGGCGAGTCCTATCTCTTCGTGAGCGAGATGTGCCATCCGGATTCCGGCCATCCCGACGCTCCCATGGACATCTACCTGGCTGACGACGGCGAGACCCTCTATGTCTTCTTCGAAGCCTTCCTGGACAACACCTTCGATCACGGCAAGGACTTTGCCGCCGTCCACGTAAAAGGCGCGAAGGACGAAAAGATCTATAAGGTCCATACCACCGAAGAGAACGAGAACGGCTGCTGGTGGTTCGAGTACACCGATTCCTCGGATGTTTACGACTGGCAGCATATGTGCTATGTCGTCGAGCTCCCCATGGTGGAACTTGAGACCGAAGACGGAACCCTGGCCCTGTCCTTCGAGTACTACGGTACCTCTTACGGCGGGGCGGAGCTGCAGAAACTTGGAATAGGGGAAGACTTCTTCGTTTCCCAGAGTTACATGGATCTGCAGAATGAATACGAGCAGAGCTACGGATACGAAAACAGATACAAGGACTGCCCGATACTTCCCGCGGTCGGAGAGACCGTGAATTCCGAAGGCGGAAACACGGCCGAAGGAGCATGGTGGCTCACGGCCTATGAGTCCGAAAGCGAAGAGTTCACTTTAGGCGGTGAGGAGAGCGGGCCGCAATACATCCTTACCCTTAACGGGGCTGTGATCGACAAGAAGAACGAGCTCTCGGACGCTCCTCTTCATATCTACGGGAATCTGATAATAGAACTGGCAGAGGGAACGGAAAATACCTTAAGCTGGAATGATGTCGACAGTCCCGAGCACAGCCTGCAGTATGAGGGACAGGAACTCATCATCAAGGGCGCCGGAACGCTCAATGTGACCGGGAGCACCAGATCCTCTGCCTTTGCCGGATGGGGCCAGTTTATCGGTATCGTGGACGGCGCTCAGGTAAATGTATCGCAGGAAGCGACCGCATACGGCAGCAGCTACACGGAAAACTATTATGCGATGTCGGCAAACTACCTCGTCGTTGACGGAGCATCTCTCAGTTCGAGAACTGATATCACGGCACCCTCCGGCACGGATACTCCTATAAGAGTCATAGGCATCTCATGCTATGACGAGCTGACGGTAGGTGACAGCGCGGTGATCGAGGTCTATGCTTCGGGCGCGGCCAACGGGGAACAGAACATCGGTTTGTCGGCAGATGATTATTATATCGAAGGCATCCTGCTCAGCCAGAAGGAAGGCGATGGGCCCGATACCGCGGAGGAGACAGAAGATCTGAGGAATACCTATTCCGGGACATACGGCTACGCGTTCTGGTCGATGCCCTACGTCAGGATAGAGACTCTCAAGACCTATCCCCTCTGGGTCGCCGATACCCAGGTCACTATCCTCAACGCGGAAGACCTGTCCGGCATCGAAGGCGTGGAGGGCGAGGCCAGCTACGATCCCGAGACCAATACCCTCTGTCTTGAGAACGCGTCGATAAGCACGCCCAGACGCAACACATCCGGCATCAGCGGCTCATATGATTCCATGGGCGTGATATATGCGGGCAACGACGACTTTACCATCTCCGTCAGCGGAGAGTGCTCGATCGGCATATCGGATGAGGTGGAGTCGGTAAGATCGATCGGATTCCTTATAGGAAACAAAACGGTATTGAGCGACGGTATCGGCCAAGAGACCGAAAAATCGGATTTCGATGTGAACATAGAGCTTGCCGAAGGTGCGGTCCTGACGATAAAAGGCGGCGACGTCACCAACTACGGCGACATCAGCGCGATGGAGACCGTCGGTCTGCGCAGCAACAGCGTGGGCCTCATGACGGTGAGCGGCGCCGGTACCCTGGATCTCAGCGGCGGCGCGGGCGGCGAGCAGAGCATGGCGGTGATGGCTTACGGCGATCTTACCGTAGAAGAGGGCGTCACTATGAACTGCACTGCCCTTGACGGCAGCAGCTCTATCGCTCTGGGCGTCCAGGGCGATCTGACCATAGACGGCGCGGTCGTAAAGGCTGAAGCGTGCACAGGCCAATTCAGCGCCGCCGTGTACGTGATGGGCAACATCGATCTTGAAGACGGCGAGCTGAGTGCAGTTGGATCGGACGCCATATATGTCGGCTGCGGAATAGGCCTCGGCGGCATGCTGACCGTGAACGGCGGCAAGCTTACCGCGGAGACAGGAAAGCTTATCGCCGAGGGTGAAGCCGCGGGGCACGGCAACAGCGCCGGCATCAGCATGATGAAATTTGCGGTCAGACCGGGCGAAGAAGCGGAAGAAAGGGAGCAGGGCATAACCATCAACGGCGGTTATGTCGAGGTAAAGACCCTCGCCGATCCCGAAAGCGGCGTGGTCAGAGCCCTTGAGGCCGTTCCCGTTCTCGGCGAGGGCGTCACCGCCGCCGCCAGCGAAGACAGCGAAGGCGAAGATCTCGAGGAATACGATCCCGAGAAGAACGAAGACTACAGATGGTTCCGCGTGCCCTTTGACGTCGAATTCACCGTGACCTTCGTCAATGAAGACGGAGAGGTACTGTATACCGTCGAGGTCCCCTACGGCGAGATGCCCGTATACGAGGGCGAAGAACCCACCAAGGACGAAGACGACGACTACACCTACGAGTTCACCGGCTGGGATCCCGAGCTCGCCGAAGCGACCGAAGACGCGACCTATACCGCCGTCTTCGAAGCCACGGAGAAAGAACCCGAGGAGATCGAAGAGCCTGCCGCCCTCTACACCATCAAGGTGAGCGGCGGAACAGCCGACAAGGACGAAGCCGAAGAGGGCGAGACGGTGACTATCACCGCGGACAGCAAGAGCGGTTATACCTTCAAGCAGTGGAAGGTGGCGACCGGCGGAGCGCTTGATCTCAACGAGACGGCGAAGAAGACCAGCTTCACGATGCCGGCGCATGACGTCGAGCTCGAGGCCGAGTTCAAGAAGAAGAGCTCATCCAGCGGCGGCGGCGAGGGCGTAAGCTCCGAGCCGGCGGCGAAGCCGCGTCATCCCTTCGTAGACGTGGCAAAGACAGCATGGTACGATGACGCCGTACAGTGGGCCTGGGAGAACAAGGTCACCGACGGTGTGGACGATACCCACTTCGCCCCGAACAGCACCGCGACGAGAGCGCAGATGGTCACCTTCCTGTGGAGGGTGGCCGGAAGCCCCAAGGCAGGCATCAGAGAGACTCCCTTTGAGGACATAGTCAAGGGCTCCTGGTATTATGACGCGGTCCTTTGGGCCTACGAGAAGGGCATCACCGACGGCACGAGCGAGACCCATTTCTCGCCGAGCCTGCCTGTCACCAGGTCGATGGTGGCGGCCTTCCTGTACCGCTATGAGAAGTCTATAGGGGGCGGCTTCAAGGATCTTTGGGCTTTCGAGCTCGACTATCCCGATGTTGAGGATGTACCCGAGTACGCTTACGAGCCCTTCTGCTGGCTCGTCAAGGAGGGCGTGATCGAGGGATCCAACGGCAGGCTGATACCGCTCGAGCCCTGCCTGCGCAGCCAGATCGTGACCATGATGTACAGGTACTTCAGTCTCTAAAGGCACAGCGCAGCCTGCTTCGGCTGAATACCACAGCCGAGGCAGCCACCTTCTTTACCCGCTTCATGAAAATGATAAAGCAGGCCTGTCGGTCTGTGATGAAGCAGGCACAGGCATGAAGACTTAAAGCCGGATAAAGGCACCCGGCGGACGTTCAAACGCGTCCGGCCGGGTGCCTGTTCATTTGCTCTTTTCGGGTATCTGTTTCATCGCGCGGGACAGCACTTTGCCAACTTTTCGCCCGACGATCGCTCTGAAAACGTTTTTACTTGATTATCGCCCTGAGCGCGTTCGAGCACTTCTTGTAGGCGAGGGCGGTGACGAGGGAAACTATGCAGTACTTGACCAGATTGAAGGGCAGGACCGCAAAGAGCATCATGGTCAGGTTGTCCTTGACCAAGGGGTTCACCTTGGAGCCCATGGCGACGATAGTCTCGGTGGAAAGGCCGTAGAGCTTTCCATAGAGGGGGAACATGACGAAGGCGTTCATGAAGACGTAAAGGACGCTGGTGAAGATGGTCGCGCAGACGAGGCCCTTTAGGGGGAAGCTTTTTTACATAGCCTGGTCACGATACGTTTTCCGTGATCAGGCTTTTTTATTTCTGCAGACTCTGCAGAACTATCATTCGAAAAGGAGGTAAACCGATGGAAAGAGAAACGATCATAATCGATGGCGTACGGTATTATGCTGATCGTCCGAGAAGCTGCAGAGGTAAGAGAAATCACAGCCTATGATGAGCTGGAGCTTGATACTATCGGAGATCAGAAGACAGCACTGTTTCTGGTCATGTCTGATACAGACAGCACATTCAATTTCCTAATCTCAATGATCTATACCCAGCTGTTTAACCTGCTCTGTGAGAAAGCAGATAATGTTTACGGTGGAAGACTTCCGGTCCATGTGAGATGCCTGATTGATGAGATGGCCAATATCGGCCAGATTCCGAATCTGGAGAAGCTTATAGCTACGATCCGAAGCAGGGAGATCAGTGCATGCCTTGTCCTACAGGCCAGATCCCAGCTTAAAGCAATCTACTATTCCCGAAGGCGTAACATCGATAGGGCAGGAATGCTTCTCAAATTGCAACTCATTGACAAGTGTTACTCTGCCTGATTCATTGACAAGCATCGGATCAAAGTGTTTTGCATATTGCACGAAGCTGTTATTCAGTCTCGGCTATTTTAAAATCACTTTTTAATTCGGCCGGCTTTTTTCGTCCTGGATCCGATAATTAAGGCCCGCTTGAAGGTCTTGTCGTCCTGAATATTGAAAAGAAGGCCCCGATAATATATACATATAATATAGGGATGTTGATGCAGGGCGGCGACCAGCGCTATCTGCTGCCACAGGGCGGCGCGACCCGAGCGCAGACCGCGGCGTTCATCGCGCGCTTTGCCGAGAACGTGAGAAAAAAAGTACAACGAATGACCATAGACGAAAAGATACAAAAGACGAACGTCGGGACGCCTCCCGGATGGATGTACTGGATACTCATGCAGGTGACGAAGGTGCTGAACAAGCTCAGCAACGCGCATTTCAACTGCAAGGCGAGGCCGTCTGAAGAGAAGGGCTCCATAGTGATGATAGCCAACCACGCTTCGCGCGTGGATTACCAGTTCACCGCCCCGGTCTGCTATCCCAAAAAGCTGAACTATGTGGTCGGATACAACGAGTTCTTCCGCTTTCCGACGAGCCTGCTTCTTCCGTTCATGCAGGTGATCCCGAAAAAGAATTTTACGCCGGATACCCATGCCATGCGGCAGATCCTCCGCGTGATAAAGATGGGCGGGAACATATGCTTCATGCCCGAGGGCATGAGCTCCATCACAGGGATGGCGCAGCCTGTCATGCCGGGCAGCGGGAAGCTGCTTAAAAAGCTCGGCGTGCCGGTGTATTATTCTAAGATCTCCGGAGGTTACCTGACCTATACCAAGCACTATCTCGACCAGAGGAAGGGTCGTATAGACGTAGTCGTGGACCGCATGTTCACGGCGGACGAGCTTAAAGAGCTGTCCGCGGAGCAGATCGAGGACACCATGAACCGTCTGCTGGCCCATGACGACTACATCTGGAACCGCGAGGCGAGGAACCGCTTCAGCGGCAAGGGCGGAATGGCCAATAAGCTTGACACCCTGCTGTATCTCTGCCCAAAGTGCGGGGCCCTTTATGAGATGGACTGTGAGGGCAACACGATGCGCTGCCGCCGCTGCGGCAATACCGTTGAGATGGACGAATATTACCAGATCAAAGCTGTGGGAGAGGACAGCGTATGTCCCGAGCTCGTGACCGACTGGACTATAATGGAGAGGAAGCGTGCAGCGGAGGAGGTGCAAAGGGAGGACTTCTCCCACAGCGGGCACGTCAGGGTCGGCGTCCTGCCAGAGCATAAGACGCTGAAGGGCGATGCGACCTCGCTGATACGAGGCGAAGGAATTCTTTCACTTGACCGCGAAGGGCTGCATTTCCAGGGCACCCTGGAGGATAGACCCTACAGCTTCGTCGTCCCGAGCAGGGAGCTTCCGACCTACGGCATGTGCACGGATATCAGCCGCTTCTACACCTTCATTGACGGCCGCTTCCTGGAGTTCTACCCAGACGCGGGAGACGTCCTGCTCTGGGATCATCTGACGGAAGAGCTGCACCGCTTTAATGGCGGGAAATGGCAGAATACGCCCTACAGGCATACTGAGGACGTCTGATATATACCGGCCCGCGGATAAACGTGTCCGCGGGCCTTGCTTTTATTCGACACTTGTAATCTCCGCCCGGCTGAAATAGTATAATATGCAGTAAGTTTTCAAGGAGGATAGCATGGATTCGATGAGGCTCGCGTTCAACGCCGTGTTCCCGCTGCTGGCCTTCATGGTCATAGGATATTTCCTGCGGAGCATAAAGCTGCTGGACGAAAAGACCGCGGCCGGTCTGAACAAGCTTGTGTTCAAGGTCTTTCTCCCGCTGAGCATATTCCAGAGCATATATAACGCGGACATAGGCAGCGCCTTCGACCTTAAGGTGGCGCTCTACGTGGCACTGACCTGCGTCATGAGCTTCATAGTCATAACGCTGCTGGTCGGACGCCCCGAAAAGGACGCGGCGGTCAGGCCCGTCATGGTGCAGGGCATACACAAGGCGAACTACAACCTGCTGGCCATCCCCATCGTATCCAGTTTCTACGGAAACGCGATAGGGATGACGGCGGTGCTCATAATAATCATCACGCCCATAGTCAATATCTGCTCGACCATAGCGTTCGAGTCCGCCCGCGGAGGCAGCGCAAGCCTTCCGAAGATGCTGAAAAAGATAATAATGAACCCGCTTGTGCTGAGCAGCGTGATAGGACTGCTCGTGAACGTCTCGGGACTCAGACTCCCTACGGTCGTCATGAGCGGCGTGATATCCAAGCTCTCTGCCATGGCGACGCCGGCCGCCATGCTGGTGCTCGGCTCCGACTTCAGTGTAAGCTCTGTAAAGCGCTGGGCGGGGCATCTGCTCAAGGTCTGCGCGGGCAAGCTGATAGTAATGCCTCTGGTGCTGGTCACGGGGGCTGTCCTTATCGGCATAAGGGGCGCGGACCTAATAGCGATACTGATATACAGCGGCTCGCCAGCGGCGGTGAATTCATACAGCACAGCCGTATCGATGGGCGGCAACGAGGAGCTCGCGGGGGAGATCGTGGCCGTGACCTCGCTCCTGTCGGTATTCACGCTCTTCGTATTTCTCACTGTAATGGGCGGCATGGGGCTCATATAAAGCCCCGCTCAGAAAGGACTGTATCTTGAAAAGATTCCTTCGTCCATCCGGCAGATGGACCGACATACTCCCGATAGCGATCTTCGCGTCGTTGGTCTTCCTGTTCATAGGATCGATGCTGGGCGCGCTGATCTTAAACCCGCCCGAAGTGACGGGCCTCGTCTATAAGCTATGCGGGGACGACGACGTCGCTGCTTTTATGATGCAGTATCTGGACTTTGTAGGCATATGGGTCGCGATGTTCCTGTACATATTGTTTTCCAAGGCGAACAGGCCAATGATAAAAGCCCTCGGGTACGACCGCAAGGGCAATACTCCGAAGGGCTTCCTGCTCGGTCTGCTGTTCGGATTCGGCTGCAACGGCATCTGCGTGCTGCTGTCGTGGATCATGGGGGATATAAAGCTCTCTTTCGTGGGCTTCGACCCGAAGCTCCTGCTTCTCTTCTTTATCGCCATAACCATACAGTCGGGCGCGGAAGAGATCACAGACAGGCTCTATCTTTACCAGAAGCTCAGGAGGCGCTACAAGAGCCCGCTGATCGCGATCATAACCAATTCGGCGGTCTTCATGGCGCTGCACGTCTTCAATCCGGGCTTTACGGCCATAGCCGGCGTGCAGATATTCATCATCGGGGTGATCTTCTCGATGCTCGTGTACTATTACAACAGTCTGTGGTGCGCTATAGCCTTCCACATGGCGTGGAACTTCACGCAGAATATAATATTCGGCCTGCCGAACAGCGGCATAGTCTCGGCTTATTCCATATTTAAACTTGAGGCCGCCTCTGCGAGAAACGGCCTGTTTTACAACGTCAATTTCGGAGTCGAGGGCAGCGTCGGCGCGTCAGTCATACTGCTGATCTTCGGAGCCGTCCTGTATATGAAGAGCAGGGATAGGGGGGAGTGCTGCGACCTGTGGGAAGACGCTTCCCCGCAGGAAACGCCTAAAGCTCTATAGTCATGCCTCCGGACAGATAGTGCAGCCTGTCCATGTACTGCTGCATGAACTCGTACTGAGCCGCGCCCGTGCAGTGGCAGGTGTAGAATTCCGTCGGAAGGCTGTTCAAAAACTCCGCGTATCCTTTCATCGTGTCGTCTATGGGGAGCTTCTCGAAATGGAAGCCTCCGATAAGAACGTCGGGCTTGAACCAGTCGGCTATATCCATCACGCCCTTGTGCGAGCAGCCGCTCAAAAGGACGCGCTTTCCGTCTTCTTCTATCAGAAGATACTGCTCGTGCCTGAAATCCTCCGGGACGGTTTTTCCGCCTATGACCGCTGACATCCCGAAGTTGCCCACGTCGTGGTGCTTTTCAAAGCCGTTGCAGGAATAAAGAGTCAGTCCCTCGCCGAGCCTGGCCTCGTCTTCGGTGAGTATGACCCTTCCGCTGTCCAGCAGCGACAGGTCCATCCCTATAAATTTGCCCGCAGCGTTGTAGTGCGGCTCGAAGGCATGCTTGTTTATGTAGATCGGGGCGTGGTCGTTGAGCTCGATGAACCTGCTCAGACCGCCGCTGTGGTCGTTGTGCCCGTGAGAAAGGATAGCCAGATCGACTTTGGAGAGATCCTTTCCAAGCTTTTCGGCGTTTTCGGCAAACAAGCCGGAAGCTCCGGCGTCGAAGAGTATTACCTTGTCCTTCAGTTCTACGTACAGCGAGAGGCCGTGCTCGCAGCCCAGCCTTTCGTCGCAGGCGGTGTTTTCAAGAAGCGCTGTAATCTTCATGGATCGATCCTCCTTAAATATATCTTGATTATATCACATGAGAAGGAAGCGCGCGCGGAGGCAGATCTTATTATAAACGGTTTTACAAACAAGCGCTTTGTGATAGACTTACGATGTTAGGGATAACGGAGGAAAGCATATGTACAGCAGCGATGATTTCATGTTGATAGAACCGACCGAGGAGTATGCCGATCAGATCGATGAGTTCCGAGTGGAGTTCCTCGACTGGCGCAATACCTTCTCCGGCTTTGCCTCGCTCCTTCGCATGGGGGACGCGAAAAAGTGGATAGAGTGGTGCCGCAGGCAAAAGAATCCCGCCCTGGTGGATCCGGGCAGGGTGACGGCGACGCAGTATCTTTATATAAGAAAGTCCGACAACAGGCTCGTGGGCCTCATCCAGGTCCGCCATTACTTCGACGAGTTCCTCGAGAAATACGGCGGAAACATAGGCTACAGCGTAAGACCAGACGAGCGCAGGAAGGGCATAGGAAGGCTGATGTTCAGGGCCGTGCTCCCCGAATGCAGAGCTCTCGGACTTGAAAAGGTGATAGCCTGCTGCAGGGACGGGAACGTCGGCGCTGAGAACACCATACGCGCCAACGGCGGAGAGCTCATCAACACCGTTTACGAGCCGAACAGGGGCATCTGGGTCAAGAGGTTCTCCATAGATTTGGAGTGAGCCAGGACGCGGCGCTGTGAAAGCAGGCGCTGAGGACCGTCACGCATCACTAGGAAGATATATCGAAAGCGGACAGGGTAGCCTGTCCGCTTTTTGTCTGGGTAAGACCCCGCGTTCGACGCGGAGTATGTAGCAAGACCCCGCTTTTTACGCGGGGTCTGTATCTTATGTGTATTATCTGCGGGCGGCGCCATGCAGGATCTCCGCAGCCGTTCTACGCGTCAGCTGTGCGCGGCGCCCTGAAGGATCTCCGCAGCCGTTCTGAGGTCAGTCACGCTACCGGTGTTTCCGGGGAAGATAACGTAGGGTATGCCGGGGAAACGGCTCTCGGCTCCCGTACGCCATACGGGGATGCCTGGCCTTATCTGGCCCATGACGTCCGCGCGGCGCACCTTGAGGGCCTTTTTCCCTATGTCGCTCGAGGTTATGCCTCCCTTGGCTATGATGAAGGACGGCGCCTCGCCAAGTTCTCCGACGAGCCTCTGCACGGCGTCGCTTATCTTGACGCTTCTGATAAGGGCGCTCTCCTTAGTGTCGCCCTTCACGGTCAGGAGCTTCCTCCTCGTGTAGACTGCGGCGATGCGCCCGCTGCTCATGATCTCTTCTTCAAGCTTAACGCAGCGCCTTACCTCGGCGTCCAGCGCCTCGTCGCCTTCGAGCACCTTGTCGGAGTCGAATTCCACGGGGACCGCGCAGTCAAGCTTCAGAAGCTCGTTCAGCTGGTCGGTGGTCTTCTGCATGTGGCTTCCGACGACGACTATGCCGCCCCTTCCGTTCGCGGAGCCTGTCATCTCATCGCCGCTGAGCAGGGGCCTGTCGCTGACGCCGCCCATGACCTTTACGAGGCCCGCCGCGGTGCGGAACATAAAGCTCTTTCCCTTTCGCATAGCGCGGTACAGCGCGATCGAGAAGGCCTTGATGTCGCAGTAATCGGCCGCGTTGACGCAAACCTTGCCGAAACCTTTCACCGCGAGCAGCTTGGCTTCGATGTCGTCTAAGCGCAGGCCGCGAAGCTCCTCGAGGCTCACGCAGGTCACTCCTTCGGCTTTGTATTCTCCTCGGGTCTTTTCCTCGATATATTCGGGGATGGAGGACTTGGTGTAGCCGAAGCTCTTGTCCTTAGCGAACTCGGTGTCCGCTGCCGGGACGAGCTCGTTCCCCTGCTGTACGTAGTGCACGTTTCCTATGGTGAAGCGCCCGCCCTCCTTAAAGAAGGGGGTCAGGACCTCGCCGTCGACGCGCACGCCGCGGGCCTCCATGCCTTCTCTAAGGAGCTCGGGCTCGAGGGGATAATGCCCTCTGAGCGTGGAGTCGCTCCTGGACATAAAGAGGTATCTTCGGCCGAGCTCGGAGGCGACCTTGGCTACTGTCTCCGATATTTCCCTGTGCACCGCCGCGGTCTCCTCGGGGGTCATGCCGCGGGACTTGGTGAGTATATAAAAGAGCTTGTTTTCTTCCAGGAAGCCCTCCCTGACGGAGTCCTCGTCCCAGCCCGTGAAGACCGAGATGTCGTGCACGGTCTGAACGCCTGTGGGATCGTCGTCGAGCACCACTATCTTGTGATCGTCTGCCGCTATCTCCGCGGCGAGCAGGCGGTCAAGTTCCGCCTCGTCCGGGCGGGGCAGTTTATCCAGTATATCTGCGCTGAGTCTGTCCATTTCTATTTCTCCTTGCTCTGCACGGTGACTCCCGCCAGAGCCTCGAAGTACTGCACGTAGCCGCAGTGGTCATCGTCCATGTGCCCGTGCGCCTTGAGGGCCTGCTGGATCTCGAAGAGCTGTGCGGAGAAGGGGACGGGAACGTCGATCTCGTGCGCCGTGGCCAGGACGTTTTTGATGTCCTTGTGGTTGATCGAGATCTTTCCGCCCGGCTTGAAGTTGCGCTCGACTATCATAGGGATCTTGGCGTCGAGCACCGCGCTGCCCGCAAGGCCGCCCCTGATCGCGTCGTAGACCTTGATCGGGTCGGCGCCGGCCTTGGTCGAGAGGACGAAGGCCTCGGAGACCGCCGCTATGGTGAGGTTTACTATGACCTGGTTCGCGAGCTTGGTGACGCAGCCCATGCCGCTGCCGCCTATGAGCACGGCAGAGGATCCCATTATATCGAAGTATTCCTTGAGCTCGTTGAAAGCCTCCTGCTCGCCTCCCGCCATGAACGCCAGTGTCCCGGCTATGGCTCCGGGCTCACCGCCGCTGACCGGGGAATCCACGAAGAATACCCCGTGCTCGAGAAGCTTCTCATGGCAGGTCTGGGCCTCGGAAGGGGTGACCGAGCTGGTATCGCAGACTATGGCTCCGGGCACTATCTTGGAGCAGACGCCGCCCTCGCCGAAGAGCACGCTCTGCGATATGCTTCCGTTCGGAAGGCTCAGGAATATCACGTCGCAGTCCCTGCCTATGCTGTCCGGGGTGCCCGCCTTCGCGCCGAGCGCCGTGAGAGCCCTGACCGCCTCCTCATTGAGGTCGTAAACTATCAGGTCGCAGCCTGCCTTTACCAGATTCGAAGCCATCGGGCGTCCCATTATGCCCAGTCCTATGAAACCAGTTTTTTTCATATCTTCCTCCCGCGCCGGCGGCGCATCTCTTGGCTGTTTTGTGCTGTTTTCATAATAATATCAGAAAAAGGCCGTGCGGCGGGAAAAAAGCTTCAGGCTGTGATAATATAGAACAAAAATACATATAGCAAAAACACGAAGGAGGATACACAGATGAAACTGGTCACGTTCAAGACCGAGGGCGACTGCCGCGAGCGCCTTGGGGCGCTTAGATCCGGCGGGGTCCTGCCGCTGGACGACGCGGGCTTTTCCTTCAGGGACATGAACGATCTCATACTGAACGCTTCCCCTCAGGATCTTTCCGCCATAGCGGGAATGCGGGGCGATGGCCTTCTGATACCGGAAGGCTCTTTCGAGCTGCTCTCTCCCATACCTAGGCCCCTTCAGGATATACTCTGCCTGGGCCTCAACTACACCGAGCACGCGGAGGAGGCCTTCGGCTACGACAAGGGCTTCACCGCCAACGCGGACCTTCCCATATTCTTCTCAAAGAGGACCTCTTATTCGCAGGGCCCCGGAGCTCCTATACCTGCTCATGAGGATATTACCTCGAAGCTCGACTACGAGAACGAGCTCGGCGTCGTTCTGGGCAGGGACGCTTACAGGGTCGAAAAGGGCAGGGCGAGCGAATACATCTTCGGCTATACCATAGTGAACGACGTTTCCGCGCGCGAGCTGCAGACCTCGCACAAGCAGTGGTACTTCGGAAAGAGCCTCGACGGCTTCTCTCCCATGGGTCCATGCATCGTGACCGCGGACGAGATCGCGTATCCTCCGCAGCTGGACGTAAAGACCTGCGTGAACGGGGAGCTTCGCCAAAACAGCAACACCCGCATGCTCATCCACAGCATAGAGGAGATAATATGCACCCTCTCGCAGGGCATGACGCTCAAGGCCGGTACCATCATAGCGACCGGAACGCCCAAGGGAGTCATAATGGGCATGAAGGATCCCGTTTTCCTGAAGAAGGGCGACGTCGTCAGCTGCTATATAGAGGGCATAGGCGAGCTGAGCAATCCCATAGGGTAGGGGAGCTGCGCGCATAGGCTCAGACAAAACGTCCCCCCGCGAGAAGCTTGTCCCGCGAAAGCGTAAACCGCGCGGGCCGTCAGAGTTTCCTCGGCGGCGCCCGTTGTCATTGAAATATAAAGGAATGGACATGTTTTGTGTCCCGAAAACAAGGGGAGCGTTTCCGCAAAAGCGGTACGCTCCTTTTCAAAAGGGTTTCCTAAAGCACAGAAAAGCTTGAAAAATGAACGAAAAATGAAATGCCGCAATCGTGAAAAATGGCAAAAAACCCTTTACATCTTGCGTTAAACCCAATAAAATAGATAAATCTAATAGGAGGAGCATTAACATGCAAACATTCAAAAAAGTATTTTGCGTAGCACTTGCTCTCGTCATGGTTCTCTCTCTTGCCGCTTGCGGTGAAAAGAAAGAAGAGCAGAAGCCAGTCGAGGTCAAGTACGAGCGCGGCGACGATGAGACCGTATATGAGGCCACTCTCGGTTCTTATGAGGAACTCATGAATGCCGCAAAGGCAGCTGCAGACGATGATGAGAGATTCGTGCTTTATGCCCAGGCAGAAGCAGCGCTTCTCGACTCCGCTGTATTCCTTCCCACCACCACCCAGGGCGGTGCCTACACCATCTCCAGGATCGCTTACAGGACCATCCCCTACGTAAACTGGGGCAATGACGACGACCGCTGGAAGAGCATGGTAGTAAGCGCTGACCTCATCAGCAAGGAAGAAAGAGCCGACCTCAAGGCCATGTGGGAAGCCGCCGTCAAGGGCGAAGCTGACTACGACGCCGAGGGCTATCTCAGGAGCAAGGGACACGACATCCTGAAGGATTACGTTTATTCCTTCTCGACCGCTCCCGTTACCCTGGACTCCCTCAACACTTCCTCTCAGTCTGATACCGAGATCCTCGTAAACTGCGTGGACAACCTCGTAGAGTACAACAACCTCGGACAGATGATCCCCGCGCTCGCGGAGAGCTGGGAAGTTTCCGAAGACGGACTCACCTACACCTTCCATCTCAGAAATGACGCTCACTGGTACACCTCTGAGGGCACCGAGTACGCTCAGGTCACCGCAGAAGACTTCTGCGCCGGCTTCCAGCACATGCTCGACGCCGAGGCAGGCCTTGAGTGGCTCGTCGACGGTGTCGTAGCAGGCGCCGGCGACTATCTCTACAACGGCGGAAGCTGGGACAACGTAGGCTACAAGGCTATTGACGCTCAGACCCTTCAGATCACTCTTGAGCAGCCGACTTCCTACTTCATGACCATGCTCACCTACTCCTGCTTCAACCCCATCTGCAAGAGCTTCTATGAATCCAGAGGCGGTGTATTCGGCAGAGAGGCTTATGCAGAAGCTCAGGCTGACACCGAGAAGTACACCTACGGAAAGATCACCGACGTATCCTCTCAGGTATACAACGGCGCGTTCCTGCTCACCAACTTCAACGACAAGGAGATCAAGGTCGTAAAGAACACCGGATACTATGCTCCGGAAAGCCAGCAGCTTGACTCCATCACCTGGGTCTATGACTCCGGTGAGAACCCGACCCAGTACTACAACGACGTAGTAGCGGGCACCTATGCCGGCTGCAGCCTCTCGGCCAGCTCCGGTACTCTCGATATGGCAAAGGCTGACGGAAACTTCGACAAGTACGCTTACATTTCCGACACCACCTCCACCTCTTACTTCGGCGGACTCAACCTCAACAGAGGTACCTTCGCTCTTGAGAGCGGCACCGTTGCCTCCCCCAAGACCGAGCAGCAGAAGATCGACACCAACACCGCTCTGAACAACAAGAACTTCAGAAAGGCCGTCCTCTTCGCGTTCGACAAGGCCGCTTACAACGCGGTATCCAGAGGCGAGGATCTTGCCACCACCAACCTCAGGAACATGTACACTCACCCCGAGTTCGTACAGCTCTCCAAGGATGTCACCGATGCTGACGGACACACCTTCCCGGCAGGCACCATGTACGGCGAGATGGTCCAGCACTACTGCGACCAGCTTGGCGTAGGCATCACCGTAGCCGACGGCGTGAACGGCTGGTACAATCCTGAACTCGCGAAGGCCGCTCTCGAAGCTGCCAAGGCTGAGCTCGGCGATTCCGTGACCTTCCCGATCGGCATTGACGTAGTTTACTACTCCGCGGCTCCCGTCAACACCGCTCAGGCCCAGGCTGTTAAGCAGGTCATCGAGGCGACTCTCGGCGCGGAGAACGTGACCATCAACCTCGTTGAGGCTACCACTTCCGAAGATTACTATGCTTCCGGATACAGAGCCTCCAACGGCGAGGCCGGAAACTTCGACCTCTTCTACGGCTCCGGCTGGGGCCCCGACTTTGGTGATCCCTGCACTTATCTGGACACCTTCCTCGGAAACGGCGCCGGCTACATGACCAAGGTCATCGGCCTGTTCTAATCACTGTCAGACTATTCTCTGAATATCTATCGGAGGGTACCTTTGCGTACCCTCCGATATTGATATTATTCCGGAAGAGATATCATGAAGAAATATATAGCAAAAAGGGTCGCCTTTTCGCTGTTCTCCATCCTGGTAGTCCTCCTGACAGTAATGACCCTGGTCTTCTCACTGATCGAAAGATCGGTGATATTCCAGACGGACGATACCTGGAACAAGAGAAGTCTCAACGACCGTACGTATTACGAGTATTCGCAGTACCAGAAGTACGGCTACGTGGAAATGGCGAACTTCACGGGCTTTCTTTCGCAGAAATACTCAGAAAAGCTAGGCCCCAATTACACCGAAGATCCCTCCTTCATCGCGGACAGGGCTGCCATTCAAAGCAGCAGCTGGAGCAGCAATGCGTCCGTAAAGGAGTTTATTTCCAAATACGAGGATGAGGGCTACGAGATCATCCGTCTCGATCCCATCACCTACAAGGACGGAAAGTCCAAGCCCGGCGGCACCGGCTATCTTCTTGCCGTGCGCGAAAGGAGCTCTTTCGCCAGACTCGCCGATTATCTCAAGGGACTCATCAAGGTCGAAACGATAAACGATGTCACGGATCCCGCGCTCACGGATCGCTACGTGCGCTGGGAGAAGGATCCGTACAGCGGTCTTTTCGCGCGCGTCGGCTCAGGCACGACCCACAAATACCAGCTGTATTTCGACAACAGGTTCCCCTTCATACATCAGAACAAGATAAGGCTCAACCTCGGCGTGTCCTACACGAGGTACCGCGGACAGGAGATCACGGGCGTCATAACCCAGCCCGTCGGAGACCTCAAGCCCGTCAGGACCCAGTTCCCGAGCAAGGTGGGTACGGACGAATACGTCGAGACCGCTATCGACTTCCACCAGCTGACCTACAATTACTCCGAGCTCACCCAGGCCGAAAAGGAGAACTACCCTGACAGGTACACCGTCGCGGGCTACAGGCGCAGCGGCCTCTCGATGCTCGAGAACTCCTTCGTCATCGGCCTCGTCGCGACCATCATGGCGTATCTATTCGGACTGCCTCTCGGCATACTGGTTGCGAGGAAAAAGGACAGCTGGATAGACAAGCTCGGCATGGGCGCCATCATATTCTTCATGGCGGTCCCGTCCCTGGCTTATATATTCCTCTTCGCCGCCGTGGGCACAAGGCTCTTCGGCCTGCCCTATAAATTCGCAACGGCGAGCATCAAGATACTGGCCTACATACTGCCGACCATATCCCTTGCCATTCCTCAGACCCTGAGCCTGATGAAGTGGATGAGGCGCTATATGATAGACCAGATGAACTCCGACTACGTTAAGTTCGCGAGGGCAGAGGGCCTTTCGGAGCGCGAGATATTCAGCAGCCACATCTCCAGAAACGCCGTTATCCCCATCGTTCACGGCATACCGGCGAGCATACTGGGCTGCCTCACCGGCGCAATAATCACCGAGCGCGTGTACTCCGTGCCGGGCGTAGGAAACCTCCTCACGACCGCGATCAACGGACACGACAACGGCATCATAATCGCATGCACGCTGTTCTACACCTCGCTGTCGGTAATCTCCCTGATACTGGGAGACCTGCTGATGGCAAAGGTAGACCCGCGCATTTCCTTCGAATCCAAAGCAGGTAGATAATTATGACTAATGACGAAAAAATGACGGTCAATGAGGCAGAATTATTTACCTTCATTGACAACGACTCGATAGAGTCCGAAAGGATCATCGCTCCCAGATATTCGTACTGGAAGTCGGTGTTCAGGGTGTTCTTCAGAAAGAAGAGCAACTGGTTCTTCCTCGGCGCGCTGATAGCGCTGCTTCTGTGCGCCTTCGTGCTGCCGATATTCTGCCCGTACAACCCGAACGAGAACGTCACCCGCGCCGCGACCTTCAACCTCAGCCCGGCCAAGGCTCTGGCGTACTTCAAGGGCGATGGCAAGTTCTTCAAGTGGATACTCGGCACAGGCAGCCAGGGCAATTCGATATTCTACGGCATCTGGTCTTCCGCGAGGACCTCTCTGCTGCTCGCCATGATATGCGCGGCCATCAATATGAGCATAGGCATACTGGTAGGAGCGATCTGGGGCTACTCAAAGAGGATAGACCAGGTCATGCTGGTAGTCTACAATATCGTGGCCAACGTCCCGTATATACTGATAATAACGGTCATCGTGTACGTCATCAGCGCGGGCTTTTGGAGCTTCGTATTCGCGCTGACCGTAACGGGCTGGCTAGGCATAGCCTACTTCTTCAGGACGCAGGTAATGATCATTAGGGACCGCGAGTACTCGCTCGCGTCAAGGTGCCTCGGCACCCCGACCCTCAGGATAGTGAACAAGAACCTGCTGCCGTTCCTGACCTCAGTAATAGTGACGCTGCTCGCGACGGAGCTTCCCTCGTACATATCCTACGAGGTGTTCCTCTCCTACATAGGCG
The DNA here is from genome assembly GCA_017417045.1 of Bacillota bacterium. Taxonomy (GTDB): domain Bacteria; phylum Bacillota; class Clostridia; order Peptostreptococcales; family Anaerovoracaceae; genus RGIG2707. Next base: position 26,347 of record JAFPZZ010000004.1, read on the forward strand.
TGGGGCTCTCCGCGAACGTCGCGTCTCTGGGAAGGATGATACAGGAGGCGCAGACCTCGTTCATAACCTTCCCCTGGGCCTTCTGGTCCCCGGTGGCGGTAGCGTCCATACTTTCCATAACGCTCTACGTACTCGGTCAGAACCTGGCGGACGCCTCTGACCCGAGGACCCATATGTAAGGAGGAAGACATGGCAGAAGAAAACAAAGTCCTCCTTTCGCTCAAGGACGTAGAGGTAAAATTCAACGTAAGAGGCAGGATACTCACGGCAATACGCAGGGTATCCCTGGATATCTATGAGCACGAGTCGCTGGCTATAGTAGGCGAGTCCGGCTCCGGCAAGTCCGTGCTTACGAAGACCTTCGCCGGAATGCTCGATTCCAACGGCTTTATCTCGAACGGCACCATTATCTTCTCCGACGACGACATATCCAGGACGGATATAGAGCTCACCCCGGAGAACAAAAAGCTCCTGGAGCAGCTGACCGCCATGGTCAACAAGCACTCCAGGCTCGAGCGCGGCGCCGCGAGCTACAACGCCTATCTTGCGAAAAAGGAAGAGATAACTCACGCTCAGACCCTGACGCTCGACGAGGAAGCCGATTACAGCGCGCGCATCAAAAAGCTCAGCGACCGCATAGTCGATCTGAAGAACTACACGCAGATCCTCGACAGGAAGAACGCCGAGGACCAGGCTCAGCTGCTAAAATACAACGAAGAGATCCAGCAGCTGACTGCCGAGAGGGACGCACTGTCCGCCGAGATGGAGAGCGTCAAGAAGTCGCGCATGGAGAGCTACAAGGCCGACGCGGCGAGAGTAGCCGCAGACAAGGAGGCCCTCGACGCGCTGCTTGCGAAGAGCAAGGCCGAGGTAGAGACGGCGGACGAGCCGAACAATCCCGAGGGGCTCTCGGACGAGGTCATCGCGCGCAACGACGTCATCGCCAAGGAGATACTGCTCTCCATCGGCCGCTACAGCGAGCGCGAGAAGGCTAAATTCATAAAGGACCTCGACAAGGCTTTCGAGGAGGCCTGCAGGATAGGCCTCGATCTCAGCGACCCCGAGGTCAGAAACAAGATATTCGACGTAGCCACCTTCAGGGTGGAATACCGCTCCTACGAGGAGGAGACCAACAAGCTCCACGGCTACGCCATCATAGACTGCGCAAAGGTAAAGCGCGCCGAAGACTGGCAGCTCATCAGGGGACGCCGCATTGCGACCGTCTTCCAGGACCCCATGACCTCGCTCAACCCCGTCATAACGATAGGAAAGCAGATCATGACGGTCATACTCAAGCACCAGAACGTCTCCCAGGAGGAGGCCAAGGCGAGGACTCTCGACATCATGGCTAAGGTAGGCATACCTGAACCCGAGAAGCGCTTCGACGACTATCCCTTCCAGTATTCCGGCGGCATGAGGCAGCGCATCGTCATAGCGATAGCGCTCTCCTGCCAACCCAAGATACTGATCTGCGACGAGCCCACCACGGCGCTCGACGTTACCATACAGGCGCAGATACTGCAGCTCATCAAGGATCTGCAGAGAGACCTCGGCTTCACGGTCGTATACATCACCCACGACCTCGGAGTCGTGGCTAACGTAGCCGAGAGGGTAGCGGTGCTCTACGCCGGCCAGATCGTCGAGATAGGCACGGTAGAGGAGATATTCTACGAGCCGAGGCATCCCTATACATGGGCGCTGCTCAGCTCTCTGCCTCAGCTCCACGACAGGGGGACGGACCTCTTCTCGATACCGGGAACTCCGCCCTCGCTATACAACAAGATCGTCGGCGACGCCTTCGCTCCCAGAAACAGCTACGCCATGGCCATAGATCTCAAAGAAGAGCCGCCGATGTTCAAGCTCAGTGAAACGCACTACGCCAAGACCTGGCTCTGCGATCCCAGGGCGCCCAAGATCGATCCGCCCGCAACGATCCAGAACCTGCACGAGAAGATGGTCAGGTCGTACGTTGATATAGAAAAGTAGGAGGCAGCGCATGGAAAACAAAGAAAAACGGGTACTGCTCTCCATACAGAACCTCGACGTCGTCTTCGGAAGCGGCAAGAGCGCCTTCAAGGCGGTGAGCAACGTCAGCTTTGACATCTATAAGGGCGAGACCCTTTCCCTCGTAGGCGAGTCGGGCTCCGGAAAGACCACCATAGGCCGCGCCATAGTCAGGATCAATCCCTGCTCGGCCGGTGCGATATATTACGACGGAAAGAGGATATCCGGTAAGCTCTCCAAGGCCGACGACCGCGAAGTCGTGCGCAAGATCCAGATGATATTCCAGGATCCCGCGGCGTCGCTCAACGAGAGGGCCACGATAGAGTACATCATCTCCGAGGGCCTCTACAACTTCCACCTCTTCAAGGACGAGAAGGACAGGATGCGCAAGGTCGAGGAGATCACCAAGGCCGTAGGCCTGCTCCCCGAACATCTCACCAGGTATCCGCACGAGTTCTCCGGCGGACAGAGGCAGAGGATAGGGCTCGCGAGATCCATAGTCATGGACCCGGAGTTCATAATCGCCGACGAGCCGATCTCGGCGCTGGACGTATCCATCAGGGCGCAGGTGCTGAACCTCCTCAAGAAATTCCAGCAGGAGAAGGGGCTGACCTATCTGTTCATAGCTCACGACCTCTCGATCGTCAGGTTCATATCCGACAGGATAGTCGTCATATACAAGGGCAGGATAATGGAGATCGCGGAGACCGAGGAGCTCTTCGCTCATCCAATGCATCCCTACACGAAGTCCCTGATGTCGGCCATCCCCATCCCGGATCCCATACTCGAAAAGCAGAAGAAGCTCTTCGTCTATGAGCCGGAGAAGCTGCACGATTATTCCAAGGAGGAGCCCACTCTGCAGGACCTCGGCAACGGCCATATGGTCTTCGCGAACAGCGAGGAGCTCGAGAAGTACAAGAAAATTAGGTTCGGCGCCTAGGCGCCGGCCGGATGCGCTCACTCTGCCGCAGGCCTACCAATAGCAACGCCCCTGTGATATAATGAGGTCATAAAGGGGGCTGCGCCATGTCAGAGGACAGAGGACCGAAGATCCAGACCATAAGCGTATCTGAAAAGCACGTTAAAGCAAGGATAGCTGCGTTTATCCTTGCTTTTATCGTGGCTCTGGCGGCCTTTGTGAACGGCTTTCTTTCCATAGGAAACACCAAAGAGGGCTACTACGACCTGATCGCCGAAAAGGACGCCGACGCTCCATACTATGCCGCAGGGATCACTTATACCTGCCTGTTCGAAGGGAGCAGGGGAGAGGTCAGGAGCGCCGTAAGGGAGGCCGACGCGGCTTATTCACGCGCCCTGTCCTGGGCGTACAAGCTCTGCGATGCGGAAAAGGAATACGACGGCTATATAAACCTCGCGACGATAAACAGGGTCATGAGAGAGCAGGCGGAAGAGAAGATCTCGCGCATGCTTAGCTCTCAGGCGCCGCTGTCCTCGGACTTTTCGGGGAAGGATAGTTCTTCAGGGGAGAAGTCGCTGCAGGACGGGGTAGTCCTCAGCGCGGACGGAGAGAGGGTGAGCTTTGAGCTGGCTGAGGAGCTTTATTCCGCCCTGAGATATGCCTACAGATATACCGGCCTCGGAGCGGGCTACGACCTCTTCGCGGGGCCTGTCTATTCGGAATGGAAGGATATCATCTATTCCGAGGATCCGCAGCTCTACGACCCCTTAAACGATTCCAGCATGGCCGAAAGGCTCGAAATGCTCGCCTCGCTGAGCGCCGACTTCAGCCAGTTCAACCTGAGCTTCAACGACGAGGATTACAGCGTCAGCGTTAAGATCCCCACTGCCGTATACATCTCGCTGGACGCTCTTGAGAGCGACGCCCCGCTGATAGACTTCGGGGCGCTCCATGACGCTTTCATGATCGAGATGTTGCTATCAAGGCTCGATATGTCGGGTCCCTTTGGAAAAGGCGTCGTAAAGACGAACGACGGTCTTGAGCTGGATCTCAGGACAAACAGCGTATATCTCGCCCTCGACAGGAGGACGGGCGAGAACGCCGCAGGAGAAGGCGCGTACCGACTGATAAAAAGAACGGACGGCGGCGAGTGGGAGCTGAGCGGCGTCCACGCTTCGTCTTATGAGATCGCATCCTCCGCTGGCTCGGGGACGCTCAGAAGAGATCTCTTCTTCGACGAGTACAGCGGATCGCCCGGATCTTACGTGAGCGAGTACTACGCGCTCTATGAAAAGGAGACGCGCATAGATACGGAGAGCCATGAGCTCGCGTTCATGCTCTTTAAGATGCTGTCGGCGGCTTCGGCTGCGGACGGGGAGAGCGTTGATTCGAGGCAGCAGGCCCTTAGGAGCCTTGCTCCAAAGTCCGCTTCCTCCAGCCATATCGTGATGGAGTACGCACAGTGAAGCTTTCCACCTTTATTCAGATGTCCCTGTTCGGGATAAAGACCATTATCTTTAAAAAGAAGGACCCCATACTCGGTACCATAATAGTCACGGACCGCTGCAACCTTCACTGCAAGCACTGCTCCGTGAACAACATCACTTCCGTCATCTACCCCTATGAGCAGATCAAAGAGGAGATGCGGGAGCTTTTTGATATGGGGATAAGGATACTCTTCTTCTGCGGAGGGGAGACCTTCCTCTGGGAGGACGGAGGCCGCACGCTGCGCGACCTCGTGACAGAGGCCAAGGACATGGGCTTCTCCATAGTCAACGTGGTGACGAACGGAACCTTTCCTATAGACCTTCCCGAGGCCGACCTCATACTGCTCAGCATGGATGGGGACAAGGCCGCTCACGAGGAGATCAGGGGCGAGTGCTACGACCTCATCATCGAAAACATAAGAAAGGCCACGTCGGACAATATCTGCCTGTACATGGCTGTTAATCAGCTTAACAAACACACCGTGGAGCCGGTATGCCGCTTGACTGAGGAGAAGAACGTCAGGGCGGTGTCGTTCAATTTCCACACGCCCTATCCCGGGACGGAATACCTCATGCTGAGCAGGGAGGATAAGGCCGAGGTCTGCGCGCTGATAGGACGCATGAAGGACGAGGGCATACCGGTCTTCAACCTTAAGTCCGCGTTCTCTTATATCGTAGACCAGAGCTTCCCCACGCCCTGCTGGCAGTGCGTGGTCATGGAGAACGGAAAGCTCAGCGTCTGCGGACGCTGCATAGACGTCCCGGGCTGCTGCGAGCACTGCGGATACTTTTTCGCGGCGGAATACACCCTGCTCTTCAGCGGAAAGCCGAATATCATATTCGAGATGCTCAGGACTTATCCGGGGTTCATAGGATGAGCGCGCTGACTTCACTTGCCAGGATGTGGCTGACGAGGTCGGTAAAGCCCTTTGTCTTCACGGACGACTGCGACGAGGCCCTGGATTACGGCGGGATAGGGGACCTCGGTCTCTACGTCCACATACCTTTTTGCAGGAGCATATGCAGCTTCTGCCCTTACTGCAAGAGGCTCTACGATCCTGAGCTCATGGACCGCTATATCGACGCGCTCATAGAGGAGATAAGGCTGGTCGGCGACATGCGGGGCAGCGGGAGCATGCGGCTGCAGGCGGATGGCGGCGTATCCGGTCCCTGCGGAGGCTCCGATCCCTGCGGCGGCTCCGGTCCCTGCGGAGGCTCCGGTCCCTGCGGCGGTTCCAGGATGCCAGCCGGCAGCCTTTACTTCGGCGGAGGTTCGCCTGCCCTTGCAGCTGACAGGCTGGGAGAGATCACGGCGGAGCTCGGAAAGCACTTCGATATACGGGGCGGCATAGGGGTCGAGCTCCATCCGGAGGACGTAAACGCGCGCACCCTGGACCTGCTCGAGGAAGCCGGGGTAGACCGCGTGAGCATAGGCATACAGTCCTTTCAGGATAAATATATAGACATACTCGGGCGCAGGGGCTGCGACCCTGAAGCCATCGCCGGGGAACTGTCCGGAAGGAGCTTTAAAACGGTCTCGATGGACCTCATATTCGCGCTTCCGGGGCAGGCCGAAGATGATATCTGCAGGGACGTAGACACGGCTTTCGCGAGCGGCGCGAACCATGCGGCCATATATCCCTTCATAGATTTCGATTTCACTCCCGGGAACATCCCCGCCATGGGGAGGAAGGAGAAGCGCAGGCTGCTAAGCGCCATATGCGCCCACGCCCGGGCGAAGGGCCTCAGGAGGGATTCGATATGGACCTTTTCCTCGGAGGAGGACGCGCGCTATTCCTCCATGACGAGGGACGATTACCTGGGCTTCGGCTGCTCGGCCGTCACACTGCTTCCTAAGAGCTTTAAGATCAACACCTTCGACGTGGAGAGCTATATAGAGCGCGTGTCGCAGGGAAGGCTCGCCAGCTCGCTGACCATAAGGTTCACAGAGCGCCAGCGCATGGTCTACTGGCTCTTCTGGAGGATGTACGGGATGAGCTTCGAGGCTTCGGATTTCAGGGTTTTCTTCGGGAAGGAGCTTGAAAAAGAATACGGGCTGGAGTTTTGGACAGCCGAAAAGCTCGGCTTCGTAAGGCGCGATGGGAGCCGCTGGCAGCTCACCGACGACGGGGCTTTCTGGTACCACCACTTCGAGAATTATTACACCCTGTCGTACATAGACAGGATGTGGGGACTTATGAAGGAAGAGGCGTTTCCGAAGAAGATGGTCCTTGGATAAAGCTGCGGCTCGGCTGAATGTACCGGCCCGGCGCTCCGCGTGCCCTGAAGCCCGCGGGTGAGGCTGCCGCGAAGCCCTCTTCACAAAAAACATATATTAATTATGTTTGACAATGCTTTTTTATCTGTTTATGCTATACATAGAATAACTCTGTTAATTGGAGGTACAGACCAATGGATGATTACAAAACCTATACTATCGTAAAGGGCGATAACCTCACCAAGATCGCCAGGGCATTCGGAACCACCGTCGATGAGCTCGTAAAGCTCAACGGTATCGAGAACCCCAACCTCATCTATGCCGGCGCTGAGCTGAAGATCCCGTTCACCGCGGAAGAGCTCGCCGCTAAGGCTGAGGAAGCTGCCAAGGCTGCCGCCGAAGCTGCCAAGAAGGAAGCCGAGGAGAGAATGGCTGCCGCTGCCGCCAGACTCGCGGAAGAGAAGAAGGCCGCTGAGGAAGCTGCCGCTCAGGCTGCCGCAAAGGTAGAGGAGACCGTAGAGGAAGTCAAGGAAGAAGCCACCGAGAAGAAGGGACTCTTCGCCAGCCTCTTCAAGAAGAAGAGCTAAATTGCCCTCTGACAGAACTTGCGAAAGTATAACGAGAGCGTCCGCATTGCTGACGCTCTCTTCCCATTGAAAGGGCCCCGCATTCCTGTGCGGGGCCGTTATCGTTATTAGTAGCCGGCGCGTTGTTATTGCCAGCCAGCTCTGTTATTACCAGTCCACTCCCCCGGTGTAGGAGCTCGCGCAGCAGACGTAGCTGTTGCCGGGGCAGAGGAGGAGGTCGCCGCCTTCAGGCGTCTTGAAGAAGAGCCCTGAGGACGAGCACTCCCAGGTGAATTCTTCGGCTACGGTGTCGTGGAAGTATACTCCGTTTCCGCTGCTCATGTTCGCCCTGAGCCTGCCGTAGGTGTCGCCCGGGACGTTCGAATAGGCGACGTACATTACGATGACGTTCTTGACGGCGAGCTGCTCGTCGAGGTTTCCGTCCTTGTACTGGATGCCGTATTCGCTGACCAGGTACTTGCCGCTCTCCTCGTCGTACGCGAAGCTCGTCGTCTTCTGGGGATTCATGATGACGGTGAGATCGGTCACAGAGCTGCTGACTTCGGGAGTTTCCTCGGCTGCGGCTCCGGTGGCCAGCTCGCCGGGTTTTGCGGGATCAGGCTCTGTTTTCGCAGGGACTTCGTCGGCCTTAGCGTCGTCGTACCTGAACCTCAGAGAGCTCTCGAAGCCCTCGTTATGATCCGTGCGTATATTTATGCTCGAGACATAGCTTTCGATGAGCTCGCTCGAGGTGAAGAGGCTGTGCTCGTAGCCGACGTTGTTCCTTCTCCAGCTGTCTCTGTAGAACATCTTGCCGCTGGCTCCTCCGTTGACGCCGTCAAGGTGAGTCACGCCGCGGTTGTCCATGTCGGTATAGGCCTGGTCGCTCCCTCCCGCGTGTATGTATATCGCGTCGAAGGCGAGGGCGATGTCCAGATAGTAGGGCCTCGCGCTGCGGACGGATCCTATCGGGCCAATGTCGCTGATATCCTGGAAGAGCGCCACCATCCTCGTGATATTGCCCTCAACGACCATCTCGAAGATCATGTCGGCCTTTGAGATGCCGTGCTGAGGAAGGGCCTTGTAGAGGTTGTTGAGCATCACCGCGTACGGTCTCGTCCCTCCCACGTCTTCTTCCAGCAGCTCACCCGTGAGCGGATGAGGGTATCTTATCGGCTCGGGTTCCGGTTCGGGCTCAGGCTCGGGTTCGAGCTCGGGCTCCGGTTCCGGCTCGGGAGAGGGTTTCTCGCCGCAGGCCGCGAGCGTGAAGATCAGGGCTATCGCAAGCAGCAATGCCAGTATTTTTTTCAATTTTTAATTCCTCCGCGTATGCTTTTTCTCGGAAGAGTGCTATAGCAGCAGCACCTTTTATCGATTTTTATTATAGCATATCGCAGATGTATTCTTCAACGGCAAGACGGAGCAGGCTGTGGCCTTCTTCGCTCGGATGCAGCCCGTCGGCGCATATGAGATCTTCCCAGCCGGCTCTTTTCGCGGCCGCCCTGAGGTCGAGAACGGGGCAGCCGTTTCTTTCGGCGACCTTTCTGGCTATGTCGCTGTAGTCCTTCTGCCATAGTGCGAGCCTTCCCCTATCCTTGAGCCAGAGCATTATGGCGCTGCGGTCGAGTCCTCTCGAAAGGAAATCGAAGAATCTGGTCGATGATATTGGGGGAAGGGTAGAAACTATGACGCAGGCTCCGGCCGACTTCAGCTTTTTGACGGCTTCATCGTACAGCGTCTCGAAGCGCTGCGGCGGTACCGCGCAGCCGTGCTCCTCAAAGGGGCGCTCCGCGATCTCTGCCCAGTTGAAATTGCAGTCGTTGCCGCCGAATTCAAGTATGGCGGCAGTACCGGGGCTGATCTGCGGAAGGCATCTTTCTATGAAGTCCAGCCCCTGCTCTATAGTCGAGCCCATCCTGGCTCTGTTTATTATCTCGGCTCCTGCAGCGCTCAGCTTCTCCCTGCAGAGCCTGTACCGGTCTTCCTCCTCGTCATACCAGACTCCCTTGAGTATGGAGTCGCCAAAGATCTGGATCTGCCTCATAACACCCTCCTTTTGGTATTTAGTTTACACGGTTGCTGTAAATTTATCATCTAATCTTAAAAATAAGATATAACGATAACGACGATTTGTCAAGCCGCAGCGAAATCAGATGTTGTCATTTATTCTCAATGATGTTATCCTTAAAACAAGGAGATGTATAAACATGACAGACAATACAAAATTACAGGAAATATGTGATAAGCTTTCCCAGCAGAGGCTTCCCAGATGGGATGAACTGCCCGATCTCGAGCTGTATATGGATCAGCTGCTGTCGCTGATAAGGCGCTATCTGATCGATTATCCCGGCATGGGCGAGAAGGGCCTGACAGCCGCTATGGTCAATAACTACGTCAAACTCAAGCTGATACCTGCCCCGCATAAGAAGAAATACGGCAGGGAACATCTCGCGTATCTTCTGATAATCTGCGTGCTCAAGCCTATAATCCCCATCGCGGACATAGCCGCAATGATAGATGGCAAGATCGAGGAGAACAGCTTCACCGAGCCCGTATACAGGATGAGCGGCGACTCTCCCGTTGAGGTCGAGCACTGCGAGACCGTATACAACAGCTTCTGCGAGGGCTTCGAGAGCGTCTCAAGGGAGGTTGCCGAGAAGGAGCTCGAGAGCCTTCCGAAGGGCGAGTCCAGATACTCTGCCATGATGATATCCGCGCTCAAGGCCCAGACCGAGCTCTCAATAGCGCTGGGGCTCATCGAAGAACAGAAGTCGAAGAAGTAGGGCGGGACGCCATTAAAGACTGCGACAAGGAGGAATGCGAAATGATAAAGGATCCCTCTTCTTTTTCCATTGCGGATATCGCGGAAGGGCTTAAAAAGGGAAGCTTTACTTCGGTCGAGCTCGTCCTGAGCTTCCTGCGCGAGATAGCCGAAAGGGACAGCGCAGGCCCCTGCATAAACAGCGTGCTGGAGATCAATCCCGACGCTCTCGACATAGCGGAGTCCCTCGACCGCGAATACGCCCAGAAGGGCCCCAGAGGCCCTCTGCACGGAGTTCCAGTGCTGATCAAGGGAAATATCGACACCGGCGACAAGCTGCACACCAGCGCGGGTTCCCTGGTAATGGCGGACAATTTCGCGCTGGAGGACGCAGCCCTGGTGAAGGAGCTCAGAGCTTCGGGAGCGGTGATACTCGGCAAGGCGAACCTCACGGAGTGGGCGAATTTCCTCGCGCACGGCATGAGGGGAGGTTACAGCTCGCTCGGCGGACAGGTCAATAATCCGGCCGGAGAATGCCTTGAGATAGGAGGCTCGAGCTCCGGAAGCGCCGCGGCGGTAGCGGCGGGCTTTTGCACCGCAGCCGTAGGCACCGAGACCAACGGGTCCATACTCCATCCCGCGACAAAGGCAGGGGTCGTCGGCATCAAGCCCACGAAGGGTCTCGTGAGCCGCAGCGGGATAGTCCCGATATGCAGCTCCTTCGATACTGCCGGGCCTCTTGCTAGGAGCGCCCGCGACGCGGCCATGCTGCTCTGGTGCATGATCGGATATGACGAGGATGACCCCGCGACGCATTACCGCGGAGATCATGAGCTTCCGGACGAGAGATTCTTCGAGGGCGCGAGCCTGAAGGGAAGGCGCATCGGGCTCGTGCGCAGACCTTATATAGATATGCCGGATGAAGCCTTCGAACATTACGACGCCGTATTTGACGCCGCGGAAAAGGCCGGCGCAGTACTCGTCCCCGTAGAGCTCGCCCCCGCCGACCCCAGATCCGCCACGCTGGTCGAGATGTACGAGATCAAGCGCTGCATGGCAGCCTATCTCGCTAAAGGACATACGACTTCGCTCAGGTCTCTTAAGGACATACTGGACGCCAACGAGGCCGATCCTGAGCGATGCTTAAAGTACGGGCAGGAGAGGCTCAGGGAGTCTGACGAGATAGGCAGCGGAAGGCTGAACGAGCCCGAATACATCGAGGCTCTCGGGGCCATATACGAGAGCCGCGGGCGCATCGACGCTCTTCTGAAGGAGAATCAGCTCGACTGCATACTCATGGCGCACTATACCAATATCTCTCCGGTATCAGGCTATCCGGCCGTCGCGGTCCCCGCGGGAAAGGGCAGGGACAGCGGGCTTCCGTACGGCGTGAGCCTTCTCGGTACCGCGGGCTCGGACTTCGAGCTCTGCAGGATCGCTGATGCGCTGGAAAAGGCCCTGGTCCGCAGCTGATATTAGAACAAAAGGTTCTGGGCAGCGGCTGTAATTAGAAAAGAAAAGACCCTGGGCCGCAGCTGATAAAGGCTCGCGCTGCGCGTTCCTAACACGATAAAGGATCGATCCCCCGAAGCACCCATCGAGGCGCTTCGGGGTTCTTTTTGACAACGGCCCTTCGTAGTAATAAAATATATTATCTATTGCTTTATACACCGCCGGAGCGGGCCTGAGGACCATCCCTAAGCGGTCAAGAGCTTATACGGAGACAAGGGTTTGAAAAAGACAACTACTAAATTTGCGGCGGCAGCCGTACTGCTCGCCCTTATGATAGTCCTCAGCTCCTGCGGGCTGAACGATCCCTATTACAAGATGGAAAGGGAATCGGACGGTACGTACAACGTAATGATGCAGAAGGGCGAGGTGAGGTATTACGACGACGACGACGCGAAGATCGCCGTCAAGGATATCTACGAAAAGCTCATAAGCGACACCGAGAGGAATATAGGCTTTACAATCACCGTCACCCCGAAGGACGGCAATCTCATATCCGTCAAGGACTTCAGCTACGAGCTTCAGATGGCTGATGATTACGCGAAAGAGCAGGACTGCCTGCGTTATACCCAGGACGTCCTTATGGAGCCTTCCGCGGAAGAACAGAGCTACAGCTTCGAGATCAACGGCATAGAGCTAGCCAAGGGCACAGAGGATATGGCCTGGCTCGAGAGGCTCAACGTCGGTCTCTCCCTCAGCAAGAGGGTGATGGGCGCCCTCAAGGAGAAGGACGGCATGATGATCGCCGACTACGAGGACGTGGAGCTCGCGGAGCTCGAGGCCTCTACCGGCTTCACCGCCGAGGGCTCGCTCAAGGGAGCCAGCGGCTACATGATAGCCGAAGAATACAGGCGCACTGAGACCTTGGAGGAGAGCATGGGCTTTACGCATACCGGGATAACGGGCTTCTTCACGGATCTGTTCAGCATGCTCAGAAGGCGCAACCCCGGATCTGACTGATCCTTATAATACATCGCTTCGTTTTTATGAAAAGAGGTGCATCCATGACCCAGCTTGAAGAGATCAAAAAATACGTATCCGAAAACGCCGCCAAGTCCACCGAGATAGCGGACAAGGTATGGGAGTACGCGGAGCTTCCCTTCGAGGAGACCAGGTCAGCGGAGCTCTTCAAAAAAGAGCTCGCGGCCGAAGGCTTTGAGATCGAGGACTGCCTCGCGGGGATTCCGACTGCGTTCCTCGCAAAATACGTCATAGGCAGCGGCAAGCCAGTATTCGGTCTGCTCGCCGAGTACGACGCGCTCAGCGGGCTCAGCCAGAAGGCCGCCTGCCCCGTGAAGGATCCCATCGTTCCCGGAGCGCCGGGACACGGCTGCGGACACAATCTGCTCGGCGCGGGCTGCTTCAGCGCCGCCCTTGCGGCCAGAGACTACATGAAGGCCCACGATATGGATGGCACGGTCATCTTCTTCGGCTGCCCGGCTGAAGAGGGCGCCGGTTCCAAGCAGTTCATTGCCAGGGCCGGCTATTTCGACGACGTCGATTTCTGCTATACATGGCATCCTTCGATGTTCAACGAGGTCGGCAACACCGGCAGTGTCGCCATCATGGGCGCTAACTTCATCTTCGACGGCATAGCCTCGCACGCCGGCGGATCCCCGCATCTTGGACGCTCCGCCCTCGACGCCGCGGAGCTTATGAACATAGGCGTGCAGTATCTCAGAGAGCACATGATAGATCAGGCAAGGGTGCACTACGCCTACTCCAATGCGGGCGGCACCGCTCCCAACGTCGTGCAGGATCACACCGTTATCAAGTACGAGGTCAGGGCCCCAAAGGTTTGGCAGATGAAGGAGCTCTTCGAGAGAGTCGTCCACATCGCTCACGGCGCAGCCGAGATGACGGAGACCACGATGCACTATGACATCACCATGGCTTTCTCGGATTACATCGCCAACGCTGCGCTCGCCGAGTGCATCTCCGACTGCCTGGTCGAGGCGGGAGCTCCCGAATGGGACGAGTCCGACTACAAGCTCGCCGGCGAGGTGCTCTCGACCTTCAACGAGACCACCCAGAAGGCCATCAGGAGCAATCTCGCTCCTATCTTCGAGGGCGAGGATATAGAGGAGCTGCTCAAAAAGCCTCTCCACACCGGCGTCTTCCCCTATGAGAGAGTGAAGAACCCCATCTACAAGTCCGGCTCCACCGACGTCGGCGACGTTGCCTACGCTACCCCGACCGTCATGATCAACGTCGCGACTCAGTGCCTCGGAAACGTTGGACACAGCTGGCAGAACACCTGCTTCTCCGGCTCCCGCATAGGCATCAAGGGCATGCTCAGGGCCGCGGAGGTCATGACCATGGCCTGCGTCCGCACAGCTGCCGATCCGGAGCTCATAGCCAAGGCAAAGGCCGAGCTCTTCGCCATCAACGGCGGAAAGTACGAATGCCCGCTGCCCGACAGCGTAGAGCCTCCCGTAGGCAAGTATTGATACGATCCGGGGCAGCCTGAGCGCTGCCCCGTTTTTCTGCCCTGCAGCTGGGGCCGGCGCACAGACGATGTCGCCAAAGATCATACTCAAAGCTCATAAGACCGCATATCAGAGGACCGCATACATGAGAAAAAGATTCACCAAATACGACGCCTATCTCTTCGGAGAGGGCACTCACTACGAGGTATACGAGAGGCTCGGCGCCCATCCCTGCGTGCGCGGGGGAGAAAAGGGCGTGCTCTTCGGAGTATGGGCCCCGAACGCCAGGATAGTGAGCCTCATCAGCTCGCGCAACGGCTGGGATCCTCTCGCCGCCCCGATGGAGAAGGGCGAGCATGGCGTCTGGGAGCTCTTCGTGCCCGGAATGGAAAAGGGGGACTCGTACAAATACGTCGTCGTTGGGGCCGACGGTGTGAGCCGCTACAAGGCCGACCCATTCGCGTTCTGGTCCGAGCTCAGGCCTTCGAGCGCCTCGGTCGTCTGGCCCCTTAAGGGCTACAGATGGGGCGACTCCGCGTACATGAAAAAGGCCGCCGAGGAGGATCCAGTGGCTCAGCCCATGTCGATATACGAGGTCCATCTCGGGTCCTGGAAGAAGGATTACCGCGAGAATCAGGACGGCTTCCTGAATTACAGAAGGCTCGCCGACGAGCTCAGCGAATACGTCAAGTTCCTCGGCTTCACACACGTGGAGCTCATAGGCATTTGCGAGCATCCCTTCGACGGCTCCTGGGGCTACCAGGTGACGGGGTATTATTCTCCGACCAGCCGCTATGGCAGTCCCGACGACTTCAGGTACTTCGTAGACAAGATGCACCGCGAGGGCATAGGGGTCATACTCGACTGGGTCCCTGCGCACTATCCCAAGGATGAATTCGGCCTTGAGCACTTCGATGGGACGCCCCTATTCGAGTCGGCAGACCCGCTGCTCGCGGAGTATCCGGAGTGGGGGACCATGGCCTTCGACCATTCCAAGCCCGAGGTCAGGAGCTTCCTGATCTCAGACGCCTTTTACTGGATAAAGGAATTCCACATAGACGCGCTCAGGGTGGACGCCGTCGCGGCCATGCTTTCACGAACTTCAGCCGCGACCCATGGAGACCCAACAAATACGGCGGCAGCGAGAACCTCGACAGCATCGATTTTCTAAAGCAGCTCAACGACGCCGTCACGTCGAACACCCAGGGCTACCTCATAGCCGAGGATTCGTCCATAATGGCGGGCGTCACCAAGCCCGTCAGCGAGGGAGGCATGGGCTTCCTCTTCAAGTGGAACCTTGGCTGGATGAACGATACCCTGAAGTATCTCTCAAAGGAGCCCGTCTACAGGGGATACCATCATTACCAGCTGACGCATTCCATAGAATACGCCTTCACGGAGAATTTCGTGCTGGTGCTCTCGCACGACGAGGTCGTCCATCTCAAGCATTCGATGCTTGAAAAGCTACCCGGAAGCACGGGAGACAAGCTGGCAGGGCTAAAGACGCTCTATGCCTACCAGTTCACGAGCCCCGGAAAGAAGCTGCTCTTTATGGGACAGGAGTTCGCGGATCCCCGCGAGTGGATAGAGGACAGGGACATAGCCTGGGGCCTCACACACGACGAGTGGCACAGGGACGTGCTGGAATCGCTGAGATCGCTCGCAAGGATCTACAGGAGCTATCCCTGCCTGTATTCGGACGGGCCGAACCCCGTCACCTTCGAGTGGGTCAACGACCACGATATGATGCGCAACACCCTGAGCTACATAAGGCGCAATCCCTGGAACTGGAACGGCGCCCTGCTCGTGGTGCTCAATTTTTCCGCGCAGTATTACGAGGATTACGATATAGGGGTGCCTGTAGAAGGCTGGTACAAGAGGATATACAGCAGCTACGACAGCATGCCCGGAGAGGGCGGCGCCGAAGCTGAAAAGGATATACCCCCGCTCGTCAGCAGGCCCGAGCCCTGCGACCACTACGAGAACAGGATAAGCTATAAGCTGAGGCCCTTCGAGGCCGCTATATTTGAGTTGCCGCACACGGAGCTTTGATGAAGCCGCCTTTTCTGTGGAATAAGAGCTATAAAAAACAGACAGAACTGAAGAAGACCCGCGCGCTTCCTCTGCGGAAGCCCACGGGTTTTTTGTCGATTTGACCCCATGCGTTTGATGCAGAGCTGGCTATTATTTGCGTGCGATCTCACATTTGATGCGAGGTCGTTTTTTACAGACTGAAGGGATCGCGCCGCCCAAGGCTATTTACAAAATATTATTGTTAAAGAACGCATTTTAACTGTTTGTTAATGGTATCCCCTCGGATTATCTTTAATATAGACATAACAGGGGACGGCCCTGCCTCAGGCCCTGTCTCTTTACAAGAACATAAGGAGGATGAACGACAATGCGTTTTATGGATTGCACGCTTAGGGACGGAGCAAACGTCCTTGGAAAGGGTTTTCCCGCCGATCTTACGGAGCTCATGCTACGCGGACTCATCGAGAACGGCATCAAGGTCATAGAATACGGAAACGCCGGAGGCATCGGCGCCTACGTGCTCGGAAACACCGCGCCTCTGAACGATATCGAATATCTTGAGCTCGCGCAGCCCTACGTAGACAAGGCCGAGATAGGAATGTTCCTCAACGCCAAGCGCTACAAAGAAGAGAACGTGGCCCTCGCGGCTCAGTACGGACTCAAGTTCCTCAGGATAGGGGCTGAGCCCGGTATGTCCGAGAAGTCCATCCCCATCATCAAGGCTGTGAAGGCACACGGGCTGACCGCGAGATACTCGCTCATGAAGGCATATCTGGCGACTCCCGAGGAAGCGGCAGCCGAAGCCCTTCAACTCGAGGCTGCAGGCCTCGATGAGCTCACCGTTATGGATTCCGCCGGATGCATGAAGCCGGACGAGGTAGCCGAATACTTCGACGCGCTCACCGCCGCTCTTAAGATACCCGTGCTCTTCCACGGACACAGCAATCTCGGATTGGCCCCAGCCAACGCGCTCAAGGCCATAGAGCACGGCGGCGCGGGAGCCGACTGCGGACTGCTCGGAATGGCCCGCAGCGCCGGGAATATTCCCACTGAGCTCATGGTAGCCCTGCTCCAGGAAAAGGGAGAGCTCATGGACGTCGATTTCTACGGACTTATGAAGTTCCTCGATCAGGAGCTCGTGCCTGCCATGGCGGCCCACGGCTACAAGCCGGCCCTCATGCCTATGGACCTCATCCTGGGTCTCTCCGGAGCTCATTCCAGCTTTATGAAGACCTTCAAGAAGGTCGCTGAGGAAGAGGGCGTCGATCTCATGAAGCTCATAGTCGAGACCTCCAAGATCAACAGAAGGGATCCCTCCGAAGCCCAGATGCGCGAGGTCGCCGCAAAGATCGGGTAGCGGATCCCGCGCCGAGCCCGCAAAAGCAATGGGACTGCAGCATACTCGCAGGGCCCGCAAAGAAAACATCTGCTAAGAAAAACAAACAGGAAGGCGAAAAAGATGATAGTAGCGCTTGCAGGAACTTATCCTAACGGGACTTTCGAGAGCTTCAGGGAGAGGCTGCCCGAAGACGTAGAACTGCTCAAGATAGATACTCCGGAGAAGTACGCAGCTCTAGACAGGGCCGACGTGATGATACTGCGCATATTCCGCGCTGAGAAGGCCGATATCGAGAGGATAAAGGGCCTCAAGATGATCTCCCGCTGGGGCGTGGGCTACGACTCCGTGGACGTCGCTGCCGCCAGCAGCAAGGGAATACTCGTGACCAACACTCCTGGCTCCAACGCCTATGCCGTTGCTGAGCACAGCGTGCTGCTCATGCTTGCTCTGTGCCATCACCTCACCGAGCACAACGCCTTCACCCAGAAGGGCGATTGGAGCAACAAGACCTTCCTCGAGACCACCCGCACGCTAAACGACGCCAAGGTCGGACTCATAGGCGGCGGCAACGTGGGCCGCCAGGTCGCGAAGAGGGTGCAGGCATTCGGGGCCAGCGTACAGTATTTCGATCCCTACCGCCTGAGCGAGGAGATGGAAAAGAAGTTCGATATGGAGTTCGTTTCGCTGGACGAGCTGCTCAGGACCTCCGACTTCATCAGCGTGCACGCGCCTCTGACCGATGAGAATTACCACATGATAGGCGAAGAGGCATTCGCGAAGATGAAACCGACAGCCATCGTCATCAATACCGCCAGGGGCGGGCTCATCGACGAAGCCGCTCTGATAAGAGCAATAGACGAGGGCAGGATAGCCGGAGCCGGAATAGACTGCATCGAAAAGATGCCGCTCACGGCGGATGAGCCCCTGCTTGGAAGGGGCAATATCATCGTCACCCCGCACGTAGCCGGTACTTCCAACGATATCGCTACCGTGACCATACCCATGCTCGTAGACACCATCATGGATCTGTATAAGGGCGGCAAGGTCAGGTTCGTAGTGAACAAGGCGGCGCTCGAGGCCGCCGGATACGAGCTCGCCTGAACTTAAACGCGAAGGATTTCCGGTCCGAAGCGTCCTGAGGCAGTCCCGCGACAGAGGGCTGTGCGGCGACGGCCGGGCCGTGATACAATACTGTAAATAGACACCGATGCAAGAAGGAGGCCGACATGGACACTCAGAAGATAATATCCCTTTTCCCGAAGATGGCATGCATCAGCGATGAAAAGCTCAGGGAGCTCTCGATCAAGGCTATGTCCGACGCCATGGAGGCGGGCGGCTGGAATGAGGAGAACGTCTGCCTCGCTCCCGCTACGGTCAGCTATGAAGGAGTCGGCTTCGGGCTGATAGAACACATCAATCTCGTGACCGATATGTGCATGGACGCCTACGAAAGGCTCTCCGGATACTACGAGGCCAACGGCTCTCCGCTGGACAGGGACACCGTTCTCTGCGGCGCGCTGCTGCACGATATAGGCAAGTTCACCGAGTACACCGTAAAGGACGGAGCCGCGGTCCACGGGGAGAACGCCGATATCATGAGGCATCCGCTCGCCGGAGCTGTCTTAGCCGCGAAGGCCGGGCTTCCCGACAGCATAATACACCTTATCGCCACACACTCCTTCGAGGGCGACAGGTCCTATCTCAGCCAAGAAGCGAAGTTCGTAAGGACCCTCGATCTCTTCGCCTTCAACTGCAGTGTCGCGGGGCTTGCGAAGAAGTAGGACTTGGCAGCGACAGCGGTCGCATGCCCGGGACTGACAATTATATAAATATTATGCCAATACAAAATGCCGCAGCTGCAGCGCGGCATTTTTGTGTCGATGAAATTCCCGCATCAGACGTGGGTTCGATCTTTGTCTTAAAAACGCATCGGCAGAGCTCAGCGCATTCTATCTCGTCAGCTCGGATCTCAGCCCGAAAAGCGTGACTACCGTCACTATAGCGCAGGCCAGCGCCGCTATCCCGATCGCGATGAACAGCACTGCCAGGAAGGATGGGCGTGTGCCTCCGTTCGCCAAGATGATAAAGCCGAGGAGGGTAAGCATTATGCTGAAGGCAAGGTTCGCATATTTGAGGTAGCGTATCGTGCCGACGCGCGAGGAGCCGTTGTCCTTGGCGAGCTGCTCGATCGAGCCGAAGAGTATGAACATGTAGGCCGCGGATATCACCGAGGCGATACTGCTTAGGATAGACAGATCGGCACTAGGCATGAATATCCCGCCGAGCCACAGGGCGAGGCTCAGTATGATCAGCGTCATCGCCAGCCATTTAAGCCATTCCTTCCCGTCCAGATAGGAGCCGAGCTTGCCGCAGGCGAGGAAGAAAAGTGTCCATCCAACGAAGTCGGGCATTATATTGATGCTGAGATCGTTGAAGTTCAGGTTTATATTAGCCAGGGTGAACAGCGCTCCAAAAGCTATGTAAGAGAGCGCCTTTTTGAGATCTTCGGTCATTTTGCTTCCTTTCTCTTGTTTTCTATATCGTCTATGCTGACCGCGTGGTCGTGCACGACGGGCCTCCATTCGATATCCTTCATAAATAGCGATCTCACCATCAGCGGCAGCCACATGATGAGGAAGAAGGGGAAGGCCGCGTTGCTCAGGATGGGTATCTTCACGTCGCGTCCGCACTTGAGCCTGGCGGCGTAGCAGAGGGCGTAGAAGGCCGTCGCAGCGGCAAGCGCGAGCACTTCGTCCGGCGGAACGAACGGGAACCTGTAAGGCTCAGCCGGGACCAGGGCGAATATCAGTGATATAACAGCGAATGTGACGATCAACACCGGGGCAAGGAATACCAGGTCTATGTTAAGGCTGGAAAGAGAGCCGGTCTTCAGGAATTTTTTGGTCAGCTTCGCGCTGTAGTGCTTCATGCACTGGACCTGGCCTACCGACCAGCGCAGGAGCTGCCTCAGTGAGACCCTGATCCTGGATGGATATTCGTCGTAGCTTACGGCCTCATGGGCGTAGCCTATGTGTTCTCCCTTCAGCGCCGCAATGGCCGTGAGCTCCAGATCTTCTGTCATGGTCTTCATGTCGAAGCCGTTCTCGTCTATCCAGCTCTTTCTTACGACCCAGGCGGTGCCGTTTAGAGATCCGCTGCGTCCCATCGAAGACCTGGCATGGTTGAAGTAGACGTTCTGCATGGTGTAGAAGATCTCATAGCAGCCCGTCAGCACGTTTTCCGCGGCGTTCTTGCCTATGCGGCGGCCCTGTATGATATTCTTCCCGGCCTCGAGCCTCTTGTTCATCTCCCTGAAGAAGCCCGGATCCACGACGTTGTCGGTGTCGAATACCGCGTAGGCGTCTATGTCTTCGCGGGCCGAGAGCTTATCCAGGGCGTAGCGCAGCGCGTCTCCCTTGCTGTGCACGGGGACGTCGACGTTCATCACTCGGGCCCCGAGCGAGGCCGCTATCTCGCCGCTCCTGTCGCTACTGTTGTTCAAAACGACCCAGATCTCGAGTTTATCCTTTGGGTAGTCTGCTTCGTTCAGGCTCTCTATAAGCTTGGCTATGACCTTTTCTTCGTTTCTGACGGGAAGCAGCACCGCAAATCGGCGCAGCGAAACAGCCTCCGGAAGCTTTTCGAAGGGCTTGGTGAGCCCCGAGAGCGCGAAGACTATGAAGTATATGAAACAGAGCTTTATCAGGACTGAGATCAGTGTAAGGATCAGGTTCATCGTATGGGCGGTCAAGGGCGTCAGAAGGGGATGGCCTCGATCTTTCTGTACATATAGCGTTTACCGCGCGAAGCCGCAGCTCTCCTTCATCAGTGAGATCAGGACCCTGATGCCCTGCGCGTAGGAGCGGACGGATATGCGCTCGTTCGTGCCGTGCACGCCTTTTTCCTCCTCTTCGGTCGAGACGAAGGGGCTGCACCTAAGGCAGGTATCGCAGATCTGCTCGTAGTTGTGGGCGTCGGTCGCGCCTACGGACATGAAGGGCACGAATACGACGTCGCCGTAGAAGCTGTCCAGAGCCTTTATGAGCTGGGCGTAGCCGAAGCCGTCGAAGCGGGCCTCCGCGGAAGCCGGATTGGCCTGGAGGAACTCCATGGAGACCGAATCGTCGTCCACGGCTTTCCTGCAGTGCTCCATGACCTCTTCGGGTGTGTGGCCTGCCGCTATCCTGAAGTTTATGACGGCTTCCATGTTCTGCGGCATTACGTTGGGCGCGTCGCTGCTGCCGCTTATCATGGTCGGCGCTATCGTCGTCGTAACAAAGGGGAAGAGATCCTTACTCTCCATGAACGACGCCGCTATGAGCTCAGCGTTGGCGTCTACGTCTGAGAGCAGCTCGGCGAGCTTGGGATCCTTGATATAAGGCGCGACAGTTCTTAGGCTCTGCTTGAAGGTGCTGCAGAGCTCGGCGGGGAAGGGGGCCGAGACTATCCTGTCTATGGCTCTCGCGAGCCTTCCGAGGGAGGTCCCTCCCCAGGGGCGGCTCGAGTGGCCGCCCGTGCTCTTCACGCTGAGCTTGAGATCCGCGTAGCCTTTTTCCATGAGGTCGATAGGCATCACGCTGAGGCCCGGAGCTCCTAAAAGCTCGCCGGACTGTATTCCGCCGCCCCCCTCGTCCAGGACGAACTCGAGGCGCTCGCCCCTTGAGAACAGCAGGTCGGAGAGGGCCTTGGAGCCCCTGTTGAAGGTCTCCTCGTCCTCGCCGAAGGCGAAATATATGGTCCTCGCGTTTTTAAGGCCCCTGGAAAGCAGGTATTCCGCGGCTTCGAGCTCGGCGAAGACCTGTTCCTTGATGTCCTGAGTGCCGCGGCCCCAGATGATGCCGTCCTCGATATCTCCGCTGTAGGCTCCGTGGATCCAGTCGTCCTCCGTTCCCTTTACCACCGGAACTACGTCCTGATGGGACATGAAGAGGGCGGGCCTGAGGGAGCTGTCGCTTCCGGGCACCCTGATCAGTACGCTGCGGCCCACGGTCTCAAAGCCTCCCGCGGCCATGATGTGAGGGAAGCTGCTCTTCATTAGCTCGTGCAGCTCGAGGAAGGGCGCGGGGTCTTCGCAGTCAGATACAGTCTTGAGCCTTACGGCCGCCGAGAGCCTTGAGCAGGCTCCGTCCACGTCGAGGTCCGGATAGAGGCTTTCATTCCTGAAATGATCGTATATGTTCATGAGGTTCTCCTTTCGAGTTCCTTTGCCCGGGGCATGCGCCCGTCTGGCTTTATTAACTATACCACGGCGAGGCGCGCTCTTCAAATGCGGTGCGGCAGCGGCAGAGAGCTTTTCGAAATCCTGTTTATCAAGGGCTGCGCGTGCCCGCTACACTGGTTTTTAACATAACAGAGTAATAATAAGCTTGAATACCTGTTGATTATCCATATATTTTTTTTATATTCCTTTTAAGTACATGATATATAGATTATAATATTAGCGATTTCGAATATCGGGATCGTCATTTCCGCGCGGCTTCGTGGCGCCCGCACGGTCTATCCCATGCCAGCCACGGACCGGTATACCTGCGTAAATCGCAATCATTCATCATCCGACCAAAGAAAGGAGAATACCATGCTTTGGATAGGAGCTGCCATCTGCGTTCTCGTATTTGTTGGCATCATTCTCAAGTTTGACACCAAGCTTTGTCTTATCGGCGGCGGCCTTCTCATGTGCCTGCTCTCCGGTACTGCCTCGGCTGCGGTGCCCGCATACTGCGCGTCCCTCGTAAACGGATCCGTAGTATACACGACCGTTACTTCCATGGGCTATGCTAAGATCATGACCGATATGGGCTGCTGCAACCACCTGATCTATGCTATGATCAGGCCGGTATCCAAGGTCAGGAAGCTGATCGTCCCGTTCTGCGTCATCATCACCGCGGGCATCGCGATGGGCCTCGGCTCCGCCGCGACCGTAGGTTCCGTAGCCGGATCCCTGCTCATCCCCCTGATGACCGCTCTCGGCATCCCCGCTGCCCTCGCAGCCGCTACCGTGCTCCAGGGCACCTGCATCGGCCTTGACGTCAACCCGGGCGGAGCCTTCACACTCGCTGCTGCCGCAGCCGACCCCGAAGGCCTCATCACCGGAAGAGACATCATCAACGCAGGCTTCACCGCTCAGGTAGTCAATCTCTTCGTAGTAGCCATCGTATTCACCATCGTATCCAAGATCCTCACCAAGAGAGGAGAAGAGGATGAGGAAGCCGTACAGAAGGCTCTTTCCGCTGCCGCTTCCTTCAAGGTGAACCCGGTCTACGCGATACTCCCGATCGTACCCCTCACCCTGATCCTGCTCGCTCAGTACACTCCGCTTCTGCCGGAGGTCATGGACGCAGCCACCTGCATGTGGGTAGGCTTCTTCATCGCCATGATCATCTTCCGCAAGCAGTATCGTGAAGTATCCACCATGTTCTTCAGAGGACAGGGAGACTCCTTCTTCAGCGTCATCACCCTCATGGCTGCTGCCGCTGTATTCACCAAGGGCATGAACAACATCGGCATCACCAACGCTCTGGTAGAAGCCATGAAGGCCAATCCGAACATCGCCAAGTACGGCGGAGCCTTCGGACCCATGGTCATCGCGGCTCTCTCCGGTTCCGGAAACGCCGCCATGCTCGCGTTCTTCGACTCCGTACTCCCGCATGCCAAGGAGATCGGACTCGACTTCGCGGGACTTGCCGCAGTCGTACTCAGGACCGGCAACTACGGCCGTACCTTCAGCCCTGTAGCCGCCGTTACCATCATCGTCTGCAGGATCGCCGGAGTAGACCCGATGCAGGTCGTAAAGTACACCGTCGTACCCATGCTCGTAGCGACCATCATCGTTATGATGATGGACGTATAGTCCGTACCGAAATATCAGAAGTATCATTTAAAACACATTATTTCAATTATTCCGCAAAATACCGGTCAAAAGGAGATGTGCCTGTGCACATCTCCTTTTTTCGTGGTAGAATATGTCGTTATAAATGAAAGGAGATCTGAAATGTACAAAGAAAGAGTAAACAGGGTCGCCGCGGAGATGGACAAGGCGGGCATATCGCAGCTTCTCGTGACCGATCCCGACAGCATCAGATATCTTACCGATATATACAACCATCCGATGGAGCGCTTCTGGGGCTTTCTGATCAGGAAAGACGGAGGGAACGTGCTCTTCGCGAACAGGCTCTTCAGGCTCGGGCCGGTGGACGCAGAGGTCGTACTATTCGACGATACCGATCCTGTCGCCGGAGTGGTCTGCCCCTACCTTGCCGAGGGAACGCTCGGGGTCGACAGCACCATGACCGCGAGGTTCCTGTTGCCATTTATGAGCAGGATGCCCGGGCTCAGGCCCGTTCTCGCCGACGCCTGCGTGAACGACGTTCGCGCCTGCAAGGACGAGGAGGAGCAGCGCAGGATGATAGAATCCTCCGAGATCAACGACCGCGCCATGGAAAAGCTCATGGGATTCATCAGGGACGGCGTCACCGAGAAGGAATGCGCCGAGTTCATCATGAAGTGCTACGCTGAGGAAGGCTGCCCCGGCAACGCATTTACCCCGATAGTCAGCTTCGGCGCCAACGCCGCCGACCCGCACCATCACGCCGACGGCACCGTGCTGAAAGACGGCGACTGCATACTGGTCGACACCGGCTGCGTCTGGAAGTCCTACTGCAGCGACATGACCAGGACCTTCTACTGGAAATACGTCTCCGAGGAGGACGAGAGGATATACAACATCTGCCGCGACGCGAACCTGCTCGCGGAGGCCGAGGTCAGGCCCGGAAGGATGTTCAAGGAGATAGACCTCACTGCCAGGAAGCACATCGAGAGCTTCGGCTACGGTCCCAACTTCACCCACAGGCTGGGCCACAGCATAGGCCTGGCAGATCACGAGGGCGAGGACGTGAGCTCCGTGAACGATCATATCATCAAGCCCGGAATGTGCTTCTCGATCGAGCCCGGCATCTATCTGCCCGGAAAGACCGGTGTTCGCGTAGAGGACCTCGTGCTCGTTACCGAGGACGGCTGCAGGATACTCAACAGCTTCAGCAAGGAGCTCATGATACTCGGAAAATAAGGGGCGCCCCGCGGGGCTGATGCTTCGCGGGCGTATTAACGGCCGCCGCTGCGCCGGCGGGAGGCCGGATATACAGGAGTTTGGAATTGATACACGAAATATATCCGAAGGTATTCTTCAACCAGTACGATCCTTCAAAAAGGCCCGCGGCCGAAGACCGCGTCATAGCTTTCGCGGGCAGGGAATTTCTGTGCCGCATCGAGGGCGATCAGATCAGCTATCCCTCATACTCCGAGGCAAGGGCCGCGGCGCCGGATGACGCAGCGTTCATCTATGCCTTCGATATCAGCGGAGAGGATTACTACCTCTGCAGGACGCCGGAGAGGCTCTCCATAGAGGGCTTTGAATACAGCGATATCTCGACCTACGGCAAGGTCTTCCCCATGGACAGGGCCTACGCCGCCATAATAGCCTTTCATCTCAACAACTGGTACAGCAGCGAGCGCTACTGCGGCCGCTGCGGGAGCGAGCTCGTCCCCGACGGAAAGGAGCGCGCCATGCGCTGCCCCAAGTGCGGGAACCTCATATATCCCAGGATCAACCCCTGCGTCATAGTAGGCGTCATAAACGACGGGAAGATACTCTGCACCCAGTACAACAGGCCGAACGCGGGGAGATTCGCTCTCATAGCGGGCTTCGCCGAGATAGGGGAGAGCCTGGAGGAGTGCGTCAAGAGGGAGGTCATGGAGGAGGTCGGGCTCAAGGTCAAGGACCTCAGGTTCTACAAGAGCGAGCCCTGGGGCATGAGCTCAAGCCTGCTCTCCGGCTTCTACTGCCGCGTAGACGGCGATCCAGAGCCCCATCCGGACGGGGTCGAGATAGCCGCGGGGCGCTGGTTCTCCAGAGAGGACCTGCTTGAGATATACACCCCCAGCCACGTTGCGCTCACAAGCGACATGATAACTAAGTTCATGCGCGGCGAGGTGACGGAGGAGAGTCTGTTCGGTAAGTGATGGGCATCGGTTTCTATACGGAGGCGCTGCTCTTCGGGGTGGCGCTCGCCATGGACGCCTTCGCGGTATCGGTCGTGAGCGGCCTGAACGAGCCGCGCATGAGGCTGTCGAGGATGAACAGGATAGCTGGCTGCTTCGCTCTATTTCAGATCTTCATGCCGCTCGCCGGCTGGCTCCTAGTCACCAAGGCGGAGGAGACCTTCGAGGATCTGAGCGCGTACATCCCCTGGATTGCGCTCGTTTTGCTGGTCTATCTCGGATCAATGATGATATACGAGGCGCTGAGGCCCGGTGACGCCGAGGAGAAGCCCGTCATGAGCACGGGAGACCTCATAGTCCAGGGGGTCGCGACCTCGATAGACGCTCTGTCGGTTGGCTTTACCATAGCCGGACTCGGAGCGATGCAGGCGCTCACGGAGGCGCTCATAATAGGCGCCGTGACCTACGTCATCTGCATGTGCGGCATACGCGCCGGTAAGTATTTCGGCGAGATGCTCGCGAAGAAGGCGCCGCTGCTGGGCGGAGTCATACTGATAGCCATAGGACTGAAGGTGTTCTTCGGCTGAGCTGTTTCGGAGATCCAGACGCCTGAAACGCTGATCAACGTTTTGATCTGTGATCTGCAGACGTGTGATATCTGCGCACGCGTGAGATGATGCGCACGCGTGATATTCCGCGCATGATAAAAGACCGCTTACGCGGCCTGTTTTTTTATACTATGAAGCGCGTCAGGCGAGGTCCTTTTTATGCAGGATAATATGCACGGCTTTGCATAAAATTCAGATGCTGATATTCGGCGGATATTTACATATACCTGGTTATGGTAATATTTATCCTGTCCTTGCGGCTCATGCCGCCTATCTCCTTTAGAACGGCCTTTCCCTTGCCCCTCAGGACTATCTTGTCTCCTTCGGAGACCTCCGCGTCGGGCTTAAGGCACTGCATGCCGTTTTTGTATACCAGACCTGCGCGCACCGCTTCCTGAGCCTTGCCCCGGGCGAGCCTGAATGCGGATCCGACGACGCTGTCGAGCCTCAGGCTTGCTACCGTGTCGTGAGCGTCTTCTGTGCGTATCTCCCCGAGATCGAGCTCCGAGAGGGGAGCCGTCCTCACAGTCAGATTGTTTCTCCCGGCCTTGGTATATTCGCTGAGCAGGAAATCCTCCATCTCCCTAAGTATTAATATATCCGCGCCGTCCGGCCGGACTATGATGTCTCCTACGACCTCGCGCTTTATCCCGAGGCCCAGTATGGAGCCGAGATAATCCCTGTGAGTGAGCTGCCTCGAACCCTTAGGCGACGAGACCTTGAGAAGGGACAGGGGACAGTCGTCTCCTTCCGCGAGCTGAGCCTCGTCCATGTAGTCGGGGAGGAAGGCCATGATCCTGCGCTCCGCGTCGTCGTAGCCTCCGAAGAGAGAGAAGCGGGCCTTCAGATCCCTCGCTAGCTTCTCGGCGAGGGCTGCCTGGCGCATGTCAAGAAAGGCTGTATGGGTCAGTGCGTACTGATCCTGACAGCTCCGTATCCTGTCTTCGATCTGCGCCAGCAGCAGTCTGTCTTCTTCCTGCATCTTGCGTTCTCCGCTTTCTTCCTGTCGCTTCAGAGGGGCAGCGCCGAAGCCCCGGCCCTTTCCCTGTCTTATTCCTTCTTATCTATCCTAGCCACGTCGCCGAGCCTTATGCGGCCGGGCGAATGCGCAGCTATTATACCGCTTATCTGAGCGTCCGCGAGTTCAACCTCGGCCCGCATCTCTCGCGAGGACATCCTCTTCACGCCCTGCCTCAGGGCGGCCAGCTGTATCATCGCGTCTGAGCTCACGACCGAGATGGAATAATCTTTCCTCATCTCGTGCACGAGCCTCTCTATGTAGAGGTCGGCGCTCTCCCTTTCTTTGGTGTAGAGTATGTGTATACCTCCGGCGTCCTCGGTGCCTCCAGGCCCGGGCCTCCTGTAACCGTCAAAGATCAGCATGAGCTCGCAGCCCCTGAAGCTGCGGTAGTTTATGAGTATCTCCGCCAGGCTGTCCCTCGCGGCGCCCACGTCGGCGTCAGCGAGCTTTTTCAGCTCTTCCCAGGCGTAGATGATATTGTAGCCGTCGACGATGAGGTATTCCTTCTTCGCGGGTCCGCTCTTTGACTTTCCGGGCTTTCCGTATTCGTAGGTAACGGAGCTGTAGGAGGGCCTTTTCGGCGGTCCGAACTCCTTTTGTATTATGGCCTCGAGGGCTTTTTCGTCGAAATCCAGGCTGCCGCTGCGCAGCTTAGGCTTCGCAGCGCTTCCGGCCTCGCCGCTGTCAAGCCTTATCCCGCTGTCCAGATGCATGAAACGCTCCACCGCGTCCCATTTGACTATGATGCCGCTGCCGTGAGAGCAGAACACCGAGTCGGGGGTATTCTCCACGTCGCGCTCGGGATCGTAGGCCGTCTCGGCTATCACCCTTTCAGTGTCGTGGCAGGGGAAGTAGCCGCAGAAGAGGCAGCTGAGCCTGCCCTTGCCCTTGGTATACGACATCATTACAGTCTGGTAATCCCTCATCTCGGAGACCGGGGCGCGTCCTCGAAGCAGCATGCTGCCAGCGATCTCTTCGGGTCCCTCGAAGCTCGCGTGCATGGCCTTGATATCGTATATCGCGCGGCCTACGTGCTCTCCCGGGACCTGGAGGGTGAATTCGTACCAGGGCTCGAGCAGCACGTTCTCCGCCTTCATGAGGCCCTGCCTGAGGGCCCTGCAGGCGGCCTGGCGCATGTCTCCGCCTTCGGTATGCTTGAGGTGGTTTCTGCCCGCGACCAGGGTGACCTTGACGTCGGTGAGGGGCGAGCCCGTCAGCACACCGACGTGGGTCTTCTCCATGAGATTGCCTATGATGAGCCTCTGCCAGTTAAGGTCGAGGTCGTCCGTGGATACGGCGGATTCGTATATGATGCCGCTTCCCGCGGGCAGCGGCTCCAGCAGCAGGTGCACCTCGGCGTAGTGCCTGAGCGGTTCGAAGTGTCCAACTCCCTCGACGGGGGAGGCTATGGTCTCGCGGTACAGTATCCTGCCCGCGCCTATCTCGGCGTCCAGCCCGAAGCGGTCCTTTATAAGCTCCTGCAGGACTTCGATCTGCACCTCGCCCATGAGCCGGGCCTGTATCTCCCTGAGCCTGGGATCCCAGACTATCCTTAGCGTCGGATCCTCCTCGGAGAGGGGAGAGAGCCTCCTGTAGGCCTCGGCGGGGTCCATACCCGGAACGCTTATGCTGTAGCTGAGCGCCGGCACGAGCACGGGGTCTTCCGCGTCGCTCTCGTATCCGAGCCCCTGGCCCGCGCGGCTCGCGCTGAGTCCAAGGACCGCGCATACGGCCCCGGCTTCGGCCCTTTTCAGGGTCTCAAAGCGCGTGCCCGAATACTCCCTTATCTGGGTTATCTTTTCGCGAACGGTCTCGCCGCCGTACTCGTATTCAACGTCCTGTCTTATCTCGAGGCTCCCGCCGCTTATCTTGAGCCAGCTGAGGCGGTTGCCCTGTTCGTCGTGGGTGATCTTTATGACCCTGGCGCCGAACTCTTCCGGATACTCCGGAGGAATGATGAGACGCTCCATAGCTTCTATCAGCTCGTCCACGCCGTCCAGCTTAAGGGCCGACCCGAAGAAGCAGGGGAAGAGCTTCCTGTCCTTTATGAGCTTCGCGAGCTCTTCGTCGCCAAGCCTGCCCTCCGCGAGGTATTTATCAAGAGCCTCCTCGCTGCAGGTCGCGGCGCTTTCGAAGATCTCGGCCTCCGGGGCGCTGAAATCCACCGCGGCGCTGCCCAGCTTCGCCTTCAGCTCCTCCATGATCTCGGCCCTGCTGCGAAGGCATATATCCATCTTGTTTATCCAGACGAAGAAGGGGATCCTGTGGCGCCTGAGGAGCTCTATAAGGGTCTCGCTGTGGGCCTGCAGCCCGTCGGGGCCGCTTATTATCAGCAGGGCGTAATCGAGGGACGATAGGGTCCTCTCCATCTCCGCGGAAAAGTCCGCGTGGCCCGGGGTGTCCTGCAGATAGACCCTGAGCCCTCCCATGTCAAAAACGGCCTGTTTGGAAAAGATGGTTATGCCTCTTTCCCTCTCGAGCCTGTCGGTGTCAAGAAAAGCATTTTTATGGTCGACCCTGCCCAGGCTGCGTATGCGTCCGCTGCGGTAGAGCAGGGCTTCCGAAAGGGTGGTCTTGCCGCTGTCGACGTGCGCGAGCACCCCTAAAACGATGTTTTTCATATGCGGTATTATATCATCGCCCGCGGCATAAACCAACAGAAGGCGGAGCTTTTATGGGCGGCGGCCTTACGGGGCTCTTTTTCATATCCTAAAGGTATGATGATACCCATGATATATGTATTTTAAATAGTTTCTCCCCGGGGATATTTTATATCTGTGGTCCCAAGGGACCTTTTAAGACTTTTTGTCCCGGTGGTCAAAGGAGGATCTATATGGGAAACTGTGCGGTAGTTGGAGTCAACTGGGGAGACGAAGGCAAGGGCAGGATGGTGGACCTCATAGCTGAGGATTACGACGTGGTCGTACGCTTTCAGGGCGGCGGCAACGCCGGCCATACCGTGGTCAACGAGAAGGGAAGCTTCGCGCTGCATCTCCTTCCTTCCGGGATATTCAGAAAAGGCGTTGTGAACGTGCTCGGAAACGGGGTCGCCCTCGACCCGGAGAATCTCTGGCTCGAGATACAGGCGCTCAGGGATAAGGGCATAGATATAACGCCGAAAAACCTCAGGATAAGCGACAGGGCGCCGCTTCTGATGCCCTGGCACAGGAGGCTCGACGAGCTCGAGGAGGAGAGGCTTGCGGACAAGAAATACGGCTCCACCAAGCAGGGCATCGCGGCTTTTTATTCCGATAAATATCAAAAAAAGACTGTGCTTGCGGGCGAGCTGTTCTATCCGGACGAGCTCCGCTGCCATCTTAAGGACATAAGCGAGTGGAAGAACCTCATACTGACGGAGGTATACGGAGCCGAAGCGTATACCGAAGAGATGCTGGAGAAGTGGATCTCGGATTTCTGCGAGCCCGTTAAGCCCTTCATCTGCGATACGGGAGCCTTCCTGAGGGAAGCCGCGGCTGAGGGAAAGAGGGTACTCTTCGAGGCCCAGCTCGGGGCGCTGAGGGATCTCGATTACGGCATCTGTCCCTATACCACCTCTTCCAATACGCTCGCCCGCTACGCCCCCATAGGCGCAGGCGCGCCTACCGTCGTTCCCGACGAGGTGATAGGCGTCGTAAAGGCTTATTCGACCTGCGTAGGGGAGGGGCCGTTCGTAAGCGAGCTCTTCGGCGAAGAAGGAGAGAAGCTCCGCGCTGAAGGCCGTGAATACGGCGCCAAGACCGGCAGGCCGCGCAGGGTCGGCGCTCTGGACCTCGTGGCCACGCGCTACGGGGCAGAAGTGCAGGACGCGAGCGTCATCGCCGTCACGAAGCTCGACGTATTGAGCTGCATGGAAACTATACCCGTCTGCGTACGCTACAGGGTGAACGGCGCCGAGACCGAGAGCTTCCCGTTCCCCGCGCTGCTGGCCGGCGCCGAGCCCGTTATCGAGCGCGTAAAGGGCTGGGGCTGCGATATCTCCGGCGCGAGGAAGTGGGAGGACCTGCCCGAAGCCGCCAGGAGCTACGTCGATATGATAGAAAAGGCCGCCGGTCGTCTCGTGAGATATATCTCCGTCGGACCCGAGAGGGACAGCATAATAATCAGGGAGGCATGAGAAATGACAGACAGATACGAATCGCCGCTCTCGTCGCGCTATGCCTCGGGCCATATGCTCCGGCTCTTCTCCCAGGACAACAGGTACTCGACCTGGAGAAAGCTCTGGGCCGCCCTTGCGAGGGAGGAGATGAAGCTCGGCCTTCCTATAATTCAGGAGCAGGTGGACGAGCTCGAAGCCCATACTGAAGATATCGACTACGACGTGGTCAGGGCCAGGGAAAAGGAAGTCCGCCACGACGTGATGGCGCACATATACGCCTACGGAAAGGCCGCGCCTTCGGCCGCGGGCATCATACACCTCGGGGCCACGAGCTGCTACGTCACTGACAACGCCGACCTCGTTATATACAGGGACGCTCTGCTCCACATACGAAAAGAGCTGCTCTCCCTGATATCGATCATGGCGGCCTTCGCGAAGGAATATCGGGCGCTCCCAACTCTGGGCTACACTCACTATCAGCCTGCCCAGCTCGTCACCGTGGGAAAGCGCGCCGCCATATGGATGCAGGACTTCGTTTCCGATCTGGAAGACGTCGACCACCTGCTCGCCACTTTGAGGTTCCTCGGCTGCCGCGGCACCACGGGGACAGAGGCGAGCTTCATGGAGCTGTTCGGAGGGGATGAGGAAAAGATAGACGAGATGAACAGGGCCCTCGCGGCGCAGTTCGGCTTTTCCTCCTGCTTCGACGTCTGCGGCCAGACCTATCCCCGCAAGACTGACAGCAGGATACTCTCCGTGCTGTCCTGCATAGCGCAGAGCTGCTACCGCCTCGCGGGCGACATAAGGCTGCTGCAGCACGACAGGCAGATAGAGGAGCCCTTCGAGGACGATCAAATAGGATCCTCGGCCATGGCATACAAGCGCAATCCCATGCGCTGCGAGAGGATATGCTCGCTGTCGAGATATCTCATGGCCGACGCCATGAACGCCCCCATGACGGCTTCGGCGCAGTGGATGGAGCGCACCTTGGACGATTCCGCCAACCGCCGCATCTCCATGCCAGAGGGCTTCCTCTGCGCGGACTCGGTGCTGAGGCTGTGTATAAACGTGACGGGCGGGCTCAGGGTCAATCCTAAGATGATAGAAAAGAGCGTCGAGGAGTATATGCCCTTCATGGCTACCGAGGACCTGCTCATGGAAGCGGTGAAGAGGGGCGGCGACAGGCAGGAGCTCCACGAGATCATCAGGAGCTGCTCCATGGAGGCTACCGCCCGCATGAAGAACGGCGAGAGCTGCGACCTCCTGGAGAGGCTCGCGGCCGAGGAAAGCTTCGGACTCAGCTCGGACGAGATAAAGAACATACTCTCCCCGTCGGCTTATACCGGAAGGTGCGCGGCCCAGGTCGACGCCTATCTCGAAAAGCTCGCGCCTATCCTGGCCGAAGCTGAGGAGATGGACGCCGAGATCAGCCTGTGACGGCGCGGGCAGGGAACGAAGCGGAGGAGATGGCTACGGAGATCGGTCCGTGATCGCGCAGGCAGGGACGCGCGGAAGAAAATCTCAGCCTGCGTCAATATAAACGCCTGCGATATGATAAACGTGTTATAATACGCATTATATATGAAATGGAGGCCAGGAATGGAACTCAGGACTCTGCAGTACTTCATAACGGTAGCCGAGGAGCTCAATATAACGAGGGCGGCGGAGAAGCTCCATATGAGCCAGCCGCCTCTCAGCGCCCAGATCAAGGGCCTCGAGGAGGAGCTCGACACCGTGCTGTTCATAAGAGGCAAGAGGCATCTGCAGCTGACGGATTCAGGCGAGCTCTTTTACAGGAGGGCCAAGGAGATCGTAAACCTCTCGGACAAGACCCGCTCTGAGATCCATTCCATGGGCGAGGGTATGAGGGGGACTATATCCATCGGACTCGTGGAGGGCATGGCTCCGGATATAGCCGCGGAATGGTTCGCGGGCTTCCTGGCTCTCTATCCCAACATACGTTTCAGGATACTCGACGGGAGCTCGGACGACCTGCTCGAAAAGCTAAGAGGCGGCATCATAAGCCTCGCCGTGATAACCTCACCCTGCGACAACGTTCTCCTTCACAGCTTCCGCGTGGGCGAGGAGAAGATAGCGGCCCTCATGAGCCGGGAGCATCCTCTCGCTTCGAGCGGAGAAGGGGAGATAGAGATCGCGGACCTCGAGGGCGAGAGCCTAATAGTTCCAAGCCGCAGGGCTACGATAGACATGATATACAGGTGGTTCACTTCCGCCGGCATAGAGCCGAGGATAGTCTGCGAGATGGACAGCTACCTCGACGCGGCCGCGCTGGCGGGCAGGGGCGTGGGCATAAGCATCTATCCGAGGACGGCCTATATACCGAACGATTCCCTAGTATTCAGGGAGATCGCGGGCGGCGACAAAAAAATGGAGTACCTCTTCGTATGGCGCAAGGGCCACAGGCTGCCCACGATAGAGGAAAAATTCATAGATTTCGTAAAGGAGAAGACAGCCCCTCAGCAGCGGTAAGACCGGATACCGGAGCCCGCGCCTGATGACCGGGGCGGCTTTGCACCGGCTGATCCTTCCCTAAAGAATAAGGCAAACGAAAGGCTTTCCCTGAACGGGGGAGCCTTTTTGTGTTTGTTATATGCGGACAAGCGTGCGCATTTACCATACTTTCGGCGTATGGTAGCCACAAGCTTATACGTATTTCATTTCAAAAGAGCTTTGCGGTATTGTTGAAATATGTTTTTTCAAAAGGGCGCCGCTTTTGCCGGGCGCCCCATAACGGAAAGGAGATCGCCATGAAGACTGTATCCGATTATTTTGGATCGATGGTATTTGACGACAAGGTCATGAGGTCGATGCTCTCAGCGGACGTCTACCGCTCGCTGAGAAGGACCATAGACCGCGGCAACGCGCTGGATCCGGACGTTGCCAACGCCGTGGCCCAGGCCATGAAGGACTGGGCGGTCTCCAAGGGCGCCACTCATTTCACCCACTGGTTCCAGCCCATGAACGGCAAGACGGCAGAGAAGCACGACGGCTTCATACAGGCCGCGCCCGACGGAAGGGTCATCATGGACTTCTCCGGAAAGGAGCTGATCAAGGGCGAGCCCGACGCATCATCTTTCCCTTCCGGCGGTATCAGGGCCACCTTCGAGGCCAGGGGCTATACCGCCTGGGATCCGACGTCTTATGCCTTCATAAAGGGCAGGATATTATTCATCCCGACGGCGTTCTGCTCCTACAGCGGAGAGGCGCTCGATGAGAAGACCGCGCTGCTAAGGTCTATGGAAGCCTTAAACCGCAGCGCCATGCGGGTCTTAAAACTCATGGGCGACAGCTCCGCCAGAAGCGTCCACGCCTCAGTGGGCGCCGAGCAGGAGTATTTCCTCATACCCAAAGAGCTGTACGAGCTCAGGCCCGACCTCAGGTTCACGGGCAGGACTCTCTTCGGCGTCATGCCTCCGAAGGGACAGGAGCTCGACGATCACTATTTCGGCTCTATAAAGCCGGAGATATCCAAGTTCATGGAGGAGCTCAACGACGAGCTCTGGAAGCTTGGGATACTGGCCAAGACCGAGCACAACGAGGTCGCGCCATCGCAGCTCGAGCTCGCCTGCGTATATTCCAGGGTCAACGTCACTTCGGACCAGAACCAGCTGGTCATGGAGATGATAAAAGAGGTCGCCGGCAAACACGGCTTCGCGGCCCTGCTGCACGAAAAGCCCTTCGAGGGCGTCAACGGCAGCGGCAAGCACAACAACTGGTCGCTCGCCACGGACCGCGGCGTGAACCTCATCGCGCCGGGAGACGATCCGAGGGAAAACGAACAGTTCCTGCTCTTCCTCAGCGCCGTCATAAGGGCGGTAGACGAGTATCAGGACCTTCTGAGGATCTCCGTCGCCTCCGCGAGCAACGACCACAGGCTCGGCGCTAACGAGGCGCCCCCGGCGGTCATATCGATCTTCCTCGGCGACGAGCTCACCGACGTCCTCAGATCCATAGAGGAAGGCCTCCCCTACGAAAAGAGCGGGGAGGTGCTGATGAAGCTCGGCACCGAGGTGCTGCCGCGCTTCAGGAAGGACAACACCGACAGGAACAGGACCTCTCCCTTCGCCTTCACCGGAAACAAATTCGAGTTCAGGATGCCGGGCTCCATGAGCAGCATAGCTTTCCCGAACGTCATCATAAACAGCACCGTGGCGGATTCGCTGGGGTATTTCGCGGACAGGCTCGAGGCCGCCGAAGACGTGCACGAAGCCGCTCACGACCTCGTCCTCGAGACCGTTAGGGAGCACAAGCGCATAATCTTCAACGGCAACGGCTACGAAAACGAATGGATCGAGGAGGCCGAGAGAAGGGGGCTCTCCAACTACAGGACCACGGCCGACTGCGCCCGCCACCTGCTCGACGATAAGAACGTCGATATGCTGGTAAGGCTCGGGGTCTTCAGCAGGGCCGAGCTCGAGTCCCGCTGCGAGGTCATGTACGAGAATTACTGCAAGACCATATGCATCGAGGCCAGGACCATGAGGTCCATATCGGTCAAGCGCATCCTTCCCGTGATAGAGTCCTACGCCGCGCAGCTGGCGGAAGAGGCCGTGAAGAAGAGGAGCCTCGTTCCGGGCCTCAAGTGCGCCTTCGAGACTGAAACGGTAAAGAAGCTCTCCGAGGCTGCGGACGAAATAAGCGCCTGCGCCGGAAAGATCAGTGGGCTGCTGGACCTTCTGAGCGGCAGCGACTACGAAAAAGACGCGGCTGTCATTAGGGATGAACTGCTTCCCCTCATGGACGAACTGAGAAGGCTCTGCGACGGAGCTGAGGCGATCACCGCCAGAAGCCAGTGGCCGCTTCCGAGCTACGGCACCCTCCTGTTCGGCGAAAAGTAGGAGGCCAAGCATGTGTACCGTGATGTGTACTACCGGCGGACAGATCGGTATTGACGAATTCAAAAGAGCCTTCGCCCTCACCAAGCACAGGGGGCCCGACGATACCAGGGTGGTCCCTACGGGCAGGGGAATAATGGGCTTTCACAGGCTTTCGATAATGGATCTCACTTCTGACGGGATGCAGCCCTTCGACCTTAAGGGAAGCAGGGTCATCTGCAACGGCGAGATCTACGACTTCAAACCCCTCAGGGAGGATCTTAAGTCCAGGGGCTACAGCTTTTATTCGGGCTCTGACTGCGAGATACTCCTTCCGATGTATTTCGAGTATGGGACGGATATGTTCGCCATGCTCGACGCCGAATTCGCCTGCGTCATCTACGACGGGATGAGCGGCGAGTTCATCGCGGCGAGGGATCCCATAGGGATAAGACCTCTCTACTACGGCTTTGATAAAGCGGGAGATATAGTATTCTCGAGCGAACCGGCCAGTCTGCTGGGAATCTGCGAAGATATAGAGCCTTTCCCTCCCGGGCATTACTGGAAAGGCGGGGAGTTCCATCTTTACCGCGATATGACTGCCGCGGATGAGGTGGTCGGCGGGGATCTGGACGAGATCTGCCGCGGCATAAACGAGAGGCTGACGGACGGGGTCAGAAAGAGGCTCGTGGCCGACGCCAAGGTGGGCTTTCTGCTCTCCGGCGGCCTCGATTCCTCGCTAGTGTGCTCCATCGCGGCCAGGGAGAGCGGCGAGAAGATCAGGACCTTCGCCATAGGCATGGACATAGACGCCATAGACCTGGGCTACGCCAGGAAGGCAGCCGAGTTCATAGGCAGCGAGCATACCGAGGTCATCATAAGCAGGGACGACGTCATAGCGGCGCTGGAGCCCGTGGTGAGGCTGCTCGCGACCTACGATATCACGACCATAAGGGCCTCGATAGGCATGTACCTGCTCTGCAGGGCCATAAGGGACAACACCGACATAACTGTCATACTCACCGGGGAGATATCCGACGAGCTCTTCGGCTACAAGTACACGGACTTCGCCCCTTCCGCGGAGGCCTTCCAGGAGGAGGCCGAAAAGCGTATAAGGGAGCTGCACATGTACGACGTGCTCAGGGCCGACCGCTGCATCTCGGGCTGCGGGATGGAGGGCAGGGTGCCCTTCGGAGACCTCGAATTCGTGCGCTACGTCATGTCTATAGACCCAGCCCTCAAGCTCAACACCTATGGCAAGGGCAAGTACCTGCTCAGGAAGGCCTTCGAGGGCGACTATCTACCGGACGAGATACTCTGGAGGGAAAAGGCCGCCTTCTCCGACGCCGTCGGGCATTCCCTCGTGAACGACCTGAAGGAATACGCGGAAGGCTTATACACCGACGCCGAATTCGAGGAGAGGCGCATGCGCTACGATCACGCTCGCCCCTTTACCAAGGAATCTCTGCTCTACAGGGAGATATTCGAGAAGTACTATCCCAGGCAGTCCGGTATGATAGCGGATTTCTGGATGCCCAACAGGTCCTGGGAGGGCTGCGACGTGGACGACCCTTCTGCGAGGGTGCTCTCCAACTACGGCGACAGCGGAAAGCCCGTTTAGGACCATAGATATACCGGCCCGGAAGCCGGGGCGGCCTGAAGGCCATGCTCCCCGACCCGGGCCTTGATGCTTTATATTCTCAAGAGGACAGGATATGGACAAGAAATACATTTTCGTGACCGGAGGAGTCGTCTCGGGCCTTGGGAAGGGCATAACGGCGGCTTCCCTGGGAAGGCTGCTCAAGGCTCGCGGCCTGAAGGTCGCGGCGCAGAAGCTGGACCCGTATATAAACGTGGACCCTGGGACCATGAGCCCCTTCCAGCACGGAGAGGTCTACGTGACCGAGGACGGCGCGGAGACCGACCTCTACCTTGGACACTACGAGAGGTTCATAGACGAGGACCTCAACAGGTTCTCGAACCTCACCACGGGCAAGGTCTACTGGAACGTCCTGAACAAGGAGCGCCGCGGGGAATACCTCGGCTCGACGGTGCAGGTCATCCCGCATATAACCAACGAGATCAAGGACTTCATATACAGCGTCGGCAAAAGGACCGGAGCCGACGTGATCATAACCGAGATAGGCGGCACCATAGGCGACATCGAGTCACAGCCCTTCATAGAGGCCGTGAGGCAGATCTCGCTCGAGGTAGGCCGCGAGAACAGCCTCTTTATCCACGTTACGCTTGTTCCTTATCTGAACGGCTCGGGCGAGCACAAGACCAAACCCACGCAGCACTCCGTGAAGGAGCTGCAGGGTATGGGGCTCAAGCCGGACGTGATAGTCCTGAGGTGCGACAGACCGCTCGAAAAGGACGTCTTCAGGAAGATCGCGCTCTTCTGCAACGTCAGCGAGGACTGCGTCATAGAGAATATGACCATACCCTGCCTCTACGAAGTCCCGCTCATGCTCGAAAGATCGGGCTTCTCGTCGGTAGTCTGCAGGGAGCTCGGCATAGAAGCTTCCGAGCCCGACCTCAGGGAATGGGAAGAGGTGGTCGAACGGAGCAAGAACTGCGGGAAAAGGGTGAAGATAGCCCTGGTTGGCAAATATACAGGCCTCCACGACGCGTATCTTTCCCTGCTCGAGGCGCTGAAGCACGCGGGAACGGCCTTCAGCGCCGAGGTCGATATAGATTGGATCGATTCAGAAAAGCTCAGGCCTGAAGCTCTGGAGGAGCAGCTCAGAAGTGCGGACGGCATCATAGTGCCTGGCGGCTTCGGCGAGCGGGGCATAGAGGGCATGATACTCGCCGCGGGCTATGCCAGGAGAAAGGGCGTCCCGTATTTCGGCATATGCCTCGGAATGCAGATTGCTGCGATAGAGTTTGCGAGGAACGTGCTCGGACTGGTCAAGGCCAATTCCGGCGAGTTCGACGAACTGAGCCCTGACAAGGTCATAGATTTCATCCCCGGGCAGAGCGACAGCATAGACAAGGGAGGCACCCTGAGGCTCGGCGCCTACCCCTGCGTCCTCAGGGAAGGCACGAAGATAGCGTAGTGCTACGGTTCGCTCGATATAAGCGAGCGCCACAGGCACCGCTACGAGTTTAACAACGATTACAGGGAGAGCTTCGAGGCTGCAGGCATGATACTCAGCGGCGAGTCTCCGGACGGAAGGCTCATAGAGACCGTTGAGATCAAGGATCATCCCTTCTTCATAGGTGTGCAGTTCCATCCAGAATTCAAGAGCCGGCCCGACAGGCCGCATCCCATATTCAGAGGCTTTGTCGAAGCGTCGCTCAGGGCATCCGAAGGCAGCGGCGCGGAGGTCAAGGATCCAGGGGATATAGCTGACGCAGCGTCAAAGGCTTCTGAGAACGGAGGAGAGCAGTAATGTGCGGAATAGTAGGTTTTACGGGAAAACAGCAGGCGGCGCCTGTGCTTTTGGACAGCCTTTCGAGGCTTGAGTACCGCGGCTATGATTCCGCGGGACTGGCTGTTAGGAACGAAGACAGACCGATAGAGCTGGTCAAGGCCACGGGCAGGCTGAAGAATCTGTATAACATGACGGACGGAGGCGCACTGCTTACGGGATGCTGCGGCATAGGACACACCAGGTGGGCGACCCACGGGGAACCGACTCAGACCAACGCCCATCCCCACGTCAGCGGCCTTGAGACCGGCGTGACCGCCGGGCCCGTCGATTCGGACGTCGTAGGCGTCCACAACGGCATCATAGAAAACTACGAGGAGCTCAGGGACAAACTGCTCCGCCACGGCTACAGCTTTTACAGCTCGACCGACACGGAGATAGTCATAAAGCTCGTCGATTACTATCTCAAGAAATACAAGATCGGCCCCATCGACGCCATAAATAGGATGATGGTGCGCGCCCGCGGATCTTACGCGCTTGCTCTGATGTTCAAGGACAGGCCGGGCGAGATCTACGCCGCGAGGAAGGACAGCCCTATGATCATAGGGGTCACGGAGGATGAATCCTTCCTGGCCTCGGACGTCTCCGCGCTGCTCAAATACACCCGCGACGTATATTACATAGGCGATCATCAGTCCGCAAGGATAGTCCCTGGCGAGGTGCATTTCTACGACCTCAACGGCGACGAGGTCCAGGCACAGCCCACGCATATAAGCTGGGACTCGGAGGCCGCGGAAAAGGGCGGCTACGAGCACTTCATGATCAAGGAGATATACGAGCAGCCCCGCGCCGTCGAGGATACCCTCAAAAGCCTCATCAAGGGCGGCAGGATAGATCTTTCGGCGGCGGGCTTAAGCGATGAGCTGCTGAAGGATATGAGCGGGGTGCGCATAGCGGCCTGCGGCTCGGCTTGGCACGCCGGGATGGTAGGGCAGTTCCTGTTCGAGGAGCTGGCGGAGCTTCCCGCGAGGGCCGAGCTCGCCTCGGAGTTCAGATACCGCAAGATGCTCGCGGACGGGAAGGAGCTCGTTATAGTCGTATCGCAGTCAGGAGAGACCGCGGATTCGCTCGCCGCCCTAAGGGCCGCGAAGCAGAAGGGCCTCAAGACGCTTGCCATAGTCAACGTCAGGGGCTCGACCATAGCCCGCGAGGCCGACTGCGTGCTCTATACTCTGGCGGGTCCGGAGATAGCTGTCGCGACCACCAAGGCCTACAGCGCCCAGCTCGCGGCGCTTTACGCGCTCGCAGTGGAGACTGCCCGCGTCAGGGGCAGGATAGGTTCCGAAGATTACGAAAGATACATTTCAGAGCTGCTCGCGCTGCCGGAAAAGATACGCGAGGCTCTCGGCGAGAAGGAGCGCATGCAGTGGCTCGCCTCGAAGTTCGCTCACGCCGGCGACGTGTTCTTCATCGGCAGGGGCCTGGACTACGACGTCTGCCTCGAGGGCAGCCTCAAGATGAAGGAGATCAGCTACATACACAGCGAGGCCTATGCCGCGGGAGAGCTCAAGCACGGCACGATAAGCCTGATAGAGAAGGGCATACCCGTCATAGGCGTCCTAACTCAGGGAGCGCTCGCGGAGAAGACCCTCAGCAACATGGCAGAATGCAGGGCCCGCGGGGCTTATCTCGCGGCCGTATGCGGCGGAGGGACCTCTGTAGCAGGGGAAGACGCGGATTTCGCGCTCGAACTGCCCGAGACGGACTGGCATTTCGCGCCCAGCCTCGCCGTCATACCCCTGCAGCTTTTGGGATACTACACCAGCGTCGCGAGGGGCCTCGACGTGGACAAGCCCCGCAACCTCGCCAAATCCGTGACGGTGCAGTAAGGACAGCTTTGGCCAAAGCAGAGGTCTTAAAGCGGGGAACACGAAGCGGTAGACACGAAGCAGAGAACATAGGGAAGTCAGAACATGAACGGAAAAGGGAT
This sequence comes from Bacillota bacterium, assembly GCA_017417045.1. Taxonomy (GTDB): domain Bacteria; phylum Bacillota; class Clostridia; order Peptostreptococcales; family Anaerovoracaceae; genus RGIG2707. The sequence goes on from JAFPZZ010000004.1 coordinate 68,534, forward strand.
ACTCATAATAGATTTCGGCGGGCAGTACGACCAGCTCATAGCGCGACGCGTCAGGGAATGCGGGGTCTATTCGGAGATAATCGATTACGACCGCGCGGAGCTCGCGCGAATAATGGAGCTCGCACCGGAGGGCCTGATCTTCACAGGAGGGCCGCGCAGCGTTTACGAGGCCGGCGCTCCCTCCGTCGATCCGGGGGTATTTGATCTCGGCATACCGGTGCTTGGCATTTGCTACGGAGCCCAGCTCATGGCATATCTGCTCGGCGGGAGCATAGAGCATGCGCCGCTAAGCGAGTACGGCCGCACCTCTGTAAGCGTGGAGGAAGATTCTGAGCTCCTCAGAGACGCGGACAGGCTCAACACCTGCTGGATGAGCCACACCGACTATATAAGCTCGGCTCCCGAAGGCTTCAGGATCACGGCGCGCAGCGGGAGCTGCCCCGTCGCCGCTATGGAAGACACCGGACGCAGGCTCTACGCAGTGCAGTTCCACCCCGAGGTAAGCCACACCGATCACGGCTCCGAGTTCATCGGCCGCTTTGTGAGCGGCATATGCGGCTGCGCCCGGGACTGGAAGATGGACAGCTTCGCGGAGGAGCAGATAGAAAAGATCAGGGAAAAGGTAGGAGACGGCAGGGTGCTGCTCGCTCTTTCCGGCGGCGTGGATTCTTCCGTAGCCGCAGCCCTGCTCTCAAGGGCCATAGGCTCCCGGCTCTCCTGCGTATTCGTTGACCACGGCCTGATGAGAAAGGGAGAGGCGGACGAGATCGAGGCCGTATTCGGAAAGGACGGACCTTACGATCTCGATTTCAGAAGGGTCGACGCCTCCGAGAGATTCTTCAGCCAGCTCACTGGCGTGAGCGAACCCGAGGCAAAGCGCAGGATAATAGGTGAACAATTCATAAGGGTCTTCGAGGAAGAGGCGGAGCTTCTTGGAAAGCCGGAGTTTCTCGCCCAGGGGACCATATATCCCGACGTTATCGAGAGCGGCCGCGGAAAATCCGCCGTGATCAAATCGCATCACAACGTGGGCGGCCTGCCCGAGCGCATGCGGTTCAGGGCGATAATAGAGCCTCTTTCGACGCTCTTCAAGGACGAGGTCAGGCAGCTCGGAAGGGAGCTCGGGCTCCCCGAGAGCCTAGTGTCCAGGCAGCCCTTCCCCGGACCCGGTCTGGGAGTAAGGATAGTGGGCGCGGTCACCCCGGAAAAGGCCGGGATAGTGCGCGAGGCGGACGCGATATTCCGCGAAGAGATAAAAAAAGCCGGCCTGGACGGCTCGATAAGCCAGTACTACGCCGCGCTAACCAATACAAAGACGGTCGGCGTGAAAGGAGATTTCAGGACCTATGAATACGCCGTCGCGCTTCGGGCTGTTATCACATCTGATTTTATGACCGCGGCCGCGGCGGACATCCCCTGGGAAGTCCTGCAGAGGGTCATGACGAGGATAGTCAACGAGGTCGGAAACGTAAACAGGGTCTTCTACGATATCACGAGCAAGCCGCCCGGGACCGTGGAGATCCAGTAGATAAATTGGATACAAGGTGCCAAAAACGGTAAGATCAAGAGCCGAGATACAGAAAAGCGCAGCCTCCATGATGGGGCTGCGCTTATTATTACTGCTCTTTAGAGCGATCCGCCGACATTCTCCGGAAAGGCGCTGATCATCGCAGGAACGACTGAGGACAGTATGGGCGGAGGCATGCCCGAGTATCTTGAGCGGGCGGAGAAAGCCTTTCCGTCGGCGGAGCTTGTATATATCGACGGTGCGGATCATTATTTCACGTCGTCCGACAGACTGCTCATGACGCTAAGGACTATAAAGTTCATCCTCGGGATAATTGGAAAACAGAGGCCGGGTCTCTTGTTCAGACCCAGCAGAACTGAGCTTCGACGATATCAGCGAGCTCCTCGAGATCCGCCGCCGTATAGTCGGGCTGCGGGTCCGTTTCTTTCAGGAGCTCTCCCTTGCGGCGTATCCAGCAGGTCTTCATGCCGGCGCGCGCGGGTCCTAATACGTCGTCGGTCAGAGAATCGCCCGCGAAGAGTGCCTCCTCCGGCCTAAGGTCCAGCTCCTCCAGGATGGCTCCGTAGAAGCCCTCAGAAGGCTTGTAGAGGCGCAGAGACTCGGAGGTGAATACTTTCTCCGGTCTAATGCCTGCGCGCTCCAGATCGGCCGTCAGGGGCCACGTGTCGGTCGTGGAGCCTATGACAACGGGAAGCAGCAGCTGCATGCGCTCTATGGCGGGCCTGCTGTCCGGGAAGGCTGACCTCGTGCCTTGGATCGACAGCATGATCTTAACGTCTTCGGCGGGATCCCTCTCAAGGCCGTATTCTTCGCTCAGGCTCTTCATGTCCAGCGCGAACACCTCGGCCTCTGTGATAAATCCCGTCAACGCGCCCATGTGCTCCCTGTGCAGCTGTTTGAATCTTGCGTAGACCTTTTTGGGGTCCAGCTCGGACCTTCCGTTCAGGCGAAGTATCTCGGTCATCATGTCGACCGAGCCCGTGCCGGTGGAAAAAATGGTCCCGTATGCGTCGAGTATGACGGCCCTTATCATGAGCGCCTCCTTTCGTTCGGATATATTATACACCGATTGCAAAAAGCTCAGAAAACAAGTAAGATTTAAATGCAAAAGCATTGCAGAAAGGAGCTTGCCAATGAAAAAGATCAAGATAGATCAGTATCTCAAATACAACACTCTTTGGAACCTCCGCTATTCCCCCGACGGGAAGAAGGCGGTATTCGTAGCCTACTACGGTGACTACGACGAGAACGTCTACA
>JAFPZZ010000005.1 GCA_017417045.1 Bacillota bacterium
CAGAACCATTGCCGCTTCGGCCGCCGGACTGGTGCAGGTAGCCGTGTTGTTCCCGCTCGAAAAATACGTGTTGTTCAAGAAGGAATAAAAAATGGAAAAGGTCAGCGTCATCGTTCCCGTATATAACGGAGAGAAAAGCATTCAAGTTTGTCCGTCCAATTCTCAAAGACCCATTGATCGTCCTGCGTCTCCTGCAGGTCTGCTTCCATAATAAGCTCCGTTTTCCCTTGTTTTTGCCCTTGCAGGCCGAAACAAGGGATATTTTTCTTTAAAAGCTTTTTATACTGCAAGGCCCCGCCGCATGAGGGCGAGATACGCCCCTCGCACAGATCGAATGATCTGTACGAAGCGAAATTAGTCCATTTAACTCATTAAGCATTGACTAAATCAAATTTCAGGACCATAATTAAGCTATTACTAAATCAAAGAGGTGGATAATGGACATATCGTTGATGCTAAAAGCCTTGGGAGAACCCACACGGTTTTCTATTTTTCAGCAGCTTCTCAGCCGGAAGCACTGCGTCCGTTCTCTTTCAAAGAAGCTTGGGATCACCGAATCGGCTGTCTCCCAGCACATGAAGGTCTTAAAGGAGGCCGGGCTTGTTTATGGAGAGCGATTCGGATACCACATTCACTACATGCCGAAACAGGAAGCCCTGGATGCATTGTGCTCTGCTTTTTCAGAGATGAGGCAGCAGTCCCTTGTTCTCTGCCGGGATACTCAGATCTGCCAGTGTGAATTCCGAGAGGAGGCGAAGCAATGAACCTTCTCCTCGATCTGTTTTTGACGTTTGCAAAGATAGGGCTCTTTACTTTCGGCGGCGGATACGCCATGATCGCGCTGATCGAAAACACCTGTGTGGAGAAAAAGCAGTGGATCACTCATGATGAGATGATGACCATCACTGTGATCGCAGAATCCACCCCTGGACCTATCGCCATCAACTGCGCCACATACGTCGGGTATAAACAGAAGGGCTTCGCCGGAGCTCTGGCAGCAACGATCGGAATGATCCTTCCCTCGTTCTGCATCATCTTTGCGATATCCAGGTTCTTGGATCGTTTTCTTGAGATCACCTGGATCGCGCATGCTTTTCAGGGGATCAAGATCGCTGTAGGGATCCTGATACTTGATGCCGCGATTAAGATGCTTCAGAAGATGCAAAAGAAACTGATGCCGCGAGCGATAATGCTGTGCGGCTTTGCTGCAATGCTGCCGATCAACATCTTCTCGGTCGGGATATCCTCTATTATCCTGATGCTTACCGCAGGGCTAGTCAGCCTGATCATCTTTATGATCAAAAAGCCCGCGGCGAAAGGAGGTGCCGCGAAATGATCCTTCTTGAGTTATTCATCGGCTTCCTCAAGGTAGGCTGTTTCGCCTTTGGCGGTGCATACGGTGCGATCCCGCTGATCCGCGACGTAGTTCTCTCCTACGGCTGGCTGGACGATGAGATGCTGACCTATATGATTGCGGTCAGCGAAAGTACGCCGGGACCGATCATGGTGAACCTTGCAACTTATGTGGGCAGTTCGCAAGCCGGGATACTCGGCTCACTTGTCGCCACGCTTGCCGTTGTGCTCCCATCATTTATCACTATCCTCCTGGTGACAGCGCTTTTGAAAACAGCGCTGAAGAACCCTTATGTACAGGCAGTCCTTCGCGGATTAAAACCATGCATGATCGGGATCATCCTTGCTACCGGTGTTTCTATGATCATCAGGAACGGCGTCGTCATCCAAGACAGCGTTCTCTTGATCCGCCCTATGATCCTGACGCTTGTGCTTGGGACAATATACTTTGGTTCCAGAAAGATAAAGAAAGGCGGCGTCTCACCGATCCTGCTGATCAGCCTCTCTGCCCTGGCGGGAATCGCCGTATATGGGTTATTGTGAGATCGGCCCCGCCCTTGCTGGAGGAGCCTTCCGGCAGCGGGATACGCGGAAGGTTTTATCCCACTGGTATAAAAATACAAAGGACGTTGATTTGAAAAGTATCACTAAAAAAACAATATGCGCGCTCCTTGCCGTTTTGCTGCTCATCCCGGCCGCGGCAGGATGCGGCAATAACGCGAAAAAAGAAGACAGTCCCCTTACGGTAGCGATCAGGAGCATCAGCAAGCACGGAAACGTGGTCCTGGATATCTCCTTCGACGAGATGAGGGAAAACAACATGGACGTCGGCGACGTGATCACCGTGACCGTCGGGGACAACACCTACGATATTCCCGTCGGAACCGCGTTTTCCGACGTTGACAGCGGAAATATGATATGCCGTTTCGACCTTGAAGACGATGAGGTCGCCGTCGCGATCAACATGGGATCATTCGCAAAGGAAGCGGGGATAGGCGAAAAGCAGACCATCGAGGCGGACCCCGGGTATAAATGGGACGTCAAGATCTCGGAAGTCGGGCTGCTGCTCAAAGAAAAAGCGGGCTACCTCGACGAGTACAACGCCCGCAACGTCACGCGCACCGACGCGCGCGAAGACTACGTCTATCTGAGCGACGAGGAATTCGCCAATTTCAGGGCGGTATCGGTCAGCGGAATGAAGGAAAATGCCTTATATCGCAGCAGCACCCCTCTCGAGCCCGCTATAGGGAGAAACGAATACGCCATGGCTGCGATGGAGAAGGCCGGTATACGTTCCGTGATCGATCTCGATGATTCCGCCGAGGTCATGCGGAGCTACGAGAGCTTCCCCGGCAGCTATTACAGCGGCTGCGCCGTGATCAATCCCGAGATGAATTACGACTTCGGGTCCGAGGAGTTCGGCCAGAAGGTAAGGGAAAGCATACTGTTCATCATCGAAAACGACGGCCCTTATCTCATACACTGCAAGGAAGGAAAAGACCGCACGGGCATATTGTGCGCCATCATCGAGTGCTTCGTCGGAACGTCCCGGGAGGACGTCATGAAGGACTACATGATCACCTACAGCAACTACTATGGCGTCCAGCCCGAAGACGCGACCTACGGCATCATACTGAAGAACAATCTCGTAAAAACGCTGTGCGAACTGTTTAAGGCAGACGATCTTGAGAACGCGGATCTTAAGGAAAAGGCGGAGGAGTATCTCCTGTCGACAGGCCTTACTGAGGAGCAGCTCGGCCAGCTCACTGAAAAGCTTGGAGAGAAGCAGGGACAACTGAATAAATCGCCGCACTAAAAATAATATATGCGCTTGACTCTCACATAGTGGCAGGTATTACGCTTTACCTGAGCTCAAAAAACGAATGGAGGTACCGCCATGCTGAAGATCGGAGAATTTTCAAAACTGTCCAGGATCAGCGTCAGAATGCTCCGCCACTACGATGAGATAGGCCTTTTAAAGCCCGCCGAGACAGACCGCTTCACGGATTATCGTTATTACAGAGAGGACCAGCTCCCCGCCGCGGGGCGCATAGCTACCCTGAGGGATATGGGCTTTTCTCTCGCCGACATAGCCAAGATCCTTGACGTCTACGACGACAGGGACAAGATGGAGCTGTTCTTTGCCGCCCGCAGGAAGGAGCTGGAGGCTGTCTCGCAGGATACGGAGCGCAAGCTGACGCTTCTGGACGCAGCCCTGGAAAGGATGAGGAAGGAAGAAGCTATGGATCACGAAGTTGTCCTCAAGACCATACCCGAGCGCTACGCCGCGACCATAAGGATGACCCTGCCCCGCTACGAGGACGAAGGGGTCATCTGGGGAAAGCTCGCCGAAGAAACGTGGCAGATGAAGCTGAAAGAAGACGATCCCTGTCTCTGCGCCGTTACCTACCTCGACGGAGAGTACAAGGAAGAGAACGTGGATATGATGGCCTGGAAGACCGTCAGAGGAAGCTATCCCGATACCGAACACGTTAAGTTCAAAACCCTGCCCGAGGTGACGGTCGCGAGCTGCGTCTACAGGGGAAGCTACACTCAGATCACGGACGCCTACGCCGCAGTCATCGCGTGGATGGAGACTAACGGCTACGAGCCCGCGGAGGCCATGTTCAATATCTATCACGTAAGCCCGCACGAGACTCAGGACCCGAGCGAGTTCGTGACGGAGATCTGCTATCCCGTAAAGAAGAAATGATAGGGTTCATGGATCTCACATAGAGGCCGATACGCGCCGGGGACCTTGCGTCCCCGGCGATCTTTTTATTTAAGCCACGCATCGGCCAGTGTAGTATAATTCAACGAGATAGCTTTTCACCGTTTATTTCAGAAGGAGAAGATCCTCACCCATGATTTATAACAAAGAGATCGAGATCTGCGGTGCCAACGCCGCCCCGAGATACGATATAGTCGATTCTCACCTTCACTTCCTTGATTTCACGCAGGATTCCGACGGGTTCATCCCCCTTTCGAAGGCGATGGACGCCTGCGGAGTCTCCGAGGCCGTCGTCTTCGGAATGCCCATGGCCAAGAAATGGGACTATCTCATGAAGGACCGTCCCCTTTATTACATGAGCAACGACAGCAGATGCTATTACTACTCGGCCACGGACCATATACTCGCGAACGAGCTGCTGTCCCTCCCTGAGGAGCTTCGCAGGAGGTTCCATCCCTTCTGCTGCGGATTCGACTGCACGGACAAATACGCCGCGACCCAGATAGAGCGTCTGCTCAGGATGTATCCGAATTTCTGGAGCGGCATAGGCGAGCTGATGAGCAGGCACGACGACCTGACGGCGCTCACTTACGGCGAAGGCATACACATGGACAGTCCCGCCTTCCGCATGATATACGATCTGGCGGCGGACTACGAGCTGCCCGTGCTCGTCCATCACAATATATCCCCTCAGTACGCCTCCTATCCCATCTACGAGGAGGAGCTGCATAGGGCCCTCGAGCACAACCGCAAGTGCAAGATAATCTGGGCACACGTGGGCGTCTCAAGAAGGATAGAGATGGAGGAGCTCCTGATCATAGCCGGGAATCTCCTGCACAGCCATCCGAATCTCTACGTGGACATATCCTGGATCTTCTTCGACAATTACGTAAGAGGCGACATGATGAAGAAGGACGTGAACACGGACATCTTCGTGGACATGTGGGCCGTTCTGATCGAAAAGTACGCCGACCGCTTCATGATAGGTTCAGACAAGGTCGGCCACTGGGCGGATTATCCGCAGGAGATCAATAAGTACTATCTCCTGCTGGACGCGCTCTCAAAGGAGACCGCCGAAAAGCTCTGCAGGAAGAACGTGCTCTCCCTGATCAAGCGCTGGGACGATGGGGCCGCCGGTTCTAAATAGAGACCGGATGCGCGGTCTGCCGGCCCCGGACGTGCAGGCCATATGAAAGGATGCTCTTTATGAAGATCTATGACATATCGCAGGAGGTCTTCGGCTGCGAGGTGTTTCCCGGAGACCCCGCTCCCGCGGGAAAAAGGCTCTCCAAAATAGAGGATGGAGCCCTCTACAATCTTACCGCGTTCAGCATGTGCGCCCACAACGGGACGCATATCGACGCGCCGTTTCATTTTTACAGGGACGGCAAGACCATAGACCAGCTACCCCCGGAAAGCTTCATAGGACCCGCTTATGTGGCCGAGCGCAGGGGAGACTTAAGCGGAATGGACGCGGAGGATATACTGCGGGATGCCGCAGATGCGGATCCCGAGGCAGCTGAAAGAATACTGATAAAAGGCTCCGCGGTCCTCACCGAGGAAGCCGCAGAGGTCTTCTCCAAAGCCGGGATCAGGCTATTCGGCAACGAATCCCAGACCGTAGGTCCCGAGGACGCGCCGATGAAGGTCCACCTAATAATGCTCGGCGCGCAGATAGTCCTGCTCGAAGGCATACGGCTCAAAGACGTGCCTGAGGGCGTGTATCTCCTATGCGCGGCGCCCCTCAAGCTCGGAGACTCCGACGGCGCGCCCTGCAGGGCCATGCTCATAGATATTGGCGCGGCAGACAAATAGGACGGACGGAGGTCCCCGGCCGGGCAACAACGGGTTGCGTGAAATCCCGATATCTCCGTAATACAATAGGCTCACCGGGAGGTATTACGATGGATACAAAAGACGTTATATACGAACTAAGAACAAAGACCGGACTTTCACAGGATGAACTGGCCGGAAAGCTATTCGTGACCAGACAGGCCGTATCCCGCTGGGAGAACGGCGAGACCGTGCCGAATAAGGAGACGCTCAAGCTGCTCTCAAACCTGTTCGGAGTCTCTATCAACACCCTCCTCGGCTCGCCGCGCAAGCTGATATGCCAGTGCTGCGGCATGCCACTCGAGGACGGTATAATGGGACGGAACAAGGACGGTTCTATCAACGAGGACTACTGCAAGTGGTGCTATGCTGACGGCACTTATACCTACAGCGACATGGACGAGCTCATAGAGCTGTGCGTTCCTAATATGGTGAGCGAGAGCTTCACCGAGGGGCAGGCCAGGGCCTATCTAAAGGAGCTGCTTCCCGGGCTCGACTATTGGAAGAGATACGAGGAGCTCGGAGACGGGGGAAGATTCGAAGAATTCAAGCAGAAGCTGATAGATGAGATCAACGCCCTGCACGTCGAAGGGCTTCCGAAAGTCGAACACCTGAATGCCCTAGTCGGAAAGTACGTAAATCTGGAATACCGGCTTCCGAACGGAAGGATAGTGAAGTTCCTAGACGACAGCGCGACGTATCTCGGGAATCAGCTTGAGTCGGAGTTCGGAGGCGAGCGCTGCTTTGGTATACTCGCGAATATGGAATTCATCCTCATCTGCACCTACGCAGAAGGAGGAAAGGATCCCGAGCTGGTGCTGTACAAGAAGAGATAGCACAGCCGGATGAGAGCGCACGGCCGGATGACAGATGCCGCAGCGACGAGCCAGTCCGCGGGAGACAAGATCGCATGAGACTTTAGCGACGAGCCGGCCCGCGGGAGACAAGATCACATGAGACTTTTTATCGCGATAAAATTAGAGAAGACGCTCAGCGCAGCGTGGAGACTGTCCAGGACAGCTTCCGCCGTCAGCGCGTCAGGGGCAGATACACCCCCGCGGACGATCTGCACATAACCCTTGCCTTCATCGGAGAATACGGCGAACCTAACGAGGTGCTGGCCGCCATGAGCGACGTCTCCTTCAGTCCATTTGAGATAACTGCGGACAGGGTCGGTCATTTCGAGACCACATGGTGGGCTGGCTTTTCCGACAGCTCGGAGCTTGACCGCCTCGCGAGGAAACTGCGTAAGTCGCTGGATGACGCGGGGATCCCATACGACGGAAGAAAGGGCTTCAGGGCCCACGTGACCTTCGTCCGCGGGAAGGACTGCGTCGAAGACGGTAAGTCTGCGAACAGATATATAGCGCCCGGCCGCATGACGGTCGAGCGCTTCTGCCTCTTCAGATCGAATCCCGGCAAGGACGGGATGATCTACACCGAGCTAGGCGCCGTGTCCTCACAGCACGGTTTGTAAAGCCCCTTTTCTTTTTTAGTACCTCGCCTTGATTCATCCGCGGAAATGCAATATTATATAGCGTAGTTAGCGCTTGCTAACATAACGCGGAGGTACTTTATCATGAAACTGGGTGTAATGGGAAGGCTGTTCCCTGCGATGCTTGGCAAGCCGGTCTATGAGTACGCGGCTGAAGCCCTTCCGGGGGTGGATATCCGGGAATTCAAGAAAAAGCAGATGAAAGAATACAAGGCCATGGTGGCGAGGACCCCTTCCGTAGGCTCCATGAAGGAGAATATGTTCGCCCCGGTCATGTATCTGGCGTGCTTCGGTTTCTCCTTCTACAAGGCTGATCCGGAAAGCGTCACCATGGACGTGTTCGACGGAATGATCGACGCCATCTGCCGTTCAGACACGATGAAGCGCTTCTACAAGGGAAAGAACTGCTTCGACCGCAAGGAGATAGACAAATACGTGCGCGGTTCGGCAAGATCCAAGGAAAAGAAGTATCCCATGGACTGGGTCTTCGATTTTTCATATGACCTTTCCGTTCCCGAATATTTCGTGACCCACAGGGAGTGCGGTGTATGCAAGATCGCGCAGCAGGAGGATCTGATGTTCCTCATGCCCCACCTGTGCGTTATGGATTATCCGACCATAGAATACAAGGGCGGAAAGCTGCTCCGCACCAAGACCCTGGGCGCCGGGGACGATTGCTGCGACTTTCACGTTGTAAAGCCCTGAGCCTTGTGGCAAAGCCCTGAGCCTCTTAATTTTCTTCAATACACAGCAGGGGCTATTGACACGCCCATAAATATTTTATACAATATTATTGTACAAAATATGCCGCCTGTAGTTCAGGCCGTCCCCCGAAGCAGCGAGCCGGGCAGCCGGCTTTGCTTTTTCACTTTTTAAGCAAAGAAAGGACAGAGAAACATGAAGATCGAAGCTGTGAAACTCTATGAAAACGGATTTATGTCGCAGGCTCTCGCCTTCGGCGGCGAGGGTATGGACGGGGTCGATCCCTCGGTGCTCTATCGCTCCAGTCTGCAGAACTTCCTGATCGACACCGGCAGCGAGGTCATCCTGGTGGACACCGGCATGCCCGCCGAGGTCCCCGACGCCGTTCCGGACGAGAAGACCCTCATCTACATGGGGAACAAGATAATGAACTACGTGGACGCGCTCGCCGCCCTCGGATACAGCCCCGAGCAGGTCACCAAGATCCTAGTAACGCACAAGCACGCGGACCACACCGGCGAGCTCCGCAATTTCCCGAATGCGAAAATCTACGCCTCCGCGGAGGAGGCTAAGGCCGACGAGCTTAAGCCCTACCCGAACGTAGTTCCAGTCGAATTCACCGACGGCCCCTACGCCAACTTTGAGAAGAGCCAGAAGATCGCCGACGGCATCTATTTTATCGAAGCCAAGGGCCATACCACAGGAAACAGCATAGTTATCGCGGAAGACGAGGGCCTGTATTATATGATGCACGGCGACGTCACCTACACGGACGAAGCCCTTTACGCCAATAAGCTCTCGGTGGTATTCGAGGACGTTGCGGCCGCCAGGAAGACACTGGACGCCGTCAGAGAGTTCATCGCCGGCCATCCTACGGTATATCTTTCCACGCACACCCCTCTCGGCTATGAGAATCTCGAAGAGAAGAAGGTCGTCGACCTACGGCACGCGCCGGAGAGCAAGCCTGTCGGAGAGATCCTGATCAAGCAGGCCAGCGGCAAGTACATCTGCTCCATTTGCGGCTACGTCTACGATCCCGCCGAGAACGACGGCGTGGCGTTCGAAGAGCTACCCAAGGACTGGAAGTGCCCGCGCTGCAGGCAGAGCAGGGACAAGTTCAACAAAGCTTAGAATGAAAGGAAGCGGTAAACTATGAATATAGCAGTCAGATACTACACCAAGACGGGAAACACCAAGCGCCTCGCCGAAGCTGTCGCCGAGGCCGTAGGAGCTGAGGCCCTCCTCATAAGCGCCCCTATAGAAGAACCTGTAGACATCCTCTTCCTGGGCAACTCCTACTACGCCTTCAGCATCGACCCCGAGGTCCGCGAGTTCATACGCGGCCTGGATAGCAGCAAGATCGGACACATCGTGAATTTCGGTTCGGCGGCCATGCTCAATTCGACGTATAATAAGGTGAAGGCCGAGGCTGACAAGCTCGGCATAGCCATGGACGAGCGCGAGTTCCACTGCAGAGGGGAATTCAAGGGCATACACAAGGGCAGGCCGAACGCTGAGGATCTGGCGGCAGCCGCGCAGTTCGCAAAAGATATAGTCAATGGATAAAGGAGAAGACCTATGAAAGCACTTGTAACTTATTTTTCCGCCAGCGGAGTCACCGCCGCGCTG
>JAFPZZ010000006.1 GCA_017417045.1 Bacillota bacterium
ATCGCCGACGGCGGTGTTGAGCTTCGTGGTCTTGAGTATGGCCTTGAGATTGTGGAAGGTCTCGGCTCCCATCCTGATGGCCTCTTGGACGCAGTCGGCGCCGACGGGCCTGATCATGAACACCTGGATGTCGAGGCTGTTGTCGGCGTGCTGTCCGCCGTTCATGATGTTCATCATGGGAACGGGAAGGACCTTGGCGTTTATGCCGCCGAGATACTGGAAGAGCGGAAGTCCGAGGCTCTCAGCCGCGGCCCTCGCAACAGCCATGGATACGCCGAGTATAGCGTTCGCTCCGAGATTGCCCTTGTTCTCGGTGCCGTCGAGCTCTATGAGCAGGCTGTCGAGTCCGGGCTGATCTTCGGCGTCGAGTCCGATTATCTGCGGAGCTATGATGTTGTTTACGTTGTCTACGGCCTGGGTGACGCCCTTTCCGAGATAGCGCTTCTTGTCGCCGTCTCTGAGCTCTACGGCCTCGTGCACGCCTGTGGACGCGCCGGAAGGAACGATGGCTCTGCCCATGGAATTGTCATCGAGCCACACTTCTACTTCTACAGTAGGATTGCCTCTGGAGTCTAATACCTCGCGCGCATATACATCTTCAATAATAGCCATTGATTTCCTCCTAATAATTAACGATATCCATAAAGGACGCTGGTTCGAGACTGGCTCCTCCTACGAGGGCCCCGTCTATATCTTCCATGCCGAGAAGCTCAGCGGCATTTGAAGGCTTGACGCTCCCGCCGTACTGGATCAGCACGCCGTCGGCGTAATCACTGCCCTTGCAGGCGGCGATGGTAGCCCTGATGTGGGCGCACATCTCCTGAGCCTGCTCGGCGCTGGCGGTCTTGCCTGTGCCTATGGCCCAGATGGGCTCGTAGGCCACTACGATGTTTTCGGCGGCTGCCGGGCTGATGTTCTCAAAGATAGCTTCGACCTGGGTGCCCACGAACTTGTACTCGTCCCCGGCCTCCCTGGTCTCAAGGCTCTCTCCTACGCAGAGTATAGCAGCTATGCCGTATTCGGCGAGCTTTTCGATCTTCTTGAGGCAGTCCTCGTCGGTCTCCCCGAAGTAACCGCGCCTTTCCGAGTGTCCGACTATACAGTAGCTCACGCCGAGGTTCTTCAGCATCTCAGCCGAGATCTCTCCGGTGTAGGCTCCGTTGTCCTTGAAGTAGACGTTCTGGGCCGCGAGCTTGATCCCTGTCCCCTTGAGCCTCTCAGACATCCTGGAGAGCTCGGTGAACGGCGGCGCTACGGCCACTATCTTATTTTCGGCAAAAGCCGGGATCTCGCCTTCCCACGCGGGGGCGAACATCTTCCAGTTTCCGCAGATGAATTTCTTGCGCATATTATCTGTCCTCCAATGCTTCGACTCCCGGAAGGACCTTGCCCTCGAGGAACTCGAGAGAGGCTCCGCCTCCGGTGGAAATATGAGTGACCTTGTCCTCAAGGCCAAACTTCTTCATCGCAGCGGCGCTGTCTCCGCCTCCGACGACGGTGACCGCTCCGCTCTCGGCCATAGCCTCGGCTACGGCTCTGGTGCCGTCCGCGAAGGCGTCGAATTCAAATACTCCCATGGGACCGTTCCAGATGACGGTTCCGGCCTTCTTTACGGTCTCGCTGTAGAGGGCGATGGTCTTGGGACCAATGTCCATGCCCATCCAGCCCTTGGGCATCTTGTCGAAATCGGCGAAGGCGGTCTCGCAGTCCTCGGCGAAATGATCGCCCAGCTTGCTGTCGAGCGGGAGAAGGAAGCCTATGCCCTTGGCCTGGGCTTTGGCCTTGAGCTCCCTGGCGAGCTCGAGCCTGTCCTCCTCGCAGAGGGAATCGCCTATCTCATAGCCCTCGGACTTAAGGAAGGTGTAGGCCATGCCTCCTCCGATGATTATAGTGTCGGCCTTCTCGATGAGGTTCTCGATGACGCCGATCTTGTCGGAGACCTTGGAGCCGCCGAGTATGGCGACGAAGGGCCTCTTCTGATCGTCTACGGCCTCTCCGAGGAACTTGAGCTCCTTCTCGATGAGGAAGCCGCTCACCGCGGGAAGATAGTCCGCGATGCCCGCCGTGGAGGCGTGGGCCCTGTGCGCGGTCCCGAAGGCGTCGTTTACGTATATATCAGCGAGCGAGGCGAGTTCCTTAGCGAACTCCGGGTCGTTCTTCTCTTCTTCGGCTCTGAACCTGAGGTTCTCTATGAGCATTACTTCGCCCGGCGCCAGCGCTTCGGCCTTGGCCTTGACGCAGCCGTCCACCACGGTATCGGAGGGAGCCCAGATCACGGGCTTTCCGAGTATGGCCGAAATGGCTTCGGCGACAGGCTCGAGGGTGAATTCCTTGTTGGGCTTTCCCTTGGGCCTTCCGAGATGGGACATGAGGATCACGGACGCTCCGTTCTCCAGCAGATAGCTGACCGTGGGCATGGCAGCCACGATACGCTTATCGTCGGTGATCTTGCCCTCCTTCATGGGAACGTTGAAATCGCACCTTACTATGGCGCGCTTTCCCTTTACGTCGATATCCTTTACAGTTTTCTTCATTTGAAGCTCCTTTGCAGATATTCAATATATGCTCCGCACAGCGGATGATATCCTATCAAAAGATTTTATCACAGTTTGTCCCTCTTGAGCAGACTATTTGCTCGGGCGGGTCTTTTTGGCGTCTTCGACTCCGTTCCTTTTGCAGACCCCGCTCAAGCAGCAGTCCTCGCATCTAGGCGACCTAGCGGAGCAGACCCTCCGCCCGTGCCATATGAGGGCGTGGTGGAGCTCCGTCCAGTGCTCCTCGGGCAGTACCCTCATGAGCGCCAGCTCCGTGTGCTCGGCGTCCTTTTCGTCAGCGAAGCCTATCCTGCCCGCGAGCCTGAACACGTGGGTGTCGACCGCTATGGCCTGCTTCCCGAAGGCTTCGGCCATGACCACGTTCGCGGTCTTGCGCCCCACTCCGGGAAGGCTCATGAGCTCCTCCATATCCGAGGGGACCTCTCCATCGAAGCGTTCCAGAAGGTCCTTTGAGAGCTTCGATATATTGGCGGCCTTGGTCCTGTACATGCCTATGCTGTGTATTATCTCCTCGATCTCCTTTGGGTCCAGCGCCGCCATAGCTGCGGGGTCCGGTGCCTTTTCGAAGAGCTCCGGCGTGACCTTGTTGACGCTTACGTCCGTAGTCTGCGCCGAAAGCACAACCGCCACCAGCAGCTGGAACACGCTCCCGAAGTCGAGCGCGCAGCCCGCCTCGGGGTATTCTCTTAGTATCAGTTCGACCGCCTCAGCGGTCTCGTCTTTGTCAAGCAGAGCCTTCATCTTCCGGACTTCCTTATCTCTTCAGCCATCTCGGCTATCTTTGCGAACCTGTGGTTGAGCCCCGATTTTTTCAGAGGCGGGTCGAAGAGCCCCGCGAGCTCGGCCAGGCTGAGCTCGGGATTCTCCTTGCGCAGCTCCGCGGCCTCCCTCAGCTTTGCGGGAAGATACGAAGCCCCGTACACGGACTCGACGAGCCTTATGTCCGCCAGCTGCTTCTGCGCCGCGGCGACGGTCTTGTCGAGATTGGCGTTCTCGCAGTTGCTTATGCGGTTCAGCTTATTCTTCATCTGGCGGTTTATCATGACGTTCTGATACTCGAACATCTGATTGGTCGCGCCCACCACGCTGAGGAAATCGGCTATCTGCTCGCCCTCCTTGAGGTAGACTATATATCTGCCCTCGTCTCCGCTCACCCGGGCCTTGAGCCCGAAGGCCGAGAGCAGCTTTCTTACGTCGTCGGCCATATATCTGCTGGCGCAGACGATCTGCATGTGGTAGCCCTTGGTCGTGAGGCCGCTCACCGAGCCGGAGGCCATGAATATGCCTCTGAGCGCAGCCTTCTTGCAGCAGCGCTTCTTCACTATCATGGGATCCATACCGTCGGTTATGTAGTTGCTGCCCTCCTTGACTGAGAGTATCCCTGTCTCTCTGAGTATGGCCTCGGCGTTCATATCCGGGGTTATGCTCAAACCGTAGGTCCTGCCTCCGTTTATCGAGGACGATTCCTCCACGCTGAGCGAGGTCTTGGAGCCGAAGTAGCTCTTGATCATCGAGGCGTAGCAGCGCGCCACGGCCGGATTCTCTGTGCTTATCCTTATCCCTATGCCTCCCATCAGAGTGATGCTTCCCGCGAACCTCAAAAACCCGGAGATCTGCGCCAGCTGGCAGCATTTCTTTCCGGGTCCTGTCATCGTGAGTTCTTTTTTTATATCGGAGGTGAAGGACATCTTCTATTTTCTGTTCTCCAGTTCCCTGTGCGTCTGATTCACCCTGAGGCCCTTCTCCCAAAGGATGTCGGCGAGCTCCGAGGCTATCACGACGCTCCTGTGGCGGCCGCCCGTGCAGCCCACGGCCAGGTGCAGATGGTATTTGCCCTGCTTCTCGTATTCGGGAGCAAGGCTTACTATGGCGGAGGAGATCTGCTCGAGGAAGCTCGCGCTGCCCTCGAAGCGCAGCACGTAGTCGCGCACCTTCTTGTTCTTGCCGGTGAGCTTCTTGAGGGAAGCCACGTAGAAGGGATTGGGAAGGAAGCGCACGTCGACTACCCAGTCAGCTTCCTGAGGGACGCCGTATTTGTAGCCGAAGCTCTGAACGGTGACCGAAAAGCTGCTGCGCTCCTCCTCGGAGAGCAGCAGGCGCTTGACCTCCTCGTAGAGATCCGCAGCCTTGTAGCTCGAGCTGTCAATTATGATATCAGCGTGCTCCCGGACGAAGCTGAGCTTTTCCCGCTCCTCTCTGATCGCCCTTATGACATCGCCGTTCTTCTCGAGGGGATGGCTGCGGCGAGTCTCCTTATATCTTCTCAGGAGAACGGAATCGCTGGCCTCGATGAAGAGTATCCTTATGGGGATGTCACTCTGCTCCATCTCCTGAAGACAGCCCCTGAGCTCATCGAAAAAGAGGCCGCCCCTCACGTCTACTACGAACGCGGCCTTCTCCGGCTGCCCGCCCGATTTCGCGGCGAGCGATATGAAGTCCATCATAAGCCTCGGGGGGATATTGTCCACGCAGTAGTAGCCTATATCCTCGAGGCAGTTCACGACCTGGCTCTTTCCGGCTCCGGAAAGCCCTGTGACCATCAGCAGTTCCATATTCTCTTCCGCTCCCGCTAAGTCTGCTTTAGATTTACTATCCTTGAAAGATCGAGCCCTGCGGCCCTTGCTCTTTCAAGAGCTTTATCCACGACGCCGACGTCCTGCGGTCTGTGGGCGTCGCTGCCCAGTATGAATGACACCTCATACTCCGCGGCAAGCCTTATATCCTCGACCGTCAGGGCTCCGTGTTTGTTGTTTATCTCGAGGAAGGTCCCGCGCCGCGCGCAGCAGGCAGCGACCTCCCTTATATCTACCGGGTTCTTCGCGCCGGGATGACTTATGATATCTATATCGTTCTCCTCTAGCGCGCGTATTATAAGATCGGTGTTTCTGTTTCTCGCCGAGGCAGTGCAGCGCCCGGTGACGCCGTACATAAATCCCCCGGCGTGCACGAAGGCCGCGCGCAGGGGCTCCTCGCCGAAGACCCCGAAATGATAGCCCGCTATTATGAAATCGAAGAGCTTCTGCTCCTCCGCGGATACGTCGAGATGCCCCGATCTGTTTATGATATTGGCCTCCACCCCGAGCTTTATGCTAAGGCCGGGATGCTTATCAGACGAGGCGCTTATATCGGCGCGCATGGACTCAATGTCGCTCATCTTGAAGCCGTATCCGACGTGGCCCGGCCCGTGGTCGGCTATCCCGAGCAGGGAGAGCCCCGCCTCCTCAGCCGCGGCGGCGTTCATCTCTATGCTCCCCTTGCCGTGGGAGTAAGTGGTGTGGGTGTGCAGATCGCAGCTGATATCAGCCAATTATCCTTACCTCCGGCTCAAGCGCCACCCCGTGGTCGTGCATCACCGTCTCCTGCACCACGTGCATGAGCTGCACGACGTCGTCCGCCGTCGCTCCTCCGACGTTCACTATGAAGCCGGCGTGCAGGGGGGATACCTGGGCGCCCCCTATCGTAAGGCCCTTAAGGCCGCTGTCCTCTATGAGCTTGCCCGCAAAATAGCCCTCAGGGCGCTTGAAGAAGCTGCCCGCGCTGGGAAGATTGACCGGCTGCTTGGCGTTGCGCTTGGCAGTGCAGTCGTTCATGAGAGCCTCCATCTCGGCGCGGTCTCCGGGCGCGAGCGAGACCTCGGCGGAGAGTATGACCTCATCGCTGTCCATGAAGGCGCTCTTCCTGTAGCCCAGGCCGAGCTCCTCGGCGGAGCGCCTGATCACGCTGCCGTCGGGCTTCATTGAGCGTACCTCCCTGAGCACGTTCTTCATCTCAAAGCCGTAAGCTCCGGCGTTCATAAAGCAGGCGCCGCCGACGCTGCCCGGTATGCCGCAGGCGCATTCCATCCCGGAGAGCCCGTATTCCAAAGCCGCCCGGGACAGCCTCGAGAGCATGGTCCCCGCCCCCGCGATGAGCCCGTTCTCGCCCTTCCTTTCGATAAAGTCCAGCGCCCTGCCTATATGCACGGCGACTCCGGCGTAGTCCCTCGCGAAGAGCAGGTTGCTGCCGTTGCCTATGACTATGTATGGGGTATCGCTGCCGCTAAGAAGGCGAAGGAGCTCCGAGAGCTCCCCTTCGCCGGCAGGTTCTGCGAAAACGGCGGCCCTGCCTCCGCAGCGAAAGCTCGTATGCTCCGCCATGGAGACGTCCGCCCCCGCCCTGCAGATCTTTCTTATATCGCTAAAAAGATCCATCCTTTGCCTTTCTGCACAGCTCCGTCACGCTCTCTATGCGGTGCTCCATGCTCCTCAAAAACATCTCCCTGAAGGCGTTCTCATCTTCTCCCGACAGGTATTTTCGCACCAGTATGTCGTAGTCCTCCTCGCCCACGGTGAAGCCCGCGGCGGGGATACCCTCGAGCAGCAGGGTATAGAGCATAAGGGCTCCGGCCAGGCTGACGTTGTCCTCCTCGAATGGATATATCCTGAGGAACTCCATGTGCAGCCTTATGGCCCTGTCCATGAAGTGGAGCTTATGGCCGTCGTGCGCGTTCTCCCTGAAGAGCTCGGTGAGCTGTTTGCCTATATCGTTGAAATGGCATGGAACGAAACCCCAGACGTAAACGACGGGGTTCCTCTTCCTGAACTGCGGGTCGCTGCCGTAGAGCATCGAGTGCCATCTCGCCAGCAGCTTCAGGTCGGGCAGCGTCTGCATGCCCGCGCTCAGCTGCATGTCGGCGTACAGCGCCGCCCAGCTGTGGACGTAGCTGTAGAGCTCGAGCGGCAGATCCTCGCTCAGCTCGCCCGCGAGTATGCTGAGGATCTGCTCACGGCTGATATTCACTCCCCTCACCCTGAGTATGCCGTAGAGCCAGTACCACAGGCCGCTCTCCCGGATCCATCTCTTGAGCTCGGGATTATCCGCGCCTATCCTTCTGTATTCTTCGATCTTTGCGTCCAAAGTATCGTACATATTGATATATTAACACAATGACGTAATTTTTTTAAAGCGTTCTTGCCAAACGCCGCGGCCAAGTTTTCAAAAGATCGAAAAGAAGGCGATATCGCTCTTGATATGTGCCGAATCTTGCTGTATAATACGCCGTAAATGACGAAAATATTTCGGAAAAGCATCAAAAAAAGGACGTTTTAGATGAAATTTTCAAGCAAAATAGAAAAATGCGGATATTCCCCCATAAGGAAGTTCTACAGCTACCAGGTCGAATGCGAGAAGCAGGGGAAAAAGATCCACCATCTCAATATAGGGCAGCCCGACATACAGACTCCCAGAAACTTCTTCACGGCGGTCAAGGACTTTGACGAAAAGGTCGTGGCCTACGCCCCGTCTCCGGGCATACCCGAGCTCATAGGGGCTATCAGGAGATACTACGAGCGCATAGGCGTAGAGCTGAGCGACTCGGACATCATCATCACCACGGGCGGGAGCGAGGCGCTGAGCATGAGCTTTCAGTGCATACTGGACGAAGGAGACGAACTACTGGCACCGGAACCGCTCTATTCCAACTACCTGACCTTCACGACCATGACCGGGGGCAAGGTCGTCCCCATCCCGACGGATCCCGCGAACGGCTACAGATACGCTAAGCGCGAGCTGCTCGAAAGATACGTCACCGAAAAGACCAGAGGCCTGCTCATAACGAATCCCGGAAATCCGACCGGAGTCGTGCTCACCAAAGAGGAGCAGCAGGTCATAGCCGATTTCGCCAGGGACCACGGCCTCTTCCTCATCGTAGACGAGGTGTACAGAGAATTCGTATACAACGGCCAGAAGCTCTCATCCTTCGGAAGCTTCGAGGGCATAGAGGACAATCTGATAATAGTCGATTCCGTTTCCAAGCGCTTCTCCGCCTGCGGAGCCAGGGTCGGTGCCCTGATATCGAGGAACAAGGAGCTCATAGCGCACGCGCTGAAGATATGCCAGGCCAGGCTCAGCGTAGCCACGCTCGATCAGGTCGGCGCCGCCGCTCTGTACGACACCGAGGAGAGCTTCTTCGAGGAAGTCCGCGCGGAATACAAAAAGCGCAGGGACACGGTCTGCGAGGAGCTCGGAAAGATCCCCGGCGTGAGCTTCGACGTGCCAGAGGGAGCCTTCTACCTCATGGCCTCTCTGCCCGTGGACGACACGGACAGATTCCAGCGCTGGCTGTTCACCGATTTCGAGACGGACGGAGAGACCGTCATGTTCGCTCCGGGAGACGGCTTCTACAGAAGCCCTGGCCTAGGCAAGAACGAGATCCGGATAGCCTACGTCACCAACAGCGACGAGCTGAGAAGGAGCATACGCGTACTGGCCGAAGGTATAAAGCGCTACAACAGCCTGTAAACAGCAATCGATATATGCCATTTGATACTCCTTACAAGCAAAGGCCCCGCACTCAGCGGGGCTTTTGTGTTTCCTTTATTCAAAGTATGTCGCCTATCATCGCTTTTTCGCGCTGTCGGCTCCGGCATTTTACCCGCCGCCTGCGCTTATCTGCTCGCATCTATATGCCCGCGCTTACCTGCGCCGCGGCGTTTTCAGGACCCAGGCGCTATTTCTTCTTCATCACATAGATGCCGGCCGCGAGCGCAGCGAGCCCGACTATGAGCTTGAAGTCTATGCGCGGGAAGATGAACCTTATCAGCAGGTATCCTCCGATGATGACCAGGATGACGCCTATGTTCTCCCTGTTGGCCTCCTCCTTCAGTCCGTCGAACGGGCCGCGGTCCTTCTTTTCGGAGCTTCCCTCTTCCGAGCTGTAGTAGTCGGTATAGGGGCCTTCTCCTCCTGCGCCGTCGTAATGGGTCGCGCTGCCGCCGTTACTGGGATCCGAGCTTCCGTAGCTTTCATAGCCGCCGTACGAAGCTTCCCTGCTCTGCGCCTCGGCCCACTGCATGCCCTCAGGCTCCTTGGGTATCACTATGGCGCAGGCTATGTAGAATATGAGGCCCACTCCAAATGTCATGAAGGAGAGGACGAAGATCAGCCTGACCACTATGGGGTCTATCCCGAAATAATGGCCGAAGCCAGCGCATACGCCGCATATGGCCTTATCGTATTCAGATCTGTATAGTCTCTTGTTCACGAAGCGCCTCCTATTCCTTCTTTGAGTAGTCCTTCATGCTTATATTCAGATCGACGTTGCCCGATATGCCGTTGACCCTGCCGGTATTGGTGTACTGCCACATACCGAAGTCGTAGGGAAAGAATGGCCTGTTGAAGTACTGAGCGAACCACTTCTCATAAGCCGGGAGCCTGTCCAGTTCGAGCTCATCCATGTACCAGCGTATATTGCAGTAGAGCATAGGAGTGTAACCCGCCTGCTTCACCGTCTCGCAGAAAGCGATCGCGTTGTCTGTGCGCTTCTGCGCGCTGAGGCCCACGGTCCTGGCAGTCGTGCTGGCAGCCTCTTCTATATCGAGGACCACGGGCCAGCTGATGTTGAAGGGAGCTATGGCGTCTAGCACGAAGTTCGCTTCCTCGACGGCCTCCTCCTCGGTGAGGGCCTGCGTCACGAAGTACACGCCGACCTTTATCCCGTGCCTGAGCGCGCCCTCCACGTGTTCCTCGAACTTTTCGTCGAGCACTATCTTGCCCTCGAGGTAGCCGCGGTAGCCCACTCTGACCATAACGAACTCCACTCCGTCACCGGCGACCTTTTCCCAGTCTATGTCAGACTGATAGCGGGAGACGTCTATGCCCTTTATGGACCTTACCTGTCCGTCCTCTTCATAGACGAATTCCTTGCCCGTTATGCTCAGGTTCCTGAGATTGTCCCAGTTGTAATCCGAAAGGGGCAGGGTCTTGTTCACGGGCTCGAACTTGTATTGACCGGCCGCGTCTTTGTATACTATAGTATCGGTGAAGAAGCGCTGGGCGAGCTCCATCACGGAGCTGCTGTCGCTTATATATTTTTTCAGATCGCTCACGCTGATACTTATATATTCTTCATCGTCTGCCTGCGCTTCATCTCCGGGCTTTGCTCCGTTGCCCTCGGGAAGCTGCTCCTGCGAGGGCCTTTCCCCGCATCCCGCCAGCGCGGCGGCGAGCAGCAATATGAGTGCCAGCAGAACGGCAAGGCGTTTTATCATACGCTATCTCCTTTGCTGTATCGTATTTTATCACAGGCACCGAGGCAAACGATAGCTCCCTGTGTGAATATTGTGTAAATCTTAAATGAATATAGCTTCAGGATGGATCAGAAAGGAAGTGCAGCCATGAACGAAAGCATGAAGACCATACTCGAAAGACGCAGCATCAGACAGTACAAGCCCGAGCACGTGAGCTCGGAGGAGCTCGACTATATCCTTCAGGCAGGCGTCTACGCCCCTACCTCAAGCAATCATCAGGACACTAAATTCGTAATAGTCAGGAAGCCGGAGCTCCTCGCTAAGATCAGCCGCATGAACGCGGCGGTGAACGGAGCCGCGGGAGATCCCTTCTACGGAGCGCCCGACCTCATCATAGTATTCGCGGACTCCAACCTTCCCAACTGGAAGCAGGACGGCGCGCTCGCCATGGGCAACATGATGAACATGGCAAAGGCCCAGGGGATAGGAAGCTGCTGGATCAACAGGGCGTACGAGGTCTTCGAGACCGAGGAGGGACGCGCCCTCGCGAGAGAATGGGGCCTCCCCGAAAGCTACAAGGGCGTCGGAAACATGATACTCGGCTATCCGGACTGCGAGGACCCAAAGCCCTCCGAGAGAAAGCCGGACAGGTTCTATTTCGCTGAATAGGAGGATGGGTCACGGAAGAGATTCCTCAGAGAGATGGACCCACGGACCGCGCCGTTCAGCCGGAGAGCAAACAGTCGAAAAGAATAACCGAAGAGCAAACAGTCGAACAGTATAGCCGGAGAGCAAACAGTCAGACAGTATAGAAGAAAGCAAACAGTTTAAAAGAGCTGCCGCAGTTAAGCGGCAGCCTTTTTATCTCTGTTTAAAAACTTTCTTAGCGTCTCTTTCATATACCAGAAAGCGTACTGGACCATGGACAGCGCGTAGCTCAGATACTTTTTTCTGAAGAGCAGCAGCGATCTCGCGTCAGAAAAGCGCTTGTCCAAAGCCTTGAGGTCATCCGAAGAAGCGCCCTCGCGCGAGTAGCTTATCTTGCCGAGCAGACGCTCTGTCTCCTCGCTTATGTAGTAATACTTCGATATGTATCTGTAGCGTATATAGGCCAGCTGCATAGAGTCCGGGCGATTCCTTCGAACGAACAGCGCAAGGGCTGCTGCGAGCAGCAGGGCGCAGAGCGGGATCAGATAACTCAGAATCAGAGAGCCGTCTATAGCATCTCCCTCGGCTCCCGACGGAGGCAGCTCATAGGTCAGTTCCTCCGCGCGCAGACCTTCGGGCAAGCGCTGTCCCTCAGCAGGCGCGCCGACGCACATCTCCGCGAGTTTCCAACCGCTCCCGTCGTACACCTCGGTCCAGGCGTGAGCGTCCCGCACCCTGATCTCGGCCACGCTTCCCGCAGGGATCTCCCTGAAATAACCCGAGACGAACCTCGCCGGTATACCGCAGGCTCTGAGCAGCAGCGTGCCCGCCGCCGCGAAATGCTGGCAATAGCCGCTCCTGCTTACAGTCAGGAACCACATTACAGGATCCTCGCCCTCCGGGATAACGTCGATCTGCCCGGTATATTCATAGCCGCTGAGTATGGAACGGACCGAATCTATGAGGGCTCCCTTGTCTGGGGAATCCGGATCGACGCCCTTTGAAGTAAGGAAGCTCCTGAGCTCATAGGAGAGCCGGTCCGGCAATCTCGTGTATTCGGAAACAGCATACCCGGTGTAGACATCGTCCGGCCCGTTCGGAGTGCCTCCAACGAGCAGCGTATAGTCTTCGTAGACCGAGGCAGAACTGCCGGAGATCGGCACTATATATCTGTCGCCGGTCATCCCGAAGCTCTGGATGCTGTCTCCCGCGAGGCCGTTTCTGCTCACGGTGAGGACGGGGGAATAGATATATCTCGGCGCGAAGAGGTTGAAGACACGGAAGCCGTAAGCCTCACCGTATCCTCTGTTCTCGCCCGCGTGTTTTTCCGCGAGTTTTTCCACGCCCTCATCGCTCATAAAGGTCTCGGCGGCGTATTCACCGAGACTGATTCCATCCGGACCCGTCCAGGAACCCCGGCCCGAATCTATGCTGAAGCTGCCGCTCGCGGGGTCGTAATCACCCGCGGCATAGGCCCTGATATAGCTGACGGCTGCATCCGTATCTACTACGAGCACCACCGTATCGTCGTCCTCGTCAAGGGGATAGCCGGGTATTGCGTGAGTGTGCCCACCCTCGTAGGCCCCGAGCATTGAGGCGCTGCCCCTGAGATGGCTGATATCATAGCCGTCCGCGAGCCTGATCGGCGCCTCGCCATCTGAAGGCTCCTGATCGGCGTCTGGGTCCGGGCGGGGTGTTTTCTCATCTTCCTCGTCCATCATGACTTCAGCCGGAAGCCTCCAGGCTCCGTCTACGAAGATCTCACAGAAGGCGCGGGCGTCTCTTCTGTACACCTTTGCCTCGCAGCTTTCATATCCCGCAGCTCCGCCGCTTTCATTCCCCGAAGTATCGCCGCCCTCGTATCCGGCAGCCCCACCTTCCTTGTATTCAGAGGCCTCGCCGCCCTCATGCAGCTCAGACTCTGTGTTTCCGTAAGCCTGCGGCTCGTAGCCAAAGCTGTAGCGGGCAGGTATACCGGCCGCTCTGTAAAGGAATACTCGGGCAGCGGCGAAATGCTTGCTGTGGCCCGTCCTGCTCTCGAGCAGGAACCAAATGACCGGGTCCTCGCCCTCCGGGAGCTCCGGCGGGGCAGAGCTGTAGCTGTACTCCCGGCTGAGCAGCTCCTCTACCGCCGATATCCTGCCGCGGAGGTCCAAGCGGTCTATTCCGCGCTCCGATATGAAGCGCGCGAGCTTTTCCATGAACCCCTCGGGCAGCCTGAGATATTCCTCCTCTGCGAGCTCCGCATAGGCGGAAGATGACACGCCGTAGCTGAGCTCAGGATCGAAGGAATACAGCAGAGAGCCTGAAGAAAACGCGGCGTTCCTGTATATGAAGCGATCCCCGAAGCCGAGGATACCCTCAGAGTCGGCGGCAAAGGAGCAGTAAGGGCTGAGCAGCATGCTCCCCTCCGGACGCATGTCGGTGATCACGGCCCTTTCGGGGAGCTTCCTTCTGCCGCTCAGAGCCTGCCTGAAATAATCCTCGGACGGGCTGCGGCCCTCGGGATCTCCCGTGGGATCGTCAAGTATCGAGAAGCTATGGCTCTGAGTATCGTATTCTCCGCAGGAGAAGACACGAAGCAGCTCCAGTGGGTAAGTGGATCTTATCTCGCAGATGAGGGTATCGTCATCGCCCGGGAAAGGGTCGTTGGTGATCATGTTGTCGGGGATCCCGCCCCAGCTCTCGGGCTTGGGCTTGGGCTCGGAAGCTCCGGAGCCGCCGGAGCGGGTCTCAAAGAGATCCATCCAGAAGTTTTCGAGATCTGTGTAAAGCTCGGGCTTTTCTATCCTGGCCATCACAGGGACCAACAGGGCTGCGAGCATCATGCATACGAGAAAAACGGCGATCACGGCCGCGGAGGCCCCGGGGCCGGAGAACAGACCGTCGTGCGCGAGGCTGAGCATGAGAAGCACCGCAAGCGCAGCCTGTATGCGCGGCTCCGCTGCGTACAGGGTGTTCGAAAGGAAGAGGCAGACGAGCCCCCAGAGCTCGAAGATGCGATGCTTTTCCCGTCCGCTCAGGCGCAGCAAAAAGATAGCTGCAGAGACCAGTGCGAAGGCCGCGAATAGCGCCGTGCCAAGCCTTCCGCTCCATCTGTGCCAGGCCGGAAGCAGCTCGAGAGAGAGCGGCCCCGAACTCAGCCGGAACATAATGAGCTCCAGGACGAATATCGCTGCGGAGACTATCCTTTTCTCAGGCAGAGAGAAGCTCTTCACGTCGCCTTCCCCCCTCTCGGGTTTTCTGGCAGAGAGTCCTCGTATATGCGGGCTGCGAGTCTGTGCAGCTGGCCGCTCACGTTCAGCTCGTATAGCCTTCCCCCGTAGACCGCGGCCATGAGGGCCCCCTCCTCCTTATCCAAAGACTCCCTGAGGGTCTCCATCTCGGCCACGCGCTCGGAAAGCTCCTGGAAGTCGAGGCCGTCTTCTATGTAGTACGTATACACGGGACGTCTGGAATCCGACCCGACCTTGATTATGTACTCGTCGTATTTGGCGCTGAGCTGCCTGTGGACGTGCCGCAGGTCGTCGCCCTCCTGGATGGGCCTGAGCTCGTATATCTCGGAGTAGTCGTCCCCCTTCGCGTTCTGCAGCTCGCCGGCGCCGCGGACGTAGTTCAGCCTAAGATGCCTGTCCGGGCTCAAGCCTCCATGCGGATAGACGTTTATCCTCGCGGAGTATATATCGCGCCTTTTGATCCTGAGCAGGCCGAACGCGCCGAAGACCTCGACGTAAGGCACTGTAAGCTCTATGGTGCCGCTCTCCTGTCCGCTTAAGCTAAGCTCGCACCTGCGGCCCGAGAGAATATGCTTTTCCGCAGCGACGCTTCCCCTGTGCAGGTTGCGCAGCGTGACCGCCGCCCTCAGCTTTCCGCAGAGCTCGGGAGCTATCAGCCTGAGCGTCAGCCCAATAGGCTCTCCCTCGTACGCGTAGTCCGAATGAAGATCGACCTCCAGATGGAGGCTGCGCCTCACCCACAGGGTAAAGACTGCCGAGACGGCGCAGAGCAGCAGAAGCAGCCCTGTCAGGTAATCGAGATATACCGAAGGGCTGTTGAATTTAAGGATGAACAGAAGGATCAGAAAGACGAGGATCATCTTTCCGCGAAGAATCTCGGAGCGGGCGTGTCGCCCAGTATCTGCGAGAGCAGCTTGAAGCGCTTTTCTGAGATGACTGTCAGCTCCTGCTCCCTGGTCGATATCCTGTGAACGCAGACGTCGGGGAAGACCTCCGCGATATCCGCGGGAACGACGTAGTCCCTGCCCTCAAAGCAGGCGCGGGTCTTGGCGAGGCGCAGCATGACCAGCACGCCGCGGGGGGAGACGCCTATCTCTATATCCCTGTGCTTTCTCGTCGCCTTGGCGAGCGCGAGCGCGTAGCGGTAGATCTCCGGCGCGACGAAGACTTCGTCTATCGCCGCCCTGCAGGCTAAAATGTCTTCTATACCGCATACAGGCTCCAGACTGTCCATGGGATCCGAGCGATCCCTCGCCTTGAGGAGCTTTATCTCATCCTCGTCGCTTGGGTAACCGACGCTCAGCGCCATCGAGAACCTGTCGAGCTCAGACTGCGGAAGTACGCTGACGCCGTAGGCCGCCGAGATGTAGGGGTTCATAGTCGCGATCACCGAGAAAGGATCCTCGACCGGCCGCGCGACGGAGCCGACCGTCGCCTGCCTCTCCTGCATCACCTCCAGGAGCGCTGCCTGGCATTTCGAGGAGGCCCTGTTTATCTCGTCTGCGAGCAGGAGATTCGCGCCGAATATGGGCCCGGGAACGAATTCGTCGCAGCCCTTGTTTTTGTTGTAGGTAACGTATCCCGTGACGTCCGAAGGCATCGTGTCGCTGTTGAACTGTATCCTGTTCGATCTCAGACCCATGACTATTGAGACCGCCTTGGCTATGGTGGTCTTTCCAACTCCGGGCTTGTCCTCGAGCACGACGTGGCCGCCGCTCACTATGCACATGATGATCCTGTACATGACGTCCCGCTTGCCGCTGACGCATTTTTCAAGTTCGTCCAATACCAGCTTTATGTCCATTTAAGCTCCCCGGCCGCCTTCATACGGCGCAAGTGTTATCGCTGTATACCTTCAGAGCCGCGCTTTGCGGCTATGTTTTGATTATACCACGTATGCCGAAGCATAAGAAAGAGGGCCGGCCGCAGCCGTCCCTCATCTATCGTTTTAAACGGAGCCCGATCCCCGCTCAGCTCAACGCCGCCAAAACAGCCTTCAGGCGCCTGTCTATATCTTCCCTTGTCTGACGGCATTCGAGAGGATGCTCTTTTCCCGCGCGGACATATCATCATGCGCTGAAAAGGTCCTGCCCTGCATGTGTTAGCTCGGCCTAACCCGCGTTCAAAAAAATAGCTTTCCCGCCTATCGGCGCGGCAAGCTACCAGCCGGACAGTTCGGGGCTTTTCGCGGCAGGAAGAACGTCCCTCAGGGCGCTGTACTTGTCGGCAACGGAAACTATGACCCCCTCGATAGAATTGGGAGCCTTGCTCTCTCCGACGGGCCACATATGCCTCTCGATGATGTCCTCGGTCTTGTCGGGCAGCTCCTCCATGAGGCCCTTCGCTACGAGCACGGAATCCTTCGCGTGCCCGGCGAGGCATTCTCTCTCCGAGGAGTACTTCTCTTTTCTTCCGAGTATGCCCAGATCGTGGCAGAGCGCTCCTACAACGACAGCAGGTACGCTGACCTCGACGTTAAGCTTCTTAAGGGCGTAGCATATCATCACGCTGGCGGAAGCCACCCTCAGAGTATGCTCCCCTACCGTGGAGCGGCGATGATGAGTCTGTTCGAAGGCCTTCCTCATCTCCTCGGAGCGCAGCACGTTTTCGCCGTACGTCCTGAGGTCGTTTCTGACGCGCTCCCTCCGGACTTCGCGTTTTTCTCTGATCATGGTCCTGAGCATGCATTCTTCGCGGCGCGCCCTTGCCGCCGCATTGGTCCGGATGAGATGAAGCTTACAGCCCCTGCATCCGCCATTATCCGGCCTGGAAAGAAAACAGCCTTGGAACCTCCAAGATCCCAAGGCTCTTTTTTGGCGGAGGACATGGGACTCGAACCCACGAGGCCTTTCAGCCCTACTCGCTTTCCAGGCGAGCTCCTTAGCCACTCGGTCAATCCTCCGTGCGCCAGGCAGATAAAATAATTCTTTACTTACACAGCTTTTAGAGTTTACAATAAGTGCGTCGAAAAATCAAGAGTATTTATTGCAAAAGAGTTGATATAAAAAGGAGGATACCATGCACGTAGACTTCACTCCCAAGGGGATATGTCCCTCAAGGATCCAGTTCGACATCGACGAGAACGACAAGACGCTTCATAATATCGAATTCACCGGAGGCTGCAACGGCAACCTCAAGGCCATAGGCAAGCTCTGCGAAGGCAAGTCCGCCAAGGAAGTGGCCGACATCGTAAGGGGCAACACCTGCGGACTCAAGAAGACCTCCTGCGCGGACCAGCTTTCCATCGCCATAGACGAGGCCCTCGCGGAGATGTAGGCCGCTGTCCGTCAGGACAGGACCCCAAAGACCTGGATCAAAAACTTAGAGAAAGGCCCGGAGCATGAGCTCCGGGCCTTTTATCATACGAACTGTACGCGCCGCTGTTTACCCATCGGTCCTCAGCATCAGAGCTTTAGCTATCATTCAAAAAGCTCCATGTTCACCATGCCTTCAAGGGTCTGAAGGTCGAAGAACATCTCCTGATTTCCGGCGGCATATGAACCGAGCTCGTAGGTGTTGTAGAGCACCGTTATGCCGTCCTTTTCCACCAGGAGCTCGCCTATCTCGTCGGGAAGCTGCTCCACGTACTCCCAGTTCTTTTTGATCTCATCCGTGATCAGCCTCATGAACTTGTCCCTGTCGGTGATGATGTCGTCCGCGGTGAGGACCTTGCCGCTGACTGGATCTATGTTCACGAAGTCGTACTGCTGGTAAGGATGCGGTCCGCCTCCGTCGTAGTAGTGAGACTGCGAGAAGCTGAAGACCTTTTCGTCGTTTCTGTGCACGTCTAGCCTTATATCGCTCACGAGGGGGACCAGTTCCTTGAGGTGCTCCATTTCCATGCCCTCGACGCCCTCGACGAGCTGCTCGCCCATCTGCTGTGCGTACTCGGCTATCTCGGCGTTGTATGCCTCGAAAGCTTTGCTGAGCTCCGGATAGCTGTCGTCCTCGGCTGATATCAGCTGGAAAGTGCTGCGCGCGACGGTGAGGTCGCCCTCCTCGTTCGCGAAGTCGAGCTCCCTGTCCTCGATGAAATAAGCTATGTCGGACTCGAGATCGTCCGGATCTTCGTAGCCTCTGATCAGCGGGCCTATCGCGGTGATGTCGCCGTTCTCATCGGTCTCGAACTCCACCAGCTCGCCGCCCAGTATGTAGTCGCTTTCCATATAGATCTTTGCGTCTTCAGCGAACCTGTAGGCTACGGCCTCCTCCTTGCCCGTGGGCTGAGCGCTGTCGTAGTCCCTGTCGTCTATCCAAAGCTTGGCTCCCTCGGAGTCGGAGTCGAGCTTCCAGCAGAGCCCCGCCGCGCGGGCGCTCTTCTTGACGCTGTCGGAGGGCTCGGGGACGTATGCATCGTCCGTGCGCGTGAGCACCGCCGAATAGATATTATAGGCCATCGAAAGAATCGAATCGCCGTTGTTGTATTGCACTATATACACGACGTAGTGGCCGTCGCACAGGGCCTTGGCGTCGATCATGAACTCGCCGAGGCTGCTGAAAGAAGACATGCTCTCATCGTCGGTCTTCTCAAGGCTCAGACTGAGCATGGGGAGCATGACTGAGCTGTACTGTCCCGCCACGGGCACCTCGGCCGCAGCCCACTTTCCCTCGTAGTTCAGGTACTTCGCGGAGATCCCGCTCCTGCGAGTCGCCGTGTAAGTGCCGTCGGAGCTGAAGTTGAACTGAAGGATCGGCGCGTTGCTGTAGGGATCTATATAGTCCCAGTGCCCGCTCATGAGCTCGGCGTAGCTCTCGCTTCGAAGATCCCTGTCTGCCGGAAGCTCTTCGCCTCCGTCATCTTGACCTTCCTGCTCAGAGCCTTCCCCGCCTTCTTCAGGCTGATCGCTCTCTCCGCCTTCATTGTCATCCTGATTCTGAGTCTGCTCCTGTCCGGAGCCCTCTCCTTCGTTATTCTTCTTGCCGCCGCAGCCCGCGAGCGCGCCCAGCATGAGCGCGAGCACCAGAAGCAGCGCGATGATCCTTTTCATATATACTTCCTCCGCCCGCACGGGGCATTCAGATCGTTGGCAAATTAATGATTAATTATACCAAAGATAGGGGGAAGTGTCCATAATGAGCGCCGGGCCGCGCGGTACGAGCTATGGATCTCCTCAGAGCCAATAACGCATCGTGCTGCCGAGCGCCGGGCCGCGCTACTGCCCCGCGGCGCCCATGACGACCCTGACTATCTCAGAGGCGTCCCTGCCCGCGGTAAGGCCCTTCCAGGAGCCGTGTCTGTGATTTATGCCGTTGAGCAGCTTTACGGCGATGGCCGACTTCTGCCAGTCGCGGAGATTCACGTTGTAGTCATCTATGAGTATATCCCCGGGGCGTACCCCTCCGGGCACGGCGGAGCGCTTGCTCACGCCGCAGGGAAGGAACTCGCAGCTCACCCTGCCCTCCCTGACGGAGCGAACGTGCCTGCAGAGCCAAAGCTTCTTTTCGTTCAGCGCGTAGCGGCTCTCGCTCAGCACCGATGACAGAGTATGCACCTCGAAGCCCGGCGCGGCCGCGAGCCTTTCGAGAGCCTCTATGACCTCGCTCTGCGGAGCCAGGTCCAGAAAATAGCCCTCACCCAGCATCTCCTCCATGCTGCTGCCCTCGCGGAATTCGGCGAGCACGCCGTCTATATCAAAAAACACCCTGGTCATGACTGCCCTCCTGAGATCTTTTCTCAGGGCCATCATACAGGGTGTCTGCTGCAAAAAATTGTACAGCTCTATATGTCCTTGTTCTTTTCGACTACGGCTCTCCAGTCGGAGTGTCCCTCCTTGTTGAAGAGCTCGTCCCAGAGCTCGCTGTTCGCCTTCTTCACGAGCTTTTTGCGCTCTTCATATCTGTCGTAGAGCCTTTTATGGATGTAGAGAGCCAAAAAGCTTATGGGCGCGAGCAGGGCGAAGAAGATCAGATAGCTGATAGTCACTACGGCGTTGGCGCTGGATCCCCAGCCCTTCTCGACCACCATAAGGGCTATCCGCGGAAGGACCTCGTAATACATAGCCAGTATTATGCTCATCACCGCCAGTATTATGACGTATTTGAAATTGGGCGAAGGCGCCTTTTTGACGTTGGCATCGTATATGGCGCGTTTTTCCTGGTCTGTCAGTCTTGCCATCAGAATCTCTCGGTCCTGTAGACCTCTCCTTCTAGCGTTTTCCAAATGAGTTTTCCGTCTTCGATGATCATATAGCTCCTTACGGAGCCTCCCTTGGGTATGGACACCGATCCGGGATTGCAGTAGAAGCATGCCGTATCCCCTGCGCCGGGGGAGCTTATAGGATAGTAGTCCGGCACGTGGGTGTGCCCGCAGAGCAGCAGCTCGCAGGAGCTGAGCGGAGGCAGCCTGTGGGGCCCGTAGACATGCCCGTGCGTAGCGAATATCATCTTACCGTCTATGGGAAGGTAGAGATAGTCGGAAGTTATCGGGAAATCCAGCACCGTCTGATCTACCTCGGAATCGCAGTTGCCCCTGACCGCCATGATGCTGTCAGCATATCCGTTCAAAAGCTCCGCGGCCTCCAGGGTATCGTAGCCTCCCGGGAGGGCGTTCCTGGTCCCGTGGTAGAGCAGATCGCCCAATAGCAGCAGCCTTTCAGCCTTCTCTTCGTCAAAGCGCTCCAGGAGCTTTCTGCAGCACTCCGCCGAGCCGTGTATGTCCGACGCTATCATCAGCTTCATATCAGTTCTCCTCCGCGGCGGGCTTCGCCTTGCCCCAGTAGTTTTCCTTCCACTTGCCGGACCTGAACCTCGCGACCATGGCTATGGCCATTAGCAGCCAAGATACCGGATAGCTCCAGCTCAGAACGGTGAGGGTCGGTCTGGCCGCGAACACCGTGAACCTGTAGACTACCCTGAATATGCAGATCGTGATCGCCGTTAGTATAACGGCCGCCCTGGCGTCGCCGGCGCCCTTGAGCGCGCCCGCGTAGAGCTGGCCTATGGTCCAGATGAAGTACGGCGGGACCATGATCTTTATGATCATGTAGCCGGTCTCGACTATCTCGGGATTAGGGGAATCCATGAAGAGCGCGAAGGCCTGCCTGCTGACCGCGAGCAGGAGCACTATGAAGAAGAGCGTGATGATCTGGAACATGACCATGCCCTGCTTAAGGCCCTTCTTGATCCTGTCCATCTGGCCGGCGCCGAAGTTCTGGCCGACGAAGGTCATGATGGTGGCGCCCACGGCGTTCATGGTGACCCAGTAGAAGCCGTCCACTTTGGAGCTGAGAGTCCAGCCCGTTACCGCTATGGTGCCGAGCGAATTGATCGCTACCTGCATTATGAGGTTCGAGATGCCGAACATGGCGGATTCGAGCCCGGTCGGAACGCCGAGGCCTACCATCCTGCCGAGCAGTGGCCTGTCTATGCTTGGGCGCAGGACGTCGTACCTGTAGCATTCGTCCGCCCTGTAGATCTTGAAGAGTATTATGAAAGCGCTGAAGATGTTGCTGACTATGGTGGCGAGCCCCACTCCGAGCACGCCGAGCTTCATCCAGGCTACGAAGACGAGGTCGAGGAAGATGTGCAGCACGCTGGTCGCGCAGAGATATACGAAGGGGGTCCTGGAATCGCCGCAGGCGCGGAGCACGCCGCTGCCCATGTTGAAGACCAGTATGAAGGCCGCGCCCGCAAAATAGTACCTGAGATAGACTATCGCGTCGGGCATGGTGTCGAGCGGGGTCTTCATACCCGCGAGCATGGCCGGGGTAAAGATGACACCGAGCACGCCTATGATGAGGCCCGAGATGGCGCAGAAGGTCATGCTGGAATTTGCCGCCTTTGAGATGCGGTGCCTTTCGCCCGCGCCGTAGAGCTGAGCTACGACTATGGCGGCGCCATTTGTGAGGCCTATGAAGCCGTTTATTATGAGGTTTACGATCTGAGAGGAGCTGCCGCCCACTGCCGCGAGGGCGAGCGGACCGCAGTTGCGGCCCACGATCAGGGCGTCTATGGTGTTGTAGAACTGCTGGAAGATGGTACCTGCCGCGACGGGGAGGAAAAAGAACAGCATCTTTTTCCAGATCACGCCCTGGGTCAGGTCTTTCTTGTCGTTCATGACGGTCAGCCTCTTTTCATCATATATCAGAATATATCAGACGGAGCCTGCCTAAATACGGCGGGCTCCGTCCCTTTGCCTTTTTAGCGTATCAGATTATATCACGGCGTTTCCTGTTGAGGAAGAGTCCGGCGGCTCTTTTTTCAGAGCGCCGGGCTCGTTTTTAATGCTTTTCACCGTCCGGGGAAGAGGCGTTCTCCTCGGCGCCATCTGCTGCGGGAGCGGCGCCATCGGCAGCGGCATCGCTCTTCATAGACGCGTCGCTATTAGCAGAAGCATCGCTCTTAACGGACGCTTCGCTCTTCATGGCCGCGTCGCTCTTAGCGGACTTCGCCTGCTTATAGCTCTTCTTCTCCGCCCTTCTCTCCGCGGCTCTCGTGTTTCTCTCCCTGAACCAGCGGGCGACTCCTCCGAAGAAGCCCTTCTTGAAGAGCAGCGCGAGCACGAGCGCGGCTATGGCGAGCGGGATGATATTGTAGGCGAGATCTATCACGAAGTCGCCTATATTGTCCACGAAATCGTTCACACCGCTCGTGAAGCTCCTGAACAGCCTGCTGAGATAGCCCTCGTCCTCGTCGATGCCGTCCGCGACCCTGTTGACCTTTTCAACGCTGATGTTGACGGTCGCGTAGCCTATGAGGCTATCGTAGCGGTTCATCGTCGAGCTGTAGCGGTTGATCTGGTATTCGGTGTCCGAGAGGGCGTTCTCGAGCTGTATGATGTCGCTGAGCCCGCTCGCCTCCTTGAGGAGGTCCTGGAGCCTCTGCTGCTTTATCCTGAGGGTCTCGAGCATGGCCTCGGTATCGGCGTACTGCAGGCCTATGTCCTCGACGCTTTCGCTCTTGTTCGAGACGTAGCAGCTGTCTCCCACCGCGCCGAGGAAGGCGCTGTAATTCTCGCTAGGGATCCTGACGGTGTAGTTCCCGTGCTTGTAAGTCCCGTCGGAATAGTAGCCGCCGTTGTAGACGCTGCTGCTCTCGAAGTATCCTCCGTATTCGGCGACGAGCTTTTGTATGGCCTCCACCGTCGCGTCGAAATCTGTCGCCTGGATATCGATATTGGCCCTGTAGATCAGCTTTACCTTAGAGGGATCGTAGCTCTGCGAGCTCTCTTCGCTGTAAGAGTAGCTCCCGCTCGAATCCTTGCTGGCGGCGTAGGACGGGCTGCTGTTGAAGCCGTAGCTGTAATCGTAGGACGATTCGGCCTCCATGGCCTGCGGCTCGCTCTTGTAATCGCTTCTGAAGCTGCTGCCCACGGATCCGCAGGAAGCGAGGCAGAGGACCAGCAGGAGTGCTATAGCTGTGAGTTTTAAGTGTCTTATCTTCATAGAGTTACCCCCGTTCAAGCGCTCTTTTCTATCTGTTCGAGCTCTCCGAGGTATTTTACTTTGAGTTCCGCGACTTTTTTTGTATATTCCGGATCCATGCCGCTCTCGAGCCTTCTCGCGTATTCGTGCTGCATGTCCGCGACGTCGCTGTCATAGAGCGATATGGTGTGTATGCCTATGTTGGAGCACTGGTCGGCTATCCTCTCGATATTCACTAGCATATCGAGGAATATGAAGCCGGATATCACGTTGCACTGGCCGTTTTTGAGCCTGAGGAGATGGTATTCCCTGAGGTCCTCGACCATGTCGTCGATGACCTCCTCTATGGGCTCTATGGCCTTGGCCTCGCGGTAATCGCAGTCCTGGAAGGCGAGCTTCGAGTGCTCCACTATCTCCTCGATAGCGCGCCGTATGACCGCCACCTCTCTGAGGGCCTGATCGGAGAAGACCGCGCCCTTTTCCCTGAGCTTTTGCATATCCTCGCTTATGTTCAGGGCGTGGTCCGCTATCCTTTCGAACTCGTCTATGCACTTGAGATAATAATTCAGTATCTCGCTGCGCCTGGAGATGGTGACCAGGGGAGAGAGCCTTGCGAGGTAGTCGCTCGCCCTGTCCGCCATGCGGTCGACGAAGTCCTCTTTCTTCTCGATGTCCTCCGCCTTCGCCTCATCGTAGTCCGTGATGAGGTCGAGAGCGTTTTTGAGGTTCTCGACCGTTACGCTGCTCATCGTGCAGAGCGCGCTGAAAGTGCTGGCGAGCGCCATACCGGGAGACTTGTAGAGCGTGTCGTTGAGCTTGACGAACTCCTCGGCGTACTCGTCCTCCTCGGGTTTGTCGTCGGGCACTATCCTATAGCTGAGCTTCTCAAAAAAGCCCGTCAGGGGCAGCAGGGCCAGGGCTCCGAAGAGCTTGAAGAGAGTATTTGTGTTGGCGATGGAGCCCGAGTGCATGGGAGAGCTCCATACCGAGTCCAGCGCCCCGCCGAGGCGCAGCCCCGACACGACGAGGAAGAGCAGTATCACCTGCGCTATGTTGAATATTATGTGGATCACTCCCACCCTCTTGGGGTCGGCCTTGGCTCCGACGCTGCAGACTATTGCGGTAGTCATGCTGTCGCCTATGTAGATGCCCAGAAGCACCGCGTATACGGAGCCAAAGTACATTCCGCCCGCCATCGAGAGGGCCTGTATGATACCTACCGTAGCCGACTGGCTCTGCAGCAGGAAGCACACCCCCATCCCGAGCAGGAAGCTGAGGAAGGGACTGTCCGCTAGCCTTACGAAGGCGTTTGAGAAGGTCTCGGATTCCGACAGGCCGGATACGGCCGCCGTCATGTTCAGAAGGCCGGTGAACAGCACCGCGAAGCCCATCAATATGCCGCTGATGGTCTCCGTCTTCTTGCTCTTCACGAACATGATGAAGATCATTCCGGCTATGGCCGCGAGGGGCGCGAGGGTCGCCGGCTTGAAGAAATTGAGAAGCGAATTCGGGTCGGCGTCCATGTCGAGGAGCCTGATTATCTGGCCCGTAACGGTAGTTCCGACGTTGGCGCCGAGTATTATTCCTATGGACTTGCTGAGGCTGATGATCTCGGCTCCCACGAGTCCCGAGGTGAGCACTATGGTGGCGGTGGAGCTCTGTATCAGGGCCGTGAAGCTCATTCCCATGAGGAAGCTCCCGAATCTGGTATGAGTCCACCTGTCTATCAGGGGCTTGAGCATCCCGCTGGCGTTGGATTTCAGGCCGTCGCCCATGACCCTCATGCCGTAGAGGAAGAGCGCGAGCCCTCCGAACAGTGATATTACGGAAAATATGTTCATTTGTCTCCTTTTCTCCGTCCCCCCGTGGGACGTTCTTTCTTCTTTTCCTTAAAAACCTCACCTATTATATACGATGTGGACTTATGAGACAAGGGTGAACATATTTATATTTTTGAGTTATTTATTAGTTTATTAAATAAATGGTCCGCCATGCGTCGGCCATATAAAAAGGCTGCCGCGCAAAGGCGGCAGTCTTAATAATTGCGTCTGTGTCCATGGATACGCGCGGGGTGCTTAGGCGTCCTCCCAGACCTCCTCGGCGATCTCCTTTATGAGAGCGAGCTTGGCCCACTGGTCGCGGTCGTAGAGCTTATTGCCCTCCTCCGTGGAGGCGAAGCCGCACTGCGGGCTCAGGCAGAGGTCCTCGAGCGGCACGTACTTCGCGGCCTCCATGATCCTTGACTTTACGAGCTCTCTGTCCTCGAGCTTAGGATGTTTGGTCGTCACAAGGCCCAGCACGACCTTCTTGCCCGGAGTCACGAACTTCAGGGGCTCGAAGCCTCCGCTCCTCTCGTCGTCGTACTCCAGATACAGGGCGTTTACGTTCTCCTGCGCGAATAGATACGGGGCTATGGGGTCGTAGGGGCCTTCGTTGGCGTAGGTGCTGTGGAAATTGCCCCTGCATACGTGGGTGTTTATCACCATGTCCTCAGGCTTTCCCTCGATGGCGGCGTTGTTTAAGGCTATCTCTTCCTCGGCTATGAGCTTAAGCTTTTCTTCCGTGATCCCGAAGCGCGGCCAAAAAGACCTGTCGGAATACAGGGTCCAGGTGCAGTCGTCGAACTGCAGGTTCCTGCAGCCCGCGTCGTAAAGGGCCTTTATGACCTGCCTGTATGCTAGCACTATGTCGTTTTTGAGCTCATCGTCGTCGGGATATACCGACCTGTTCTGCTCTAGATATTCAGGGAGCCTGAGCTGGCCGAGCAGCTGCGCCGGAGCGGGTATGGTCTGCTTCACTACGCTGCTCTCGTCCTCGAGCGACTTCATGAAGCTGAAATGCTGCACGAAGGGATGATCCCTTCCGTCTATCTTGCCTGTAATGACCGCGGTCTCGTTCTTCGTGGTCTCCCCGTGGAAGCTGAGGCCCTTGGCTGTGTTTCTCTTTTCAATGCCGTTCAGTCCCCAGAAAAAGTCCATATGCCACCAGGACCTGCGGAACTCTCCGTCCGTGATCCCGTGATATCCGGCCTCTTTCTGCTGCTGAACGAGCTCCAGTATGCAGTCGTCCTCGACCTTTCTGAGCTCCTCCTCGCCTATCGAGCCGTTCCGAAGCTTTATCCTGGCGACCTTGAGCCTTTCAGGCCTCAGGAAGCTGCCGACGAAGTCGTATCTGAAGGGAGCGTGGGCGTTTTTCATGATAATTCTCCTTTTGCTGTGCTTTTCACCGGCTTTATCGCCTTATTTCCACAATTATAACTGGCTGTATCGTGATATCTGCGCTTATTACCCGCTGTACCGTCTGATCCCAAGCCTTTTGCAGCATTGCCCGATATCCCAGATTCTCCTTGCAGTATAACCTACTTTCCGCTTATGCGGAAGAAGGCCTTGTGCAGCGCCAGATAGAGCGCCGTCGATATAAATACGCATACCAGCGCGTTGAAGGCCGTCACGCCGGCAGTCCAGGTCAGAAGTATCGACGCCGCTTTAGCGGGCATTCCGAGCACGAAGCGCTTGAAGAGGTAGCCTATCACAGGGTCGAAGATCACGTTGAAGCAGAGCCCTGCTGCGGCGCTGAGGGCGGCGGCCACGGTGATATCCTTCTTTTCGCTCTTTTCCCTGAGTCCGAGCCTTTCGGCCGTTTTCCCGCTTATATAGCCTATGCAGTATTTAAGTATAAAGGTCTTGGGCGCGGAGCTTATGTACAGGGGATCCAGCACGTCGGCAAGCGATAGCCCTACCGCGCCCGCAAGCCCGCCATAAACCGGACCGAGCAGCCAAGATGAGAGCACGACCACGGCGTTCGCGACGTGAATGGCGGTCGTTCCCCCAACGCTGATGGGGATATTGATCTTTCCGTAGGTAAAAGCGATGAAATTCAGCACCGCAAAAAGCGCGGTAAACGTGAGCATTTTCGTCTTGTCTTTCATTTCATCCCCCTTTCTTATTGTTTTGAAACTATATATTACTCTCATCACTTGGCCTTTTCAACAAAAACCGAGCGAAGGACGCCAAGGCAGGCTCAAGGGGCGGGTGTCGCATCTATGTCGCAATATTTATTTCTTCTTCACAATACGCCGGGCAATTGTGATATAATGAACAAGCTTTTTTGCCGGAGCCGACAAAGCCGGCCAGGCAAAGACACAGATGGACTATATATAACACGGAGATTAAGCATGAAAAAGACAGTCAAGCTCGCAGCGCTCATGATGGCGCTCACACTGATCCTCTGCTCCTGCGGGCAGAGCGGAGAGACCCCGGTCTACAGCCAGGGGCTTGAAGACAACGGTTATTACACCGGGATCAAAGCGTTGGATCACGTCACCCTCCCCGACTACAGCACTATCGATATCCCCGCCGACGAGCTCAGAGAAGGGGTCGAGTACTACCTCAGCTACTTCGCGCCCCACGAGGAAGTGACCGACAGGGCAGTTGAGGACGGCGACACGGTCAACATCGAATACATAGGCTACGTCGACGGAGAGGCCTTCGAAGGCGGCTCCACCGGAGAAGGCGGTACCAATGTCACGATAGGCGTGACGAGCTACATAGACGACTTCCTCGAGCAGCTGATCGGACACATGCCCGGAGACAGCTTCGACGTGAACGTCACCTTCCCCGACCCCTACACCAACAACGAGGAGCTATCCGGCAAGGACGCGGTCTTCAAGACCAAGATCAACTACATCCAGGGCGATATCGACTTCGACGCCTGCGACGACGCCTTCGTAGCGGACAACTTCGAATACTACGGCTGGACCAGCCTCAAGGACATCGAGGACTACTGCAAGCTCAACTACGCTGCTAAC
Source organism: Bacillota bacterium (assembly GCA_017417045.1). Lineage (GTDB taxonomy): Bacteria > Bacillota > Clostridia > Peptostreptococcales > Anaerovoracaceae > RGIG2707. Next base: position 28,615 of record JAFPZZ010000006.1, read on the forward strand.
TACGTCTTCGAGAGCGCTTCCGTGAGCGAGATCCCCGACGCCGTAAGAGAACACACCGTAGCCCTGATAATGGAGAACTACAGGACCAGCGCAGACAGCTACGGCATGACCTTCGACGAGATGCTCGAGACCTATCTGCAGGTCAAGGACGAGGCCGAATTCCGCGAGATGTACAGCGACTACATCGAATCCGAGGCCAGCTATCCGCTGATCTATCAGGCGATAGCAGAGAAGGAAGGGCTCAAGGTCAAGAAGGCTGACATCAGGGACTTCTTCAAGGAGAATTACGGAAGCAGCTACTACACCGACGCCAAGAACACCTACGGCCTCGGCTATCTCGCCTACGTCACGCTTCACGACATGGTCGAGGAAGCGCTCGCGGGACACGTTGCGGTGCATTGAAAATAGTGTTAGAATCAAAAAAGAACAGTTCTTTTTTACGGAGGAAATAAACCATGGCAGACCAGGTAAAAAGCAACGCTCCCGCTGAGGAAGATGAGGAGCTCTACATCACACTCGAGTTCGAGGACGGCACCGAGCTGGAAGCGGAGATAATGGGCACCTTTGACCTCGACGGCAAGGAATATATAGCTCTTCTTCCCGACGACGGCAGCGACGACGTCTACATCTACGGATATAAGGAAGTCGGCGATGATGAGTTCGAGCTCATCGACATAGAGGACGATGACGAATTCGAAAGAGCCGCCGCCGAATTCGACAAGATCATGGACGAGGAAGAATAGGCAGTTTATAAAACTGAGGTTATCAGCATGAAACAATACGATATCGTTATCGTAGGCGCCGGCGCTGCCGGCGTCTTCATGTCTTACGAGCTTGCCAAACGCGGGACCCCCGCCAAGATACTCATGATAGACCGCGGAGCGCGCCTTGAGGAGAGGCGCTGCCCCATCAAGCTCGGAAAGACAGAAAAATGCGTACGCTGCGAGCCCTGCCATATCATGAACGGCTACGGCGGAGCGGGCACGCTGTCGGACGGAAAATACAACATCACAAACGATTTCGGCGGAGATCTCTACGCCTACGTCGGCGAGGACAGGGCCATGGAGCTGATGGAATACGTCGACGAGGTACTCTGCAGCTTCGGAGGCTCGGAGGCCAAGCTCTATTCCACCGAGCACCAGGAGCTGAAGACCCTCGCTCTCCAGAACGACCTGCACCTGCTCGACGCCAAGGTACGTCACCTGGGGACCGACCGCAACGTCCGCATACTGTCCGAGATCTACGATTTCGTAAAGGACAAGATAGACATAGTATTCAGGACGAGCGCGGACACGGTGGAGAAGACCGCGGACGGCTACGTCGTGAACTGCTCGGACGGCGAGTCCTACGCCTGCAGGCAGCTCGTTCTCGCCACCGGCCGAAGCGGCTCCAAGTGGATCTCCGGAGTCTGCGGAAAGCTTGGGATAAACACCCGCTCCAACAGGGTCGACATAGGCCTTAGGGTCGAGCTTCCCGCGGTGATATTCAAGCACATCACGGACGCGGTCTACGAGAGCAAGCTCGTCTTCAGGACCAAGAAGTACGGGGACAAGGTCAGGACCTTCTGCATGAACCCCTACGGGGAGGTCGTTACGGAGAACACCAACGGCATAGTCACCGTCAACGGGCACAGCTACGCAGACCCGGCGCTGGGGACTGAAAACACGAACTTCGCCCTGCTCGTCTCGAACCATTTCACCGAGCCCTTCAAGGACAGCAACGAATACGGCGAATCCATAGCCAGGCTATCCAACATGCTGGGCGGAGGAGTTTTGGTGCAGCGCTTCGGCGACCTCGTCAAGGGCCGCCGCTCGAACGAGCACCGCATGGAGAGCTGCTTCACCAGGCCGACGCTAAAGGCAACGCCCGGAGACCTCGCTCTGGTCATGCCCAAGCGTCAGCTCGACGACATCATAGAGATGGTCTACGCCCTGGATAAGATCGCTCCCGGGACCGCTAACGACGACACCCTGCTCTACGGAGTCGAGGTCAAGTTCTACAATTCCACCGTAGAGGTGGACGCCGACCTGGAGACGGCGCTCAAGGGGCTCTACGTCCTCGGAGACGGCTCCGGCGTGACCCACAGCCTCTCGCAGGCCAGCGCCTCCGGCGTGCACGTGGCCAGGATACTGGACGCGAAGTATCGCCGGCAGTAAAAAGCGCGCAGCCGGGCTGAAAACACTGTCCTAGAGTCTCGACTACGCTCCGGCAAAGCTTCCTGAGGGCAGGCTCTTAAGACTGCAGAATAAATCGAAGATCCCGCATCGCTGCGATGCGGGATCCTTTTTCGATTGCTAAAACTGCTGGAGCGCGGCGCTTTTTACTGCTCGTCGGTCCTCACGCCGGTGATGTTGTCCCTTCTGGCGCAGAAGGAGCAGAGCCTGGTGCGGTTAGCGGCGATAGCCTGCTCTACGGTGCCGTAGGTCAGGGAGTCGCTCTGGTTGAGCGAGCCGCAGTCCTCATGGGTGTGATATACCTTGCCGAAGGGCGCCCAGTAGACGACCTCGTCGCCCAGCGCCTGTATGGCGGCCTGCTGCTGCTCGGAGGACACGGGGTTGTAGTCTATGCTGGAGGCCCCGCCTATCAGGAGCGCTATTATAGCGACGACCGTGGCGATGGTCTTGGTCTTCTTGTCCAGATCCTTGTTCGTGAGGAGCAGGATCACTATGGGCAGGAAGCATACGATGCTGGCGATGAGACCGAGATTGTTCCACAGCCAGAATTTGACCTTGTTTGCCTCCGAAGCCGGGGCTATGTGGTTCGCCTTTTTCCACAGATGCGAGCCTATGACCACCGCTATGAGGTCGAGCACGATGAAGCCTATCAGCTGGTACATGCTGGGCATGAAGTTGAGATTGATCTTGCCCTGCAGCACGAGGAAGGCGCAGATCTCAAAGGCGAGGCCGAGTATCCAGAGTATGACGGCTCCCCATCTGAGTCCCGACGCGCTGCCGACGGGCTTGGCTTCCTTCATCTTCCTTTCGGAGCCGCCGTCGGCGGCAACGAGCTTATGCTGTTTCTTTTCTGCCATTATTCTTAAACCTCCGGTAATGATCGTAAGAAATGCTATTAATCATTATACACGTAGCAGCGTGGAAAATAAAGGGAATTATTTCGTTACCCCAGAATGCGCACAAGAGTTTTCGCTCCGCGGACAAAAAGTCCTTGACATCCTCGCCCGGCATAGTAAAATACAAAACATGAATATTGATCGATCCGTTATCGCAGCAGCATACTCCTACGCTTACGGTTATAGCTACAGCTATTACCGCTATTATGGTGTGCTCAAAGCGAATAACACGGAAAGATAGGACCTGCCTCAGGGCGGAAGCATAAACACAGTCAAAGCTCGGTTCTGTTTTTCGAAACAGGACCGTTTTTTATTAGCTGAATCGCTGAAAAGGAGAGAAAAAATGAAAAAGTTCTTATCACTGCTGATAGCGGCATTGCTCATCCTCGGCCTCGCGGCCTGCGGAGAAAAGAAGGAAGCGGAGCCCTCCGAGCCCGCCTCTGAGCCCGAAGCGAAGGTATTCAACATCGGAGTATGCCAGCTCGTACAGCATCCCGCTCTCGACGCCGCGACCCAGGGCTTCGAGGAAGCTGTGAAGGCCGGTCTGGGAGACGACGCCGTCGTCAATATCCAGAACGCCTCCGGCGATTCCGCGGTATGCTCGACCATCATCAACGGCTTCGTATCCGGGGGCTGCGACCTTATAATGGCCAACGCTACGCCCGCGCTGCAGGCAGCCGCCGCTGCGACGGACAGCATCCCCATCCTCGGGACCTCGATCACCGAATACGGCACCGCCCTCGAGATCGAGAACTTCAGCGGCACCGTGGGAGGCAACATCTCCGGAACCTCCGACCTCGCCCCGCTTGACGAGCAGGCCGCCATGGTAAAGGAATGGTTCCCCGACGCCAAGACCGTAGGGCTCGTCTTCTGCACAGCCGAAGCCAACAGCCGCTACCAGGTCAACGTAGTGAAGGCTGAGCTCGAAGCTCTCGGCTTCACCGCGACAGAATTCGGCTTCACCGACAGCAACGATCTCGCGGCGGTAGTGCAGAACGCCTGCAGCAGCTGCGACGTGCTCTACATACCGACCGACAACACCTGCGCCAACAACGCGGAGAGCATCGCGAACATAGCGATACCCGCTAAGACACCCATCATCGCCGGAGAAGAAAACCTCTGCGCCGGCTGCGGCATCGCGACTCTTTCCATCAGCTACTACGATATAGGCTTCAAGACCGGGGAGATGGCCGTCCAGATCCTCAAGGGCGAGGCAGACATCTCCCAGATGCCCGTAGCCTACGCTCCGCAGTTCGTCAAGAAGTTCAACAAGGATATGTGCGAAGCCCTCGGCATAGAGCCTCTCGAAGGCTATGAGGCCATTTGAGGCGAAGATCGCTGATCCCACTATATCCCGCCCCGGACGCGCCGCCCAGGTACGGCCGGGGCTTGAACGGTTTTAAAGAGAGATACGGATGAATCCTTTCAATTCCTTCATATCCGCGCTCCCGGGCGCCTGCGCTCAAGGCCTCATCTGGGGCCTCATGGCGCTGGGAGTATATATAAGCTTCAGGATACTCAACACCTCAGATCTGACGGTCGACGGTTCTATCGCGACCGGGGGAGCCGCCTGCCTCATGCTGATCAGGGCGGGCGTCCCCGCCGCCGCGGCCGTTGCGGCTTCAGCTGCGGCCGGCATGATCGCGGGACTCGTGACGGGGCTTCTCTGCACCAAGTGCAGGATACCCGCCATACTCAGCGGCATCCTGACCCAGCTCGCCCTGTACTCGGTCAACCTCCGCATCATGGCGGGAAAGGCCAACCAGCCCGTTAGCGTAGACAAGTTCAGGCTGCTGCTGTCCCAGAGATACGTCAGGGCGGCGGGCTTCGACAACCCCATAGTGCTGCTGGCCCTGCTCTCGGCCGTGATCATCGCGGCGGCCTATTACTTCTTCGGAACGGAGATAGGCTGCTCCATCAGGGCTACGGGAAACAACCGCGTCATGGCCTCAGCCCAGGGCGTCAATACCGACAGATGCGTCGTGATGGGACTCATGCTCGCGAACGGCCTAGTGGCCTTCTCGGGAGCTCTCCTGGCGCAGTATCAGGGCTTCGCCGACGTCAACATGGGACGCGGCGCGATAGTTATAGGGCTCGCGGCGGTGATCATAGGCGAGGTCATATTCGGGAAGGCTTTTTCCTTCAACTTCGCTCTGAGGATGCTGGCCGTCGTGCTCGGCGCCGTGATCTACTACGTAGTGCTCCAGCTCGTGCTCACGCTGGGACTGAATACGAACGACCTGAAGCTCATCACCTCCGTCATAGTGGCGGTGTTCCTCACCGTACCCCATCTGAAAGGAGGCCGCGGCAATGCTCGAGCTTAGAGACGTATGCAAGACCTTCAATCCCGGGACGGTGAACGAAAAGGTGGCGCTCGACCACGTCAGCCTCACACTCAACGACGGGGACTTCGTGACCGTCATAGGAGGCAACGGCGCAGGCAAATCGACCGCCCTCAACGCGGTCGCAGGCACCTTCATGATAGATTCAGGCAAGATACTGCTCGACGGCACCGATATAACCAACATGCCGGCCCACGTCAGGGCGAAGTACCTCGGCAGGGTCTTCCAGGACCCCATGCTGGGTACGGCTCCGGACATGTGGATAGAGGAGAACCTCGCTCTCGCCGCAAGGCGCGGCAGCAAAAGGGGCCTTAAGTGGAGCATCAGCGAAAACGAGCGCGCCAGGTATAGGGAGGAGCTCAAGATCCTCGGCCTCGGCCTGGAGGACAGGCTCCAGACCAAGGTCGGACTGCTTTCCGGAGGGCAGAGACAGGCACTCACCCTCCTCATGGCGACGCTGGAAAAGCCGAAGCTGCTGCTTCTCGACGAGCACACGGCCGCCCTCGATCCTAAGACAGCAGCCGTCGTTTTGGAGCTCTCGGAGCGCATAGTCCGGGAGCACGGTCTCACGACCATGATGGTCACCCACAACATGAAGGATGCCCTCGCCTACGGCAACAGGCTCATCATGATGGAGGAAGGCCGCATAAGGCTGGACGTCTCCGGAGAAGAAAAAAAGAAGCTCACCGTAAGCGACCTGCTTGACATTTTCGAGATTTAAGCGTATAACACAAAATAACATCCGAAGTGATGTTAAAAATCACGACGGATACAACTAAATACCATCAAACCGCTGAACGAGAGTAGTAAGAAAAGATCAGTGCACTAAAGCGAGCCGCGGACGGTGTGAGCGCGGCGTGCTCCCTTTTCCGAATGGACTCGCGAGGGCAGAGCGAAAGCGCCTCCTGGCGCGAGTAGTAGCTGACGGGGACCTCACCCGTTACCAGGGAGGCGCGCATGTTGGTGCGCGGAAGTGAGAGGGCGCTTTATTGCGTCAACTTGGGTGGTACCGCAGGAGCATCATATCCTGTCCCAAATCTGGGGCAGGATATTTTTGTTTATCCTTAAAGCCCGGGATCTCCATTACCAACACTGGACCTTATCCAAAGAAACAGCTGTTAAGCGAAAGGAGACATCAAAAATGACTTTCAGGACCGGAAACGACATCGGAAAACTCTGCAGAAAACTCATGTGCCTGGCGCTGTGCGCCGCTATGATCATAGGCCTCGCGGCCTGCGGTGAGAAAAAAGAGGCCGAGCCCGCGGAGGACTCGCCGAAGACCTACAAGGTGGGCATCTGCAATTACGTGGACGACGCGTCCCTCAATCAGATCGCTGACAATATCAGGGCAGGGCTCGCCGAAGAGGAGCAGCGCCTCGGCGTCAGCTTCGAGATACGCTACGAGAACTGCAACGCAGACTCCGCGGTGCTCGCGCAGATAATCTCGGATTTCACGAGCGAAGGCGTGGACCTGATGATAGGCATCGCGACGCCCGTAGCTATGGCCATGCAGTCAGCGACCGAGGACAGCGGCATCCCCGTGATATTCTCCGCGGTCTCGGATCCCCTGGCCTGCGGCCTGGTGGAGAGCCTCGAACAGCCCGGCGCGAACATAACGGGGACCTCGGATTACCTCAACACCAACGCCCTGCTTGAGCTCATCTTCGCGGTCGACCCGGAGGCTGACAAGATAGGCCTTCTCTACGACATAGGGCAGGATTCCTCCGCCGGCCCGATAGCCGAGGCCAAGCGCATTCTTGCGGAAAGAGGAGTTGAGACCGTCGACTACACCGCCGGAAACAACCAGGAGGCCATACTCGCGGTCCAGTCCCTCCTGAGCTCGGACGTGGACGCAGTCTTCACCCCTACCGATAACACGATGATGACCGCCGAGCTCTCGATATACGAGATGCTCAGCGAGGCCGGCATTCCCCACTACGCCGGCGCCGATTCCTTCGCGCTGAACGGGGCCTTCATAGGCTTCGGTGTCGACTATGCCGAGCTCGGGAAGCAGACAGCCTACATGGTCTCTGCAGTCCTCTGTGAAGGCGCCGACCCCGCGTCGACCCCGGTCATGACCTTCGACAACGGAAAGGTCACGATCAATACCGATATCTGCGAAGATCTGGGCTACGATTACGACGATGTGGCGAAGGCCTTCGAGGGACTCTGCACCAAGACCGAGCCCATCAGGACAGCCGAGAGCTTCTAAAGATCTGGGATCAGACGGGACGACCGGCGCATCGCAGCCGATCCGATGAGACCGGTAAGCAAGAGCTTTACTCAGAAAAATAAACTTATACAGGAAAGACCATGACCCTTATATCTTCTTTAAACCTCATACAGACCGCTCTCGAGCTGGGGCTCATCTGCTCGCTGACCGTGCTCGCGCTCTTCCTGAGCTATTCCATGCTCGGAGTCTGCGACCTCTCGACCGACGGATGCTTCACGCTAGGCGCGGCTGCCGGAGCCGTCGTAGTTCTTGCAGGACACCCCTGGCTCTCGCTGCCCGCGGCTATGCTCGCGGGCTGTCTCAGCGGCCTGGTAACGGCTGTGCTTCAGACACGCATGGGAGTCAACAGCCTCCTTGCGGGCATAGTCGTAAATACGGGGCTGTACTCCGTCAATATAGCAGTAATGGGGGGCTCTTCCCTCCTTAATATGAACAAGGCGACCACGGTATTCACCATGGCCAAGGATCTGCTCAAGGGAAGCGCGCTGGAAGGCATGTGGAAGCTCATACCCGCAGCCCTTTTCGCGCTGGCAGCGGCGGGCCTGCTGAGCCTGTTCCTCAGGACAAGGCTGGGGCTCGCGATAAGAGCTACCGGGGACAACCTCGCGATGGTGAAGTCCTCGTCGATAGATCCCGCCTTCACGACAACGGCCGGGCTTTGCATCTCGAACTCACTCACCGCGCTCTCGGGCTGCCTTCTCGCGCAGTCGCAGCGCTCGGTAAACATAGACATAGGCTCGGGCATGCTGACGGTGGCGCTGGCGTCGCTGCTCATAGGAGGCGTCTTTTTCAGGGGAAGGAGCATCCCTCTGAGGGTTCTGATCATGCTCTTCGGAGCCTTCGTCTTCAGGCTGGGCTACACGCTTGCGCTGAGGCTCAATATGCCTGCCTTCATGCTCAGGCTCATATCCTCCGTGATAGTGGTCATAGCCATCTCCGCTCCCTACCTGCACTCCAGGATGCCCCTTATAAAGCGCAGGATGGAGCTGAAAAGGGAGGCCTGAGATGCTGGAGCTGAAGAACGTTTCGATAAGCTTTTCAAAGGGCACAGCGGACGAGCACAGGGCGATAGGCCGCCTGAGCCTGCGCGTGGATGAGGGCGAGTTCGTAACGATAATAGGGGCGAACGGGGCCGGGAAATCCACCCTCTTCAACCTCATATGCGGGAGCCTCATCCCGGATGAGGGAAGCGTGTTCATAGACGGCCGCAATGTGACGATGGACCCCGAGCACAGGAGGGCCGCCTACATAGGCCGCATATTCCGGGATCCTATGAGGGGGAGCGCCCCGGGACTCACGATAGAAGAGAACCTCAGCCTCGCTGCGGGGACGGGAAAGTGGATGAGCCTGGGGAGCCGGCAGGATCATAAGCGATTCAGAGACGCCCTGGCTCAGCTCGGAATGGGACTCGAAGACAGGATGACGCAGCCTGTCGGTCTGCTCTCGGGAGGTCAAAGGCAGGCAGTAACGCTCATGATGGCAGTGATCAATCCTCCTAAGCTGCTGCTGCTCGACGAGCACACCGCCGCGCTGGATCCCGGTTCGGCGGAAAAGGTCCTGGATATAACGAAGCAGGCCGTCGCCCTCGACCGACTGACCTGCCTTATGATAACACACGATATGGGAGCGGCGCTCAGGCTGGGGAGCCGCACGCTCATGATGGACCAAGGACGAGTCATATACGACGTCGAGGGCGAAGAGCGCTCTGGACTGAGCACTCAGGACCTGCTGAGGAAGTTCAGGGAGACCTCCGGCAGGGAGCTCGAAAGCGACCGCATGCTGCTTTCAGCGGGCCGCAAGCCTTAGGCGCAGGATGCCCGAGGGCAAGAGCTGGATGCCTGCCACAGCACCGCAAGCCTTAGCCCCGCTACAGCAGCGCGAGGACTATCACCGCGGCCGACAGGGCGACGAACATGATCATCCCTGTGTTCAGCCATGCGCAGCGCCTCGCCGCCCGCGGGCGCAGCTGCGACGGGGCGAAGCCGAAGCTGAGCCTCTGCGAATACTGCGCAAGGAAGGCCGCCCCGAGGAAGAACAGCGTGACTATCAGGGAGAAAAATGCCAGTACTGGCGCGGGGTATATCCCCTCTTCCCCGCTCTCAAGCGTAAGGGTCATGATATACGGCGCTATCACGCCGCCCATGAAGTTCACGCACATGTGAAGTCCTATGGTGTATACGATCCTGTCCGTCTTGATATAAACGGCTCCCAGCAGCAGGCCTAGAAGGCTCGCGTAGCAGAACTGCGGAAGGTTCCCGTGGAACAGGCCGAAGCATACAGCGCTGAAGACTACGGCGGTCTTTTCGCCGTATCTTCTTGTGCGCCTTATCAGGGCCTTTCTGAACAGCAGCTCCTCTATCACCGGGGCCAGGACGACGACCACCAGTGTGCGGGGAAGGAACTGAGTATCCGTGAAGAGGTCCGTCAGCGGGTTCATATCCGCCGCGCTGACCGCTCCCCCGCCGAAGAAATAGCTGAATAGAGCGCTCAATATCAGGCCTATTATATTACCGCTGTACATCAGGAAAAAGCCTATGGGTATAAGGCCGAGCCAGGCCGGCAAGCTGAGCTTTCTAGTCATCTCCCCGTCAGACGCGGGGAGCTTTTTCATGATCAGCAGGCCTACAGGTATGGCGACCAGGTACAGCGGCGCCATCTGGACGAGCCATACCAGCCACGGATGCTCCGCTCCGAAGCCGGCCGGAAGCTGACTCGCGGCACGCAGCTGCAGGAAGGTAGATATCGCCAGCATTATGAAAAGGGCCCTTCCTATGCGGTCGAAACTGCCTTTCGCCTCCGCCGGGTCGCCCGGGCAGTTCTCGTCCGTATATACCGGTCTTCCGGGCCTCGGATCGAGCAGCCTTCCGGACAGCGATATGAAGATCATGGTCAGCATGAGATTGAGCAGCGAGGCCGCGAAAATGCCAAGCGCCGTCCTGCCGAACACCGCCGCAACGGCGATGACGCCCACGTCCGGAAGCAGTCCGAAGTATATGAACATTATCTGAACGAGTTGTTTGACCGTGGTCCCTGCGTTCGCCGGAGTGGAGAGCGCTATGAAGGAGCCGCAGCTGCCCGCGTATAGATCCACCGATAATATAAGCGGAACGCAGATGAGCAGCAGTTTTATATCCGAGGCGTTTCCCCCGGAGATGAGCGCGGCTGCCGCGATCGCGGGAAGCAGGTCGAGCAGGCAGCTAAGAGCCCCTCCGAGCGCGGAATAGCTGAGCTTTTTCCACGCGTATTCCGGGATGAGCGCCGTAAGATCTATCTTGGTATCCTCCTCGAGCGGATTTCCGAGAGCCCTGAAAAAGACCATGGCTCCGAGCGCGAACGCCGCGGGCACGCAGCTGGACGACTCCATCACGCTGCGCATGAAGAACGAGACTCCGGCCGCAACGGCAAGGTAGAACCCGGAGGTCTTCGTGATCAGAAGCAGCTTAGAGAAGCGCTTCCTGTTGAGCACGGACTTCCAGAAGAACACGCTCGCGCCCAGTCCCCTGTTCATACCGTCTCTTTCTATATCGCTCTTTATCTTCTTCTTTTTTGCGCTGCCGAAGGCGCTCTTCTTTTCCTCGATGTCGCGCATCGCCTGCGCGAGTTCCTCGGACTTGGCCATGGCTTCCTCGTAGAAGTCGGCATTCATGTTCCATATGTGCCTCGTGAAGAGCGCGGCCCCGGCTACGGTCGCGACCAGGCAGAGCAGAGACATGGACATCCTTCCCTCAGCGGCATACATGCCCATGCCCTTTATCCAGCCCCAGATGGGGACTACCCTGCTGAGCGGCGCGTTGAAGAAGGAGAAGGCTGCCTTAAGAGGCGAGCCTCCATTGGCCTTCCACCACGTGAACCACGCAGCTGCCGGCACCAGTATGAGGGCGTAGAGCGCTCCATCGGCGTATCTCTTAGTCTTAGGGCTGTCCGCCGAGGCGAGATATATGTAGGTCTCGAGCAGCTTCCCGAAGAACATCGAGAAGAACCAGCCGAGCATTATCATTATCCTTGCGGGAAGTCCTATGCCCATGTTTTCGGCTATATTCCCGAAGTTGATGAGCATATACACCGTCATGTACAGCATTACGCCGAGCTGCATGAGCAGACGGAAGAACAGCACCGTCTGCGGCCGCAGCGGCGACGCGAAGAGCAGGCTGACATCGGCCGGCAGGAACCTGCCTCCATTCCCCTTTTCGGCCATGAGTATGCTCAAGAGCATCGCGGCCAGTATGACTCCACCGTAGATCAACTCGAAGATGTCTCTGACTCCCGAAGAGCCTTCCTCGCCGTCGCCTGGCAGCGCCGGATCTTCGGACGGCGGGATCAAAACTTCAGAGCCGGGCGGCTCCGCAGAGGGACCGTAGTCCTCGCTGTACCATTCCGCCCCGGGCTCCGGCACGGGCTCCATATCGTCCGAGATATCGGACAGCATGCCCACGCCAAAGCCGATAAGGCCGCCTATCAGACCGCAGGCGAGTATGAATACCAGCACCCAGGTCTTGAGCATTTTCCTTATCTGGTTTATGAAGGAATGGAAGGCGTAATAAGCTATGAAGCTCATACCTCTGCGCCCTCCCCGGTCTTTTCAGTTTTGTCCGCAGCCTCATCCTCCGGCTTAAGGCCCTCCGTCACTTCGAAGAAGAGCTGCTCCAGGCTCTTGTTCTGAGCGTCAAGCTCCTCCCTAAGAACGTTGGCTTTGACCTTTCCGCCCTGCATTATGACGGTCCTGTCCCAGAGCATGTCTACGCTGTCTATGATGTGCGTGCTCACGAGCAGGGTACGGCCCTGGACGCGGAGCTCCTCTATAGTCGATCTCAGCTCCTTGATCGCATGCGGATCGAGACCTATCATGGGCTCGTCCAGAAGTATGACCTGCGGTTCGGGAAGCAGCCCAAGGCAGAGGTTCAGCTTCTGCTGCATGCCCTTGGAGAGCTCGTCGCCGAACTTCCTGCTGTGCTCGCTGAGCTCGAAGCGCGCTAAAAGCGCCTCCTTGCGCGCGCTGTAGTCCGTGAGCCTGTAGGCTCTCGCGAGGAACTCCATGTGCTCCGAGACCGTCAGGTTGGGATAGAGCGCGGGGATCTCCGGCACGTAGCCTATGATCCTCCTCGCCTGGGGAGTCTTGTTCTCCTCTCCTCCGACGAGTATCTCGCCGTCGAATTTGAGAAAACCTATTATGGACTTCATTATGGTGCTCTTCCCTGCCCCATTCGGACCGAGAAGGACCGTGACCGAGCCCGGATCGAGCGTGAAACTGACGTCGTCGACCGCGAGCGTCTTTCCGTATCTTTTCGTAACGTGTCTTACTTCCAGCATAAACTACCTCTTGATCGCGTTTATCATCATCCCGCACGCCTCCCGCATGAGATTGGAGAGCTTTAAAAGCGGCCTCGCCGTTTCGGCGGGGATCAGCGCGGGTCTTATTCCTGTGTATTTTTCCGCGAGGAAGGCCGCCCTGCAGAGATGATACTCGCTGGAGCAGACCGCTATGTCCAGGTCCCTCCAGTCTTCGCCCTCGGCTTTGGCTATGATATCCGCAGAAAACCTTAGGTTCTCCTCGGTGCTCACGGCCTTCTCCTCGGCTATCACGCGGTCCTCGCCTATGCCGCGCGAGACGAGCCAGCTCTTCATGCAGCTGCCCTCGCTCATATCCTCTCCGCTGCCCTTTCCTCCGCTGACTACGGCAGTGCATTCGGGATGCTCCTCGAGAAAAGCCTGAGCCGCCTCGAGCCTCTCCCGAAGAGACGGGGACGGGCTGCTTCCGTGCACGGCGGCGCCCAGGACTATCAGATAGTCCGCGCGCTCGGGGACATCTCCCTTAGAAGCGTCAAGGACCATGGCCTCGAAGTGCCAGAAGACAGCCATAAAGGCCGCGATAAAAGCGAGGAGGACGATCTTCGCCTTCCTTGGCAGGATAACGAGCAGTACAGCGGCAGCGGAGACCGCTATGAGTACGAGCGCCAGAAAGCCGTAGCCCCTGAGCGCGAATCTGAAGAACGCGGCCAGCACCGCGAGCAGCGCGGCCACGGATAGAACTGTTTTCTTGAGTGCTTTCATCTGTTTCTTTTGTTACTTTCGATCGGGACTACCCTATATGAGATAGTCCACGAGACCCCTCAGGCCTTCTCTTTCGTATATCCCCCTGTAATAAGACAGCTCCTCGTCTATGAGGCTGTCTATCATCTTCTTTCCGAGCAGCTCCACCGGGGCCTTATCGTCGGTCAGAAGGTAAGCGTTCTCCGACATGACGCAGGGCCTGAGCCTCTCCGATATATCCCCGCAGAGCGAGTAAACGTCCTCTGCCTCGGGCGAGGCATCCCCGGCGAACTCGGCTCGCCCCTGCTTCAGAAGCTCCGCCGGATCAGTACTGTTTCCGCTCTTCAGGGCGAAGAGCTCCCTGTTGCTCATGTGAGGGACGTCGACGGTGCAGACGCTCCCGAACACCCCGCATATGGTATCGGACAGATATTCGTTGATCGAGCCCTCCCCGTCGGAATGCATGTTCATGTTCACGACCATGACGCCGCCGTCCTTCAGATGCTCATTCACAAGGCTGAAGAACTCCCTGCTGCTCATCTGAAACGGAATGGTTATATCCTGGTAGGCATCCACGAGTATGACGTCGTAGAGCTTTTCGCTCTGCTGTATAAAGGCCCGGCCGTCGTATTCGAAGGTGCTTACGCTCTCGGGCATGTCGAAGTATCTGTAAGCGAGCTCGGTTATCTTGCCGTCTATCTCCACGCCTTCTATATCAGAGCCGGGGAAATACTTCGAGCACTGCGAGGCGAAGGTCCCGCTGCCGTTGCCCAGTATCAGTATATCCAGGGCCTCCCCGTCCGAAGCGGCGCTTGCCATCACCGGAGCCGCGAGGGCGTAGTCGTAGTACATGCCGGTGAGCCCGCCGTCCTTCATCATTATGGACTGGACTCCGAAGAGGACGTTGGTGGAGAGTATGACGCTCTCGTCGTCCTCCTTGACCTGCAGGTAATTGTAGACCGAATCTCCTTCGTAGAGCAGCTCGTCCTCCCAAAAGGCGAAGGAAGCGTTCGCGGAGAGCAGGGATACGGCGACGAAGACGGCGGTAAGCGCCGCCGCCCTTTTGCCGAAACCGCCGGCGCTGAGAAAGTACGCCAGGGAGAGCAAAAGCAGCACCCCTGAGAATATCACGAAGCTTGCGGAGGTCCCGAAAGCCGGTATTGTGACGAAGGTCGGAAGGAAGGTCCCGAGTATGCTGCCTATGGTGTTGAAGGCGCCTAGCCTTCCGACGACCTCGCCGCTCTCTCCCGCATTCTCGAGTATGTAGCGCACCAGAGAAGGCGTCACCGTTCCCAGCAGAAAGAGCGGGAACACGAAGAGCGCCATGCAGCTCGCGAAGGCCGCCGCCGTCAGGAAGCCCGTGCTCGACGAGAGTATCAGAAGCCCCGAGATCAGCAGTATTATATAGCGCCCCGCGAATGGTATCGCGGCTATCCAGATCGAGGCTATGAGCATCCTCCTGTAGAGCCTGGCGGGATCCGGATCCCTGTCCGCGCTGCGGCCTCCGTAGAGATTGCCCAGCGCCATGGCTATCATGACCGTCCCTATGATTATCGTGTAGATGATCTGGGAGGAACTGAAATAAGGCGCCAGCAGCCTGCTGGCGCCGAGCTCGACGGCCATTACGGACATCCCCGAAAAGAATTCCGTCATATACAGGAAGGCTTTGTTTTCAAGCAGCTTAGAGCTCAACTTTTCTGAACTCCTCTATAAAGGCTTCGGCGTAAGAGACGCAGAGCTCCATCATCGCCTCGCCCTCTTCTTTTTTCGCGTCTCTGGGATCCCAGGGGCCGAACCAGCCGTGAGGAGCGGTCTCCTTCGTATCCCTCGCTATCCTAAGATCCGCGCCCTTAAAGCGCAGGGACTGGATATGAACGGGATATATCTCGTCCGTGAGCTTCTTCGCGTCCATATCCATGGCGAGCTCGAGATGCACCGCGCTCTCGTCCACCGCGAGCATGGCCTCGGTCTCGATCTTGTCGCCGTGCCCGCCGGCATATCTCTTGTCCAGCTGGCCAACTACTACCCACCAGTCGAGCTCGGCAAGTATGCCGCCCGCTTTGTAGGCCTTGAGCGCCGCGCTGTCGATAGCGGGAGTGTTTCCTCCGTGGCCGTTAAGCACCAGAAAGCGCCTCGCGCCGTGGCTCATCAGGCCCTCTACGATCTTACCGAGAAGGAGCGAGAGGCCCTCGACGCCTATGCTCACCGTCCCGGGAAAGCTCATGTGATAATCGCACACGCCGTAGTTCACCGTGGGCGCCACTATGACGTTATCGACGGCGGAGAGCTTATCCGCCATATACTGAGGAACGAGGAAGTCCGTTCCGAGCGCGCACTGGGGACCGTGCTGCTCAAGGCTTCCGACCGGGATTATGACCACAGGATCGTTTTTGAACGCCTCGGCCGCCTGCGCGTATGACATCTTTTCGAGCTTCATGCTGCTCCTTCCTTTCGTTTGTATACGAACTCTTTTATACAGGAAGCCGGTCGTGCCGCTGAAAGCGGCTGCAGCCGGCCCCTATATTTCCTTTGTTTCTGTAAAAGCGGGCGCAGCTCAGTTTTGAGCCGGTCCGCGCGAGTATAGCTTATTTGATCCAATCCGCTCGAGTATAGCTTATTTGAGCCGGTCCGCGCGGGTATAGCTTATTTGATCCGGTCCGCGCGAGTATAGCTCAGCGGCGAGCCGGGTCACTCGGGCTCCACTATGCCGTGAGCTCGTCGGCGAGAGCCTTGAGCCTTCTGTACTTCTCCTCAGCGCCCTGCTCGTCCTCAGCCTTGATCGAGAAATAGAACTTGATCTTGGGCTCTGTGCCGGAGGGCCTTACCGCCATCCAGGAGCCGTCGCTGAGGTAATACTTGAGAACGTCGGACTTGGGAAGCCCATCCACGCCCTTGCTGTAGTCGACTATCCTGTCGATGCCCGGCATGAGGTCCATGCCCTTCTCCCTGAGGCCGGCGGTGATAGCCTTGATCTTGGCGGCGCCGTCGAGACCCTCGAGCGTGTAAGAGGGGACCTTTACGGTGTGGAAGCCGTATTCCTTGTAAAGGCCCTCGAGCACGTCTATGAGGCTGAGGCCCATCTCCCTGTAGAAGGCCGCCATGTTGGCGATCACAACGGAGGTCGAGACGGCGTCCTTGTCCCTGGCGTGCATGCTGGTCAGATAGCCGTAGCTCTCCTCGTAGCCGAAGAGGAAGCTGCCCTGCGAGGGATCGGCCTCGAGCCTGTTCATCACGTCGCCTATGAACTTGAAGCCTGTGAGGACTTCCTTGTACCTTATGCCATGCTTCTCGGCGATCGCCGAGCCCATGAGCCCGGTGACGACTGTCGTGACCACGGTCGCGTCGGAGCGCAGCGAGGTGCCCGCGTTCTCGATGAGGAAGTTCAGTATCATGATGCCGGTCTCGGCTCCTGTGAAGAGCCTGAAGCCGTCCTTTCCTCTGACCGCTATGCCAACCCTGTCGCTGTCGGGGTCGGTGCCGAGCACGAGGTCGGCGCCCTCCCTCTCGGCCTGGGCTATGGCAAGGGCCAGGGCGTCGGGGTTCTCCGGATTGGGAGCCTTGAGCCCAGGGAAATTGCCGTCCGGGGCTTCCTGCTCCCTGACGACGGATACCCTGTCGAAGCCGGCGGCGTCGAGCGCCCTGCGGACATAAGTGTTGCCGGCGCCGAAGATCGGGGTGTATACGATCTTCATATCCGCCTTGGTCTCGGCGCTGACGTCGCAGCTGAAGCCCGAGACGGTCTCGATATAATCGTCGATGAGCATGCTGCCTATGATCCTGACCATGTCGAGCTTCTTCGCCTCCTCGAGATCCATGGGATCCACGGAGGTGACGGAGATGGACTCGACCCTGCTGATGACTGCCTCGGCGTCCTCTATGCCCAGCTGGCAGCCGGTCTCGTCGTAGGCCTTGTAGCCGTTGTATTCCTTGGCGTTGTGGCTGGCCGTGATGACGACTCCGCCGACGCAGCCCAGCTGCCTCACCGCGAAGGAGAGCAGCGGGGTCGGGGAGACGACGTCGAAGAGATATGCGGTCACTCCGCACGAAGCCATGGTAGCAGCCGTCTCCTTAGCGAAGAGGAAGGAGTTGTTCCTGGAGTCCCAGGCGACCGCAACGCCCCTGTTCATCGCCTCTTCCTCGCCGTATTTCTCCTTGAGGAACTGGGCGAAGCCCGCGCTGGCGCGCCTTACGGTGTATATATTCATGCGGTTGCTTCCGAAGCCCATGATGCCCCTGAGCCCGCCGGTGCCGAATTCGAGATCCTTGTAGAATCTCTCCTGGATCTCCTTTTCGTCGGTCACGGCCGCAAGCTCTGCTCTGCTCTCCGCGTCGAAGTACTCGTCGTTCTTCCAGAGCTCATATGTCTTTTTGTAGTCTTCCATCACAGACCTTTCCTCTGCTTAAGCAGCTCAAACATCCTGTTCTTGTATTCGTTGACGGCAGGCTGATCGAAGGGGTTGACGCCCTGCATGTATCCTGAGACACCGCAGGCCAGCTCGAAGAAATAGATGAGCCTTCCGAGCTCCTCCTCGTCGGAAGCGTCCGCGAAGATCTCCATGCAGGGTACTCCGCCCGCCTCATGCGCGGCCTTGGTGCCTTCCGCCGCGCAGGCGAAGACCTCGGCGAAGCTCATGCCCGCGAGATAGTTGAGACCGTCTATATTGCCTTCAGCCTCTTTGAGCCTTAGCGGGGAATCCTCTCCGACCCTGAGGAAGGTCTCGAACATCATCCTCTCTCCGTCCTGCATGTACTGGCCGAGGGAATGAAGATCGGCCGTGAGCACCATTGAGTTCGGGAATATGCCCGTATGCTCCTTGCCCTGGCTCTCGCCTATGAGCTGCTTCCACCACTCGCCGAAGAATCTGTGGGATTCCCTCGAGCAGGAGAGCATCTCGACCTTCTTGCCGCTGTCGTAGAGCGCCTGTCTGGCAGCCGCGTACTGAAGCGCCGTGTTGTCGTCGCTGTCCTTAAGGTTCTCCTCGGCCTGGGCGGCGCAGCCGGCGAGCAGGGCGTCGATGTCGAGTCCCGCTACCGCCAGGGGCAGCAGGCCAACGGCGCTGAGCACGCTGAACCTTCCTCCTACGTCCTCGGGCACCGCGAAGCATTCGTAGCCCTCCTTCTGGGCGAGCCCGTAGAGCACTCCGCTGCCTATGCCGGTGGTGCAGACTATGCGCTTCTTCGCCTCCTCCTTGCCGCAGGAGCGCTCGACGGCCTCCTTGAGGCATCTGAACGAGAGCGCCGGCTCAAGGGTGGTGCCGGACTTGGAGATGACGTTGAGATAGAGTTTCTTCCCTTCGGAGAACTTCAGGATCTGCTCCAGCTCGTTTCCGCTGAGGGTATATCCGGAGAAGAAGACCGCGGGGCCCTTTTCCGTGAGGTTCCTGGTCGGGGACTGTATGAACTCCATCGCGGCCCTGGCTCCGAGGTAGGATCCTCCAACGCCTATGACCACGTATACGTCCGCGTCCTCCCTGATGCGCTCCGCGCAGGCTTTGATGCGCGGAAGATCGGCCTTGATGTCATCGTGGAGGGAAATCCAGCCGAGAAAATCGTTCCCCCTTCCGGTCTTGGCCTTGAGCTCTGCCAGAGCGGCCCTTGCGGCTCCGAGATCAGGCGTGAGCCCGGCGAGCTTCATGGCGTCCGAAGTGTTGACTCTAATCATCTTGATCACCTTCCTGTTTTCCGTAAATGGCCTCGAACTCCTCGCGCAGCTTCTTAAGCGCCAGAGCCCTGTGGCCTATTGTATTTTTGATCTCTCTCGGAAGCTGGGCGAAGGTCTCGCCGTAGCCCTCCGGGATGAAGATATAATCGTATCCGAAGCCTCCGTCACCGAGCTCCTCGAAGCTTATGCGCCCCGGGCATATGCCCTCCGCGACTATCTTCGTGCCGTCGGGATGGACGTAGCTTATCACGCAGACGAAATGAGCCGTCCTCTCCTCCATGGGAAGACCCTCGAGCTCCCTCAGTATCTTGCGGCGGTTCGCCTCCTCGTCGCCGTGGACGCCCGCGTAGCGCGCGGACATGACCCCCGGGGCCCCGCCGAGCGCGTCGACCATGATGCCCGAATCGTCGGCTATGGCAGGACGTCCCGTGAGCCTGCAGACAGTCTCGGATTTCGTCAGGGAGTTCTCGGCGCAGGTGCTGCCGTTCTCCTCTATGTCGAGGTCGCCCAGGAGCTCCTTCATGGGTATGAGCTCCATGCCGAATTCTGAAGTTATCTGCGCTATCTCGCGCAGTTTGTCAACGTTTTGAGTCGCCGCTATAAGCTGCATTTCGCCTCCGTGCCCAGCAGTGAAAAGAGGGCCCGCGCCGCGGCAGCGGCAGGGACTTTTCTTCACCACTTCTTAATGTTTAGAGCAGAGATATCTTTGTCTGAAGGACATCCCTGTGCTATAATTATATACGTAATAATTCTATTATAGTATCGTCCGTTTTTCAATTGAGGAATGCCATGAAGAGACTGATTTCGCTAATACTGACGCTGTGTGTGATCCTTGGGCTCTGCGCCGCTCCGGCGTCCGCCCTGACCGATCTCCCGACGCTCAAGGCCGAGTCCGCGATACTGATCGATCTGCGCAGCGGGGACGTCCTGTTCGAAAAGGACGCCGATTCCCTCAGATATCCCGCGAGCACCACGAAGATGGTGACCGCGATACTCGCCATCGAAAAGCTCAGCATGGACGACGTCATAACCGCTGACGCGACGGTGGCATCCACCGGCGGTTCCAGGCTGGGACTGAAAAACGGCGACCAGATGACCGTCAAGGACGCTCTCTACGCGATGCTGATAGGCTCGGCGAACGACTGCGCAAGCTTGCTTGCCAAGGCCATGGCCGGATCCGACCTCGCCTTCGCCGAGATGATGAACCAGAAGCTGCTCGAGATAGGCACCACCTCGACCCACTTCGTCAATCCTCACGGCCTGCACGATGACGACCACTACACCACCGCGAGGGACCTCGCGATCATAGCCAGTTACTGCATGCAGAACGAGATCTTCGCCGACATAGTCTCCAGGGAGAGCTACGACGCGACCGTGAACTCCGGGGGAAGCAGCAGCGTCAAGACAGTAGAGACCACGAACCTCCTCCTCAACGACGAGAAGAACGTCAACAGGATATACGTATACAACAATCTCAGATACTGCAAATACGACGGCTGCATAGGCGTCAAGACAGGAAACACCTCCGAAGCCGGAGCCTGCCTCATCGCCGCCGCCGAAAGGGACAATACCAGGCTGCTCTGCGTCGCGCTCAAATCCGAATCCATGGACCGCTTCGCCGACTGCATCAAGATGCTCGACTGGGGCTTTGAGAACTACAAGACCGTGCACGCCGTCAGTGCCGGCACGGACTGCGGAGAGATCAAGGTCAGGAAGGGCGAGTTCAACAAGGTAGGCACCGTATCCCAGAGCGACTACTTCTACACCATACCCGTCGAGGGCTCCGAGGAGATCATCTCCAAGGAGATCAAGCTTCAAGACAGCGTCAAGGCGCCCGTCGCTAAGGGCACCGCAGTCGGAACGATCGAGGTATACGAGAGCGGAAACAAGATAGGCTCCGTTCCCGTCGTCACCGCCGGCGACATAAACGAGGGCGGTTTCCTCTCCAATTTCGGCGTAGAGGACGCCACCGCAAAGAAGATACTCACGACCATACTGGTCATCATCATACTGCTGATCCTCGCCCTGGCGGGCTACATCATCTTCCTGCGCTGGCAGATGAAAAAGAAGAAGGCCGCCAAGGCCGCGCGCCTCAAGGCCAAGAAGGAAGACGAGGCGAGGCGCAGGGCCATGTGGGACAAGGAGCGCGGCGAGAAATAAAGTTCGCTGCGCAAAGCCTGCAGCAGGCAGATGACCGCGGCGGAGAACGGTCTAAAGCCTAAAATAAAGGCCCGAAGCAAAAGACAGAAGATGTTCGACATCCAGGAAGAGCTGAAAAAACTGCCCGATAAGCCAGGTGTGTATATACACAAGGACGCTTTCGGGCAGGTCATATACGTAGGAAAAGCCGTATCGCTCAGAAAGAGGGTACGGCAATATTTTCAGTCGTCCAAAAATCACGCGCCCAAGGTGCTCAAGATGGTCGAGAACATCGCCGAGTTCGAGTACATCACGACGGGCAGCGAGATGGAGGCCCTCGTGCTCGAGTGCAATCTCATAAAGCAGTACAGGCCAAAATACAACATACTCCTCAGGGACGACAAGACCTATCCCTACATCAAGGTGACACTCGGAGAGCAGTATCCCCGCATACTCAAGACCAGGCGCATAGTCACCGACGGCTCGAAATACTTCGGGCCCTATCCTGACGCCGGCGCCGTGAACACGATAATAGACCTGCTGAACGACCTCTACGAGCTCAAGCGCTGCTCGGCCTCTTCGTTCCCGGAGGGATTCACCCCCTGCCTGAACTACCACATTAAAAAATGCCGGGGCATATGCCGGGGCGGCGTCAGCAGACAGGAATACATGGAGAACGTTCAGAAGGCCATAGACTTCCTCGGGGGAAAGAGCCGCGAGCTCACCGACCTGCTAAAAGAGAAGATGGAAAAGGCCTCTGAGGAGCTCCGCTTCGAAGATGCCGCGGCCTACAGAAATTATCTCAGCGACATCTCTGTCCTCATGGAAAAGCAGAGAGTCGTGCTCTCAAAGCCCGAGGACCTCGACATAGTGCTCATAACCGAGGGGCTCTCCGGAGCTCACGCCGTGCTCTTCACGGTGAGGGCCGGAAAGCTGTCGGGCAGGGAGAGCTTCTTCCTTGGCGACACCGGACAGAGCTCCCGCGAGGAGCTGGCAGCGGAATTCATCAAGCAGTACTACTACGAGAACGTCATGATCCCGAAGGAGATACTGGTCGCCAAGCTGCCCGAAGAGCACGCGCTGCTCGAGAGCTGGCTAAGCGAACAGAG
Organism: Bacillota bacterium; assembly: GCA_017417045.1. Taxonomy (GTDB): domain Bacteria; phylum Bacillota; class Clostridia; order Peptostreptococcales; family Anaerovoracaceae; genus RGIG2707. The sequence goes on from JAFPZZ010000006.1 coordinate 51,197, forward strand.
GGGATCCTCCGTGACAGTTCTCGCCCCCGCGCGAGGCGAGAAGCGGGCCCTGATGGAGCTCGTCAAGAAGGACGTCAGCGAGATGCTCAGGGACATAGACGAGCGCGCCCGCAGGCAGCTCGAGAAGGAGGAGTCCGTAAGATCGGGGCTCTCCGAGGTGTTCGGAGACTTCGCGGAGCAGATACACAGGATAGAATCCTACGACATTTCAAATATCAACGGCGTGGACTCCGTCGGAGCCATGGTCGTGTTCTACGACGGTCACCCCATGCCAAAGGCCTACAGGCGCTTCAAGATAAAGACCATAGAGGGGCCTGACGACACCGGCAGCCTTCAGGAAGTGCTATTCAGGAGGCTGAGGGACGGATTGAACGGCGTTAAAGGCTTCGAGGAGCTTCCGGACCTGATAGTAATGGACGGAGGCATAGGACAGATACACGCCGCCCAGGCCGTTATCAGGGCACTCAAGGCTGACATACCCGTCGCCGGCCTCGCCAAGGACGATAAGCACCGCACGCGTGCGCTTATTTTCGAAGAGCAGGAATACCCCCTCAAGGGCAACACAGATCTCTTCGCCTATCTGGGAGCGATACAGGAGGAGGTCCATCGCTTCGCGATAGACTACCACCACAGGCTGCGCGGAAAGCAGATGACTCGCTCTGTGCTCGACGCGATACCTGGCATAGGCGAAAAACGCAAGCTCGCCCTCCTCTCCCACTTCGGCAGCGTAGACGCCATAAAGGCGGCTGACGTCGAGGCCCTGTCGCAGGCGCCAGGCATGAATATGAGAGCCGCGGAGAGCGTGCACGAATACTTCGCGGAAAAGGAAGAGCAGGCCAAGGCTCCGGTCCAGGAAGGCCAATGAAGCTGCTTGGATAGCCTACCCTCTTCTTTGTTCCGTTTCATTATCATCAGCCCAGTACGTCCTGCAGGGCATCCGGATCCAGAATGATGATGAACGGAGGAGCATATGAGATGACCGACTGTTCTTCCAGCCGCTTCAGTTCCCTGTGAAGCGATGGACGGGAAACGTTCATCTGCAACGCCCATTTGGAGACAGATCCGGGAATACGCACTTTGCCGCTGCCTGTCTGGCGTGCTTGCATCAGCAGCCAGAAGGCAGCTTTTTGCGCGATCCCGCTATAGGAAAAAAGCTCAAGACGCTGCTGCAGCATATACGTTGCGGAGGCGATCTCCGTTGTAAGATTCTCCAGTATCCGCACGTCTTTTTGCATCAGTCCGAGCAAGTCTTCCCTTCGGAACATCATGATACTGACGGGTTCCAACGATACGATGACGCACGGATACTTCCGGCTTTTGGATAACACGGCGGCCGGCCCTATCACCTCGCCTGCCTCTCTGACGGATACGTTGACCTGGCTGCCGTTCGAGAATGACTTTTGCGCCTCCACGCGGCCTTCCAGAATGATGCCGACATTTTCGGCCGGTTCCATCAGACGGAAGATGATCTCTCCCTTGTCGTAGCGCTGCACATGATGCGGCGTCTCTTCCAGGACCTTCTTTAGTTCGTCAGCGGGCACTCCTGAAAACAGAGCGCTCTTCTCAAGCACGGATTGATACATAAAGAACTCCCCTTCAAACGTTTTATATCGCTATTTTACACTAAAAAAGATCGAGACTGTATCTCCAGATACAGATTATTTTAAGATCTAAGCTTATACTCATATCAGAACTAGAGAGGAGACCATGACTATGATACGCAAGATGATCCACATCGACGAAGAGAAATGCAACGGCTGCGGGCTGTGCGCCGAGGCCTGCCATGAAGGCGCCATAGATATCGTGAACGGAAAGGCGAAACTCGTCCGTGAAAACTTCTGCGACGGCTTCGGCGACTGTCTGCCGAACTGCCCGACCGGCGCGATAACATTTGAAGAAAGAGAAGCGCCCGAATACGATGCAGAGGCCGTCAAGAACGCTAAGGAGGCTAAAAAAATGAGTGCCATGATGCATGAACACCATGATGGAGGCTGCCCCGGATCTAGGATGATGCAGTTCCATAAGGAAGATGAGCAGTTATGTGAAGATGTTCCGGCGGCCGGTAGCGGAAGACCTGCATCTCAGCTGAAGCAGTGGCCGTGCCAGATCAAGCTCCTGCCGGAGCAGGCTCCGTTCTTTGACGGCGCGAAGCTTCTGATCGCGGCGGACTGCACCGCCTATGCCTACGCGAACATGCATGAGGACTTCATGAAGGGCAGGATCACGATCATCGGCTGTCCCAAACTTGACGCCGTGGACTACAGCGAAAAACTTACCGCGATCATCCGCGATAACGACGTCAAGAGCGTCACCATCGTACGCATGGAAGTCCCCTGCTGCGGAGGTCTTCAGAGAGCGGCGGAATTCGCGCTCATGGCGAGCGGGAAGTTCATCCCCTGGCAGGTCGTGACGATCTCGAGGGACGGACGCATCCTGGACTGAAGCAGTCGCTTAAGTATAAATTGAGGAGATACAGAAATGAGTTATAAAGAATGGAAAGATAAGGTCGAAACGTTTAAGACCATAGACGTCAGAGGGATCCAAGGCAATTTCTTTCAGGGGATCAAAAAGCAGGCCATGCAGACGGCTGCCGGAAGCGGTATGGAGATCGTTCAGTCTTTTGATCCCATCCCGCTCTACGAGGTGATGGAAGGCCTCGGATTTGAGCATTACACCGAGCAGAAGGGCGACGCGGAGTTCCATGTATACTTCTACCGCGCGGAGGTCAGGCATGAAGATAAGGACATCCCCATGCGTCCTGCCGCGCTGACCAATATGCCGCTGGTCGACGAAAAGCTGGGAAATATCGCGGTCAATTTCTGGGATCTGACCTGGAACGACGAGCGCCGCTACCTGCCCTACGAGACGCGTCTGCTGCTTTCACTGACGAACGCCGTTGGAGCGGGAAGGATGCGTCAGGCAACGCGAGAGCTTGTAAAGGCCTATATACACGGTCTCGACAGCGCCGCGCTGGACGACGTGTTCGAACTGCTAGCGTGGAACCAGGGCATAGGATATTTCAGCTCCGAGATCGGACCGTCGACCCTGTTCGCCGCGTATAAGACCATCAAGAACATGGAGAAGCAGGGCAAGGAGCGCAGCGAGATCTGCGAGATGCTGAAGGAAAAGTTCGGCGAGAAGAATCCCGACGTCAAGGTATGATACTCTACTTCCAAAACCCCATGCCCCAGTGCTCCAGATCCCATTCCTCGCTGTATTCGTTGCATTCGTAATCGACGTACCAGAGCAGGCCGTCCCTGATCACAAAATTGGCAGGATAGTAGTCGATATTTAGACCGGCTGCGCGGGCGAGCTCCGCCATATCGCGCAGCTGCCCTATATAGGGCTCAGCGCTCTCCCCTCTCTCCATAAGAGAGGAAGCGGTCTCGCCCTCTATGTATTCTTTTACGATGCGCTCCCGCCTTCCGTCAGCGGAGATCAGCTTCGGGATCCTTATGCCTGCGGCCATGAGCCTCTCATAGTCTCTCAGCTCCGCCGCCATCTTGTCCCCGAAGCTGTAATAATCGCAGGGCTCGTGATGGATCTGCTTTAGGACGAAGAGCTCCCCGTCCCTTTCAACGAGCCAGGAATAACCGCCCTTGCCGCGGCCGAGGAGCTCCCGCACGGCGTAGCGGCTCTCCCCTGCTCTGACAGCACGGCCGCTGCCCGCAAACCAGTCCTCCCTGCGTATGATGTGGTCCTCGGTCTTCTGCTCTCCTCCCGAAGCCGTCTCATGCACGCTGTATCCGAGGTGCGAGAAGCCCGATTTCTCTATCACCCTCTTCGACTGGCCGTTCCACAGGTAGTGGCTGCAGAACACCGCGTCGAGGTTCACAGAATCGAAGAGGTATGCCAGCACGGCCTTGACCGCCTCGGGCATCAGCCCGTGGCCCCAGTAGTCCCTGCTCAGGACATAGCCCAGCGCGCGGCATCTCAGGTCCTCAAACTGAGGATATGAGCTCCTGCGGTATTCCTCTATTCCAAGCGAGCCTATGACCTTCCCGCAGTATTCCAGCGCGAAGGTCTTTTTGTGTTCTATGAATTTTCCTAGTATGATCCGACTCTCCTCTATGTCCCTGTGAGGGAGCCAGCCGGCCATCTGCCCCACCCCGTCCACGGAGGCGTATTCGAAGAGATCCTCCAGGTCGGAAGCGCGCCAGGGACGGAGGATCAGCCTTTCCGTTTCGAGGGTGACCTCGGATATGTCTATGTATGCGTTCATGTTTGTACCGCCTGTTTATCGCCCTGTTCCGGTCAGATATAATCCCGCTCTGGCTGCTCTGTACCGTGCCAACAGGGGATGAAAAGCTCCCGGAAGTTTAAATACCTCATACGGGGATGAAAAGCTCCCGGAAGCCTGGGAGGCCTCCGGGAGACATAGATCAAACCTTTCCTACTGCGCAGCCTTGTTTCCGGTGTACAGCTGGTAGTACCTGCCCTTCTGGGCGAGCAGGTCGTCGTGGTCGCCGCGTTCTATGATGCGGCCGTTCTCGAGCACCATGATGGCGTTCGCGTTCTGGACCGTCGAGAGCCTGTGAGCGATGACGAGGGTAGTCCTTCCGCCCATAATGCCGTCCATGGCGTTCTGGATGAGGACCTCCGTCCTTGTGTCGACGCTGCTGGTCGCCTCGTCGAGTATCATGACCGGGGGGTCAGCGACAGCGCAGCGCGCTATCGAGAGCAGCTGGCACTGGCCCTGGGAGAGCTGGCTGCCCGTGCCGGATATGACCGTGTCGTAGCCCTCGGGCAGCTTCTCTATGAAGGAGTGAGCGTTGGCGAGCTTGGCCGCAGCAACGACCTCCTCGTCCGTCGCCTCGGGCCTGCCGTAGCGAATGTTGTCCGCTATGGTCCCTGTGAAGAGGTTGACGTCCTGGAGCACTATGCCGAGCGACCTTCTGAGGTCGTCCTTCTTAATATCCTTGACGTCGATCCCGTCGTAGAGTATCTGGCCGTCCTGGATGTCATAGAAGCGGTTGAGCAGGTTGGTTATGGTCGTCTTGCCCGCGCCCGTGGACCCGACGAAGGCTATCTTCTGACCGGGCTTGGCGTAGAGGTTGATATCGTAGAGTATCTGCTTCTCGGGGACATAGCTGAAATCGACGTCGTTGAAGCGAACGTCGCCGCGGAGCCTGACGAGGGATCCGTCTGCCTTCTTCCAGGCCCAGACTCCCGTCCTCTCTTCGCATTCGCTGAGCTCGCCGTCCTTTTCCTCGGCGCTGACCAGGGTGACGCTGCCCTCGTCGGCCTCGGGCATCTCGTCCATCAGGGCGAATACCCTGCCGGCGCCAGCGAGCGCCATGACCACCGAGTTGATCTGCTGAGAGATCTGGCTCACGGGACGGTTGAAGCTCCTGGAGAGCGTTAGGAAAGCGGCTATCTCGCCGAGGGTGAGCCCGGCTATCCCGTTTATGGCCATGTAGCCGCCGGCTATGGCGACGATAACATACTGGAGGTTTCCTATGTTCCCCATCACCGGGCCTATTATGCTTCCGTATATATTCGCGTTGGTGGTCTTTTCCCTGAGCTCGGAATTCAGTATCGCGAACTCCTCGCCGGCCTCTTCCTCGTGGCAGAAGACCTTGACGACCTTCTGGCCGTTCATCATCTCCTCGATGAAGGAGTTCATCTCTCCGAGGGCGCTCTGGCGCTGTCTGAAGAACATCGCGGACTTTCCTCCGATGAATATCGCGAGGAAATAGGAGATCGCGACGAATACCAGCACGAGTCCGGTGAGCAGCGGGCTCAGGGAGATCATCGCGGCAAACACCGATACTATGGTGACGAGCGACGCCAGCACCTGCGGGATGCTCTGCGAGAGCACCTGCCTCATGGAGTCGACATCGTTGGTGAAGCGCGACATTATATCCCCGTAGGGATGGGTGTCGAAGTATCTGATCGGAAGGGTCTGAAGCTTCGAGAACAGGTCGTTCCTTATGTTCCTTATGACGCCCTGGGAGATGGATCTCATTAGCAGGGCGTGAACGAACTGCAGCACGGCGATCCCTAGCGCCATGCAGCCCGTGAATATCAGGGCTCTTTTCAGGCCGTCGAAGACGGGCTCGTCCATGAGCAGTATGGGCGCGATATAATCGTCGATAAGGGTCCTTATGAAGAGAGTTACCCTGACCTCAAGGAAGGCCTGCACCGCCATGCAGACGGCTGCCGCCGCGAACATGCTGACGTAGCCCCTTCCGAGGTACGCGAATAGTCTCTTGAGTATGGGCACCGTGTCGGCGTTGAGCTTCACTCTGCCGCCGGCGCCTCCGCGCCCAGGGCCCCTGCTTGAGAACGAGGCACTCTGCGCCTTCGCGTGCTCGCGCCTTTTTTCAATGATATCTTTAGCTCGGCTCATCGAAGTCGCCTCCCTTCGTCTGGGACTCGTAGACCTCGCGGTAGATCTCGTTGGTCTCGAGCAGTTCGTCGTGCCTGCCCATGCCGCTGATCCTGCCGTTGTCGAGTACTATGATCATGTCCGCGTCCTGCACGGAGGATATCCTCTGCGCTATTATGAGCTTTGTGAGCTCGGGCATCTCCTCCCTGAAAGCCTTTCTGATCAGGGATTCGGTGTGAGTGTCTACGGCTGAAGTCGAGTCGTCGAGTATAAGTATCTTCGGTTCTGAGATCAGCGCCCTGGCTATGCACAGCCTCTGGCGCTGTCCGCCGGAGACGTTGGAGCCGCCCTGCTCTATCCAGTAGTCGAGGCCGCCCTCAAAGGAGCTTATAAAGTCCTTCGCCTGGGCCATCTCCAGGGCCCGCCACATCTCTTCCTCGGTGGCGTCCTCCTTCCCCCAGCGCAGGTTGTCCGCGACGCTGCCGCTGAAGAGTATGTTCTTCTGGAGAACCATGGAGACGTTTTTTCTAAGGACGTTCAGATCGTAGTCCCTGACGTCCGTGCCGCCGACCAGCACTCTGCCCGAGCCGGCGTCGTATAGCCTCGGGATGAGCTGCACGAGACTGGTCTTGCCCGAGCCCGTGCCGCCTATGATGCCTACCGTCATGCCCGCTTCGACGCGGAAGCTGATATCCTCGAGGCAGTTGCCGCCGTCGCCGTAGGCGAAGGAGACGTTCTCGAATACTATGGAGCTGTCCGCCATCTCCCGTACGGGATCCGCGCCGTTCACTATCTCGGGCTGCTCGTCGAAGACCTCGCTTATGCGCTTGGCCGCGGCGCCCGACATGGTCATCATGACCATGATGCCCGAGAGCATCATGAGGCTCATCAGGATCTGCATGACGTAGTTGATGAAGCTCATCAGAAGGCCCGTGGTGAGGGAGCCTGAGACTATCAGCTTGGCCCCGAGCCAGGAGATTATGAGCATGCAGCCGTAAAGGCATATGTTCATGAGAGGGCTCATGAAGGCCATTATGGTCTCAGCCCTCATGTTGGTCGTATAGAGATCGCCCGCCACGCCGGAGAACTTCTCGATCTCGTCCTTTTCGCGTACGAATGCCTTGACGACCTTTATCCCGCGGACGTTCTCCTGCACCACGCTGTTCAGCTTATCGTAGATATCGAACATGCGGCGGAACCACTTGAAGGCGCCTTTGCTGATCAGCAGTATGCCTATGGCGAGCACGGGCAGCACGTAGAATATGACGCTGGCCAGACTGTGATTGATCCTGAAGACCATGATGCCCGCGAAGATCAGCGTCGCGGGAGCCCTGAAGGCCATCCTTAGCAGCATGCTGAAGGCCATCTGGACGTTCGTCACGTCGGTGGTCATCCTGGTCACGAGGCCGCTGGCCGATATGTGGTCGATGTTTGAAAAAGAGAAGTCCTGGACTCTGTGGAAGATGTCGCTGCGGAGGTTGGATGCGAAGCCCGCCGAAGCCTTTGACGCGGTCACCGCTGCCAGCGTTCCGCACATCATGCTGCAGAGAGCCATGACCGCGAGCCTGAGGCCTATGGACCGTATCTCGGCCATATTTCCGGCTTCTATACCGAGATCTATGAGGTCCGCCATGTAATACGGGATCATGATCTCAAAATATACCTCCCCCACCATCAGCAGGGGAGTGAGCATCGCAAGCCACTTGTATTCTCTTATGCTTGAAGCGAGTTTTTTTATCATTTAGCTTGTATGCCTCTCTCGATATGTGATATATTTATTTGACTATTGTATATTGAAGATAGACCAATAGCAAATGTAGATTGAGTGATTTTTATCGCTCATGATATTTTTTTCGGAGATAATTCACGATGCATCTCAAAACAAAGACCATTACAGTTTTTCTGATCGCAGCGCTACTCGTGGCCGGGCTCGCGGGCTGCGGAGGAAATAAGGAGCCCGAGAACCCCCAGCAGGTAGTACTCAACCTCTACGCGCCGACCTCGTCGGTTCTCGTGGTAAGCAATATAGTAGACAGATTCACCGAAGCCAACGAGACCATAGGAATAAAGATCACCTATGACGACGGAGCCGTCCTCGCCTCGAAGATCGAAGCGGGCTACGACTGCGATATCTATATTTCCGATCATACCGAGTATATGGACTGGCTGGACGTCACCTTTGCGAACAGCTCCTCCAACCCCAACAGAAACGACCGCATAGATCCCGATACCAGGGCAGACGTCTTCAAGGGCACCGTCGAGGTCGAGAACACCGATCCTCCCCAGTACGATGAGAACGACGAGCTCATCGAACCCGAGCCCAAGTACGAGGACCTCACCTTCACCGCCGCAATGGTCAAAAAGACGGCTTATCCCGACCAGGTCAAGGAATTCCTTGCCTATATGCAGGACAAGGATTCCGTCGGCCAGCTCTTCGAGGGCATAGATTTCGAAATGATCGACTAGGGGCTGCCGCGCCGGCGGCCAAAGGCCCCCGCGAAGCCAAAAGGAGAAGCAAATGGATTACATCTATCTCGTTCTCATCTTCGCCGTTATCATGATACTGATGCACTTCAAAAGGCCGTTCTACGAGGCAGTCGCAGGCGGTCTTTTATTGTCGGTATTCCTCTACAGGATACCGCCTGCGGAGATCCTCAAGGCGACTGCGAGCCTTTTTACCAACAAGACCAACCTCTACATGATACTCTCCATGTACTTTGTTATGTACCTGCAGCAGATCATGTACAGGCGCGACCTCATAAACAAGTCTGTCGACGACCTGAACGGCGTGATAGCGAATAGAAGGATCAACACCGCCCTGGCTCCCACCATGGTCGGGATGCTCCCCTCGAGCACCTCCTCCTACATATGCGCCAGCATCATCAAAAGGCAGACCGACGGTTATCTAGACGCCGACACCCAGGCCGCGATGACCAGTTGGTTCAAGCACGCCCCCGAGAGCTTCATACCGACCTACGCGAACACCATACTCTTCGCGGGACTCGCGGGCATCAGCATGTCCTCCTTCACGGCTGCGAGCCTTCCGATGTTCTTCCTGCAGATCTTCATAATGTACGTCTTTTATCTCAGGAAGATCCCCAAGGAGCCCGTGAGCCGCAGCGACAGGGGCAAAGCGGAATCCCTCAAGGGCCTGCTGCTGCACATGCTGCCGATAATGCTCATGTACGGTAAGGAAGCAAGCAACCGAAAACAAGAGATAGACCGCCAGCACTACACTATTCCGAACCAAAGACCAAAAGATAAGCATTGTGGGAAAATCTAAACTTTTGGATTTTCCTACAATGCCAACTAC
>JAFPZZ010000033.1 GCA_017417045.1 Bacillota bacterium
ACAACATCATAGGAGAGATCGAATGGATCCCAGAGTAGATAAATGGATAGAAGAACACATGGATGAGCTCATCGAAGACCTGAGGAACTGCCTCGGCTTCGATTCGGTGCAGGGGAAAGAGCTTCCCGGAATGCCTTTCGGCGTGACAGTGCACGAATGCCTCAGGTCCACGCTCGACAACGCGGGGCGGCTGGGCTTCAAGACAGACGACCTGGACGGCTACGTCGGATACGCGGAAGCAGGGGAGGGCAGCGAGACCCTCGGCATACTCACTCATCTCGACATAGTACCCGCTGGGGACGGCTGGGCGCATCCGCCATTTGAAGGCGTCATCGACGCAGGCAGGCTCTATGGCCGCGGCACGCTTGACGACAAAGGCCCTGCCATCATGGCGCTCTACGCTCTCAAGGCCGTATGCGAGTCCGGATACGAGTTCAGGCGCAGGGTGAGGATCATCTTCGGCTGCAACGAGGAATCCGGCATGAAGTGCGTTGAGCATTACAAGGAAGTAGAGGGAGCTCCAGACATCTCCTTCAGCCCCGACAGCAGCTATCCTCTGGTAAGCTGCGAGAAATCCGGCGCGGGCTGGATACTTAAGAAGGGCTTCAACTCCGACATACGCTTTGAATCAGGAACCGTGAGCAATATAGTTCCCGCGGTAGCCACAGCATGGGTGGGAGATATAGACCCGGAGACCATCGAGAGGATAGCCAAGCGCATGACCCTGCTCGATGATTACGAGATGGAGCTAAGCGAGGAAGAGGACGGACTCAAGATAGTCCTAAAGGGCGAGCAGTGCCACGCTTCCATGCCCTGGCTCGGAAAGAACGCCATGCAGGGCATGATAAAGCTCCTTTCCAGAGCTCCGCTCTACGAGGCAGACAGCGAGGCCGTGAAGAGCCTCTTCAGCGTATTTGATATGGATTATCACGGCCAGAAGCTCGGACTCGACAAGAGCGACGCCTCGGGAAGGCTCACGCTCAACCTCGGGACCATGAGATGGGATGAAGACGGCTACGAGCTAAAGCTCGACCTGCGCGTTCCCAACGATCTGCCCGAAGAGTACGTCAAGAGCAGGCTTCAGGAAGCGGCAGATGAGCTCGGCGCGGAACTCACAGCCTGGAGATATTCGAGAGGCTTCACTCTTTCGGATGACTGCGAGCTCGTATCGGGACTCCTGGAAGTATTCAAAGCCAGAACGGGCCTGCAGGACGCCAAGCCTCTCAGCTCCGGCGGAGGCACTTACGCCAGGAAGCTTCCGAACGCTGTAAGCTTCGGGCCCGAAGGCTATAAGTCTGAGGCAAACGCTCACGACGCCAACGAATACATCACTCTTGAGCAGCTGGATATAAACACGAAGATGATCGCAGACGCCATAATCAAACTGGCCTGCAAATAATAATTATGGAATACTGTCCCTATTGTGGAGAAGAATTAAAAAATAACGATACTATTTGCTCAAAATGTGGAAAGATTATTACGCCACATAATAATCAATTGTCTAAAAATAAATCTAAGAAACAGCACTATCTAGTATTGTGTGTTTTGTTACTTGCTTTATTTTCATTAACTGCATATTTTTTATATTTCAATAATTTCATTAATAGTCCAAGACGTATTGAAAAAGCTTCACAATCTGTTGTTAAAATTCTTGTATACAACAATAATGACGAATTGATATCTATGGGGAGTGGTTTTGTTGCTTATAACGATAGCACTATCGCAACAAATAATCATGTAATATGTGATGCATATAAAATACAAATAACTACGGATCAAGATATCACTTATGACATTATATCTATTCTTTGTTATGACATTACAAAAGATATTGCCGTATTAAAAACATCTGAACCTACAGGACTAAAACCACTAAAGTTTGGAAACCCACTTAATATCAAAAAAGGAGAAAAAGTATTAACAATAGGAAGTCCTGTTGGTATGAAGAATACAATTTCAACAGGAATACTGAGTGGCAGAATATTTGACAACAATTTCGGTGTTGACATTTTGCAAATTACAGCGCCAATATCGCATGGTAGTAGTGGAGGGGCTCTATTTAATAATAAGGGAGAGGTTGTGGGAATAACATTTGCGGGTTATGATGATGCCCAGAATGTTAATTTTGCTATTCCAATTACAATTCTTAATGATGTTTATGATTCGAGAAAACTATTATCAGAAAGAACTATCTTGGAGTATTTAGCGCATAATAACATATCTTTATCAAAATACTATAATAGTGAATATGTTCAAACAACAGATTTATTCACTCACCCAGATCAATACTCAAAGCTTATATCGTTTGAAGGTTATCTTTTAAAAGATGGAAGTAAAAGTTTGATTTATCCAAATCTAGACCAAATTGGATCTGAAAATAGTTACCACGACATATCTTATATATCATGTATAACTCCAGATAGTGTTGGAGAAATCCTTAATATTGAGAATCAAATATCTAAAATAGATGATGGATTATATCATGTAATGATATGTGGACAGTTTTATTATTACGACGGTACTGCCCCCGATCCAAATTATACTGACAAGAGGTCCAACTCAGGTAATAGCTCCTATATAGAATAAATTTTAATGAACGGTGTTAAAGCTCATGCTGATTTAAAAGTATACTATTTAGATTTTATTAATTAATAGCTATCTTTTTCTTACTTGGTAGAATTAATCTTACTATCAATACCTCAGCCTTATCGCCGATCCCAGATTGTTTATTACTACAGTCCCTTCGGGCTCAGCTTTTTCACCGTCGAGGGTCCAGGCGGCGTTTCCGTCTATATCGAATTCGATGTGGTCGGTCTTGAAATATTCGAAGACGTCGAGCGAATAATCCGAAGATGTGATGCCTGTGATTATCTTGTTGAGGTCGGAAGCGCCCTTGGGCTCTTTTACCATTATGATCTCGAAGAGGCCGTCGCTTAAGTCTATGCTGTTTTCGGGAAGCTTTACTATGCCGCCAACGGAGCGGGTGTTGCTCACCGAGCCGAATACGTAGCGGCCCTTTTTTTCTTCGCCGTTCGCCCGAAAGGTCACGTCGTAAGGGGCAATGTTGCCGAACTCTAATATGCCCTGGACGACGTAGGCGAGGTGACCGACGGCGTTTTTTAGGTCCTGCGGAGCGGAATAGGAGGCGGCGGTAAAAGCGCCGAAAGAAGCGATATATGAGAAACAGCGGTCTCCGCAGAAGCATCCCACGTCGATATCCATATATCTTCCGGTGGTGATGGCATGGGCTGCGAGAGAGGGTATGGACATGAGCCCAAGAGTCTCAGCGAAATCATTCGTGCTTCCCATGGGGATGTATCCGAGAGGCAGCCTGCTTCCCGAAGCAACGATGCCGTTTATGACCTCGTTCAGAGTGCCGTCCCCGCCGCAGCAGCACACCATATCGTAGCCGCCGGCGGCGGCCGAGGCAGCGAGCTCTCTTCCGTGGCCCTGCCTCTGGGTGAGCTGCACGGTCACCTCATAGCCCGCCCTGCAGAACTGATCGAGTATATCGAAGAGGGCCGTCCTGCCTCCGCGGGTCCCGGCCACGGGATTTACTATCAGAAGTACTTTTTCGCTCATATGTCTCTTCCTGTGGATCTGAATTCATCTGAGCATATCTTAATTCAGCACCGCAGTTTGGGCGGTGCTGAAAGAGATACTCTATCTTTTGATCTTTCTGGACGTGGTCTTGGGGAACTCGGTATCCCTGATGACGACCTTCTGTATCTTCTTGTAGCTGGTGACGTCCTTCATGACCTCGTCGCAGGCCTTGAGGAAATACTTTTCGAGCTCTTCCTTTGTCTTGCCTTCGGAGAAAGAGGGGGATGGGTAGATCTCCGCCAGCAGTCCTATCTCGTCGCCGTTCTGATCCTTGATAGACCTTACGACGACCTCTTCCAGCTCCATTATGGACTGGACGTAGCCCTCGATCTCCTCGGGGTAGACGTTCTTGCCGTTCTTGAGCACGATGAGGTTCTTCTTCCTGCCGGTGATGTAGAGGAATCCGTCCTCATACTTGCCGTAGTCCCCGGTGAGGAACCAGCCGTCCTTCATGACTTCGGCGGTGGCCTCGGGGTTCTTGTAATAGCCAAGCATGACGTTGTCGCCGCGATAAGCTATCTCACCCTCGCCGTTTTGATCCGGATCGACTATCTTGGCTTCGCCGCAGGGGAGTACGACGCCTACGGATTCGTACTTGTTGGAAAGATCCCTGTTTACGGCGATCAGCGGGCCGCATTCGGTGATGCCGTAGCCGTTGACCAAAAGTATGCCAATCCCGTCGAAGAACTCTGCTATCTCGGGCCTGATAGGAGCTCCGCCGCAGATTATCTTCTTGAGGTTTCCGCCGAACACTTCGTGAATCTGCTTGAAGAGCCTGGGCCTCATATCGATGCCTATCTTCCTGAGATTGTTGGACATCTTGATCGCTCTGGTTACGGTCTTGTCCTTGCCCTGCTTCTCGAGAGTCTTCCAGATCTTCTTGTAGAAGTTCTCGGCGAAGAGGGGAACGAGCATGATGTAGTCCGGCTTATATTTTTTGAGGTTGTCTGCTACCGTGCGCAGGTTCTCGTTTATGCAGATGGTGCAGCCGTAGTTGTAGGATGCGAGTATACCGCACGAGGCCTCGTAGGTGTGGTTGTAGGGGAGCACCGAGAGGCAGGTCGTGTAAAGCTTAGTTATCCTGGCCGCCTGAACGACGTTGCTGAGAAGCGCCTGCCTCGTGAGCATGACGCCCTTAGCGATGCCGGTGGTACCGGAGGTATAGACTATGTCTCCAAGCTCGTCGTTGACCTGCGGGATCTCAAGATACTGGGTGTCTCCGGCTTCGAGCCTCGCCTGACCGTCCGCGCAGAAGGCCCTGAAATCGAGGAATCTACCGGTGCATTCCATTTGCGGCCTAAAGCAGATGAAGTACTTGATATTCTCAAGCTCGTCAGCGTGCCTGTGGAACTCCTCCTCGTACTTGTCCGTGAAGAAGACGACAGAGCTGTCGCTGTGCCTGAGGACGTTCATGATCTCGTCGAACTTCAGTTCCTTGTCGACGGGGACGACCACGTTGTCGGAGGCGAGTATGGTGAAATAGCAGAGCAGCCACTGATAGCAGTTATCGCCGAGGACGGCCAGATGCTCCCTGTGGATGCCGAGAGAGCAAATGGCTGTGCCGAGGCTGTCTACAGCCTTCTTGAATTCGAGCCTGGTAACGGTGACGTCCTTTCCGTCCTCCATGAAGCGGAAGGCTGCCCTGGAAGGGTACCTGCTGGCCTGTATCTCTATCAGGTCTCTGAAATCCTTAGAGTATGTAACTCCTTCTTCGTAAAGCGGATAATTTTTCATTTAAACTCCTTGAGCAAAATGCCCTATATGTTCGCGGCACGCAAAAGAACCGCATTTTTACGGTTTGATTTGGCATTATAGCATGTTTCAAGGCAAAACGCTATCATTTCGGCTGTATTATTTGCCCGCCCGGCCGGCAGGCGAGATTGACAAAGGATGAGGCGAAATATAAAATATCTCAAGTGATACTAAACTAACTCAGATCGCATCGTCGCGTAAATAAGGAGAAACGAAAATGAAAGAAGGCGGATTCATCAGTGAGTTCAAAACGTTCATTTCCCGCGGAAACGTAGTGGATATGGCCGTAGGCGTCGTCATCGGCGGCGCGTTCACCGCTATCATCAACTCCCTCGTAAAGGACATCTTTATGCCTCTCGTCGGCATGATCACCGGAGGCATCAACTTCGCCGAGCTCAATTACACTATCCCCGCTAAGGTGGAGGGCGCCGAGCCCGTAGTCCTGGCCTACGGAAGCTTCATCCAGGCCATCATAAACTTCCTGCTCGTAGGTCTCTGCATGTTCATAGTTGTCAAGAACATGAACAGGATGAAGAAGAAGGAAGAGGAGCCCGCGCCTGAGCCCGAAGCTCCCGCGGAGCCCGAGATCCCCGAGGACATCAAACTCCTCACCGAGATCAGAGATCTTCTCAGCAAATAAAAGCTGGGGCGCGCAAAACGATACATCATGCAGCACGCTCCGGAATTATCCGGAGCGTCTTTTCTTAAGCATCGAGGAACTATTGCAAGGAGTTACCAATGACGCTTGATCAGCTCAGAGAAGGGCAGTCAGCCGTCATAAGCTCGGTCGGAGGAGAAGGAGCGCACAGACAGCATTTCCTGGACATGGGAGTCATTCCGGGGGCGGAGATCACTTTAGTTAAATTCGCCCCGATGGGAGACCCCGTGGAATTCAGGATACACGGCTATGAGCTCACCCTAAGGCTTGAGGACGCGGCGAAGATAGGAATAGATGTGGCTGAGAACGCCTTCGTTCTCGGCTCAGCAAAAAAGGAGAGGTCAGCCTTCACCGAGCACCCGGGCCTCGGAGAATACGGGAGGACCCACGATAAGGACAGCGAGGATCCTCTTCCTTCTGACACTGTGATCAGATTCGCTCTCGCGGGCAATCAGAATTCGGGAAAGACCACTCTCTTCAACCAGCTCACGGGATCCAACCAGCACGTCGGGAACTTTCCGGGCGTCACAGTGGACAGGAAGACCGGCGAGATAAAAGGGCATCCTAATACCGAGATCATCGATCTGCCCGGCATCTATTCTCTTTCTCCTTACACGGAGGAAGAGATCGTCTCCAGAGACTGTATCATAAACGAAAAGCCCCACGGTATCATCAACATACTGGACGCGACCAGCATAGAGCGCGGCCTGTATCTTACCATGCAGCTTATAGAGCTCGGCATACCCATGGTCCTCGCTCTCAACATGATGGATGAGCTCGAAGGCAACGGCGGCACGATAGACATCAACAGGATGGAGCAGCTGCTAGGCATACCGGTCGTTCCGATCTCTGCAGTAAAAAACCAGGGCGTAGACGAGCTCATCGAACATGCCATGCACGTCGCTGTATATCAGGAAAAACCTAAGCGCATCGATTTCTGCGACGAGAGCGAGGACGGAGGCGCAGTCCACAGATGCCTGCACGGAGTGGGACACCTGATAAGCGATCACGCGGAGAAGCTAGGCCTTCCAAGAAGGTTCATCGCGACCAAGCTCGCAGGAGGCGACGAGAGCATGCTTCCCATGCTGGGCCTCTCCCAAAACGAGAAGGAGATGCTCGAGCACATAGTCCTGCAGATGGAGGAGGAGAGGGGACTCGACCGGGCTGCCGCCATCGCGGACATGCGATACGATTTCATAATGAAGCTCGTAAGAGAGACCGTGGTCAAGCCCGCTGAGAGCAGGGAAAGGCTCAGAAGCGAAGCTCTGGACCGCATCCTGACGGGAAAGCACTCCGCGGTACCCGTGTTCATCCTCATAATGGCCGCCGTCTTCTATCTGACCTTCGGTCTGATAGGGGCGTGGCTGCAGGAACTGCTGGAGGGCGCAATAGACGGGCTATCGGCCCAGGTCGAAGCCTTCCTCGTGAACGCGGCCGTTAGCGACACCCTGCGCTCTCTGATAATAGACGGAATATTCGCCGGAGTCGGAAGCGTCCTCAGCTTCCTTCCGGTCATAGTAGTCCTGTTCTTCTTCCTCTCGCTGCTTGAGGATACGGGATATATGGCGAGAGTAGCCTTCCTGATGGACAAGCCGCTCAGAAGGCTTGGACTTTCGGGAAGGAGCATAGTTCCTATGCTCATAGGCTTTGGCTGCTCCGTCCCCGGAGTCATGGCAAGCAGGACGATGCCCTCCGAAAGGGACAGGAAGATGACCGTGATGCTCATACCCTTCATGAGCTGCACCGCAAAGCTTCCCATCTACGGATTTTTGACCGCCGCGTTCTTCCCTGAGCAGGCGGGACTCATCATAGTGGCGCTGTATATACTTTCCATCATCGTCGGCATACTCTACGCTGTGCTGCTCAAAAACACGATGTTCAAGGGAGAAGCCATACCCTTCGTGATGGAGCTTCCGAATTACCGCATGCCTTCCGCTAAGAACGTCGTGCAGCTGCTCTGGGAGAAGGCCAAGGACTTCCTGGAGAGGGCGTTCACGATCATATTCATGGCTTCAATAGTCATCTGGTTCACCCAGACCTTCGATCTCAGGCTTCATATGACCGAAGACTCCTCGCAGAGCATACTAGCCCTCATCTCGGGATTCATCGCTCCTCTGTTCAAGCCCCTTGGGCTCGGAGACTGGCGCTTCGCAACTGCTATAATAGCCGGCCTCCTCGCGAAGGAGAGCGTAGTCGCTACTCTGGAGATACTCTTCGGAGAAGGCGTCGCCATAGCAAGCGTCATAGGCATACCCGCCGGGGCTGCGCTGCTGGTATTCTGCCTGCTCTACACTCCCTGCGTCGCCGCGATAGCAGCGGTAAAGAGGGAGCTCGGAGGGAAATGGGCTGCGGGCATAGTGCTCTCGCAATGCGCGATAGCATGGATAGCCGCGCTGCTGGTAAAGCTAATAGTCGGCGTTTTCTTTTAGAGATCGATATCATCTTTTTGGCGGGCCTCGTTTAGCAGGCCTGCCAAAGACAGGGATGATTTTTATCGCGAGAATTTGTCAAAATCCGCTTTACAAGTTCGAAAGCCCGTGCTAATATAATTCCGTTGCCGCGCGGTATTGGCGGAATTGGTAGACGCGTACGGTTGAGGGCCGTATGGGTAACACCGTGGTGGTTCGAGTCCACTATACCGCACCAACGTGACCCGCATCTTCAGGATGCGGGTCTTTTCTTGTGCATAAACCTGCCTCTTTTGCTATAATCAGCTTGTCAGACTTTTCATGCAAGCTGCGTTATGAAGAGAAAGGATCTCATGACATGAAAAGAAAGCTTTTTGCTGCGGCTTTGCTGCTTGCCGCCGTACTGGCATTCGCCTCTTCGGCCAGCGCGCTCAATGCCGTCGATAATTATCTCTATACCGATATCGTGGCTGAGATAAACGGACATCCCGTCAGATCCTACAACGTTGACGATCACATGGCCGTCGTGGCTGAGGATCTAAGGCCCTACGGCTTCTACGCGATATGGAATGCGGAGGACCGCACTCTCAGCGTTCTCAGGGCGGTCAGGGACCAGAAGCCCGAGACTCCCGCAAGCTGGCCCGAGTACGAGCAGCCGCCTTTGGAAAATATCATAGGAATGCCCGCGGGTGAGGTCTATGAGACAGACATAAAGACCTACGTGGCCGGAAACGAGGTAAACGCGTTCAATATAGACGGGGAGACCCTGATATGGTTCAGGGACCTCGCCCCGCTGGGGATTGTGAACTGGAATGAAACCGAAAGAAAGGCAGAGCTCACCCTGGCCGATCCCGTTGACCTGGCTTTCGCTCCGGTGATAGAAGGCGTCGATAACTGGAAGCAGACCGCCGGAGAAGGAAGCGGATACGATATCTACGAGGCCGCCTGCGGAAAACTCCTCGTCTACACCTACAGCGGCACTCCGCACGGTTCCTCCACGTCGATGCTCTTCGTCAAGCATACGGGAGAACAGCTGCTTATAAACAGCCTGCTCCCCAATGCCGGATGGGGCAATTCCTATTACCTGCATCCCAGCGGCATAACTATCGACGGAAACGACCGTCTGAACTTCACAGGCTATATACGGGAGATGAGCGAGGATCTGAACGTCACAGACCTGGGCGAGTGCCTTGTCACCGTCGACCTGCACTCTTTAGAGCTGCTGTCCATACAACCTGTTGACGGTAAGATCGAAAACTGGGAGTGCTCGCTCACCAGCTACGGCCCTGCAGACGGAGCTGTGCTCAGCGCGGAATGGCATATAGAGCAGGGCGCAGTATCAGGCTCGGTCACATCTTCGCCCGGAGAAGGGATAACGATAAGCATAAATGATTCCGGCCTCACTCTGATCCACGATCAGTTCTTCCTGACAGGAGGGGAGAGCGATCAGGATTATCTCAAGCTGTTCGGCGAACTAAAGGAGCTTGGGGTGCGCGATATGACGGAAGAAGGATCTTCACAGGAAGAGCCGCAGGCCGAGGATCAGGAGATGCTCGCGCGAGAGAGGATCTCGCTCAAGCTGAACGGTGAGGAGATCAAAGGCTCGCTGAGCCTGTCACAGGGCAACGCCGGAAGATATATATATCTCGAGTTCACAGAGCCGCTGGTCCTCACGGCGGGCGACGAGCTCATACTCACAGTAAGATAAAACAGTCTCCGCTACCCGCTCAAACTTCTTCGCTCATGCCTTCCCGACTATGTCGAACAGCCAAAGACCGAGGTAAGAGCGGACCAGGACATAAAACTGGACATAAACGATATGAAACTCCAAGAATTGATTAATAAAGCCGAAAATGGAGAGCATCTTTGGATGAGCGAGCTCAGGAAAGAGTTCGACCTGTTCTCCTCCGAAGCCCTGATCCTGCGTCCTGTGCTTTTCGACTGCAGCGTCAGGGATCTGGAGCTGCGCGTTCCGCAGCCAGGAAACGACAGGGAGGAAGCGTTCCTTCTCGATTATATCGTGAGGAACATGTTCAACGCCCTGTCGGTGCTCGGCGGCCAGTCCATGAGCATCTATTACGACAAAAAGTGCGAATGGCTCTCGGCTCTTGTCTCGGCAGCTGTCGACACGCTTAAAACTCATCCCTCGTATTCCCGCGTAATACGGATCAACAGCAATATGGCCTCCGCCCTAGGCTTCGGGAGGTTCTATTTCTCGCTTTACGATCTGAGGGCCCACGAGCTGGCTGAGACGCCCGATATCGAGCCTTACGAGTATCTGCCCCAAAAGCTCGTAAAAAGCTCTAAAAAAGCTTGTAAGGGGCTTTATCTGGGGCTTGACGTGGGTGGGTCCGACATCAAGCTCATAAGAGCCGAAGACGGGCATATAACCATGCTCAGGGAATACGACTGGGATCCCGGTTCCTTCGAAGATGCGGAGATGACAGTCGCTCCCATACTCGAGCTCGTGAACGAAGCCGCGGAAGGGCGCTTGTTCGATGCCATCGGGATCAGTTATCCCGATATATGCTGCGTGGACAGGATAGTAGGAGGGGAGACCCCGAAGACAAAGGGACTGAAGGACGCTCACCCGGGCGACTACGCCCGCGAATTCGCGAAGATCTCCGCGCTTGCGGACAGGCTCAGGGAGTTCGCCGCGGACGACGCCCCCGTAAAGATCATAAACGACGGCCACATGTCGGCGTTCACCGCCGCCGCGGAGCTCGCGTTCGCCGGATGCGCAGATCTTTCGAAGGGCGTGATAGCTCACTCTCTTGGCACGGATCTGGGCTTCGGCATGATAGACAGCCGCGGAGCGATCGCCGATATGCCGCAGGAATTCTACGACATATTCATAGACATGGGAGACTTTCCTTCGGCTTCCATATGCGCCGAGGACCTCAGGAGCAGCCTGAACGACGCCTCCGGTCTCCCTGACGCCAGAAGATATATGGGGCAGAGCGCAGCTTTCAGGATGGCGGCGTCCATGGGGCTCGGCGTAATGAAGGAGTTCACCGAGGAAAAGGACGGCGTAATGTCCATAAAGACCTCCCCAGATATGCGAAAGCCCTGCCTGGAAGCCCTTATGCGGAAGGCTGAAGCCGGAAGCGCCAAGGAGCAGGAGGTCTTCAGACAGATAGGAAGAAACCTCGGTATGGTCAGCAGGGAGATGCAGTTCCTCCTGCATCCAAACAGCGATAAAAGGCTCGTTTTCGGCCGCTTCGTCAAAAAGCCTGCCGTTTTCGAACTGATAAAGCAGGGCTGCGCCGAGACGGCGCCCTTCATAGAGCTGGCGGCAGGGGACGACGGCATGGCATTCACCCCTCTGATGAAGGAGCTCTCATCCCTCGAGGGATATACTGTTGCCCAGTTTGCGCAGGCCGTAGGAGCTATATATTACGCCTTATTCTGATCACACTTTATTCTGACTAAGGCATGGAGCGCGAGCATAGACTGATAACTGGAAAAAAGGACAAGGAACACGAAATGAAAAGAAGCGAGATAAACAAGGCCCTCAAGGAGATGGAGGCGTTCATAGCGGAGCACCGCTTCGAGCTTCCGCCTTTCTGCGCCTTTACGCCAGAGGAATGGCAGGGCAAGGGCCACGAATACGATGAGATTAGAGACAACATGCTCGGCTGGGATATAACCGATTATGGGCTTGGAGATTTCGACAGGGTCGGTTTTTCCCTCATCACGTTGAGAAACGGAAACCTCAAAATGAGCGGCAAATACCCCAAGACCTACGCGGAAAAGCTGCTGTACATCAGGGAAGGCCAGTATTCTCCCATGCACTTTCACTGGAGCAAGATGGAAGACATCATAAACAGGGGAGGAGGGACCGTACTCATCAGAGTATATAATTCCACTGCGGATGAGGATCTCGACAGGGAAGGCGCCGTAAAGGTCCGCACCGACGGCCTGGAGCGCGAGGTCCCCGCCGGTACGCAGATCGTCCTTGAGCCCGGAATGAGCATTTCCATACAGCCCGGCATGTATCACGATTTCGAGGTTAAGGAAGGGACGGGCCCCGTGCTGCTCGGCGAAGTCAGCCAGTGCAACGACGACACCAATGACAACAGGTTCTACGAGCCTGTCGGCCGCTTTCCTAAGATAGAAGAAGACGAGGCGCCGTACAGGCTCCTCTGCAACGAGTATCCGCCTGCTGAGCGCTGATCGGCATATTGATCATCGATTGAAGTGACTCAAGGAAGATATTATATTTAATATTTAAACAGGGGTAACATAATGTATGATATCGTCGCAATAGGCGAACTTCTCATAGATTTCACTCCCTCAGAGGATGGAAGCCTCATTCCCAATCCAGGCGGAGCTCCATGCAACTATCTTGCGGCCGCATCGAAGTGCGGGGCAAAGACCGCTTTTATCGGGAAGGTAGGGGATGACGCCTTCGGGCGCATGCTCAGGGAAGTGATGAAGCAGCAGAGAGTGGACGTCTCAGGCCTGGTCATGGACGAGAGATATTTCACGACTCTCGCGTTCGTCCACATCGCTCCGGACGGAGACAGAAGCTTCAGCTTCGCAAGAAAGCCCGGCGCCGACATGATGCTGGAAGCGTCGGAGATAGATATGTCTGTAGTTACAGGGACTAGGGTGCTTCACTACTGCGGGAGCCTCAGTCTCACGGACGATCCCTGCAGATCCGCGGTGAAGGCCGTTGTACTCGAGGCACAGAAGGCCGGCTGCATAGTCAGTTTCGATCCCAATCTCAGGGAACCGCTGTGGAAAGATCTCGCCGACGCCAAGAGGGAGCTGCTCTGGGGCGTATCGCACGCGGACATAGTAAAGCTGAGTGAAAAGGAACTGGAGTTCCTTGGCTTCAGCGAGCCAGAGGATCTCATCAGAGAATGCGGCGCCAAGCTCGTTCTGCTCACCATGGGCCCCGCCGGGGCTTATCTTTGCACCGAAAACGCATCCTGCAGGGTATTCGCTCCGCCGGTCGAAGCCATCGACACGACCGGAGCCGGCGACATTTTTGGGGGCTGCGCCATGGTCGAGTTTCTTGCAATGGATAAACCGATAGAAAAGCTGGATGAATTCGATCTGATGTCGATAGGAAGCTTTGCCTGCGCCATGGCGAGCTATTCCACGGAGAAGAAGGGCGGCATACCGAGCATACCGGATCCGCGCATCATCTGACGATAAACAAGATAAATATCAAAAGGGAGATCAAATGGACTATTCAGGATTTTTCACAGACGAAGCCGTAAAACTCGAGATACTCAGAAAGAGGGCCTACAATATGCGCTGGGCGGAGCAGCCCGAGGGCGTACTGCCGATGACGGCGGCCGATCCAGACTTTCCGGCGTGTCCCGAGGTGGTCAGGGCCATCAAGGACTACGCCGACGCGGGATACTTCTCCTATACGCCAGGCCTGGGTCTTCCCGAGTTCAAGGAGGCCATAGCCGGAGCCCTTAAGAGGAGAAAGAATGAGGACGTCGACCCGGCCTTCGTGCTTCCCATTGACAGCGCTGCCCGCGCTATGCACGTCACAGCTGCGATGATACTTCAGCCCGGCGATGAGATGATAGTCTGGGATCCCGTCGATTTCCTCTTCCGCGCGTCCTGCGAATCCGCGGGAGGAAAGGCGGTGCTCTTTCCGACCATCCTGAACGAAGAAGGGAAGGTCGACATCTCAAGGCTCGAAGAATACGTCACTCCCAATACCAGGATGATAGGCCTCTGCAACCCGCACAATCCCGTCGGATCTCTCTATTCAAAGAAGGACCTGGAGCTGCTCCTCGATATCGCCGACAGGCATGGGCTCTGGATCATGAGCGATGAGATATGGTCGGACATAGTCTATCCGGAAAACGAGTTCCTCAGCCTCTTCGACCCGCGCGTGAAGGGCAATAAGGAGCGCGTCATCGGGATCTACGGCTTTTCCAAGACCTTCGGCGTAGCGGGACTTAGAATAGGCTGCATCTACTGCACCAACAAGGAGCTCTTTGACAGGATAGTGGATGCCTCGGGCGTGCTCTCCACGGCGGGAGGCATAGCCTCGATATGCCAGGTGGCAGGAGCCGCCTGCATGAACGAGGGCTTCGATTATTTCGACGCTTTCCTGAAGCACCTCACGGCGAACAGGGATTACGCGTGGGAGAGGCTCAACGCCATCGAAGGCATAAGCTGCAGAAAGCCGCAGGCGACATACCTGATGTTCCCCGATATCAGCTCCACTGGCATGCGCAGCGAGGAGCTCACGGCGCATCTTCTGGACAAGGCCAAACTGGCCATAGTTCCGGGCAGCAAGCGTTTCTTCGGCCCGGGCGCGGAGGGCCACGTCAGGATATGCATTGCGACGAGCAGGGGCATACTGAAGGAGGGGCTGGACCGCTTCGAGTACGGCCTGAGCCTGCTTTAGAAGCGCTCCCCGGCACGTCTTCCAATCAAGCTTTAATAGACAGCGAAACAAGAATAAAAGACCCCGAAAGGGGTCTTTTTCTATACTTCAGGCCTGAGCGCCGCTCCCGGTTCAGTTTTTAACGAGCCAGCATATAAGCAGGGTCAGAGGGTAGGCTGCGTAAAAGAGATAGCGCAGCGCCAAAGCGTTTGACCCGCGGCTTCCGTTATAGCCCCAGCAGAGCAGCACAGCCGCAGCGATAAACAGCGCTTCGCCAGGGCAGAAGACAGCGGCGCAAGGAAGAATGACCGCGGTCTGAAAGAGCTTCGGATAGGACAGAGAGAAGGAGATGTGGAAGGCAAACGCGCAGATCATGCCCATCATGCCGCCCTCCATCGACGTTATGCCCGCAACGGTGACTGCAGCCGCGAAAACGGCCAGGTCAATGATGATGCTCAGGACGGAATTATCTGCCTTCTCTTTGAGCACGTCTATGATCCAGAAGGAGCAGAGCGCAGCGAGCAGGGTGAAAAGCGAATTCTGCCCGCGCGAGGATACGTAATAGCCGAAGTTCAGAAGATCGTAGGGGACCTCAGCAAGGAGCGCGAAGAGCAGCAATCTCCTTGCGTAAACGTATCGGTCTCCGCTCTTCTCGTAGCCCTCCGCGAGCATCCACGCGAATACAGTAAACGAAAACCTTCCCACCCCGTCGTGAACGAGAGGGGAGAAACCCTTCAGAGCCCCGGAAACGTACAGAGCCATAGCGGCGAGCGCGGCGAGCCTTAGCAGCAGCTGATCGTATCCTTTTTTGTTTCTTCTGATCCTGAGTGCCAATAGAAAGTCCTTAAAGTATCATTATGCCTGCCTGAGCGCAGCGAGTCCTTGTCTCCTCGTCCCATACGGAGGACTGCACCTCTCCTATATGGGCATTGCCCATCAGGAGCATGCAGAGCCTGCTCTGGCCTATGCCTCCGCCTATGGTGTAGGGAAGCTCGCCCGCCAGCAGGGCCTTGTGGAAGGGGAGCCCCCTCCTGTTGTCGCAGCCAGCGATGCTGAGCTGCCTGTCGAGGGACTCGGGGCTGACTCTAATGCCCATACTAGAGAGCTCAAAGGCGCAGTCAAGCACCTCGTTGTAAAACAGTATGTCGCAGTTCAGATCCCAGTCGTCGTAGTCCGGGGCGCGTCCGTCGTGGGGCTTTCCGCTTGCGAGGGCTCCGCCTATCTGCATGATGCAGACTGTCGGGTGCTGCTTGCAGATGGCGTTCTCCCTCTCCTTGGGAGTAAGATCCGGGAACATATCCTCAAGCTCCTGAGATGTGATGAAGAACACGTTTCTGTCCTTTTTCTTCAGGACCTCAAGCTGAGGGTAGTGGTCTCTGAGCTCGTCCTCGGTATCGCAGACGGCCTTGATTATATACCTTACGGTCTCCTTGAGGTAATCAAGGTTCCTGTCCTCTACGTTTATGACCTTCTCCCAGTCCCACTGATCCACGTAGATCGAGTGGAGGTTGTCCAGATCCTCGTCGCGGCGGACGGCGTTCATATCGGTATAAAGACCCTTGCCGACGTGAAACTCATAACGCTTCAGCGCCCATCGCTTCCATTTCGCGAGCGAATGAACGATCTGGCAGGAATTGCCGCCTTCCTTTATGGTGAATTCCACGGGTCTTTCAACGCCGTTGAGGTCGTCGTTGAGGCCCGATCCGGATTCGACGAAAAGGGGAGCGGATACCCTCGAAAGCCTGAGTGCTATGCTGAGGTCTCGCTCAAAGACCCTGTGTATGAGGCCTATGGCCTTCTGAGTGTCGTAGGTGGAAAGCAGGGGCTTATAATCTTCGGGGATCGTGAGTCTGCTCATAACTGTTGCCTCTTTCAAATAAATATTTCCGGCCTGAAGCTTTCTTTCGCGAACGCCTCAGGCCGGATCCTTACCGTTCTGTTAAAGAACCGTCAAAGCCTTATGCTTCGAGCTTTTCGATGGTAGCGATCTGAGCGGAGATAGCGAGTATCTCGATGGCCTTCTCAAGAGTATCGACGCTGGGGAAGGAGGGAGCGATTCTGAGGTAGGAGTCGTCCGGATCCGCGTGATACGGATGGGTAGCGCCTGCCGGGGTCATGGTGACGCCGGCTTCCTTGCAGAGCTGATATACTCTCTTGGCTGTGCCCTTGGTAGCCATGAAGGTGACGAAGTATCCGCCGTCCGGCTTTACCCAGGTTCCCGCGCCCTTGCCTGAGAGCTCCTTCTCGAGTCCGTTGAGTACGGCGTCGAACCTCGGCTTGAGGATAGCGGCGTGCTTGTCCATCTGAGCGTAGAGTCCATCGATGTTCTTGAAGAAGCGCAGATGCCTGAGCATGTTCATCTTATCCCAGCTGATGATCTCAACGTTGGCCTGCTTCTCGATGAACTTGATGTTGTCAACGGAGGCCGCGAAGAAGGCTACGCCGGCGCCCGGGAAGGTGATCTTGGAGGTGGATCCGAACATGAATACCATGTCTCCGTGTCCGGCCTTCTTGGCTTCCTCGAGGAGGTTGAGCACCGGGGTGTTCTTGTAGATGTAGTGAGCGGTGTAGGCGTTGTCGCAGAAGATCCTGAAGTCCTTGGCCGCGGGTTCGAGAGCAGCGAGCTCCTTGATGGCTTCGTCGCTGTAAGAGCCGCCGTACGGGTTGGTGAACTTGGGAACGCACCACATACCCTTGACCTGCGGATCCTTTACGTACTCTCTGATCATGTCCATATCCGGGCCCCACTCGGTGAGGGGGATATTGATCATCTCGATTCCGAGCATCTCGCAGATGGTGAAGTGCCTGTCGTAGCCGGGAACGGGGCAGAGCCACTTGATCTTTCCGCAATCCTTCCAGGGCTTGTCGCTGTCCTTGTTGCCGGTGAGCATGGCCCTTACGAGGGAGTCATACATGAAGTTGAGGGATGAGTTGCCGTTGACTATGATCTCGTCCGCGGAAGAAACGCCCATGTACTCCGCGCCGAACTTTCTGGCTTCGGGAAGTCCGAGAAGTCCGCCGTAGTTCCTGGCGTCCATGCCGCTCTCGTCGTGGCAGTCAGACTTGGAGTTGAGAGCGTCGAGCATGGGCATGGAAAGCGCGAGCTGATCCACGCTCGGATTTCCTCTGGCCATATTGAGGGACAGATGCAGGTCCTGATAATCCTTGTATCTCTTGATGAGCTCTTCTTTGGCCTGTCTGAGTTCCTCAGCGGTCATTTCATCAAATCTTTTCATGAATACATCCTTTCTTAAATGCATAGATGATAATTTATCAGTAAAATTCTAATATATTGCGGCTAAAATAACAAGATGATAAAATGAGTTCGAAGAAGAAATAAAGGAAGTAGCAGGGCTTGATAAGACTCGTTTCCGAGGATCTCGACATACAAAAGATAGCGCTCAGCGGGCAGTGCTTCCGTTTCAATAAAACGGCTGCCGCGGAGGATATGTGGGAGACCACAGCATTCGGGAGAACGCTTGAGCTTCGCGCTCTTTCGGACGGCGCGGAGCTTTTCTGCGGCGAAGAGGAATACCTCTCCGTGTGGAAGGATTACTTCGATATGGACTACGACTACGGAGCGGTGCGCGCGTCGATAGATCCGTCCGACGCCTACCTGACCAGGGCTGCCGAGCTCGGAAGAGGCATACGCATACTCAGGCAGGATCCCTGGGAGACCCTCATAAGCTTCATCATCTCGCAGCGCAAGAATATACCCGCTATCAAAGCGGGAGTCGAGGCCGTGTGCAGGCTCTGCGGGGAGGAGATAGGGGAAGGAAGATATGCCTTCCCGACGCCCGCAAGGCTGGCGGCCGCCTCTTTGGACGAGCTTAAATGCTGCTCGCTGGGATACAGGGTCCCGTACGTGAGCGCAGCAGCGAGAGCCGTAGACGAGGGAAGTCTCGACCTTGAAAAGCTCTCGGCTCTATCCGACTCGGAGCTGCTCGAAGAGCTCATGAAGCTCTACGGCGTCGGGATCAAGGTCGCGAGCTGCGCCATGCTCTTCGGCTTCCACAGGATAGGGGCCTTCCCAATAGACGTCTGGATCTCGCGGGTGCTTAAGAGCGAATATCCTGACGGCTTCCCCTTTGAGAGATATCAGGGCTACGCGGGAGTGCTCCAGCAATACATGTTCTTCAACGCCATCAGCTGAAGGCGCGGATATATGATCAAACGATAAAAAACCGGCCATACCGGCATCGATCAAGACGGAGGTTTATCTATGGACAAAAGAGATTTCATTTATCAGGGCTTCACGAAGGAGCACTACGGCAGCAAGGACGTGGCCGAAAAAGCCTTCGGAGGCTACAATTACGTGAAGAACATGATGATCACCGAGGCTGCGCTCGCCAAGGTACAGGGTGAGCTTGGCATCATACCCCAGGAAGCCGCCGACGAGATCGTCTCAAAGTGCGACATAAACCTCATAGACCAGGCCGAATACCTGCGCCAGGTAGAGGTCGCCAACACCCCGGTAGTCCCCCTCGTAAACGTCTACAAGAACGTATGCAGCAAGGAGAACGGCCAGTTCGTACACTACGGAACCACGACCCAGGACATCATGGACTGCGCCATGATACTCCAGATGAGGGACGCCTGGGACATTATCTACGATAAGACCATAAAGCTCAGGGATATCATCGCGGAAAAGGCCAAGCAGTACAGGGGCCTTGTGATGATAGGCCGCACCAACGACCAGCAGGCCGTTCCTCTGACCTTCGGCTTCAAGCTCGCCATGTGGGTAGACGCCCTCAACCGCTCCATCGCAAGGATGGAAGAGGCCAAGCCCAGGATCATGACCGGTCAGTTTGGCGGAGCCGTGGGTACCTTCGCGACCTATGACCACGACAAGGGCATCCCTCTCCTCGAAGGACTCATGAAGGAGCTCGGGCTCAGCTGCCCGGACATCGCCTGGTACGCCACCAGGGACAGGCTGCTCGAGTACGTTTCCGTCCTCTCCATCCTGACCTGCGACATCGGCCGCATCGGCAACGAGATCTACATTGAGGCCAAGACCGAAGTGGGCGAGATCTCCGAGGGCTTCAAGGCAGGTTCCGGCGTGAGCTCAACGATGCCTCACAAGAGGAACCCGTTCAACGCCTGCTATGTTTCCGGCTACGGCAGAGCCATCAGGAGCTGCATGACCGAGATCATGAACGCTTCCGAAGGCACCAACGAGAGAGACTCCCGCATGCTCTCCTTCGAAAACTACTCGATCGAGCGCGCTTCGGAGATCACGGACGCCGCCCTCGATACCTGCATCTGGCTCGTAGCCAACATGGAGGTCCACGAGGACGCCATGGCCGCCAATATCGAGAAGCTCCACGGTCTCATCTTCACCGAAGCCATCATGATGTACACCGGCACGGAGATCGGAAGGATCGAAGCCCATGACATCATCAACGAGCTCTGCATGGTCGCCATCAACGAAAAGAAGAACATCGTTGAGCTCATACTCGAGGATCCGAGGCTCAAGGACCACATCTCCGAGGCAAAGCTCAGGGAGATCATGGATCCGGCCGGATACATCGGACTCTCCAGAGAATTCGTCGACAGGGTAGTGGATAAGCTGTAAATCGCTGTCATACTGATCGCTTTAAGAAACGGATCTGTTGCAGCGATTACATAGTCACAGCAATTACGAAAGAGGTCCCGCGGCAGCGGGGCCTCTTTTAGATCGTTGATAAGCAAAGTATCCGTATAAAGATTTATGTTAAATCGACCCTGTTCAGAGTGCCGCCTTCTTCGAAGGACCTGATGCCGTCGGCGAGTATCCTTACAAGGCGCTGTCTGGTCTCCAGACCTTTCCAGCCCATGTGAGGCGTGACTATCACGTTGTCCATGGAAAAGAGCGGGGAATCCGCGGCGAGCGGCTCGTGCTCCTGCACGTCCAGGCCCGCGCCGGCTATCTCTCCGCTTCTCAGCGCCTCTATTAGGGCCTGCTCGTCCACGAGCGCGCCTCTTGAAGTGTTGATCAGAAAGGCGCTCTTCTTCATCTTTTTGAGCTCCTCTGCGCCTATCATGTGATAGGTCTCAGGCTTGAGAGGGCAGTGGAGGAAGATATAATCGGACCTTTCGAGCAGCTCGTCAAGCTCTACGTATTCAACGTCCGCGGTCCTCCTGCCGGGCTTGTAGGCTATGACCTCCATATCCAGCGCTTTTCCTGCCGCTATGGTCTTGCGTCCTATGTTTCCCGTGCCTATCAGGCCCATGGTCTTGCCGTTCAGCTCGGTATGCGGCACCATGAGGTGTTCGCTGAAATTCCTGTGATCTCCGCCGTCGAGCATCCTGAGCTGCTTCCTCATGGATGAGGCCAGCATGAGCATCATCATGATAGCCGTGTGCGCGACCCTTTCCGAGCTGTACGCCGGCACGTTGATAACGGCTATCCCTCGCTCCCTGCAGGCTTCGAGATCTATGTTATTGTATCCAGTCCCTGCTTCGGCTATCAGCCTGACGCAGGAGGGTAGGGACATTATATCCTCGCGGTTTATCGGAAGCTCCTTGCTGACTATAACGTCGAATCCTTCGGCATAGGCCGCGAGATCGCCGGGAAGGCAGTCTCCGTGCACCGTAACCTCGCTGCCGAGGATATTATAATCTACCGCGCCGTCGAAATTGACCTTATCCCCGTTGAGTACGCATATCTTCATATTCATTGCTCCTTTCGGCTGTTTTTCCGTTTTTACGGTCTTTTTTCATGTTTTCACGATAAATAATACCATCATCGGACTTTCGGCGCCAGAGAAAGGCCTCCAGGGGCTCAGGCGCGCGTCTGCAGCGGACATATCGCAATTAATTTCTAGATGTTTTCATTTTTCCGTTTACTTTGCCGAACTTCTGATGTATTATATTTCAGTGCCTCGCGACAGTAGCTCAACGGATAGAGTGCCTGACTACGAATCAGTAGGCTGGAGGTTCGAGTCCTCTCTGTCGCACCATGCAAATTCCCTGAGATCTCAATGGTTTCAGGGTTTTGTATTTTTGAAGCCAGTCTGGGTTGCCTGCTCTGGTCCACACGCTGGTCCACACTGGTCATACATTGATCCTTGATGTTGCAGTCAAAAGTATCTCATGTATTCTCAGCAATAATATGCTCATTACTTGCCTGCACTTATTTGCTTCATAGCCTGATGCAGCAAAACACCCAGCAATATGTTCAATGCGAAACTCAACGCAGCGTATCCGTTGCCATCGATCCCGCCAAGCAGTCTCATAACAAACGCGTGTTCTGAAAAGAGCGAGACGTTCAAAAGATAGATCTCCAAACTTGCTGTTCCGATCATTATAAGAAATGAACGGATATGCGGTACATTTGCAATAGCGAAGAGATGCGATATCAGCAGACATACTGGAACAGTAGTGAAGATAAAAAGGAAGCACAGCGGAAGATAGATAGGGGAATGACTGTAATACCTATAATAAACGAGTCCCATGGCGAACATTCCTGTCCAAAACAGCGCATCTTTGATAAAGAAGCCTCGTTGTTCATAGATATAACAGCCTATAAGACATCCTATCCCGAAGATCGGGATCCTCATACTGAGATCGAGATGCAGGAAATCGTTGTCCAATATGAGAAGCATCGTCAGCGCGATACCAAAGACAGCGACTAACAAAGCCACGAATTCTTTATGAACGGACGAGCGCATCATCTTTATGATAAATGGTGCTATGAGATAGAACACCATGATGGCCGCAATGTACCAGTTGAATTTCCCCTGAGGGTTTTCCCAGTAATACAGAAGCACGGCATTCCAGAAAACTGCCGACAGCCTGGCTCTGCCGCAGAGCGTAAGCGCTAAAGTATAGGGGACCATCACCAGATAATAAGCAGGGAGGATGCGTTTAGCCCTTTGGGACATGTAAACGTCAAAGGGTCGTTCGCGTTTGAGAAGAGACAGCGTTATTCCCATTCCTGAAAGCAGGATAAAGATATCAACGCCGCCGAAACCGACAGACCTTAAATATTCAAGGGGGGGGGCAGACGAAGCGCGGTCATGTGAAATGCCATAACGCTGAGCATGGCAATTCCCATGAGCTCGGAGCGGTACTCCGAAAGCTTCCTGTAACTAAACACTGGCTTTTTATTCATAATAAGTTCTCCTAATACTTGATTTATACACTTGACGTTGGTGCATCGTCAAGGATACAGCATTTTAGTATCTTTTATCCTTCCATAAGCTCTTTTGTATGTGCAAAACAGCTCCAAGGAGTTTATTATATAAATATTAAAACCCATGAAACGGAGGCATGAACTCTTATGACAAACAGATCAACTAAACTTCTCGCGCTTCTGCTGGCGCTGATACTGGTCCTGCCTGCCGGCGCTTTTGCCGCGGCGTCCTTCAGCGACGTCGAGAGCGGGGCCTGGTACGCTGACGCAGTGGACTACGTCTACGACAAGGGGCTCATGGACGGCACCGGAAACGGTGAATTCACACCGGGCGGAGAGCTCACCAGGGCGCAGCTCGTGACAATACTCTGGAGAAAGGCCGGCAGTCCTGAGAGCGAGGCAGCTCTCGCATATACAGACGTTGAGGACGGCAAGTGGTATTCCGACGCCGTGCGCTGGGCGGCTGCTAACGATATCACCTACCGCAAAGGCGAGAGCTTCGGACCCGACGATATCCTCGACCGCGACGAGGCCGCCTACATACTCTGGAACGCCGCCAAGGCCTACGGTATGGACGTAAGCGTCGGAGAAGACACCAATATCCTCAGCTATTACGATTTCGACCAGATCACGAAGGAATACATACCCGCTATCCAGTGGGCCTGCGGAGCCGGCGTGATGCAGGGAACGGGAGAGGATATGCTTGAGCCCAAGGGTCACCTGACCCGCGCGCAGGCAGCGGCTCTCCTTCAGAGGATGTTCATGAGCCAGGGCAGGCCCGGAACCGCGCTCTCGCTGTGGACCGCGGACGCGAAGGCTGCCGATGAGCTCATCTCTTACATTGAAGCCGTTACCGACGAGAACAGCAAGGACTTCATTCCAGTCGAGGACCGTATCGCCGTATTCGATCTCGACGGCACGCTCTTCTGCGAGACAGATCCCAATTACTTCGACTACATGCTCCTGGTCCACAGGGTCCTCGAAGATGAGGATTACAAGGACAAAGCTTCCGATTACGAGCGCGAGACTGCTCTCAAGATCGTCGAGCAGAACGAGACGGGAAAGTCCTTCTCCGGCCTTGAGGTAGACCACGGCAAGTGCATAGCTTCTTCCTTCGCCGGGATGACCATCAAGGAATTCAACGACTACATCCAGGAGTTCAAGAAGACCTATCTTCCGAGCTACGAAGGGCTTCAGTTCGGCGATGCCTTCTACAGGCCCATGGTGCAGGTCGTGGAATACCTGCAGGCCAATGACTTCACCGTATATATCGTGAGCGGCACCGACAGGCTCATCGTCCGCGGGATAATCTGCAACAGCCTGCTCGATATCCCCAATCGCCAGATCATAGGTTCCGACGAGGCTATAATCGCTTCCGGACAGGGCGACTCCGACGGCCTGAACTACGTTTTCAGTGAAGGCGAGGAGCTCATACTCAAGGGCGATTTCATCATCAAGAACCTTAAGATGAACAAGGTATCCGTCATCATGCAGGAGATAGGCCAGCAGCCCGTGCTCTCCTTCGGAAACAGCACCGGCGACAGCAGCATGGCTGAATACGTCACCAGCGGCAATCCCTACAGGAGCCTCGCCTTCATGCTCTGCTGCGACGACACCGTGCGCGAGAACGGCAGCACTTCCAAGGCGGACAAGATGTATTCGCTCTGCAATGAGTTCGGCTGGGTGCCCATTTCCATGAAGTGCGACTGGACGACCATCTACGGAGGCGGAGTAAGCCACAAGTAGCGGTTTGCAGTTCTTTCGGGCAGATCAGCCCGGCAAATACAGCTTTTTTACAGGAAGGCCTCTTCACTGATGAAGGGGCCTTCCGTTTTTCTTAATAGCATCTTAAGGCTCCGCCCGCTTTTTCCTTAATCGGAATATGGGGATAATCAAAGCGTAAGCGAGGTGCTAAGGATGCTTCAAAGATTCAATTACGTCATAACCATTTTGTTTTTCGTATGCTACAGCTATCAGTTCCTGTACATACCCATTGCCATGTTCGCCAAAAAGGCCCGCGAAAAGAAAGCGGCGCCGGCAAAAACGAACGTCATAGCCGTGCTGATAGCCGCGAGGAATGAGGAGGCCGTCATAGGCCAGCTCATCGACAGCGTCAAGGCGCAGGATTATCCGCAGGAGCTCATCGACGTCTTCGTGGTCGCGGACAACTGCACCGACGGTACTGCCAGGATAGCCAGGGAGAAGGGCGCCTTCGTCTGCGAACGCTTCGACAAGATCCACGTGGGCAAGGGCTACGCCCTCAACTTCCTGCTCAGATCCATATCTGAGAGCGTGTTCTACAGACACGACGCCTACCTGGTGCTCGATGCGGACAACGTTCTCGCCCCAGATTTCATCACGAGGATGAACGAGACCTTCAGCGAAGGCTACGACGCAGTTACCTGCTACAGGAATTCCAAGAACTTCTCCGACAACTGGATCTCTGCAGGATACGGGCTGTGGTTCCTCAGGGAATCGCAGTATCTCAACAGGGCCAGGATGGAGATAGGCAGCAGCTGCGCGGTGTCCGGCACGGGCTTCATGTTCTCCGACGAGCTCCTGCAGCGCTGCGGAGGCTGGGAATACTATCTTCTGACCGAGGATATCGAATTCACCATAGACAGCGTCGTGAAGGGCGCGCGCTTCGGCTACGCAGAAAAAGCTGTGCTCTACGACGAACAGCCCGTCAGCCTCAGACAGTCCTTCAGGCAAAGACTGAGATGGGCGAGGGGATACATGCAGGTGTTCTTCAGATACTGCGAGAAGCTGTTTTCTGGCATATTCGCCGGAAGCTTCTCCTGCTACGATATG
Source organism: Bacillota bacterium (assembly GCA_017417045.1). Classification (GTDB taxonomy): domain Bacteria; phylum Bacillota; class Clostridia; order Peptostreptococcales; family Anaerovoracaceae; genus RGIG2707. The sequence goes on from JAFPZZ010000033.1 coordinate 25,713, forward strand.
ACCATGAACATAGCCCCGGCAGCCGTCCTGACCGGCGCGAGCATAGCCGTCAACGGTTTCGCCGCCGTAAGCGCGATCATCGCGGGCAGGGGAGCCCTCGCCGTGGCCATGTCATTTCTGGAATGTCTGGCCGGCATATACGGCAGCCTCTTCGTGATAGGGCTCATCACGACTCTCAGCGAATGGAACAAGATATACTGCCCGGCCGCGAAGAAGATACTGTACTGCTTTACCTTCCCGCTCTTCATGCTGACCTACGTGCCTATATGCTTCTGCGCGCTCTTCGTGGATCCCGGCTGGAAGCCGATAGAGCACAGAAGAAGCTTCCGCGTGCCCGGGCAGACGGCCTAGGTCTGAGGATCTCAGAATAGTCTTGCGGCAGCCTGCACAGCGAACTCTGCCAGGCCTGCACCGGACTCGCTCCGCTCCCCCTTAAAAAACAGATGATATTGATCCCCCTATGGTATAAAATAGACTGCGTAAACAGCAGTCTGTTTTATACTTCGAAAGGAAAGATCATGTCGGATACAAACAAAGAATTATTGGAATTCATACAGGCTTCCCCGAGCGTCTTCCACTGCGTGCAGACGCTCTCTGACAGGCTTGAAGCCGAGGGCTTCGTAAAGATAGGAGAGAGGAAGCACTGGGATATAGAAAAGGGCGGCAGATACTATCTCCGCCGCAACGGTTCTTCTCTCATAGCGTTCAAGGTCGGAAAGGATATCGAGGAGAGCCGCTTCCAGTTCAGCGCAGCTCACTGCGATTCGCCCACCTTCAAGATCAAGGAGCACGCCGAGCTCAGCGGTCCGGACGATTATCTCAGGCTCGACGTCGAGGCCTACGGCGGGATGATCGATTCCACCTGGTTCGACAAGCCCCTGGGTATAGCGGGAAGGGTATTCGTCTACGACCACGAGCAGGGCAAGGTATTCTCGCATCTGCTCGAGCTCAAGAACATCCTCATCATCCCCAACGTGCCCATCCACTTCAACAGGGACGTCAACAAAGGCTACGCCTACAACAGGGCGGTCGACCTCTGCCCGCTCTTCTCCGCCGGTGAGCTCAAGAAGGGCGACTTCGACAAGATGATAGCCGATGAACTAGGAGTGCCCGAGGAGGATATAGTCGGAAGGGACCTCTTCCTCGTAAATAACCAGGAGCCCATGGTCTGGGGCAGGAAGAATGAGTTCGTATCCTCGCCGAAGCTCGACGACCTGCAGTGCGTGTTCTCGTCCTTCAAGGGATTCCTCGAAGGGAACAACGAGAAGAACATCAACGTCTTCGTGTGCTTCGACAACGAGGAGGTGGGCTCCAACACCATGCAGGGAGCGATGTCGACCTTCCTCGTCGATACCGCCAAGAGGATCAGCATGGCGCTCGGCGGGACCGAAGAGCAGTTCTACATGGGGGTCGCCAAGTCCTTCATGATAAGCGCGGACAACGCCCCCGCCCTGCATCCGAACCACACCGAGTACTACGACGCGGCGAACAGGGTATACATGAACAAGGGCATAGTCGCAAAGGAGAACGCCACCCAGAAATACGTCTCTGACGGTTATTCCAAGGCCGTGCTCAAGGAGATCTGCAAAAAGGCGGACGTCCCCATGCAGTACTTCTCAAACAGGTCCGACATAGCGGGAGGCGGGACCCTCGGCAACCTCTCGAATACCCAGATCAGCCTCCACGGCGTGGATATCGGCCTTCCGCAGCTCGCGATGCATTCCAGCTACGAGACCGCAGGCGCGCTGGATACCGAGTATGCAGTCCAGATGTTCAAGACCTATTTCAGCACCGAGGTCGTCATCCACGACCCGCTCGGATTCGTGCTTAGATGAGCCTGAACTAGTGGGCAGGTATTTGTATAATAATTTGTTTTGATGTACCGGGATTCGCATATCCGCACCAGGAGATCGATTTACCGGACTGGCTGATAGGCAACAAGAGAACAGGCTGACTTCCCGAGCGGAAGCCAGCCTGTTCTTTTTCGTAAGTACGGCCAATGTACGTTGAAAGCCTGTTTATTATTCGTGAGGTATGATCTTTCCACCCTGCCATTTGGTGACGCAAAGAGAGCAGGAGATATCGCCCGTTACGTTGAGCGCGGTGCGGCCCATATCGAAGAGTCGGTCTATGCCGTAGATGATCATGATCATGTTGACGTCGATCCCCATCGCGGTGAGCACCATCGCTAGCATTATCATGCCTGCTCCGGGGGTTCCCGCGGTACCTATCGAGGCTACCGTGGCGGTGACGACTATTACCACCATCTGCTGAAGGGTAAGGTGAATACCGGCGCAGTTGGCGAGGAAGATCGTCGCCACGCACTGGTAAATAGCGGTCCCGTCCATATTGATGGTGGCTCCGAGGGGCAGGACGAAAGCTGAGATGTCATCCTGGGCTCCGAGCTGGTCGGCGCACTCCTTGGAAACGGGAAGCGTCGCCGCAGAAGAAGTCGAGGTAAAGGCGAAGATCATCGCGGGAGCCGCTCCCTTGAAGAAGGTGATGGGGCTTATTCCGGAAAAGGCCTTGACTGCCATGGAATATATCAATACCGCGTGGATAGCGTAAGCGATGTATGCGCAGAGCAGTACCATCGCAAGGGACCCGAGTATTGCCGGGCCCTGGGTGGCCACTACCCAGATCATCATCGCGAAGACGGCGAAGGGGCTGAGCTTGATGATGCCAAGCATGACCCTGTCGACCACGGAATAGGCGCTGTGCACGAAGTCTTCAACGAGCTTTCCCTTTTCACCGGCGGAGAGTATACCGCCGCCGAGCAGTATCGCTATGACTATGACCTGCAGCATGTCCGCGTTGTGGAACGCCTTCCACATATTGTCCGGAAAGATCGCAACGAGGGTATCCATGAAATTCTGACTGGTCTTTCCGGTCCACTCGGCTCCTTCAGCATTTCCTAATATGGGGAAGAGGCCCGCGTTGCTGAAGATGTTTCCGAGTATGAGACCGATGGTGCAGGCGACAGCTGTGGTACAGAGGAAGTAAAAAACGGTCTTCCAGCCAACAGCTCCGACTTTTTTCATATCGCCCATCGAAACTATGCCTTCGATCATCGAGAGCAGCACGACGGGTACTACAAGGAATTTGAGAAGATTTACGAAGATGGTCCCAAGCGGTTTGAGATAAGCGGCTGTAAAGTCAGCAAGTCCCATGGTGTAGAACAGCGTCCCCACCAGGATACCCGCGATCAGAGCTGCCAGTATCTGCTTGGGCAAACTCCATTTTTGAGCCATTGAGTTCTCCTTTCAAAATGGTATGAATGATTATAGCTTTTATGACAGTGTACAAAAAAAATGCCGTCTCAGCTGATTATACTTTATCCCAGAAATATAAATCAACGGTTAAGAAGGCTGAGAAGGCATTTATTCGATATGTTTTGTATCGATATTTTCAGATGGATGATATATCGCTTGCGGATAGTTGCTGCGGACAGCCGCGCCTATCTCATGAGCCGGTCAAGCATGCCGCGAGTCAGGCTGTTGGCTTCAAGCGCGTTTACGTGGCCCGATGAGGACAGTACGAGATAACCGCTTCCGAATCCGGGATATACGGCGTAGTTATCCTCTTTTACGGGGAGCTTCTGAAGATCGGCGATCAGGATGCCATCTGAGGCGATGAGAGGGAGCTTTAACTTAAAAACGCCGGAAAGGGCGCTGTATTCGAACTCATAATTCTCGTTATATATGCTGACCGGTATTCCCCCGGGCTGAGCGATGCCGCGGACGGACAGGCAGCTTCCGTCTATCTTGCACTCCCTGACGAAAGCCTTTTTGTATGCTCCAGTCTCTGACGCAGCCGAAAGAAGATCTGCGCTGTTTTCAGGCAGGCGCAGCGGATAGCCTTCGTAAAAGGCTATGATCTGCCAGGGTAGAAAGTTCAGAGAATCGAAGATGCGCCCAAGCTGTCTGACGTCATCCCCGTTGTGAAGGAGTATGGTATTCTTTATACCCTCGTCTCCGGTGCGAAGCCAGTTCTTGTACAGCTCTACGCATTCTCCTCCGTCTATCCTGTCGCTGCGCTCATCCGATAGCCCGAGCGCCGCTTCCACGGAACGCTGGCTCAAGCTGTCCATGATCTTCGCGGCAGGCCAGTATCTTTTAAGATACTTGTAGATATCCAGACTCTTGAAGAAGGGCAACCCTGTGGCCGCGCCGCTGGCTACAGCTCTTCTGTTCATGAACGGCAGATCGAAGCTGTCCCCGTTGTAGGTGATAACGGCGTCGCATTCGCTAAGGCGCGCGCAGCAGTCTTTTATAAGCGCGGCTTCCAGGCCCGGTTCGTCGCAGAAGAGCTGGAAGCACTCTCCGCTCCCTGGATAATAGAAACTGGCGCTTATGAGCGTGCAGCTTTGGGCGGAAAAGCCTGTCGTCTCTATATCGAAAACGCAGTATTCAAGTCCGTCGAGGTAGGGGCAGACGCTCATTTCAGCCTCACAGAGGCGCAGCAGCCGTCGTAGTCGAAGCTCGTTCCGAAGGGCTCGGACAGCTTTTCGAAGTATCTCAGGACCTTGTCGTCATCACAGAGATGCGGCCAGCCTATCTTGTCGTAGGGGTTGCCTATGCCGTCGAGCCATATGGGATAGAGCCTTATGGCGCTCGTCTTTCCGTCCTCAAAGTCTATGGCTGCGATCACGGAGATCCAGATGGGAGGGATGGCCAGATAGCCTCTGGTCCCGCATCCGTTCCTGAGATCCATCAGCTCCTTTACTGTGCTGGTGAGGGGAAGGCCCATGTTCTCATAGGCCTCCGCCGGCTGAAGCTTGACTGTTTCTGTCTGGAACACGAAATTGCCCAGGCTGTAGAATATGGGCTTGCCCTTGTATATCTCGAGGCCTCTGAGCTCGTGCGGACCGTGGCCCAGTATCATATCGGCGCCGCTGTCTATGCAGCTCCTGCAGAAATCGACGATGAACTCGGAGGGTACGGTATTGATACGGCCGTCGAATCCGTGCGCGTGGACGCTTATTATGACGAGCTCCGCTCCGTTATCGCGCGCCTCCTTGATACCTGCGACTGTGCGCGCCACGTCCCTTGCGTCGGGAATTGTCTTTTTGAAGCAGCTCTCGTCCTCGACGAAGCTTATCCCGCCGAAGCTGTAGCGCCCCGGGCGGTCGGGCGCGATGTATCCGTTGGATATCGAATAGTTGCGCTCGCAGTTTATGTCTATCTTGTCCTCGAGATCTCTCAAAAACTCTATCTTGTCCGGAGTGACATGGAACTCCGTGCGGTGACGCAGGGGATTCAGTCCGGGCCTTCCCGGAATGTCCTCGGTGGCGTTCGACGCCGGATTAAAAGCATTGAACGAGGCGCTCAGGCCAATAAAGGCAGCCTTGACGCCCTTACACTCCATATACACCGGAGCGGAAGCGGCCCTGAGGTCCTTTCCCGCGCCGAAATTGAGCATATTCCTTTCATCAAGATGCCTTATGGTCGCCAACAGCCCGTCCTCTCCGTA
>JAFPZZ010000034.1 GCA_017417045.1 Bacillota bacterium
CGCCGGGAGTTATTATACCATATAGGCGCCATATGTGGCGCTAAAGATGATATGTGTCATGACGCGCCGGAGATGATCGTCATCGGGCGGCGCGGTGGACGAGCCGCATCAGTAGATGGGTACGGGCTTCTTGCCCTTGGGGATGAAGCACTCGCTCTCGTAGGTCCTTCCCTTGAGGTTGGCCTGGAGCTCTTCCTTGGCCTTCTCGATGGTGCCGGGCTTTTCGATGACGTCGAGCACGATGTTCGCCATGATCTGGGCGGCGATGTTCATTCCTTTGTGGGCGACGGGGCTCTTGCCCTGAGCGGTCACGTTCCAGCTGTGTCCCGGAGTTCCGACGGCCCAGGTCGGTACGGAGATCATGACGGTCGGAACGACCCAGCTGACGTCGGAAACGTCGGTGCTGGTGGGCTGATCTTCCCTGATCTTGGTCGGGACGATCTCTTCCTCGTCGGGAGTGGATCCGCAGGCGATGAACTTCTTGAGGTAGGCGAGCTCTTCCTCGGTGTACTGGATGGGCATGCACTCCTTGATGTTCTCTCTCGCGATGTCGGCGAGGGTCGTGTTGTCTACGAAGGAGGAGAAAGCGGAGACGATCTCGGGCTCCTCGACCTCGGTCTCGGTGATGAGGGCCGCGCCCTTGGCGATCTTCTGGACTCTCGCGTCCATCTTCTTGAGCTCGGTGTTGTCCTTGCAGCGGATGACGTACTGTCCCTCGGCGTAGGCCTGGACTACGTTGGCCGCGAAGCCGCCGGTGTTGGTGATCGCGTAGTGGATGAAGGTCTCCTTGTCCATATGCTCTCTGATGAACTGGATGCCGATGTTCATGATCTCGAGTGCGTCGAGGGCGGACCTGCCCTTTTCGGGGTTGCCCGCGGCATGGCTGGCCACGCCGTGGAACTTGTAGTTCCTGAGAAGTATGGACTTTCCGCTGTGGGAGATCCCGAACATGGTGCTGGGATGCCAGTTGACGCAGAAGTCTACGTCGTCGAAGGCGCCCCTGTGTATCATGTAGACCTTGCCTACGCCGCCTTCCTCAGCGGGGCAGGAGAAGTACTTGATGGTACCTTCGATGCCGTTCTCCTGGAAGTATTTCCAGAGTATATAGGCGGTCTCCATGCCGCCGCAGCCCAGCAGGTTGTGGCCGCAGCCGTGGCCGGGAGCCGCGTTCTCGACGGGGTCGAGGTGGTCGCAGTCCGCCTTCTGGCTGAGGCCGGGAAGGGCGTCCAGCTCTCCCAGTATGCCGATGACGGGCTTGCCGTGTCCTGCGGTCGCTATAAAGGCGGTGTCCATATCGGGAAGCATGCTGATCTCAAAGCCCAGCTCTTCCATGCACTTGAGAGCGGCTGCGTGCGATTTGTGTTCGGTGAAGTTGATCTCGGGCGTTGCCCAGATCTCGTCAGAGCAGTCTTCGAAGATCTTCTTGTACTTCTCGGAGAGCTCTGCGATCTCTTTTCTCATCATGGTCTTTTCCTCCATTCGATATCTCATGCGCGCTTTGGTTCATGCCTGCGCGTTTAGGATCGTTGTTTGACCGCCACAAAGGCGAGAAAAATTATTTATGATTGTATATCAAATAATCAGAACGTGCAATCACTATTTTCGAAGGCGGCGCAATGATTATTTTGAAGACTCAGGGATGTATTATCAGAGGCGCCGCAAAAGCTTTTTAAGCCTCACGAAAGCACTATCAAAGCAGGTAAAGCTTTCCGTCATTCGTAGCGCAGAGCGTCTATGGGGTTCAGCAGGGCAGCCTTGCGCGCCGGAAGGAAGCCGAACAGTACTCCTATGCCCGCGGATACTCCGAAGGCCATGAGCACAGAGCCGAGGGATGGCGTCACCCTGAGCATGGGGTCCAGCGTCGCCTGAATTATCGTCGTCGCCAGCGAGGACAGGGCGTAGCCGAGGGCTATCCCAAGGGTCCCGCCGAGGGCGGAGGTCGTCGCGGCCTCCATCACGAACTGGCGCAGTATGACGATCTCCTTGGCCCCGAGGGCCTTGCGTATGCCTATCTCCCTGGTCCTTTCAGTGACGGACACGAGCATTATGTTCATGATGCCTATGCCCCCGACCAGCAGGGATATGGCCGCTATTATCGCGAGGACGGTGATGACTATGTTTATCATCGAGGTCATCATGTCGAGTATCTCGGTCATGCTTATAACGTTGTAGGCGTCGGAGTCGCTGAAGACCTCGTAGAGGGCATCCTCAATGACCCTCTTGGCCTCCGCGGCTTTTTCCTCGTCCCTTATCGTGACGTTGTAATTGTATATGGTCCCCTGGCCGCTGATCCTCGCGGCGGTGGAATAGGGTATGAAGATGCAGTCGTCTGCGTTTCCCGCGTAATCGTCGCTGTTCTGCTCCTCGAGCACGCCTATGATGCGGAATTTGATCCCTCCTATGCGCACGCTGTCGCCGAGGGCTCTGCCGTAATAATAATTCTCGTTGACGTAGCTCCCGACTATGGCGACGTTCTTTCTGTCCTGGATATCCATGTACTGGAGGTTGCGGCCCGACGAGAGATCGAGATCCTTCATCGCGAGATAATCCTCGCTCACCCCCGTGACCGAGGTGGAGCGGTGGGTCTCGTTGTCGACCTTGACCGCCCTCGACATCGATACGGTCGGGGAGATCTTGTCGAGATAGTCCTGGTGCTCCGCGACCATGGAATACATGTCGTCGATCGAGACGGAGCGGGCGCTCCCGCGCCCCGTTATCATGACCGTGAGGGAGTTGGTGCCGAGGCTCGCGAAGCTATCGCGCATGTAATTCTCCATGCCGTTTCCGAGGCCGACTATGACTATCACGGCAGTGACGCCAATTATTATTCCGAGCATGGTGAGGAAGCTCCTCATCTTGCTGCCCATTATATTTCTCAGGGCGAGCCTGAGCGTCTCAAGGTAACTCATGCCCCGCCTCCAGCTATCTGCGTCTCATCCTCGGCCGCTGCCTGAGGCCCGTCATCCTCGGCCGCTGCCTGAGGCCCGTCTTCCGCGGGTTTGCTCTGAGGCTCTGCAACCGGTATCTGCACCTGCACGACGGCTCCCGGCGCGCGGGAGTCTCCGTCGTATACGACGCGTCCGTCCTCGAGCCTTATGATGCGGTCCGCCTGCATGGCTATGGAATTGTCGTGGGTTATGAGCACCACGGTGTTGCCCTGGGAATGCAGCTCCTTGAGCAGTCCGAGCACCTCGCGGCTGGTGTGGGAATCGAGCGCGCCGGTGGGCTCGTCCGCAAGTATGACGGCGGGCCTTCCGACTAGGGCCCTCGCGATCGAGACCCTCTGCTGCTGTCCGCCGGAAAGCTCGTTCGGCTTGTTTCCGAGCTTGTCTCCAAGGCCCACGCTCTCGAGTACCTCCTGCGCCCGCTGCCTTCTCTCCGCGCGGCCCACGCCGGCGTACATGAGGGGCACCTCGACGTTCTCTATGAGGTCGAGCTTGGGAAGGAGGTTATACTGCTGGAATATAAAGCCGAGCATGCGGTTTCTGATCTCCGCGAGCTCGTTCTTGTTGAGCTTGCCGACGTCGCGGCCGTCGAGAAGATAGGTGCCCGAGGTAGGTACGTCGAGGCAGCCTATTATGTTCATGCACGTCGATTTGCCGGAGCCCGACTGGCCTACTATGGCCACGAATTCGCCCCGGTCTATCTTCATGGATATGTGGTCCGCAGCTTTGACGGTGGTGTCGCCCATCACGTAGTATTTGCAGACCTCTTTGAATTCAATGAGGGTGCCCATCAGATCCTTCCTCCGCCGTCAGCTTCTGCCTCTGCTCTGATTCATCATGATGGTGAAGAGGTCGTCCGAAGCCGTGGACTGGGGTATGTAGGCTATGGTGTCGTCGGCGCTCAGCCCGGACAGTATCTGGACGTATTCGTCGCTGCTGACCCCGGTCTCGACCTTGACGAAGACGTAGCCCTCTGGCGCCTCGGCCTCCACCGCGTTTACCGCGGAAGGAGAGCCCTTGGTGACGAGCACGAGCCCGCCTCTCATGACCGCGGCGTTGGGTATGGAGAGCGCGCTGTCGAGCGACGCCACGGTTATATCCGCGTCGGCGTTCATGCCGGGCAGGAGCCCTTCGGTATCGTCTATCCTTATGGTGACGGGGTAGGTGGTCGTGCCGCCGGTGCTGGTCCCCGCGACGGAGACCTTGGTCACCACGCCGCTGTAGACGCTGTCGGGAGCCGCGTCGGCGCTGAGCGTGACTTTCTGCCCGACTTCGACGAAGCGTATGTCGAGCTCGTCGATATTGAGCGTCATCTCGAGGAAGCTCAGGTCGTATATGGTGCAGAGCACCTTTCCCGCGGACACGGTGTCCCCGGTCTTGTACTGCTTGTCGACTATGGTCCCGCTTATGGGGGACTTGATGGTATAGCTGTCGAGCTGGTCCTGGGTGCTGTTCATGGACAGCTGGGCGCTCCTAAGGGTATCGGAAGCGCTCTTGATCTGGTCGTCTATGGACTTTCCGCTGAGGGTTAGTATGGTCTGATCCTTTAGGACCTCGCTGCCCTCGGGGATGATTATCCTGTCTACGGTGCCGGAGGCTCCCGCGTATACGGTGCTCTCGGACCTGCAGCTGAGGGTGCCCATCTCGGCGCTGTATTTGCCCGCTATGGAGGCCGACGCGTTCTGGCCGGAGTCGAGGGCTCTGGGGTTGGGGATCTCTATCGTGACGTTCCTGTAGACGCCGCCGCCCGCGCCCACCATGTCGCTTCCCGATATCTCGGTGACGGTCCCGCTGACGCTGGTGAAGGACTCGGGGAGGGATACCTCCGCCGTCTGTCCCACGTAGAAGCCCGCCGCGTCGTCCGCCTGGAAGGGCAGTTTGACCAGCATGCAGGAGCTGTCCCTGATAACGGCGACGGGCGCCCCGGCGCTGACGTTGTCGCCCTCGCGCACGTAGAGGCTATAGACTGTGCCGCTGCTACCCGCCTTGACGTTCTTAAGGTCGGCCGCGTTGTTATAGTTCCTCCTGGCCTGGTCGAGGCTGATCCCGGCCCTTTCGATGCTGTTTGAGATGTCGGAGCTGTCTATCGTGAAGAGGACGCTGTCCTTGTCCACGATGTCGCCCTCCTCGAACTCCGCGCTGAGGACCTCGCCCTCTATGAGGGTGGTCACAGTGTAGGAGTTGGCGGGCTTGAGCATGCCGCTGCCTCCGAGGGTCTTGACGAGGCTCCTCGCCTCGGGATGTTCCTCGATGTAGGACACGGTGTTCGCCGCGTTCTTCGGGCCCGCGCAGGCGCGCGGAAGTATGAGCAGGGCCGCTAGAGCGACAGCTCCGCCTATGATCCACTTCTTCTTTTTGCTGAGGGCCATGGATGCCTCCTTTATATATCGGCGCCGTTTTGACGGCGCGGCTTCTTTCTTTGTAGGTATCGCAGCGGCGGCGAGCCAATGCGCCCGCCGGCGCTTAGATCGGCGCGTGAAATCACACGGATATATTACTATCCCTCTGTGTCGTTTGAATGAATAAGGAGAAAAAATAAAAAGAACCGGGTCGCGCGCAGCGATACGAGCGTTTTCCGCGCACTTGCTAATTGATCCTTTCCGCTATATAATATGGCATTGCAGCGTTTTTTGAAACCAGATTTTTCAATGGAAAGCATCATTTCGGTAAAAGATCTGCGCTTCGCTTACGAGGATGAGGAAGGAGAGCTCCAGACCGTCCTCGACGGCGTCAGCCTGGAAATAGAGAAGGGAAGCTTCGTGGCGATGGTCGGGCCAAACGGTTCCGGCAAATCCACGTTGGCCAAGAACCTCAACGCCCTCCTGCTCCCGCAGAGCGGCAAGGTCTACGCGGATGGAATGGACACCTCCGACGACAGTCTGCTCTGGGAGATCAGGCGCAGCGTGGGCATGGTGTTCCAGAATCCGGATAATCAGCTCGTATCCGCAGTGGTGGAGGACGACATAGCCTTCGGGCCTGAGAACATCGGAGTCCCTCCCGAGGAGATAAGGCAGAGGGTCGACAGCGCTCTCGAGGCCGTAGGCATGAGCAGGTTCGCTAAGCAGGCTCCGCATATGCTCTCAGGAGGGCAGAAGCAGAGGATAGCTATCGCGGGGGTCCTCGCCATGCAGCCGGACGTGATGGTCTTCGACGAACCCACGGCCATGCTGGATCCCAGGGGCCGCGGCGAGATCATGGCTATAATAGAGCAGCTGCACGACGCGGGAAAGACCGTGATACTTATAACGCATTTCATGGAGGAGGCCGCCAGAGCGGACCGCATCATAGTCCTTAAGGACGGAAAGATCGCGGCTGACGGCACCCCTAGAGAGATATATTCCATGAGCGAGCAGCTGCACGGGATGAAGCTCGAGCTTCCCTTCGCGGTGGAGCTCGCGAGGAGGCTGCGCGCGGGAGGACTGGATCTGCCCGCGGATATTCTTAGCGAGGAAGAGCTCGCGGAGGCGCTATGCAGCTTAAAGTAGAGAAGCTCACCCACATATACAGCGAGGGACTTCCCTTCGAGAGCCTTGCCATGACGGACGTCAGCTTCACCATGGAGCAGGGCGAGTTCGCCGCGCTCATAGGTCACACTGGCTCGGGCAAGTCCACGCTCATACAGCATATAAACGGGCTGCTCAAGCCTACTTCCGGCCACGTATATCTGGACGGAGTCGACGTCAACGAAAAGAGCCCGGAGGCCCGCGCCTTAAGGCGCAGGATAGGACTCGTCTTCCAGTATCCAGAGTACCAGCTATTCGAGGAGACGGTGCTGAAGGACGTCTGCTTCGGACCGAAGAACCTCGGACTTTCCGAAGAGGAGGCAGAGGAGGTCTCCAGGGAGGCTCTGGCCCTCGTCGGCATCACCGGCGAGAAGCTCGAGCGTTCGCCCTTCAATCTCTCCGGAGGAGAGAAGAGGCGCGTCGCCATAGCGGGAGTCCTGGCTATGGACCCGGAGCTTCTGATACTCGACGAACCGACGGCAGGGCTGGATCCGAGGGGCCACGCCGAGATACTGGACGCAGTAAGGCGCATACGCGAGAAAAAGAACATGAGCATAATCATGGTCTCGCACAACATGGACGACGTAGCTTCGCTTGCGGACAGGGTCCTCGTGCTCGAGGACGGAAGGCTCATCATGGACGGCAGCCCGCGCGAGATATTCGCAAGAGGAGAGGAGCTCAGGGCCATAGGCCTGGAGATACCTTCCGCCAAGGATTTCATGGAAAAGCTCGCGAAGATGCCGGCCCTGAAGGAAAAGGGCCTTGAGATAGACGACGGCGCGATCACTATAGACGAGGCCCAGGAGGAGATACTGAAGCTCTTCGGAAGCAAGGCCTGAGCGCAGGCTGCTCCGCGCTGAAGGAGCGAACGCGGGAAAGGGCCGCGAAAAGGCAGCGAGGCGCAGTCCTTAGGCAGCGCTGACAAGCAGGATACAATGGCTATCAAAGATATAACTCTAGGACAATATTATCCGGCGGAATCGCCGGTGCACAGGCTGGACCCGCGCACCAAGATCGTCGGCACCGTGGTGTACATGGTGTCGCTGTTTTGCGTGAACAGCTTCAGCGCTTTTGCGCTCTCTATCCTGCTGCTCGGAACCGTCATAGCGGTCTCGAAAGTACCGCTGCGCTTCATAGCTAAGGGCCTGAAGCCCGTGCTCATACTCATTATACTCACCATGCTGATAAACCTCTTCCTGACCCCGGGCGAGCTGCTGCTCAGCCTAGGTCCGCTGAAGGTAACGGAAGAGGGCATATACAGAGCCGCGTTCATGGCTCTGAGGCTAGTGCTTCTCATATTCGGTTCTTCCATGCTCACGCTCACGACCAAGCCCATACAGCTCACCGACGGCATGGAGGCTCTGATGAAGCCCTTCGAGAAGATAGGGCTTCCGGCGCACGAGCTGGCCATGATGATGACCATAGCCCTGCGCTTCATCCCCACCCTCATGGACGAGACGGACAAGATCATGAAGGCTCAGACCGCGAGGGGCGCCGATTTTGAGAGCGGCAATTTCAAGGAGAAGGCCAAGGCCCTGGTCCCCCTGCTTGTGCCGCTCTTCGTGAGCGCCTTCAGGATAGCCGGAGACCTCGCCATGGCCATGGAAGCGCGCTGCTACCGCGGCGGAGAGGGAAGGACGCGCATGAATCCTATGCGTTATTCGGGCAGGGACGGCGCCGCGGCGCTGATCCTGGCGCTCTATCTCGCAGTCATAATCTTTTCGAGGACCCTGGGTCTGTTTTAAGGGGGCGCTGATATGAACAGAAAGATGAATCATCTGGTATCCGCTGCGCTGATAGCCGCGCTCTACACGGCCGTCACCCTGCTGCTGGCGCCCATCTCCTACGGACTCTTTCAGATAAGGGTCTCCGAGGGGCTGCTCGCGCTTGCCTTCTATACCCCGGCGGCCATACCAGGGATAACCCTTGGCTGCTTCATATCCGGCCTGCTCGGACCCAACGGCCCGCTCGACGCGCTCTTCGGGTGCATAGCGAGCTTCATCGGGGTCTACATGGCGTACAAGCTCAGAGGACGCGAGAGCCGCTTCACGGCTCTGCTCCCGAACGTCTTCGCAAACGGGATCATCATAGGCCTCATGCTGCACTATATTTTCGGAGTTCCCGTGCATCCGCTGCTCTGCGTTCTATACGTGGGAGCGGGAGAATTCGTGTCCTGCATGTTCGTGGGCATACCGCTCTCTAAACTGCTCGACAAGCACCAGAAGGATATGGAGTGGTTCCTTTAGATGAGACAGAGAGGCTTAAGGCACAGAGACCGGCTCATGGAGGCCGGTGCTCCCTATCTCGCCGAGGACGGCAGGGAGCACAAGGGAAGCTGGAAGGAGCTCTTCGCAAGCGAAGCGCCGCTGTATCTCGAGATAGGCAGCGGCAAGGGCCGTTTTATAGCCGGGCTCGCGGAGAAGCATCCCGAATGCAGCTTCATAGCCTGCGAGGGCGGGTACCACATATATCCGCGCATACTGCAAAAAGCCGCGGCGCAGGAGCTTTCGAACCTACGCGTCCTGCCTGAATACATCTACGATCCCTGCGACTTCTTCGAGGACGGGGAGCTCGACGGGATATACCTGAACTTCAGCGATCCCTGGCCCAAGGACAAGCACGGCGGACGCCGCCTGACCTACAGGGCCAAGCTCGAGGCCTACAGGCGCATCATAAAAAAGGGAGGCTTCATCGCCTTCAAGACCGACAACGACATGCTCTTCGATTTCACCCTGGGCGAGCTCGAAGCGGTCGGCATGGAGCCCGAAAGGTTCACGAGGGATCTCCACGCCTCGGAATGGGCGGAGGAGAATATCATGACCGAATACGAGGAGAAGTTCTCGCAGACAGGCAAGAGCATCAATTACCTGAGGGTGATCGTTTAGCGCTTAAGAGCGGGGTCACGAGAGCTCGGCGATAAATATTCCAACGACTATGAACGGACCGAAAGCAACGCGGTCCGTTTTTTTTCTGCTCTTTACGGCGAGCGAGGCGGCGGCGAAGGCTCCGCAGAGCATGCTGCCGTACGCCAGGCCGAAAAGGGCCTTTTCCGCGCCGAAGGCGAGACAGGCCGAAAACATCAGCTTGGCGTCGCCGAAGCCTATGGGCGTCTCCCTGCCTGTGAGAGCTGCGATCGCGGCGCATGCAGCGGCGGTCAGGGGAAAGCAGGCTCCGGCGAGAAGGCTGCGGACGTATCCCGGACCAGAGGCGCCGGGGAGCGCCGCCAGGCAGATCGCTAAAAGCAGCTGATCAGGGATCACCATCTTCAGAGCGTCGAAGGCCGAAAGCGCCAGAAGCAGGGCATAGATGAGCTGCCTTTGAAGGCTCTCCGTCCGAAGAAGCAGGGGGAGGGCGCAGAGCGAAGCCGCAAGACAGCCGGGGCCGATAGCTCTCGGATATTCGCAGAGCCTCTGTTCGAAGGGAGAGTCTTCGAGCCAGGCCGGCGGCAGGCGGCGGAATATCAGGGGAAGCAGCGCGGAGGCCGCGAAGCTCAGCGCGCCGAAGTCGAAAAGATCAAAAAAAGCGGGCAAGTCGTTCCTCCTGCCCGCTCTGAAAGGATAGCATGAATTACAGAAAATGTAAATATTGTGTTTTGCATATAACGGAATTATAATTAATCGTGTATTACGAACAACAGACCATTGAAGATAATTGGAGGTAACATGAAAGATCTTGTAAAAAAGCTCGCCTCCGAGCAAAAAGAGGCGATACGCGAAAACAGACACCACCTTCACATGCATCCCGAACTCAGCTTTGAGGAATTCGAGACTTCGGCATGGATCAAAGAACATCTCGTCGCTCTCGGCATCCCCACTATGGAGGGCATAAGCGGCACTTCCGTCGTCGGGATCCTTAAGGGTTTCCAGCCCGGCCCGACCATAGCCTTCAGGGCCGACATCGACGCGCTTCCGGTGCAGGAAGACAACGACCTCGAATACAAGAGCTGCGTGGACGGCGTCATGCACGCCTGCGGCCACGACACCCACAACGCGACACTCATGTCCTTCGCAGCCATAATGGCGGCCCATCCCGAGCTCGTCAAGGGCACTATCAAGTTCATATTCCAGGCGGCCGAGGAGAAGCTCCCCGGAGGAGCCGTACAGCTCGTAAAGGAAGGCGTCATGGACGACGTCGACATGATATTCGGATTCCACTGCGCGGCGGGCCTGGAGCTCGGCAAGACCATAGTAAACGACGGCCCGCTCTCCGCCGCCGTCGCCACCTACGAGGTCAAGATCACCGGCAAGGGCGGCCACGGCTCCGACCCGAGCAGGGTGGTCAATCCCGTTCCCATCGCCATCATGGCGGCCAACGCGGTCAACCAGATCAAGCCGGAGAAGGTCGCGCCGCTCCATCCCATCACCGTCACCGTATCCTACATCCACGGCGGCAAGTATCCCAACGTGCTGCCCGGCGACGCCATGTTCGGCGGCCACATCAGGGCCCTCTACAACGAGGACGTCAAGATGGTCATGGACAACATCCAGAAGATCACTACAGCCATAGTCGAGAGCTGGGGCGCCAGCTGCGAGTACGACATCATCTACGGTTATCCCGCCAACGTCAACGACAAGGAGCAGGCGGACATCGTAAGGGCGGCCGTCCGCGAGCTCGGCTATGAGACGCTTACCAGGGAGCCGGGGCTCGGCGGAGAGGACTTCGCCTACTACGCCCTCGAAAAGCCCAGCTGCTTCTTCAGCGTGGGCGGGGCGAACCCGGACGACCCGAAGACCTATTTCCCCCATCACAGCAAGGATTTCAAGCTCGATGAGGATATGCTCGATATCGCTCTCGAATGCGAGATAGGCACCTATCTCAAGGCTACAGGCCAGGCTTAGGGAGGCTTTGGCCTCTGAGGCAGGATAAAAAATGCCTGGGCCGCGGCAGACGCGCGCTGAGCGGCCGGGTCAAAGTATCAGATGAGAGGACGCAGGCGGTCGTCATCACCGCCTAAGACGCCGCGAAAACGGCATGGGCCGGCGAACCGGCCCGGAGGTAAAATATGATCGGCAGAATCGACAGACCTCTCAGCAAGCTGCTCGCTCCGCTGCTCTGCGCCGCGCTCGTGCTCGGAGCAGGCGCTGCGGGCTTCTCCCAGCCGGCGTACGCCGAAGGGGAAGGGCCTGTGATCACAAAGCAGCCCGAAAGCGTAGAGATCGAATACCCTGCGGGAGCGAGCTTCCACGTCGAAGTCGAGGATCCGGACAGCGTTGCTTCATATCAGTGGATAATGAGCGACGGCTACAGGACCTATGAACTCGACGGCAGCAGCGCCAAGACAGACACTCTTGTAATTCCGTCTACGATGCAGGATCTGGATACTGAATTCTATGCCTGCGTGATCACGAACAAGAACGGCAGCTCCACGGAATCAGACCCCGCGACGCTCACCAATACTATAAGGGAGACCTATAAACCCGTATTCTACGTCGGCGAATACGCCGTAGAGCCCGGACAGTCGCTGGATCTTGCGGAAAAAGGCATAGGAAGCGGACGCGTCGACTACGACGCTGACGGGATCAGCATCACGCTTACGGACATGAAGTTCGACAGCGGCTACCGTATTTTCGACAGCACGCTGTCACCCGCCATAGGCCTCTGGCTGTTCCACCGCGATTCGCAGGTGCTTGAGTACTATATCCACCTCAAGGGAGACAACGTAGTCGAAAACCATTACTATGACCCGGAATACAACGCGGGCGGGGTGGACTTCAATGCGTTCTTCGCGGGAGGGAACAGCGACAACCCGCCGACCATGATATTTGACGGCGACGGCACGCTGACCCTCAACGGAGGAGGAAACCAGCTGTACTCGGACGGCAATATCGAGATCAGGGCGAATATAAGCACCAGTCCGAACGGGCTCCATTTCTGCGACGGTATACGCTGCATCAATCTCGTGGTCGAAGAAGGCGTGCAGCTCGACCTCAAGGTCAACGGCACCGCGATCCATACCGAGGGCGACCTGCGTATGTTCAAGGGTTCCAGGATCACGGTCGAGTCCAGATCGCCTCACGTCTCCGTCGGTCCGACTGGCAAGAACCTTCTCTTCATCACCGGCTCCGCATATCTGAAGGAAGCCGAGATCGACCTGACCGGCATAGGCGATCCGGACAACTTCCTTCCCTATGACTCCTATCTGGCGAGCTTCAACGGCGTCATGCTGGCGGGTGAGGGCGGCCTGAATCTCGATGCCAGCACCTTATCCATCGATATGAGCTCGCTGCCTGCCGAGAGGGTTTTCACCCTCGGCCTCGGCGGCGTTTACGGCGGAGGGTCGACGAACTACATAGATCTTGAGAACGGATCCACGCTCTACATGGACATCGACGGCACGAACGCGCGAAACGCGGACGGAGCCGCCGTATCCGGCATCATCAGCGCCGCAGGGGACAGCCGCATCACAGCCAATGTCAGCGCGAAGGGCGTCATCTACGACGATGAGGGTAACGGAGTGAGCGGAGAAGCCGCAGGCATAGAAGCCGACAGGTTCATAGAGATCAAGGATTCCACACTCGAAGTGCATGTTTCGGGCCCGGAAGGGACTGCTCCTCTCGGTGTGGTCTGCGGAGAATTCTTCGCTGATGAGAGCGACTGGGGCAGCACGATCTACATCCTCGCAGAGAACGGCATAGCGCTCGCCGCTGATACCGGAGAAAGGGCGGAAGAGCCCATAGCGAACGATTTCAGCCACGAGGCCGGGAAGATCCATCTCGAGGGCGAGACAGCGATCACCAGGCCCGAAGACGCCGTGATCGGAAGGATAAGCACTCCCGGATATGCGCAGTACATCGTCGCGGAGGCGGTGTTCTCCGGCTCTGACAAGACCAAGCCCGCTCAAGAGATCATAATAAGCGGGCCCGAGCCCGAAAAGTTCGGCGACGTTCCTAAGGGCGCCTATTACCACGACGCCGTATATTGGGCCGTGGATAAGGGCATAACACTCGGCACCTCCGAGACGACCTTCAGCCCGGAGTGCAAGGCCAGCAGAGCCGACTTCGTGAGGTTCATCTACAGGGCCGCGGGCAGCCCCGAGGTCAGCGGAGAGCTTCCGTTTGACGATGTGAAGGAGGGCGACGACTGGTACAAGGCCGTCCTCTGGGCCTTCAACGAGGGCATCACCAATGGCGTCAGCGATACCGAGTTCGATCCTGCCGGGACCATCACCAGGGGCCAGGCCGTGACCATGCTCCACAGAAGGGCCGGAGCGCCTGCCGCTGAAGCGGCGAACCCGTTCGGCGACGTCAAGGAAGGCGACTATTTCTACGATGCCGTGCTCTGGGCTGTGGAAAAAGGTATCACCAAGGGTACCTCCGATACCGAGTTCAGCCCCGGCGCTGACACCGACAGGGCCCAGATCGTGACCTTCCTCTACAGGGAGCTCAAGGACTAGGCGCAGCCTGCCGCGCAAGAGCGCATATCATGTGTGCAAACGAACGCCAGGGCGCGCAAAAGCGCTTAAAACGACGCACAGAAAAGCGTAAACGAAACGATGAAGGGGCCCCGCGCGAAACCGCGCGGGGCCCCTTTGTGTCTGAAACTATGGTCTGCCGCTCCTTGGGTCGAAGCTGCCTGAGAGCTTCTTTTCTAAAGCTATCTCACAGCCGTTTTGCCGGCATCCCTTCAAAGCCGCTCTTCTATGAAATAAGCCCTTACCTCGTCCTTAGTGATCATGACGGACTCCTGATGGAAAAAGACGCAGAGGTCCTTGGCTATCTCCTCGACGACGCTGTCGTCAGCGTCGAGCAGCGTGAGCACCAGAGAGGTCTCTTCGGTATATTCCCCGTTCTCATGGAAGTAGCCGCCCTCGTTCACCGACACGGAGAATGGGGTGTGGTAGCTGAAGCAGACCTGCTTGAGTATCGATTTGTATCGCTCGGTATCGTAGAGCTGCCTGAGCGTTACGGAGTCGTTCAGCCCTATGTATATTTTGGTCTCTGTCATGAAAGATCCTTACGGAGGGGACGGCTGTCAGTTGGTCCTGGTGATTATCTTTACGATATCCGAGATGCTCGATCCCGCGGGGATCTTGAAGGTCCCGGCCTGGACGCGGGTCTCCTTGCCCTGGGCCCTGAGCTCTTCGAGGAAGCTCTCTGTGGAGGGCACCAGCCCCTGGTCGTAAAGTATCTTGGCTATGCCGCTGGCGTAGGTGCCGGAGGGTATGGTGACGGTCGCGTCCTGAGCCGTCGTATGGCCCTGTCCGTCAGAGCCTTGCTCTCCGCCTTGGCTCTCCCCTCCCTGACTCTCGCCGTTCTGGTCGGGCGCGGGCTCTCCGCCCTGGGACTCGCTGCCCTGCTCACCCTGTTCTCCGCTCTGTCCTTCGGCAGCGGAATTGGCGTCGTCTGGGTTCTCGTTGAGGTCCTTATCCACGTCCTCAGGCGTAAGGTCGACGTCCGTCATGTCGACCTCCGTGCCGCTTTCGCCGCTCTTGGCAGCCAGATAGCTGGGATAGTCCATGATGACGCCCACGCGCCAGAACACTATTCCGGCGGTTATGAGCACTATCAGCAGCGCTACGAAGATGTCGTTGAAGTCGTATATTAGGTCTCTGATCTTGTTCATTTTACTCTCCGTCTGTATGCGGCGTGCGTCATCGAGCTGACGCCCTCTGAAAGATTTACGGGCTTACTGCGCCCTATCCTTGAAATTCCTCTCTATATTCCTCTTCGCGTCGCGGGCGGCTATGTCCTCGCGCTTGTCGTAGAGCTTCTTGCCCTTGGCGACGGCGATCTCGAGCTTTGCCTTGCCCTTCGGCGTTATATAAAGCTGCACCGGCACTATCGTGAGCCCCTGCTGGGTGACGGCTCCGGTGAGCTTTCTGAGCTCTTTTTTGTGGAGCAGCAGCTTTTTGGGCCTCATGGGATCGGTGTTGTACCGGTTGCCCTTGTCATATGGACTGATGTTCATATTATAGACCCACAGCTCGCCTTTATCAATCCTGGCGAAGGAGTCGCGGAGGTTCGCGCCTCCTGCCCGTATGGACTTGATCTCCGTGCCGCTCAGCACTATTCCCGCTTCGTATTTCTCCAGAAAGAAGAAGTCGTGCGCGGCTTTTTTATTGTTCGCTATAAGTTTTCCCTGCATTATTTATAAACGCTTCCGATCTTGTTGAAGGGATAGAGCCTGAATACGACCTTGCCTATGACGTCGTCGAAGTCCACAAGTCCGACGCTCTTGCTGCGGCTGTCGGAGCTGTGCTGCCTGTTGTCTCCCAAGGCGAAGATCTTGTTCTCCGGCACGGTTATCTCCTCCATCTCGGAGCTGGTGTAGCCGTCTCTGGTGTAGGGCTCGTCTATGGCCTCGCCGTTGAGTATGACGCTGCCGTCCTTGATCGCTACGGTGTCGCCCGGAAGGCCTATCACGCGCTTGACGAGCAGCTTCTTGCTGCCGTTGGTGTTGGTGAGATTGCTCCTGAAGACTATAATATCGCCGTGCTCCGGTTCACCGAAGAGTGTATATGACTGCCTGCTGACAAAGACGTAGTCGTTGTTCAGCAGGGTGTTGCTCATGGACTGTTCCCTAACTATGACAGGCTTCAAAAAGCACAGTATGACCGCCGCTATGGCGACCGCGAAGCCTATATCCTTGATCCATTCCTTTGCGTTGTCGCTCAGTTTCATCTGTCTATCATCACTTTCCCGAAAAGCTCGAGCTGTATCTGCTCCCATTCCGGGGGAAGGGGAGCGGTGACGGAGGTCCCGTTCAGGTAG
Organism: Bacillota bacterium; assembly: GCA_017417045.1. Taxonomy (GTDB): domain Bacteria; phylum Bacillota; class Clostridia; order Peptostreptococcales; family Anaerovoracaceae; genus RGIG2707. The sequence continues at coordinate 16,159 of JAFPZZ010000034.1, forward strand.
TCGTAGGGGGCTTCCGCCGAAATGAATTCTACACGCCTGGCGTGAAGAAGCTGTGTCGTTTTTCCGTTTTGCGCTTCGCCGCGCATATTTTTTGCGGCCCGTCCGCCGTATTTAGTGTCGCCGAGCAGCGGAAACCCGGCGTGGCTCAGGTGGGCCCTGATCTGGTGGCTCCTGCCCGTGACGAGCTCGACCTCCACCAGGCTGTATCTTTTGCCGCTGTAAAGCGGTCTGGCTATCGTCTCTATGTATCTTCCTTCGGGGCTGCTGAGAGGAAGGACCCTTCCCCTGTTTCTCGCCTCGTCCTTGGCGAGGCGGCCCTTAAGGTGCAGCTCCTTTTCGAGCCTGCCCTCGACTATGGTGAGGTAGAACTTGCGCAGGCTGCGGGAGCTTGCGGGAGCCGCGGCAACGCTTTCCTCGGAGATCTCCGCCTCGTCCGCGTTCTCCGCGTCCTCCGGTCCTTCGGGGGCCTCGCGCATCATAGCCGAGAAAGCCCGGAGGGCTTCGGCGGTCTTCCCGAATATTACCAGACCCGTGGTGTTTCTGTCCAGTCTGTGGACGGGGCTCGGGACAAAGCTCTTCTCGAGCCTCGGTTCGTAAGCTCCCGTCTCTATCAGGTAGTCGGTCACCTGGTTGGCGAGAGTGTTCTTTTTCTCGCTCTTATCGCCGTGTACGAGGAGTCCGAAGGGCTTGCTCACGATGATGATCTCATCGTCCTCGTAGCAGATCTTGAACTGCCTCTTGGCGTGTCTTTTCTCGTCCCTGCGGCTGTAGGCGGCGATGTCCTGGTCCGAGAGATAGAGGCTGAGGACGTCGCCCTCCCTGAGAAGGTAATCCTCCTTCTCTCTCTTCCCATTTATCTTTACGTCCTTTCTGACGATTTTATAGACGAGGGAGAGGGGAGCTTTGCCTAAATATTTTTTCAGGAACCTGTCCAGCCTCTGGTCTGCGTCGTTGCGGGTTATCGTTATGTCCTGCATCGCCTGCTCTGCCGCTGAATTAGATTATCCCGGCGGAGGAGAGCTCCGCCGGGACTGATGCCTTATGCCTGGGGACCTTTTATTCGGCCGCCTCGAAGTTTACGGGTACCTGCATCTTGCCGCCCTTCAGCATGAGCTTGCCCATGGCGAAGACGGTGTCGATGTTCAGATTCTCGTCGAGGAATACGATGTCGGCGTCCGCGCCGTCCGCAAGCTGGCCCTTCCTCGGGAAGAGCTTGAGAGCCTTGGCGGGGTTCTCGGTCGCGAGCTTGAGGGCCTCCTCGAGGGGAATGTCCTTCTTCTGGTAGAGGCCGCGGATGACGTTGAAGAGGGCGGTGATCTTGCCCGCGCCTATGCCTATCATCTCGTTCTTGTCGTTCCAGATTGGCATGGAGCCGTTTCCGTCGGTGGAGAGGGTGGCGTGACCCTTGGGAGCCTCAGCGTAGATCCTGGAGAGCTTCTCGAGGGTCTCGTCCATGATGTGGTCCTTGGCGGTGAAGTCCGCATAGCCGCCCATGTTCATGAACTTGATGGCGTCGTCCATGCATTTCTCGCAGTGGGTCGGACGGAAGGTGCTTACGGGGATCTGGCTGTTGTCGAGCACCTCGAAGACGGGGGAGAGACCTCTGGGGTCGAGACCCATGTGGATGTGGACCTCGCCGACCTTGCCGGCCATGAGGCCCGCGACCCTGGCGTCCGCGGCGACCCTTCTGAACTCCTCCATGCTCATGTAGCTGGCGCGGTGGTCGGAGATGCAGGTCTTGACGCCGATGATCTCATTGATAAAGGTGATGTCCCTCAGCACGCTGCCTGTGAGCGTGGGGGAGGGGTACTGATAGCTGCCGGTCAGGCAGTAGGCGGTGATGCCGAATTCGTTGAGGGCCTTGGTCTTGGCGACGAGGTTCTCGACGCTCCTGGTGATGCCGTCGGTGCCGAGCACGCCTACGATGGTGGTGACGCCGGCCTTGACGGGCGCGGAGAGGCTGAGTCCGGGCACCTGGGTGACGAAACTTCCTTCGCCGCCGCCTCCGGTGACATGGACGTGCTGGTCGATGAGTCCGGGGATGGCCTTCATGCCCTGACCGTCGATGACCTCCATGCCGCTGTAGCTCACGTCGATCTTGTCCGCGACCTTCTCGATGGAAGTTCCCGCGATGAGGATCTCGGTATCCTTCCACTCGCCGTCTCTGAAGACCTTGACGTTCTTGATAAGTTTGATCATTATATTCCTCCTTAAAGCCGGGCGCTCCGGCCTGCATAACGTGTGGGGCCGCGCGTCTTTTGAAGCGCTCCGCGCGGCAGGCCGCGCTATTTATCCAGCAGCGCGAGGGCTTCTTCCACCGTGGGCATGTCGGCGATGCTGGTCGCGTAATGCGCGTAGGACACGGTGCCGTCCTCCTCGACGATGAAGAAGGCCGGGAGCTGGAGCTCGTCGCCCTCGTAGTCGCCGTGGGTGAGTCCGCGCTCGGCTATAGCGGCTCTCTTCGTAGCGAAGCGGGCCCTCTCCTCGGGGGTGCCGCCGAGCTCGTCCTTGTCTTTAGCGGGGCGTATCTCGAGGGTGTTGTAGAACTCGAAGTCCTCGTCCGAGATGATCTCGAAGGGGACTGGCCTCTTTTCGAGGTCGGCCTGCAGGTGGGCGCGGTCGCTCTGCATCACGACGAAGACCTGTGCGTTCTTCTCGATGAAGCGCTCGTAATCCTCGGCTATGAGGCAGACGTCGAAGTTGCAGCTGGTGCAGCCTATGTATCTGAGGACCCAGAAGATGGTCTTTCCCTTGAGGACTTTGTTTACGCTGAGACCGTCTCTGTAAGCAGTTTTAAAAGCGATGTCGGGCATCTTGTCGCCCGCTTTGATCCTGGGCATGGGTCGTTCTCCTTTCGTGGGTACTGCGTTTGTTCTGACGGAGGGATAGGTGCGAGGGCTGTCGGTCCCCGCTCCTTCCCGCATTTTATACCAGTATTTATTTTATCCGAAAGCGGGCGTTATTTCAACGCATACATGTACTCTAAAAACGGGCCCGCACCTCTTCGCAGGGACGTGGCGCATGAAAAGACCGGCGCTCTGGGCGCCGGCCGCAATGTGCTGAGGCTGCTGCGGGATGATCCCGCAAAACAGAAAGTTAATAATATTTCACGATCTTCCCCTGGTCTGTGGTGAACTCCCTTCCGACGAGAGTACCGTTAAGCGCCCAGGATATGCTGACCTGCCTGCCGTCCGCGCCCTCTTTGTAGATCCTGACCTTCTGACCAAGGCCGCCCGTCCCGTAATAATAGTGCATGTATATGCGGTCCGGGTCATCCAGGAAGGTGAACGCATCCGGGAGCTTCTCCAGAGGGATCCTGCCGTAGGTCTCGTCCTGATCGTAGTACTCTTTTTCGTCTTCCTCGTCTTCCGCGCCGCGGTCGTCATAGCTTCCGCCGCCGTATGAAGAGGAGGTACCAGAGCTGCCGGAGCTGAGGTTCGTCGCCATATTTTTCAGAAGCTCGGTGTTCGCGTCAGGGGCGCCTGAGCTGGCCGAAGAAGAGCTGCTGTAGCTCGTCCCTGAATAGGAACGGTCCTGGATGAAGCTTATGAGAAGACCTATCAATACGATGGGGCCCCTATAATAACGGGGAAAAAGATGATTATCAGAAGAAGCTTTAACATACTCATCTCCTTAGGCATGTTCGCCCGGGTTTTGCGCCGCAACGATATGATAATACCACGTTTTTGTCTGATATGTATTATAAAGTCCCCTGATCTTTAGCGTTTCTCCCCATATCTCTGCAGCAGGGCCGCCAGTTCGGCGCGTATGAGTCCGTCCTCGGGGCGGAGCGTTCTCTCCCCCGAGGCGTCCGTATCGCCTTTGACAATTCCGGCGCCGACTGCCCAGCTGAAGGCCTGGGCGGCCTCGCGGCTGAGGTCCTGAGCGTCCGCGAATACAGAGAGATCTCCACAGCTTTCCGGATTGGCGTCCCTGAAGCGCAGATGGAATCTGTATAGCGCCGTGACGAATTCCAGCCTGCTCGCAGGTATTGCCGCCCCGTCCTCGCCCGAAAACAGCGCGGCTCCGTATTTCGCGCACCACTCCCTCGCGTTTGAGTACCATGGGGACTGGGAGGCCGAGGCAGCTCCCTCGCTGCCTGCCGCTATGCTGTCCGACGATTCACCTGCGGGTCCGTTGCTGCCGGTTGCCTCATCCCCCGATGCCAAATCCGGCTCGCCCGCGAGCTGGTATATCATCTGCCAGAGCATGGAGCGGCTGACAGAGGCGTAAGGCTCGAAGCCCTTTCCCGTACCTTTCAGCACGGAGTTCTCGCTGCACCAGAGCACGCTGCCGTAGAACCAGTCGCTCTCTCGCACGTCCGCGAAGGGCAGGGCATTCGCGGAGGGATCGCTATTGGCAGAAGCGCCGCCATCCGATGCGCCGTTTCCCGCGGCGCCGCTCTCCGCATATTCTCCAAGGAGCGCTCTCCAGGGGTTCTCCTCGCGGGGATCTGTGGGATCCCAGCCTTCGTTTTCAGTGCCGGATATGCTGTCCACGTACCTGTCTGGCCTTCCAAGAGGTCCCTGTCCGTCTTCTGCGCTCACGCGTACGGTAGTCCCCTCCGGGCAGTTATCGTATATCCACTTGGCGTCCGCGACCTGCAGGCGCACGCAGCCGAGTGAGACGTTCGTGCCCAGCGCGTCGTATTCGTAGCTCATCAGGCGCGACGGATCCGAATCGTAATAGCAGACCGAGTGAAACAGTATCGAGCCGTTGAAGCGCACGGCGTACTGGCCGTAGCTTCCGTCGACCATCCTGCGCCATTCGTAGCGCTGGCCGTATATGCTGAAGGTCCCGTGCGGGGTCGCGCTCGAGGCCTTGCCGCAGGAGCATATCATCGACCTGACGGGGACGCTGTAAAAGCCGTCCTCTCCGGCCTTATACACCGTGACCACGTTTTCCCGCGTGTTGACGCTTATCAGGTAGGGACTGCTTCCAACTGCCGCGCTTTCCGCGTATTCCTGAAGCGTCTGCGCATGGGCCGGGGCCGCGCATAGGGCGAGCGTAAAGGCGCAGGCAAGCAGCGCTGCGGCCATCCTGTTTTTTCTGCTGCGTCTCATTGGCTTCCGGATCCTTTCTCAAGTATGACTTAATTTTACCACCGTGCGGGAGGCTTTGAAACAGAGAAGCTGCGATACTCCTGCCGGCACATTTGACTTTTGAGCTCGGAAAAATATACTATATCCATGACGATAACAATTACCGGAGGACCTTCATGGCAAGCGTAGCAAGATCGACCGAGGGCAGATGCCCTGCATGCGGAGCCCCGCTCACACTAGACGAGAAGAGGGGCGTCTACGTATGCGACTACTGCGGCACGACCATGCCCGTGAACGATCCCAGGCTCAGGCAGAGCCTGCACGAGGAAAAGAGATTCGAGTATTTTCGCGAGGAAAACGAGGAATATGAGACCAAATACGAGAACTGGCGCAAGCTGCTGGCCAAGTGGCTCCTGCTTCTGGGCCTGTTCCTGCTGCCCTCGTTCATACTGAATGATCCAAGGCTGGAGGACCTCTGCATAGGGCTGTTCATAGTGACCCTGCTCTTCGGAGGCGCCGCGGTCAGGGCCGTGAAGCCCCGCAGGAGCAGCGTCGCCGCCGACGTCACCTACGTCAGGGTCTCTACTAAGAGCCGCACAGTGGCCCTCGCGCTCAACATCGTCTTGGGATGGATGGGTGCGCACTGCTTCTACGCCGGCAAGATAGGCCTCGGCATTCTCTATATGCTGACGTTCGGGCTGTTCGGCATAGGCTGGGCCATCGATTTCGGCCTCATACTCGCAGGCCGCTACAAGGACAAGAACGGCAGGGAGCTCAGGGAGTGGTAAGCCACGCGCGGATTCCCTGTAACAAATACTTAATTTGACTCACAGCGCCAAGGTGCTATGATAATATCTGCCCAGTGCTCCGAAAGGAGCCGGCGGCACTGACCCGGGGGCGTACAGGTTTCGACGGGGGTAGTGAAGCCGGGTAAGCGAGCCGCAGTCGGATAAGCCTGCGTTAAAAAGATCCACTGTCAAAATAAACGACAACAGAAACAACAATTTCGCACTCGCAGCTTAGTCTGCACCGCGCGTCGGCCCTCATTTGCCTGTAGGTAAGGGATCCGGCGTCAAGCATACAGGAAAACCGCTGAGGGGTGCCCGGACCTCAGGGGAGCAAATCGGGCTGGAGCGACCCTCAGTCTGCTGACGGACGGCCGGAAGCTCAAGATCTAAACCATCAGCTGCGCTCGGAGAAAGCCTTGCGGAATTGCTTTCGGACGTGAGTTCGATTCTCACCGCCTTCACCATGAAAAGAAAAGGACCCAGTAGGGTCCTTTTTCTTTTCAGCGATTAAGATGTGTGAGGATCGAACGAACGTCGGGATGTTCTCGTCATTCTGCCTGCGCCGAGGGCTTTTTCTTTCCCCACAGCCCGTCCGTGAGCCTGAACACCATGGGATAAACGCCTATGAGTATGAAGATGACCGCCGCGTAGCGCCCGGCGCGTATCAGGTGGGCGGTGAGGTCGCCGGCTTCGAGCAGTTCCTTGGAGAAGGGCAGCTTAAACGCTTCGTTGAGCCCGAAGTACAGCGCGCCGCCGCCAATAGTGCGCAGCGCGCAGCGCAGGATATTCGAAGTGTTTTCGAACTTCACGTATCTCTCCTCGAAGGGCTCGGCGAGTATGAAGCCCAGCAGCATGCCGAAGGAGCTGTAATAGTCGTTGCTCGTGCAGTAGAAGAAACCCGGGACGGCGCTGATCAGAAGGACAGCGTAAAGGGCTCCGCGGCTCGGGAGCTTCCTACGAAGCAGCGCTATGATCACTATCGTGAACAGCCCGAGCAGCCAGCCGCAGAGCACATCCGTCGGGAAGTGCGCTCCGACGTAGACTCTGGAGAAGCCGACCATCAGAGGAAACGCTACTGCCATCAGCTTGAGCAGTCCGTTTCTTTTTTCGTGCTCCGCCAGCGAGCCGTAGACCGTCACCGCGTTGCCCGAGTGCCCGCTCGGGAAGGAGTAGCCCTGCGCGGCTATGTCCATAGCGTCGGCGCTATCATCTATGAGCCTCAGCAGCCTGACGTTGTAGCCGGGAACGAAGTAGGGCCGCAGCCTGAGCACGGCGTTCTTTATGAGGGGATTCCAGACGTTGACGGCAAGCACGTTGACCCCCAGGAACTTGCCGAATTCCTTGTTGAGGCCCCAATACAGGAAGCCCATTATAACTACGAGCAGCAGCTGCTCGCCTAATGCGGACATGTTGGACAGCAGGGAGAAGACGAGACCCTCGGTGCCGATGTGTGACTGCAGCCATTCCATGAGGCGCAGTTCCCAGTCGAGATAAAAGATATTGCCTAAAGTTCCTGTCATTTTGGGGTATTTCCTCTCGGGGTGGTCATACATAAATCATACCGCATTTTCGCCGCTTTGCAATCTCGCGTCCTCGCTCCTGCACAGCGCCCAGGTATGCTATAATCAATAAAACATTTAAACGGAGGTATCCAATTGCTGAAATTAAAGCTAATACTCGCGGCTCTGGCGCTGTTGATCGCCGTGATCCTAATCCGCGCCGCCGCCTTTAAGCCCAAGGCCAGGGCGGAGCGCGCCAAGGAGCCGATCGAATTCGACTCCGAGGCCGCCATAGACGCGCTCGCAAGGCTAGTCCGCTGCAGGACGGTCTCCAACATCGACAGCTCCAAGGAGGACGACGCGGAGTTCGATAAGCTCATAGCTCTGCTCCCGGAGCTATTCCCAAACGTCTGCGACAACTGCTCCCTCCAGCGCTTCGAGGGCAGGGGACTGCTCTTCAGATGGAAGGGGAAGGACTCATCGAAGGAGCCCGCCGTGCTCATGGCGCACTACGACGTCGTGCCTGTAGAGGAGGAATTCTGGACCCATCCGCCCTTTGACGCCCTCATAGAGGACGGCGTCATGTGGGGCAGGGGCACGCTCGACACCAAGATAACCTTCAGCGGCATCCTGAGCGCCGCGGAGAACCTCATAAAACAGGGCTTCACGCCCGAGGGGGATATCTACTTCGCCTTCTCGGGAGGCGAGGAGGTCAGCGGCCCCGGAGCCGTAAGGATAGTGGAATGGTTCCAGGAAAACGGCATCACCCCGGCCTTCGTGGTCGACGAGGGCGGGGCAGTCGTTGAAGGCGTATTCCCGGGAGTCAGCGGGCCTTGCGGCCTGATAGGCATAGCCGAAAAGGGAAAGATGAACGTGAAGTTCACCTACACCGGAGACGGCGGACACGCCTCTTCCCCCGCGAGCCGCACGCCCATAGGACGCCTTTCCGAGGCCTGCGTGAGGATGGAGACCCATCCCTTCCCCATGCATATCACCAGGCCCGTAGCGGAGATGTTCGATACCCTCGGGCGCCGCTCCAGCTTCGCCTACCGCGTGATCTTCGCCAATCTCTGGCTTTTCAGCGGCATACTCGACCGCATCTGCAAAAAAAGCGGAGGCGCCCTGAACGCCCTCGTGCGCACCACCGTGGCGTATACCATGATGGAGGGCTCCAAGGCGGCGAACGTGATCCCGCCAAGCGCGTCCATGACCGCGAATATACGCATCAATCCGGCCGACAGCGTCGCGTCCGCGGCTGAATACATCAAAAGGACAATAGCCGATCCCAATATCGAGGTGAAGATCTCAGATGACGAGGAGCCGAGCCCCATTTCCCGCATCGACTGCAGGGGCTGGGAGATAGTTTCGGGGGCCGTCGAGGATACCTGGAACTGCATAAGTTCGCCTTATCTCATGGTCCAGTGCTCCGACAGCCGCCATTACGCGCCCATCTCGGACAGGGTCTACCGATTCAGCGCCGCCGACATGACGGACGCAGAGAGGGAGTCCATACACGGAAACAACGAGCACGTGCGCCTAGAGACGGTGCGCCGCTCGGTGGAGTTCTTCATCAGGGTCATGAAGCAGTGCTGAGCGCCGGGCGAAGAAGCATAGAAGCGGCGCGAAGGCGCCTGCAGCTTGGGCGCAGCCGCGTCTGTTTCCGAAGCAGAGCGGGACAGATCTTCTAATCAGAAAGGATTTGAAATGAAAAAGATAGCGAGCTTTACGGTCGACCACGACACCCTCGAGAAGGGTCTGTACGTCTCCCGCATCGACGGGGACGCGGTCACCTACGACCTGCGCATGAAAAAGCCCAACATGGGCGATTATCTCTCGACCGGAGGGATGCATTCCATAGAGCATCTCTTCGCCACCTACGCGAGGAACAGCGAATGGTCAGACCAGGTCATATACGTGGGCCCCATGAGCTGCCGCACGGGCTTCTACCTGGTCGCGAGGGACAGCGTTTCGAAAGAGGATATAATACGCCTCGTGAAGGAGTCCATGGCCTTCATCGCCTCATTTGACGGCGAGATGCCCGGAGGGAAGAAGAATGAATGCGGCAACTACCTCGACCACGACGTGCCCGAGGCCAGGACGGTAGCGGCGGATATGCTCGGGGTCCTGAAGGATTGGGCGCCGGAAAACATGGAGTATTAAAGGAGCGTCAAAGATGAAGATCACAAAGATAGAAACGATACTCGCGGGAACCAGGCACCTTTTCGTCAGGGTCCACACCGACGAAGGCATAACGGGCCTCGGAGAGAGCGCCCTCTGGGGTGCCAGGGAAGGCGTCATAGGCACGCTCAGGCTGCTGGAGCAGCCGCTGATCGGGGCCGACGCCAGCCGCATGAACTTTATCAACGAGCAGCTCTACATGAAGCATCAGTTCAAGGGCATGAACATCATGTCCGCGATCTCCGCTATAGACCTCGCGCTCTGGGATATCAAGGGAAAGGCTCTGGGCCAGCCCGTCTACCAGCTCATCGGCGGGAAATACCGCGACAGGATAAGGGTGTGGGAGCCCATCATGGGCCACAGCGACCTCGGTGAGATACGCGAGCTCGCGCAGAAGGCGAAGGACGAGGGATACACGGCCATCAGGATCACCCCGACCGCAGGCACCCATGACATGCCGACGGTGAAGCGCCTAAAGACCATGTACGACAGGGTCGCCGCCGTCCGCGAGGTCGCGGGCGACGACATCGACATAGGCATCGAGATCCACAGGGATCTCAATCCCGACGACGCGGTTCGCTTCTGCAACATGCTGGACGGCCTGGATATCATGTTCTTCGAGGACCCGCACAGGTCCGAGAACATCGAGACCATGGCCTACATGTGCTCCAAGACGACGACCCCGATAGCGGCCGGCGAGAGGTGCATAAGCATACAGGAGTTCGAGATGCTGCTGAACGCGGGCATGAGGCTCGTAAGGCCCGATATCTGCACGCTGCAGGGCCTTACCGGCAACCTCAAGGTCGCCGCGCTGGCTGAAGCCCATCACGCGGGAGTCATACCCCACGTGCCCTGCGGCGCTGTAAACATGACCGCCGCGGCGCATTATTCCGCGGCGATACCCAACTTTACGATAATGGAGAAATTCGGCGAAAAGACCTTCGCCGAGGTCATGAGTGAATTCCGGGACGACTGCAGGCCCGTCATAAAGGACGGCTGCCTGGAGCTCCCCGAAGGTCCGGGCTGGGGCATCGAGCTCGCCGAGGATCTCGAAGAGCGCGTCCCCTATACCGTCGCCCCCTGGTCGCTGGACGCGAGGAAGGCCGGGCTAAAGGAGCTGCTGAAGACGAAGGAGTGAGGCCGGTCATGCGTTAGCCGCAGGTCTCTGCCGGTAACGCGCCGGTATTCTGCCTGCCTTCGTCAGTCCTCCGTCAGCGAGCTGAACGTCGACTCAAGCATCATCTGATAATACCACTGGGTCAGGTCTCCGTACTCCCTGAGGCGGAGGCCTGCCAATCTCACCAGAACGTCCCTCTCGGGGCGTTCGTTCTTTTCCAGGGCCGAAAGAATATCTGACAGGAGCGCAATGTCCTCGCGGCAGAGCCCGTCCATGCGTACGTCGACCGCTTCGCAGCCTTCGGGTATGTCTTCGGCGGCCAGATATGCTTCGGCTCTGGCTGCCGAGTTTTTCAGCATGTCTGAGAGGGCTCCTATCTTCTCCTTCGTAAGCTCCTCGGAGCTTCTTAGCAGTTCGTTCACGCAGTACTGCTCCTCCTGCATGGAGGTCAGCAGCACGTCCTTGCAGCTGTCCACGTAGCGGGCCATGGCGTCGTCTTCGTCCCCGAGTATACCGGGCATGAAAGCCGGTATGGCGAAGCAGAGAGCTGCCAGGCCTATGGTGAGAAGGCTCGTAAGGCGCTTACCGCGCACGTATCCCTTATCCGGAGCCCAGGCGCTGCCGCTGTTTCCGTTAAGCAGGCCGCGTAGCCAGGGCATGAAGGCCTGGTAAGCCTTGGGCCCGAATACGGCATTGACGGGAGACTTTTCGCCTGAGAGATCCGCGGCCAGCAGGGCGAAGGACGCGATGCCGCAGAGTATCATGAGCGCTGCGGGAAGCAGTGCAGGGAGCTTTGCCGTCCAGTACCTTATGCCGTCGAGCACGATGTGGAAGAACTTCGAGAAGGTCGATCCGCCGGAGGTGAGCCTGCTCCCGGCGTAGGAGGCGTCGCGCATGTCCTCGACCGTGGCGTTGAAATACGCAATCTGGGACTGCAGAGTCTCTTCATTAACGCTCTTGCCTTCGGCGCTCATCAGCACTGAGGCGTTTATCTCCTCCATCACCTCAGACTGCCCGCAGGCGGCCTCGGCGTAGGAAACGTAGAAGGGTATATTGCTCCTCGAGAGCGATCTGTACGGGACCTCTATCCATTCCTGATCCTTGCGGATCAAGGCGCCGTAGCTCTCGAGATAGTCCGCGAGCCAGTCGCCGTCCGCGGCCTTCGAGTGATCCTCGAGATATTCGCTAAGCTTTTCAACGTAGGCGTTGTGTATGACGGCCGAGCCTGAGGCGAGGTCCAGGGCCTTGCTGAAGAACGTCGGTATTATCGCGATAACGATGAAAAACGCGACGATCCCGACCTTGGTGCTCATATCCTTGCCTGCGTCTATCGCCTTGTCTTTCACTAATTTGCGGTAGTCCGTCCCGCAGTTCCTGCATACGCCGTTCCTTAGGAGGGTCCCGCATTTGGAGCAGTACTTTTCGCTGCCCTTTTCGAGGCGGGCGAGCAGTATGCCGGAGTTATCCGGGTCTGATGCCTTGGGGCCGCCTTCCGGGAGAACTCCGCCCTCAGTCTGCACGCCGGCGGCCGGGGCCTGTGTGGCCTCACCATGAGCCTGCGCTCCGCCTTCCGGCAGGGGCTTCCCGCAATTCGGGCAGTAGCGTTCGTCCGCGAAGACCGGTCTTCCGCAGTAAGCGCATCTGGCAAGCCCCTTGAGCTCCCCGGGGAAGAACAGGTAGTACCTCTTCGCGTAGTACGCCGCGTTTACGACTATTATCACAGCCGCGGCTGCGGCCATGAGGTCAGCGTAGAAGGTCCAGAGGTCGCAGGCGCCGAGCAGGCTGTAGATGCCGGCAGGACTGTAGCCCATGATCTCAGAAAAGGTCGACGAGATGATACCCCGTATCCAGACGTGCAGCACTGCGGTGTCCGCGATGAGCGAAAGGTCCGCGAGGACCACGCCGCGCCATTTCCACTTAAAGAGCAGGAGGTCGGCGGCCAGCGCCAGTATGACGGCGAGCACCGCCGCCGCGCTGAGAAGGGCCGAAGTCCCGTGGCATCTTAAAAAAACGAGTACGGCCGCCACGGGCAGTATGGCCATCAGCGCGTAGTGATATCTGAGAGGAGTATCTTCCTTGAAAGAATAAAAACCTTTCCTCCGCTTCCGTACGAGGAGCAGGGAAAGGAAAAGCGACATGAGTATACAGCCCGTCAGCGTGAGGGCATAGCGCAGGCTGACCTGCGCCGTGCCCTGTTTAAGATATATGAGGACCTTGTCCAGTATCTCCGCTGAAGTCATTTTGTTTTACCTTGAATTAAGGCCGCGGCGGGGCCTTTACCCAGCCGGACCGCGTGAGAACTTTGGCCGCGGGGAGCTTTGGCCGCGGGCTCACTGAGCCATCGCGTTGCTTAGCCTCCGAATACCGCCAGATAGTCCTTCTTGAACTTCTCAATTCCCTGGTCGGTCAGGGGGTGCTTGACCATCTGCATGAGGACCTTGTAGGGGACGGTCGCGATGTCGCCGCCTGCGAGCGCGCAGTCGGTCACGTGCATGGTGCCTCGCACGGAAGCGCATATGATCTCGGTCTTGATGTCGTCGTACATCGCGAAGATGTCGGAGATCGTGCGGATGAGGTCTACGCCGCTCATGTTGATGTCGTCGAGCCTTCCGAGGAAGGGCGATACGTAGGTCGCTCCGGCGCGGGCCGCGAGCAGGGCCTGGTTGGCGGAGAAGATAAGGGTGACGTTGGTCTTGATGCCTTCGGCGGACAGGACCTTGACGGCCTTGAGCCCTTCAGCTGTCATCGGGATCTTAACTACCATGTTGGGATGTATGGCCGCGATCTCACGTCCTTCCTTGATCATGCCCTCGGCGTCGGTCGTGGTGGCCTTGACCTCACCGCTGATGGGACCGTCGACTATGGAGGTGATCTCCCTGATGACCTCGCCGAAGTCGCGGCCTTCCTTTGCTATGAGGGACGGGTTGGTGGTGACGCCGCAGATGATGCCCATGGACGCCGCTTCGCGGATCTCATCAACGTTGGCTGTGTCGATAAAGAATTTCATAGTGCCTCCTTGCTCGGCCTGCGCCGATGACGCGAGAAAAACGTATCCTGCCCCGGCAGTGCCCCGGGACCATATTTCATCAATTTATATTATAAACGCTTTGGGCCGCAGGTGCAGGTTTTTTGAATGACGCGACGCAATTTGCAGAGCCCTTTTGGGCCTAGTGCATCGCGGCCTCGGCCACGGGGTATCCGCGCCGCGTATCCTGTCTTTGCCGCCCGCGCCCAAAAGGCACAGCACTCCCCCTTGCGCCGCGCCGAGCGTCTTAAAAGAGTCTTAAATCTTTTCCCCTTGACACCGTACTATGTGTAGTAGTACACTTATGCCAACGATAGGAGGGTCTTATGTTCAAATTGGACCATAAAACCGGAAAATCCATATACGAGCAGATCACGGACGGCTTCAAGGAGATGATAGTCCGGGGCGAGCTCATGCCCGGCGACAGGCTGCCGTCGGTCAGAGAGCTGTCCGCCCAGCTGACCGTCAATCCGAACACCATACAGAAGGCCTACGCCGCCCTGGAGAGCCAGGGCTGGATCTACACGGTCTCGGGCAAGGGCTGCTACGTGGGCGAGGAGATAAGCAGGCCCGACGAGGCTCAGCTGCAGCGCATCTACGCGGAGCTCAGGAAGAAGCTCGACGAGCTGCTCTATCTCGGGATTTCCGAGGACGAAGTGAAAAGAAACGTTATCCATATGATCGAAGAAAGGAGGAGCCTATCATGATCGAAGTAAAAGGCCTGAACAAATCGTTCGGCGACCACAGAGCGCTGAAGGATCTCGACCTTCACGTTAATACGGGCTCCATTTACGGCCTTATCGGGGTCAACGGCTCCGGAAAGACCACGCTCATAAAGCATATCACCGGGGTGCTCATGCCCGACAGCGGCACGGTCCGCATAGACGGGCGCGACGTATTCGACGATATAGAGGTCAAGGAGCGCATGGGCTACATACCCGACGACCTCTACTTCTTCGGCTCCTACAGCATAAAGAACATGAAGAGCTTCATAAAGGGGCTCTATCCGAGATGGAGCGAAGAACGCTACAGCGCCATGATGAGCGATTTCGATCTTCCGGAAAACAAGAAGATAAGCAAGTTCTCGAAGGGCATGCAGAAGCAGGCCGCTTTCGTGCTGACCATGAGCACCATGCCGGACGTCATCATACTGGACGAGCCGGTGGACGGACTCGACCCGCTGGTCAGGAGGAAGCTCTGGAAGTACGTCATGGAGGACGTCGCGGACAGGAATGCCACGGTGCTCATCTCCTCGCACAACCTGAAGGAGCTCGAGGGCGTCTGCGATTCCATAGGCATACTCTCTCAGGGCGAGATGAAGCTCGAGGGAGACCTCGAGGAGCTCAAGGTCTACGTCCAGAAGCTCAGGGAGAACCGCGGCGAGGACGATGGCGGCTCGCTCAGTCTCGAGGAGGTCTTCCTCTACGAGATGGGCGGGGACCCCATGTACTCCGGGAAGGGAGGGCTTAAGTAATGAGAACTAACAAAGGCTTTTTCTCCAAAGCGCTGTTCCTCGAGAACATGAAGCGCTTCTGGCCCATGGCCTTCGCGGGCTTCATCGTCTACTTCCTCAGCGGACCCATGCTCATCATGACAGAGGGAGTGAAATCCGGCGTCAGGGCCGCCATGCACTATATCAATCCGGGCTATATCATGGCCGCGCTGACACTCTCAGTAGCGGCGGCGGTGTGCGTGTTCGCCTACCTGCAGAAGGTCTCGAGCACCAGCGTGATGCATTCCATGCCCTTCTCAAGACGCAGCCTGTACGTGACGTCGTATGTTTCCGGACTGTTCCTTGCCATGCTTCCCGCGATCATCACGGCGCTGCTCCTGATAGTCCTCAAAAAGCCCGTCTACGTGGAGTCGGCGGACACGATGTACTACGGGGGCCTGAGCATTATAAATGATACAGCCGGCGACAATATCTACACCTTCGGGCTCATAGGCAGGTGGTTTGTCAACCAGTTCGTGCTGATATGGTTCAGCTACACGATCTCGGTGTTCGCCGGGATCATTAGCGGCAACGGCGTCATCCACATGCTTACCGCCTGCGGGCTGAACTGCATAGTGCCCGTGCTCTACGTGCTTTACAAGATATACAAGAACACCTTCCTCTTCGGGGTGACCTACGACGAGTTCGAGCCCATCACCCTCATGAGGATGCATCCTATATTCTCCGCAATGAGCGGCTCGGGGCTGGGCATGATGAAGCTGGGCGAGTACGCGTGGCAGATCGTCCCGTTCTACATCGCCGTCCCTATCATAGTGCTGGCGCTGGGCTATGTGCTCTACAGGCTAAGGCCGCTTGAAAGGGCGACCGACAGCTATGTGTTTCGCGCGGCGAGCCTCATTATCGGAATGCTTCTGGTGGTGGTATTCGGAAGCATCATCGGACTGATCTTCAAGGCGGCCTTAAACAACAGCTGGGGCTTCGCCATAGGCGGACTCGTGAGCTTCGTTATAGCCGAGATGATAGTAAGGAAGACCATGAGGATAGCGGACAGGGAAGGGCTCATACACCTCGCCGTCTGCGCGCTCGCGCTGGGCCTCATAGTCGGAGGCTTCACTATGGACTTCTTCGGGGTCGAGAACGTAGTCCCCAAGACCGAAGCCGTAGAGAGCGTCGAGATCGATGGGACCAATGTCCTTGAGAATCTCAAACTCCGCGACCCGGAGAACATAGGGCGCATCGCGGATATCCATAAATATATAATCTCCCGCAAGGACGAGCTGAAGGAAGGGTACCCGCAGGAGTACTACGGCGGAAACGATATCATATTCCAGAACTTCAAAATAACCTACAACATGAAAAACGGCAGGAAGATCGAGAGGCTCTACTACGTCCCCATCTCCATGATATGCGAGGGCGGGAACCTCCAGGCCGTCTACGACAGCGGTGAGAGCATGCTCGACGTAGGCCGCATACGCGGAATGGATCCCTCTAAGGTCAGCGTGGACCTCTGGTACGGCGTGCAGGAGGGCGATGGTCCGTACAACGACTACAGCATCCAGGACTACCAGCTCTCCGACGCGCAGAAGGCCGAGATCCTCAGCGCCCTTGCGGACGACATCGAGCTCCGCAGGAGCGATATAGAGGATTGGGCCACGAAGTATGCCTACGGATGGCACGAGGAAGGCCTCATCAGCGGATGGCTCAACCTTTCGAACCCGCTTGGATCGGACGAAGCCCTGATGGAAGAGCTCAGGCAGTACAGCCTTTCCGGCGGAGCGTATTACCACGTCGAAAAACAGCTCAACGACCGCGGCGAGGTCATAAGCGCAAACGAGTACCTCGAATACGAGCTCGGAACGAGCCGCTCCGCGCTGAACGACGTGATACTGCGCATAGGCAGTGAGATCAGGCAGGGCGAGACGGAGAACGAGGGCGGCGGAGACGGCCTCACCCCGCTGCCTGTCACCGAAGTACAGCTCACGCAGACCGTGTTCCTGGACGGGGGTAAGATTATATAGCCGCGCGGAAGGCTGCGGAAGCAATAAAAAACGAGGAGAGACGACCGTCTCTCCTCGTTTGTGATTTTTGCATCTGCAGGAGCGGGCTGCCTGCGGCATCTCCGCTTTGTTTGATCTTTGCGCCGTGGCATTCAGTCCGCCGACGCAGGAGCCTTGCCCTGGTGCTCCTTGATATACTTCGTCCACTTTATGTAGCCGTAGGTGGTGTTGGTCAGATAGCCGAGCTTGAGTATGAGCAGCACGAACTGTCCGGAGAGTATGTTGATGATGCCCTCGAAGATCGAGACCGCGTACCAGGCTATCCACTGCTCGCGGTAACGCAGCCAGATGAATACGCCGTTGGCTATGGAGAGGGCCGAGACGAAGGCGTCCAGATAGCAGATGAGTATCTCGACGTCCCTGTCCTTGATGAAGTCGGTGATGAGTATGTCCTCAGTGAGGTAGACCATGAGTCCTCCGACCACGACTGTCCAAAGGGCTATGCCTGCGAGCACGCAGACTTCCTGCCAGCCGGTGAGGCGGCGCACCTCGGTCAGCTCCTGCTGCTCGCGGTCTTTGTGCCTGTCCCAGTTGATGAAGCTTATGATGTCTATCGGGATCCAGAAGAATATGGTCGTGGCGAGGGTAGTCCACCTGTAGGCGCAGACGACGCAGACCGCGATCTCCGCGGCCTCGACGCCCAGCGATACTATGAAGTTCCACTTGCTCTGCTTGGATATCAGGAGCTCGCAGGTTATGTTGAGCACTATGTCCAGCAGGTACAGGGCCATAATTATATTGCCATTGACCCCGTTCGCGTCCTCCTCGGGGAAGAGGAAGGCGAAGATGAAGGCCAGTGTAAGTATCGAGACGTACCAGATCTTTTCGTAGGTCGTAAAGTAGCTTAATAGTTTTTTCATACAGCACCTTTAGGTAACACGGGCCGGTCATTATGGTCGGCCCTGTTTATTTGTGAGTTAAGCGTGTTTTGCCGCGGGGCTTTGGAGGCTTTTCATTGCTGCAGGGCATACCGCCCGTCTACAGCTTCCACGCCTCGAAGCTCACGTCCGAGGGCATATCCCACGCTCCGCGCGGGGACAGAGACATCCTCGTTATCTGCGGTCCCTCGGGGCTGCAGTTCCTCTTGAACTGCTGGGTGAAGAAGCGCCTGATGAAGGTATTCAGCCAGCGCTCCACGGTCTCCCCGTCGTATTCATCCTTGAATAGCCTGACGGCCTCCCTGTATATATCGGAGGGGTCCTTTCCTAGGCCCGCGAGGTTCCAGAGGAAGTAGTCGTGAAGCTCGTAGGGCCCGACCTTATCCTCGGTGACCTGAGCTATCTCACCGCTCTCATCCGGAGGCAGAAGCTCGGGAGAGATCGGCGTGTCGAGCACGTCCAGAAGGGCTTCCGAGAGCTTTTCCTTGTCTCCCGCTACGGGGTACATATACTCTCCGCACTTCATGTCGAGAGCTGCGGTCTCTATGGTCTTTTTGACGAGCCCCTTGGTCAGTCCGCAGTTGACGGAGTACATCGCGAGATGGTCGCCTCCGTAGGTGCACCAGCCCAGCGCGGCCTCGGACATGTCTCCGGTGCCCACGACGAGCCCGTTGACGTCTCCGCATATATCCATTAGGATCTGAGTGCGTTCGCGCGCCTGCGCGTTCTCGTAGCTGGCGTTGCGGTCTTCGGGGTCGTGGCCTATGTCGCTGAAATGCTGAAGCACGGCGGGGCCTATGGGTATCTCCCTTATCTCCGCCCCGAGCTCCCTCATCATGGAGAGGGCGTTGCTCTTGGTTCGGCCCGTGGTGCCGAAGCCCGGCATAGTCACGGCTATGAGGTCCTCGCTCGGCTTTCCGAGCAGCTGCAACGCGGCGGCTGAAGCGAGCAGGGCGAGGGTGGAATCGGATCCACCGCTCACGCCTACGACGGCCTTGTCTATATGGGCGCGCTCCATCCTTTCGGCCAGAGCCACGGCCTGTATCCTGAGTATGTCCCTGCAGTACGGCATTATATAAGCCGGGTCGGCGGGGAGGAAGGGATTCTTTTCGGAGAATTCCAGTTCGCAGGAGTCCAGGCGGTCAAAGAGCTTTGGACTGCTTTCCCTGTCCAGGCGTACGGCCTCCTTCGAGTCATCTATCTCGGTGAGCGCGACGGCGCTGCTTCCGCCTCTTACGTAGCTCTCGCTCTGGAAGAGCAGCTCGCCTCTGTTAACTATGAGGCATTTGCCGCCGTACACCCCTCCGGTTGTGGATTCCCAGCTGCCCGAATTCGCGTAGGCTATGCAGCCGCTCTCCTTGCTGAGCTCCATGAGAGCTTTGGAGACGGCGAGTCCGTCTCCCGCGAGGCTGGGCGAGGCGTCCTGGATGAGGGTGAGAGGCAGGTATTCTCCTTCTTGACAGCTTCCAGATTTTACCATAAAATCGAAGGGAGCGAAGCCCTTTACCGCGCCCTCCTTTATGCAGAGGGAGGTGCCCCTGTAAATCACGGCGGAGAAGCTCTCAGCGCCGCTCTCAGTTTGCATCGGAAATCCCGCGACTATAACGGCGCCTAGCTCCTCGGTCAGCGCGCAGAGATCGTCGAGCGCGTTTTCCGCGGCTCTAAGAAGGCGCGCGGAGCTCTTCAGCGAGCCTAGGCTGCTTCCGCTCAGGCAGTCCTTTGGGAAGAGTATCAGCTGCGTTCCGTTTTCGGCTGCGGCCTTCGCCGCGGCGGCGAGACGCTTTGCGTTCTCGGCGGGGTCGCCGAGCACCAGCCTCGGGCTGGCGGCGGTGATCTTGATGGTCTTC
Organism: Bacillota bacterium; assembly: GCA_017417045.1. Lineage (GTDB taxonomy): Bacteria > Bacillota > Clostridia > Peptostreptococcales > Anaerovoracaceae > RGIG2707. The sequence goes on from JAFPZZ010000034.1 coordinate 36,043, forward strand.
TTCATCGTTCTGACCTCCGGTCTTCGTTAATGAGCGCGGTGCAGCCCGCGGCCATGATCCAACATTAGAATTATAGCCGAAAATCGGGTCAATGCAATATGCGTAGCTTTGATGTATAATAAATGAGATCGTTTTTAATTATTACGGAGTCGATATGAGCAAGGAAATTTACATAGCCGATCTGAACGTGGACGACAATATCACAGAGTTCTTCATGGTCAAGAGCATCTCCCTTCGCGTGGGTTCAAACGGTAAGCAGTACCTGGACCTTCTGCTTGGGGACTGCAGCGGAGAGATATCCGGTAAGAAATGGGATATATCCGACGAGGAGAGCATAGGCTTGAGCCGCATAAAAGAGGGCGACATAGTCAAGATCAGGGCCATAGTCAACGAGTGGAACGGAGCCAAGCAGCTTCGCGTGGGCAAGATCAGACTGCTCTCGGAGAGCGACGATATAGTCATAGGAGATTACGTCAAGGCAGCGCCGGAGAGGGCGGAGGACATGTTCTCGTATATAAGGGAACGAGCCCTCAGCGTTTCGGATCCTGAGCTTAGGAGCATGGCTCTCTGCTTCCTCGACGAGAATAAGGACAGGCTCATGTACTATCCCGGAGCCATGCGAAATCATCACTCCGAGATGGCTGGGCTGCTCTATCATATAAAGCGCATGCTGGTCATGGGAGAGAAGGCCTGCGAGGTCTACGAAGGACTGGACAGGGACTGGGTCGTTACAGGCGTGATACTGCACGATATGGAGAAGCTCAACGAGCTCGAATCCAACAGCTTCGGCGTGTCTCCCGGCTACAGCTTCGAGGGAAAGCTCCTCGGGCACATAGCGCAGGGAGTCAAGGCAGTTGAGCTCATGGCGGGCAAGCTCGGCGTAAGCGAAGAGAAGAAGATAATGCTCGAGCATATGATACTCTCCCACCACTACGAGCCCGAGTTCGGAAGCCCCGTAAGGCCTATGTTCCCGGAGGCGGAGATGCTCCATTATCTGGACATGGTCGACGCGAAGATGTACGACTTCGAGGATAACCTGCGTATGGTCGGTCCCGGCCAGTTCACCGAGAGGGTGAGGACCCTGGACGGACGCATGCTATACAAGCCGAGCTTCGCTCGGGAAAACGCCGATGGACAGGAAGTCTCAGCTCAGGCCCCCGGCGTCAAAGAGAAAGAATAGCCTATGAAGGAAGCTCTCCTTGTCCGAGTCGAATCGATAAGATTCTCCAGCGGGGAGAGCGGTTTTTGCGTGTTCTCATTCACCATGGACGGGGAGAGCTGCGCCGCCGCGGGAGTGCTTCCTGGGATCAGCCGCGGCGCCCGCTACGTGCTCGAGGGGGAGTGGACCGTGCATCCGCGCTTCGGACGCCAGTTCTCCTTCAGCTCATTTGAAGAGCAGCCGCCTGACAGCCTCGAGGCCCTGGAGGCCTTTCTTTCGAGCGGGGTCATAAAGGGCATAGGACCCGCGGTCGCCAAGGCGCTGACCGCGCATTTCGGAGAGGATAGCCTCAGGATAATAGAAGAGGAGCCCTCGCGCCTCACCGAGGTCCCCGGCATAGGCCGCGTCAAGGCTAAGAGCATAGCCGAGAGCTACGAAGAGCACCGGGGCTACGCGCGCACGGTCATGCTGCTCTCGCCCTTCGGCGTCAGCGCTTCCGCCTGCATGAAGCTCTTCAGGATATACGGAGCGGACGCGCCTGAGCTGATAAAAGAGAATCCATACAGACTGATAGACGAGGTCCCGGGCATCGGTTTCGTCAAGGCCGACAGGATAGCGGAAAAGCTGGGGATACCCAAGGACTCCCCGGCCAGGATATGCTGCGGCATAATAGCCGCGATGAACGAGGTCGCGGACGACGGAAGCACCTTCGCCTACGAGAAGGAGTTCACGGAGGACTGCGCCCGGACGCTTGACGTGAGCAGGGAGCAGGTAAGCGAATGCATATTCGACCTGGTAATGGGAGGAGCTTTAACTGAGGAGATCCTGGGCGAGCGCAGGACAGTCAGCCTCACCAGGGCCTGTGAGGCCGAAAGGGCCGTCGCGGGAGATCTCTACAGGCTCTCGCGCTCGGAGCTCTCGCATCTCAGCGGAGGTGCCGAGCCCGTCATAAGCGCCGAGGAGAGGCGCTCCGGCATGGAGCTTTCTCCAAGGCAGAGGGAGGCCGTCCTCGGGGCGCTGAGAAACGGCGTCTTTGTCATAACAGGAGGTCCCGGCACCGGAAAGACCACGATAATAAACATGATACTGGCCGTACTCAGGGACGCGGGAGTCAAGACCGCTCTGACCGCGCCCACGGGCCGCGCCGCTAAGCGCATGTCGCAGGCGGCGGGGGAGGAGGCCAAAACGATACACCGCCTGCTCGAGGCGGGGCGAAGCGAGGACAGCAATTACGCCGTCTTCGGGAAAAACAGGGAGAATCCCCTGGACGCCGGCTGCGTCATAGTCGACGAGATGTCCATGGTGGACATATTCCTGATGCGATCCCTGCTCGAGGCCCTAAAACCGGGCACCAGGCTGATACTGGTCGGAGACTCCGACCAGCTGCCCTCGGTCGGGCCGGGCAACGTGCTCAAGGACATAATAGAGAGCGGACTCATAGAGAGCGTAAGGCTCACCGATATATTCAGGCAGGCCGGCGAGAGCCGGATAATCACCAATGCTCACGCGATAAACCGCGGGGAATACCCCGTGTTCAACCAGAGGGACACCGACAGCTTCTTCATGGAGAGGGGAAGCGCGCAGGAGCTCTTAAGGCTAGTGCTGGAGCTGTGCGCCGAGAGGCTCCCCCGCTACTACGGAGACCTCGATCCTCTCTCGGACATACAGGTCCTGACTCCCGGCAAGAGGGACGTGCTCGGAAGCGTGAATCTCAACAGGGAGCTGCAGCAGGTGCTTAACCCTCCGCGCGAGGGCAGACCGGAGCTCTCCTTCGGCGGCCGCGTCTTCAGGCTGGGAGACAAGGTCATACAGAACAAGAACGACTACTCTCTCGAGTGGCGCAGCACGGACGACTTCTCGGTAGGAGCCGGCGTGTTCAACGGAGATATAGGCATAGTCAGCGGTGTGGATCCTTCGATGGGTACTCTCAGCGTCGACTTCGACGAGGACAGGCGCGTAGTGTACAATTACGAGACCATGGACGAGATAGAGCTGGCATACGCCCTCACCGTGCACAAGAGCCAGGGCAGCGAGTTTCCCGTGGTCGTAATGCCGGTCTTCGCGTATCTTCCTATACTCACGAACAGGAACCTTCTCTATACCGCTGTGACGAGGGCCAGGCGCGGCGTAGTCCTCGCCGGCCGCCAGGCCGTCTGCAACGCCATGGTCGACAACAACAGCGCTAGGGTCAGGAATTCCGCCCTCGGGATCAAACTCGCGAGGCTTCTGGAGCTCGAACAGTGAGCGGAGGACGTATCAGGGCTCTGCTTAGGCGAATGGAAGATCAGACCTCGGCAGGCCCCTTGAGCTCACCTGGGCGCAGCCTGCTCGGCGGGGCCGCGGAAGCCGCGCTGGAGCTCATTTTCCCCTCTAATATTTACTGCCTCTGCTGCGAGGACCAGATGGAGAGCAGCAGGATACACGGCATATGCGACGTATGCTCCGAGAAGATCGACTGGAATATAAGCGATCCCTTGGAGAGAGACCTCGATATGTTCGCCTTCGACGGCGTGCTGCCGTGCTGCCGCTACGGCTTTTATCCCAGGAGGATCATCAGCGGGATGAAGCTCTCCGGCAGGCCTTACGCGGCCAGATCCATAGGAAGGCTCATGGGCGAGAGGCTCTTCATCAGCGGGCTCGATTTTGACTTCCTTGCGGCCGTTCCCATGCACAGGGACAAGGAGAGGGCAAGGGGCTTCAACCAGGCGGAGCTGCTCGCGCGCTTCGCTGCCGAAGAATACGAAAGGCTCTCCTCAAGGAGCGCCGGATACGTCCCGGGACTCATGCAAAAGACCGAGGCGACAGCCTCCATGCGCACCTCGGACGCCGTCAAAAGAAGATCGCTTTTGCATACAAGTTTCTCCCTATCTTCACAATATGCTGATATAATATGTAATAGGAAGATAATCCTTGCAGATGACGTTGTTACCACCGGCTCCACAGCCGACGCCTGTGCAAGGATCCTTAAGGAGGCAGGCGCGGAAAGGGTATATCTGCTCTGTTTCGCAAGCGGGAGCGGGGAGGTACTTCAGGAAGAAAGGAGAGATCCTGTATGAAGATCAACATTACCAAGAAGAATCTGAACCCCAGCGATGCGACGCTCGAGGCGATCGAAAAGAAGCTCGGAAAGCTCGAGAAATACTTCTCAAAAGATACCGTTGCAGACGTGGTTCTTACCAATATGAAGAACAACAGGGTCAAGCTCGAGGCGACCATCAACGCCGACGGTCTGATCTTCAGGGCAGAGGAGAGCGGCGACGACTTAAGAGGCTGCCTCGACGGAGTCGTGGATAAGCTCGCCAGCCAGATGTCCAGGTTCAAGAAGAAGCTGATCAAGAGCAACAGGAACAAGAAGGAGGTCATCGCGGAGGAGCTGCCTGAGGCGGCCGAAGCGTCCGCGGAAGAGCTCAGCGTTGCGAAGACCAAGAGCTTCAGGATCAGCCCTATGGCTGTCGAGGAGGCGATACTTCAGATGGAGCTCCTCGAACACAGCTTCTTCGTATTCAGGCACGCGGAGAGGAACAACGTCTGCGTCGTATACAAGAGGAACGACGGAAGCTACGGCCTCCTCGATATAGAGAACTGATAAGCGGCTTGACGTTCGGGCTTCCGGCTGCGCGCCGGAAGCCCGCTTTATTTAAAAGACAAACTTTAGTAGCAGGAGAAGATAATGGATCTGAACTTCGGCGCTATACTGGCCAGCATAGGCTTCAGCGACGTGGTCGACATAGTCATCATGAGCTTCGTCATTTACAAGCTCATGGGCTTCATAAGGGATTCGAGGGCCGCGCAGCTGTCCAAGGGACTGCTGTTTATTATCGGCGCCTTTTTTCTTTCCGACGCGGCCCATCTCTACACCTTCAACTGGGTGCTCGCCAGGTTGATGAACATAGGACTCATCGCCCTGGTCGTCGTATTCCAGCCGGAGCTCAGAAGGGGCCTCGAGTACCTCGGCAAGAACAAGCTCCTCAACAGATCGTCCATAGACCGCGAGAGCATCAACGACATAGTCGAGCAGATCAGCGCGGCGGTAGGTTATTTCGCGAGCATCAAAGAGGGCGCCCTGATAGTCATAGAGCGCGACATAGCGGTAAACGACATCGCGGAGAACGGGACGATAATAGACGCGAAGCTCTCGCAGGAACTGCTTGAGAATCTCTTCTACGTTGGCTCGCCCCTGCACGACGGGGCGGTCATAATTCGCCGCGACCGCATATACTCCGCGGGCTGCGTGCTCCCGCTCACGGAGAACACGAACCTCAGCAAGGACCTGGGCACCCGCCACAGGGCGGGCATAGGCATCTCCGAGGTCACGGACGCCATAGTCCTGATCGTTTCCGAGGAGACGGGCATCATATCCATGGCGCAGGAGGGCAAGCTCTCGAGGTTCCTCGACGTGCGCACTGTAGAGAAGACTCTGCTCAATTACTACATAACCAAGCTTCCCAGCGAGAACGAGTACTCGCTGAGGAAATTCATCTCGAATATCTGGAGGCCGGGCAATGACGAAAAGCAAGACGATTAACATCATCATATCCGTCCTCATATCGATACTGCTCTGGATCTACGTCATAAACGTAGTAAATCCTCCCGCGACCGAGACTATAAGGGAGATCCCCGTGCAGCTCTCGGGACTGGATTCCCTTGAGGCTGGCCACCTGACCATAGCGGGCGACGGCTACTACACCGTGGACGTCACCGTGAGCGCTCCGAGGGCGGAGCTCGCGGGCATATCGCAGAAGGACATCACGGCCTCCGCGAGCCTGCTGGGGCTCACCGCGGGGCAGAACTACATCAACGTCAACGTGTCCGTTCCGGACAACATCACGCTTGACGACGTGCGCTCCCAGAAGATCCAGGTCTACATAGACGAGCTGGTCGAGGTAGACAAGCCCGTTTACATCGCCCATCAGGACGCTCCCGAGGGAACGGAGATCACCATCACGGACAGCAGCCATGAGACAGTCAAGGTCATAGGCGCGGATTCCATAGTCAAGCTGGTCGAGCAGGTCAGGGTAGACCTAGACATCAGCGATATGGAGGTCGACTCCGTGAAGACCGCCGAGCTCGACGCCATCCCGCTCGACTCCGACGGAAATATCGTTAAGAACGTCAGCCTGGAGACCGAGCTCATAAGCGTTACCGCCGCGGAGTACGCGATCAAGACCGTTCCCCTGAGGGTGAGCTATGTCGGAAGTCCCGGACCCAGCACCGAGCTCAAGGACGCCAAGCTTCCCAGCAGGGTCAACATCAAGGGCCCGTCCGACAGGCTCGACGCCGTTGAAAGCGTCAGCGCCCGAGTCATAAGCATCGAGGGAATAACGCAGGACACAAGTTACAAGATCGACTGCGACCTCATGGACGGTATTTATCTGGCTGACAGCAGTCAGGGGCTCAGGGCCTATTTCACGGTCACCCAGCTCGGCGATATCAGCTTCACCTACGGCATAGACGACGTCGTAAAGGAGGGAGGCTCGGAGGGCGAGAGCTACAGCTTCGAGGACGCTTCCATAACGGTCACCGCCTCAGGAGAGCTGGACAAGGTCAAGGCATTGCAGGTCACCGACCTGATGCCTCACGTGGACCTGAGCGGATTTGACGCCGGAGTGTACGATCTTCCGATCAGCATACCCTATACGCAGGAGGGCGTCAGCCTCAGCGTGACGCCGGACAGCATAAGGGTCACTGTCGGGACCGTGAATATCCCCGACCATTCGGAGGAAGGGAATGAAGGAAGCGACTCCGGGGAGAATGCCTCTGACGAAGGCGGCTCGGGAGAAGGCAGCTCAGGGGAAAGCGGGGAATAGAGCTTTTCCTCAGCTGCTCGGCGCGGCTCATCCCGCTCTAGGGCAGAGGACGAAAGTCTTCCATTTTCTAACATTTTCTAACATTTTCTAACATTTTTATATTTACATATGACGAGCGGATTGATAAAATGATTAAGTTAGATCGATCCGCTCTTTTTTATTTTTTGAAGACGCAGAAAGGCAGCAGATAACATGAGCAAATACTTCGGCACAGACGGTTTCCGCGGAGAGGCGAACATCGACCTCAACGCGGAACACGCATTTAAGATAGGGCTCTTCCTAGGCTGGTACTACGGCAGGAATCCCAGAAACGGACACCCTGAGGGCTACAGGCCCAGGATAGTCATGGGCAAGGACACCAGGCGCTCGAGCTACATGTTCGAGGACGCTCTCTCCGCCGGTCTCGCGGCGGGAGGCGCCGACGTCTACCTCCTTCACGTTACCACCACCCCGAGCGTCGCTTACGCAGCCAGGACCGAGAAGTTCGCCTGCGGCATCATGATCTCCGCGAGCCATAACCCGTTCCACGACAACGGCATCAAGCTCATCAACGGCAACGGTGAGAAGATGGAGGACGAGGTCATAGACGACGTCGAGGCTTATCTGGACGGCCTCTACGCTCCTAGAGGGGAGAAGGCTCCCTGGACCGTGCCTTTCGCTACGGGGGAGAACATCGGCAGCGTCATAGATCACGCGGCCGGAAGGAACCGCTACATAGGCTACCTTATCTCCCTTGCCACCGAATCCTACCGTGACAAGAAGGTCGGACTCGACTGTGCCAACGGCAGCACCTGGCAGATAGCCAAGAGCGTGTTCGACGCGCTCGGAGCCGACACCTACGTCATAAACAACCAGCCCAACGGGCTCAACGTCAACCTCGGCTGCGGCTCCACCCACATCGAGGGGCTGCAAAAGCTCGTGAAGGAGCAGAAGCTCGACGTGGGCTTCGCCTTCGATGGAGACGCCGACCGCTGCCTCGCCGTGGACGAGAACGGCAAGGTCGTAAACGGCGACGAGATCATGTACATCTGCTCCAAATACATGAAGGAGAAGGGTACGCTCGGCGACTCCAAGGTCGTCACCACCATCATGTCCAACTTCGGACTCTACAAGGCCCTCGACGAGCTCGGTATAGGCTACGAAAAGACCGCCGTCGGCGACAAATACGTCTACGAGAACATGGTCGAGAACGATCATCTCATCGGAGGAGAGCAGTCCGGACATATCATATTCAGAAACCTCGCCACCACGGGCGACGGCCTTATCACCGCCATAAAGGTCATGCAGTGCATGCTCGAGCAGAAGACTACCCTGTCGAAGCTCGCGGAGGGCGTCACCATGTATCCGCAGGTGCTCAAGAACGTCGTCGTAAAGGACAAGGACGAGACGATGAACAACGAGGCCGTGCAGGCGGCCGTAAAGGCTGCCGCGGACAAGCTCGGCGACAGCGGCAGGGTGCTCCTCAGAAAGAGCGGCACCGAGCCCGTGCTCAGGGTCATGTCCGAGGCGCAGACTGAGAGGGCCGCGGAGGACGCCGTCGATTCCATGATAGAGGCCATTAGGACAGAAGGCCTCCTCGTGAGGATCAAGTAGGCGCCTGAGGGGCGGTAAGAGAAAGTTCATACGGCGCAAGGCCGGGAGGATATATCCATGATACTGGACAAGAAGATACCTACGATCGAAGAGCTCTTCGATCTTAGCAACACCAGAGCAGCAGCCCTTTTCGAGGGCAAGACCTATGCCTGGGAGGTGCTCGCGGACATCAAGGGATTCATACTCGAGCTCGGAAAGACGCTTCCCGAGGACGAGTTCGACCATCCCGCGGAGGACGTGTGGATCGCGAAGGACGCGAAGGTCTTCCCGAGCGCCTACATAGGAGGCCCCTGTATCATAGATCACGGCGCCGAGATACGCCACTGCGCCTTCATCAGGGAGAGCGCCATCGTCGGCAAGGGCAGCGTCGTCGGCAACTCCTGCGAGCTCAAGAACGTCGTCCTCTTCGACAAGACCGAGACTCCGCACTACAACTACGTGGGAGATTCCGTCCTCGGTTTCCACGCCCACATGGGCGCGGGCGCTGTTACGAGCAACGTCAAGAGCGACAGGAAGAACGTCGTCATAAAGGCGGCTGAGGAGCAGATCCCGACCGGAAGAAAGAAGGTCGGCGCGATGCTCGGCGACTGGGTGGAGGTCGGCTGCAACAGCGTCCTCAATCCCGGCACCGTCATAGGAAAGCATTCCAACGTGTACCCGGGCTCCGCCGTGCGCGGAGTCATCCCAGCGAACAGCATATATAAGGATAGAGAAAATATAGTAGAAAAGACCGAGTAGCGGGGAGGGCGGCGCAGCGCGCTGCCGCATGCCCTCAGAAAGGGAGGAACGAGCCTTATGATCAACAAAGAAAGAGAACTGGACCTTTTCCTCAGCCTCGTCAAGATCGACAGCGAGAGCGGCAATGAGCGCGCCATGTGCGAGAGGCTGCAGGAGCTGGCGTCTGAGATCGAGGGGGCGGAGATACGCACCGAAGAGGCGGGAGATTTCTATACCACGAACGGAAAGAACGTCATCGTCTGGATAAAGGGCAGCCTTCCCGGAGAGCCTGTGCTGCTCAGTTCCCACATGGACACCGTGGTCCCAGGAAACGGGATCAGGCCCGTGGTCGGCGAGGACGGTATAGTCCGCAGCAGTGGAGACACCATACTAGCAGCCGATGACAAGGCGGGAATATCCGAGATATTCGAAGCTATCAGAACGATCAAAGAGAAGGGTCTCCCTCACAGGGATATAGAGATCATCTTCTCCGTGGGCGAGGAGCAGGGACTCTACGGCGCCAAGTCCATAGACGTCAGTAAGCTCCACGCCAGGCAGGGCTATATACTCGACACCGGCGGCACGCCGGGCAGGGTCATCACCTGCCAGCCGGGCCAGTACTCCTTCACGGCCAAGATCATAGGCAAGAGGGCCCACGCGGGCAATCAGCCCGAGGCCGGAGTCAGCGCCATCCAGGCGATGGCCAAGGCGATAGCTGAGATGAAACTGCTTAGGGTCGACGAGATCACGACCTGCAATATAGGCTCCATAGAGGCCAAGTTCCCGACCAATATCGTCCCGGACGAGTGCGTCATAAAGGGCGAGGTCAGGAGCCGCGACAAGGAAAGACTGGATGCCCAGGAGCGCCACGTGTACGACTGCCTGAAGAAGGCTGCGGACGAGGCCGGCGCCTCCCTCGAGTACGAGAAGACGGTCAAGTACCTCGCGTATAAGATGGAAGACGACGTCCCCGTCGTCAAGGAATTCCTCGACGCCCTGAAAAGGCAGGGGGTCGAGCCCTGCGTCGAAGGAGCCGGCGGAGGTTCGGACGCCAATGTATATAATCAGAAGGGAATGCAGTGCATAGTAGTCGCCACCGGCATGAGGGGCGGCCACGCACTCGACGAACATCTATATATAGAAGAGATGTACAAGGCGACGGAGATACTCATCGACGTCCTCACGCACTGAGAGCCGCAAAGAACACGTATCATAGGGGCGTCCGGACTTCGATCCCGAAGCGACCGGCCCTTTGAAAGGAGAAATATATGAAGATCATTATCGATACCAAAGAGAACGTCGCAAAGAGAGCTGCGCAGCGCTACGTGGAGCTCCTCGCCAATAAGCCCGACGCGGTCCTGGGCGGAGCCACCGGATCCACCCCTGTGGACCTCTATAAGGAGCTCGTAAGGCTCAACAAGGCGGGAGAGATCAGCTTCAAGGACGCCAAGAGTTTCAACCTCGACGAGTACGTCGGACTCGAGGGCACTCACGACCAGAGCTACCGCTACTTCATGAACGACAATCTCTTCAACCACATCGATATCAAGATGGAGAACACCCACGTTCCTTCCGGCATAGACATCGAATGCCCCGAGAAGTACGATGAGGAGATCAAGGCGGCCGGCGGGGTCGACATGCAGCTTCTCGGAATAGGCGTCGACGGACACATCGGCTTCAACGAGCCGGGAACTCCCTGGGATTCTCTCACCCACATAGTAGAGCTCGAGCAGAACACCAGAGAGGTCAACTCCAGGTTCTTCAGCTCCATAGACGAGGTCCCGACCCATGCGGTGACCATGGGCATCAAGACCATCATGAACGCCCGCAGCATCATACTCATGGCTACCGGCAGCAGCAAGGCCGAGATCGTCAAGGCCTTCATCGAGGGTCCCATCACCACTGAGGTGCCCGCATCCATACTCCAGCTGCACCCCTTCACCGAGGTCTATCTGGACTACGACGCCGCGGCGCTCCTCAGCAAATAGGAAGAGCTGCCACAAAGAGGCGGTATCGTAAAAAAGTATAGATACCTAAACAGGTGCTTTTTCCGAACGAATACGTTTGAAGCCGGTCCTATCATTCGGCTAAGCGTGACGCTCCGGAAGGGCACCTGAGATGAACGTTCCGCATACGGCCCGAGGCTCGCCCGAGGGCCGTTTTCAATGCTCTGAAAGGGCTGAAAAAAGCCTGTTTTTCCCCGAAAAAAGCACTTGACCGAAGGCGCTTCGGATAGTATATTAATCGAGGCCTTAAAAGAGTTTCGAATGCTCCGATCGGCAGAAAAAATATTTGCGAATGAGCAAAAATAACTGTTGACAAGGGCAGGGCAAGCTCATATAATAAGGACTGTTCCGCGCCAGACGCGGGACGCGAACCTTGAAAACATCATAGTGTAGAGAAAAGTCAAAGAGGACATCAGATTGTCCTCGAAAAGACGAAGATGTACACACCATCAAAGATGGTAAAGAACG
>JAFPZZ010000035.1 GCA_017417045.1 Bacillota bacterium
GCATGGCGTTGTTGCCGTTCTCGGGGCCGGCAGCGTGGCAGGCCTTGCCGTGGAGGTAAACATCCATCTTGGCGTTAGCCATGGAAGTGTCATAGCAGAACTCGAGCTGGGAATCCTTGTCGTCTCCCCTGCGGGCGCCCATGTGGATACCGATCATATAGTCTACGTCGTCGAGTATGCCGGAGTAAGCGATGCCGCGGGCGCCTCTTACGCCTTCCTCAGCGGGCTGGAATACCATCTTGACGGTTCCGCAGAGCTGATCCTTGTACTTCATAAGGGTCTCTGCAACTACCATGTTGATGGTGGCGTGTCCGTCGTGACCGCAGGCGTGCATCTCTCCCTCGTGGATGGAGGCGAAGCCTTCCCTTGCAGGCCTGTCGATGGCGGGATCCTGGCACTCGACTACGCCGAGTGCGTCGATGTCGGTACGGAGTCCGATGACGGGGCCGGGCTTTCCGGTCTCGAGTATAGCGACTACGCCGGTGAAACCGTCCTTGAACTTCTCGGCATAAGGCATGATAGCGCCTTCATCGAGGGCTCTCTGATATACGAAATCGAGCTCTTCCTGATCGGGAAGACCCATGCGCGCGTCGGCGTCGAAGCATTCTTTTCCCATGAGGAGCTTGAAGGGAGCTTTGTCATATCCCAGCTTTACGAGGTGGTCAGCTATGATGGAGCATGTCCTGACTTCGTGCCAGCCGGCTTCTGCGTACTTGTGGAAATCCTGTCTGCGTTCTCTCATCCAGTCAGCTTTGGTGTCGATGAAGGCAGCCATTTCTCTGTAGAGTTCGTTTGCCATTTAGATCTTATCCTTTCTGTCTTATGTAAGGCCTTATTGCCCTGAAAATTTTATAACTTCAAAAGCCATATAGTCAATTGTTTTATCGATAATACTGGGTATAATTAAATCATACTTGTCATATTAGTACCATTTGGAGGAACTCATGTACAAAATTGTCACAAGGCGGCCGCTCAACCCGGCTGTCACGATGATCGAGGTCGAAGCGCCATACGTGGCGAGGAAGGCTCAGCCGGGACAGTTCATCATCCTCAGGGTCGATGAGAACGGCGAGCGCATCCCCTTCACCATTTCTGACAGCGACCCCGTAAAAGGTACTGTAAGCGTGATATTCCAGGTCGTCGGAGCGTCGACCGAAAAACTCAATCACGTACCTGAGGGCGGTTACATCCACGATTTCGTTGGTCCCCTCGGACGTCCTACAGAGACCGAAGGCATCAAAAAGGTCTGCATAGTAGGCGGCGGCGTCGGCAATGCTATCGCCTACCCTGTCGCGAAGAAGTTCCACGAGCTCGGAGCCGAGGTCCACTGCGTTATCGGCTTCAAGACGAAGGATATCATTATCCTCGAGGAGGAATTCGCGGCGGCCAGCGATAGGCTCGTGATCATGACCGACGACGGCTCCTACGGACTTCACGGAAACGTTACCGTCGGTCTCGAGCAGCTACTGCAGGAGAACGACGACTACGACGAGGTCATCACGATAGGCCCGATGATCATGATGAAGTTCGTCTCCCTCATGACCAAAAAGTACGGTGTAAAGACCGTCGCGAGCATGGCTCCAATCATGATAGACGGCACCGGTATGTGCGGCGGATGCAGGGTAAGCGTCGGCGGCGAGACCAAATTCGCCTGCGTCGACGGTCCAGAATTCGACGGACATCTGATCGATTACGACGAGGCCATGGACCGTTCCAGGACCTATTTCGATTTCGAGAGGAAGGCATATGACGACGCCTGCAATCTCTTCAAGATGGAGGTGAAGTAAGATGCCCAATATGAAGATGACTAAGAATCCCATGCCCTCTCAGGAGCCGGACGTTAGAAACAAGAATTACGAAGAGGTAGCTCTGGGCTACACCACCGAGATGGCACTCGACGAGGCGGCCAGATGCCTCAACTGCAAGAACAGGCCCTGCGTGGGCGGATGCCCCGTAAATATCAGAATACCTGATTTCATAGCGAAGATAGTCGCTCAGGACTTTGAAGGCGCCTACGATATCATCAGCGAGGACAGCGCCCTCCCCGCCGTATGCGGCAGAGTCTGCCCTCAGGAATCTCAGTGCGAGAAATTCTGCGTACGCGGGATCAAGGGCGAGCCCGTCGGCATTGGAAGGCTCGAAAGATTTGTCGCTGACTATCACAATTCAAAGGAGCAGCCCGCCAAGAGCAAGCCCGAGCCCAACGGCAAGAAGGTCGCAGTCATAGGCTCCGGCCCCTCGGGACTCACCTGCGCAGGAGAGCTCGCGCGCAAGGGATACGAGGTAACTATATTTGAAGCCCTGCATACCGCCGGCGGAGTACTCGTCTACGGCATCCCCGAATTCAGGCTCCCCAAGTCCATAGTCCGCAAGGAGATAGACGGTCTCAAGGAGCTCGGAGTAAAGGTCGAGACTAACATGGTCATAGGAAAGACTCTCTCTGTCGACGAACTGCTCGGCGAGTTCGGTTTCGACGCCGTATACATCGGTTCAGGCGCCGGACTTCCGCAGTTCATGCACATCCCCGGAGAGAACCTCCGCGGCGTTTATTCCGCGAACGAGATCCTTACCAGGATCAATCTCATGGGAGCGTGGAGAGACGGAGCGGATACCCCCATAGCTCACGCCAAGAGCACTATAGTCGTCGGCGGCGGAAACGTAGCTATGGACGCCGCGAGATGCGCTAAGAGGCTCGGCTCCGACGTCACTATAGTCTACAGAAGATCCGAGGCGGAGCTTCCCGCAAGGCGCGAAGAAGTCGAACATGCCAAGGAGGAAGGCATCAAGTTCAGCCTGCTCTGCAACCCGGTAGAGATCCTGCCCGGAGAAGGCAGCAGATCTGTGGCTTCCGTAAAGTGCATACGCATGGAGCTCGGCGAGCCCGACGCTTCCGGACGCAGAAGGCCCGTAGAGATCCCCGGATCCGAGTTCGAGATCGAGGCGGATTGTGTGATCATGGCACTCGGCACCTCCCCCAACCCGCTCATCAAATCCACGACCGAAGGGCTTGAAGTCAACCGCCGCGGCGGCATAGTCGCCGACGAGGAAGGCCGCAGCTCAAAGGCCCGCGTATATGCCGGCGGAGACGCCGTTACCGGTTCTGCCACCGTCATACTCGCTATGGGCGCCGGAAAAGCTGCCGCCAAGGCCATTGACAAAGACCTCTCCGCGGAGTAAAACTATTAAGTCCGGATCGGGGCTTTCTCTGTGAAGCTCTCGGGCGATCATCAAATGATAATCAAATATAGCCGTCAGATCTGAGATCCGACGGCCTATATTTTTGCGGCGGAGGAGATATGAGCGAAGAGAAGAAACTGAAAAAAAGCAGAAAAGACGTCGATATGACCGAGGGAAGCATTTCGAGGCATATAATCAATTTCGCCATTCCCCTCATCATCGGCAACCTTTTCCAGATGCTCTACAACACCGTGGACACCTGGGTCGTAGGCAATTTCGTATCCGACGAGGCCTTCTCCGCTGTAGGAACGGTAGGCCCGGCGCTCAACATGGTGATATCCTTCGCTATAGGACTGGGCGCGGGAGGCGGAGTCGTCATCTCCCAGTACTATGGAGCGAGACAGGAAGACAGGGTCAGCGACGCGGTGCATACGGCTATGCTCAGTTCTGTCATACTGGGCGCTATCCTGGCTGTTGTGGGAGTCATATCCGTTCCCGGCATCCTGAAGCTCATGAAAGTCCCCGCAAACATCTATCCGGACGCGAAGACCTACCTCACCCTACTCTACGCCCTGATGATACCTCCGGTGATATACAATATAGGGGCAGGCGTGCTGAGAGCCGTCGGTGATTCAACTAGGCCCTTCCACATCATGGTCGTCTCAACTCTGACCAATATCGTTTTGGACCTGCTCTTTGTCATAAGGTTCGGCTGGGGAGTCGTAGGCGTGGCAGTAGCGACCTCGATCGCCCAGGTCATCTCCTGCATACTCGTGCTCAGGATAATGCTCAAAGAGACCGGCCCCATAAGGCTCGTCCCCTCCAAGCTCAAGATCCACACGAACATGCTCAGGCAGATCATCAACATCGGTATCCCGGCTGCTATACAGGGATGCATCACTTCGTTCTCTAACCTCTTCGTTCAGAGCTACGTGAACGCCTTCGGCAGCACCGTGATGGGTGGATGGACGGCATATCAAAAGGTCGCGCAGATCATACAACTTCCCATCATATCTATCACCACCGCCCTTTCGACCTTCGTGGGACAGAATCTCGGAAAGAACTACGTTGACAGGGCCAAGCAGGGAGTGCACACATCGCTCATTATCAACTACTCCTTCTGCGTAGTGGCGGGCCTGGGCATCTATATGATAGCCCCTGCCCTCTCCGCCTTTTTCAACAGCAATCCCGAGATCGTAAAAATGGGGGCATATTTCCTCAGGCACATAATCCCGATGTACTTCCTGATCGCGACATATCAGACGCTCGCCGCAGCACTCAGAGGAGCCGGCCAGTCTAAGCTCCCGATGATAGCGATGCTCGCTGGAGGCGTGGGCTTCAGACAGCTTTATCTGTTTGTTCTGACCCACATGTTCCCCGGAAACATCCT
Organism: Bacillota bacterium; assembly: GCA_017417045.1. Lineage (GTDB taxonomy): Bacteria > Bacillota > Clostridia > Peptostreptococcales > Anaerovoracaceae > RGIG2707. Next base: position 4,568 of record JAFPZZ010000035.1, read on the forward strand.
GCCAGTCACCTACGCCTACCCCGCCGGCTGGGCGATGGCAGGGCTCATCCTTTTGATCTACTACAACAAGGTCGATCTTGGAAGGAGCAGGCTTGTCAAGGATTGATAAGCGTTCCCGATACGAACTGACCCCGCGCAAAACGCGGGGTCTTATAATGCAGACGCCGGACTAAATGCCCGGCGTCTTTGTCTGTTTGAATAACGATCCTTTTAGGTGATATGTCCTTTTGGCTTTAAAAGACATCTGCAGTTTTCCAGGGTTCTTCTTAGAAGAATATGCCTCTTTCCTTGAGCTCTTTTCTGAGATCTTCGGCGCCTCTGAAAACTATGGTATCGATGCCGCATATCCAGGCGGCGCAGCAGTTTGGAGCGACGTCGTCTATGAATACGCTCTCGTCTGCACGCAGACCGAACCTCTTCAGAAGAAGCTCGTAGATCTCCGTTTGAGGCTTGTAGAGCTTTTCGTATGCGGAAATGACCTTTCCATCGAAGTTGGAACTTCCCGGGATCTTGGGCCAGTATTCGTCGTGACGCGGCCCGGCGTTGCTGAGAAGATAGAGCTTGAAACCGGCTTCCTTCAGCTCAGTGGTGAGCTCAGCCATGCCTTCCATGGGGATGATGGGGTCGTCCCAGGTCCTTACAAGGTCCTCGGCTACCACGTGGAGCCTCTCAGGGAGCTTTTCCTTTGCGTATTCTATGAGGTCCTCCTCAGATATGTAGCCAAAGTCCAGCGCAGACCACATATGCCCTTTGAATATGACCTTTGCGAGCAGCTGTTTTTCTTCTGCGCTCAGCACTGGATAGCGCTCTACGAATTTGTCAGGGGCGAAGTCTATCATCACTCCGCCCATATCGAAGATAATGTTCTTAATCATCGGCTGCGCTCTCCTGAGTCTCCTTCTTACCGAGGCCAAGCTTCTCCAGCAAAGCCCTTCTCTTCTTTCTGGCTTCGAGCTTTTCGGTTATATCCCTTCCGCCGACGCCGTATACCAGGTACAGGATGATGCCTGAAACTATCATTATCATCACAGTTGAGGCGCACTGGCGGCCTGCGGCGTTGAGGTTGTAATAAGCCCTGGCGTCTGTCTCGGTCATGGACTTAATGACCATCGCGTAGGTGGTGGCGAAAGAAGAATGGAAGGTCGCCGACATGTCGTATTCCTTGAAGAGCTCGTTGAAGTTCAGCGCGAATACAGCGAGGACGCTGGGCATTATGATGGGAAGCTTGACCTTAAGGAAGGTCCTCACAGGGCCGCTGCCCAGGTTCTTCGCCGCGTCCTCAAGCTCGTTGTCTATGGTGTAGAACGAAGCCTTCGTCATCCTCAGAGCGAACGGAAGCTTGACTACGGTATAGGCAATGATCATCAAGAACATAACGTTCTTTCCGCGGTAGAGGTTCACTCCGAAGGTGTATGGCACTGAAGAGCTGTTGAAGAACACTCTGTAGGAATAGCAGATCAGTATCGTAGGAAGCAGCCAGGGGAAGAGCAGCGAGTACTCAAGGGCCATCCCGCTCTTTTTGTGCTTGAAGATGTAGCTGCAGGCAACTACGACTATCACGCAGGCCAGCGCGGCAGCGCAGGTCGAGAGTATGAAGCTGATCTTCATGCCGCTGAGGGTCTTGTCGTTTGAGAACAGGCCGGATACTGCGTCTACGGACTGCTTTACCGTTCCTCTTGGAGTCGTGTATTCGAAATCGTATTTACCGTAATAGTTTATAGTCGTCCACGCGGAGGGATCGATCTTCTTCATCTTGATCGCTCCGTAATTTTGGAACGAGAAGATGAATATGAGTACCACAGGAAGGCTGTAAACAAGGAACAGCACGTAGGCGTATATATGAGCCAGGACGTTGACCACGGGATTGTTGATCTTCTGCTTCACGAGCTTGCTCTTGGTCTTGCTTACGGAAAGATAATGCCCTTTCCTCTCATAGTGATTGAGTATGGTAAGCAGAACTATGGTGAACATAGCAAGGATTATTGAGAGCAGCGCCGCTCTTGCCTGCGGGAAGGATTCGTCCGCGGTCGAAGATCCTGCGAGCCTTACGATCTCAGGGTTGATCGCGTCGTATCCGATGATAGACGGCGCGGACATGGCGCAGAGACCTGTTATAAAGGTCATTACTGTCAGCGAGAAGAGCGTCGGAAGCAGCGTTGGAAGCACCACTTTTCTCAGTACCGTCCACTGGCCGGCTCCGAGGTTTCTGGCTGCCTCGACAGTATTGTAGTCTATGCTTCTTATGGCGTTCCTGAGAAAGAGCATATGGTTGCTCGTGCAGGCGAAGGTCATGGTGAAGAGCACCGCGTTGAAGCCCGAAAACCACTGCGGATCCATATTGGGGAAATACTGCAGCAGAAAAGTCGTCAGTATACCGTCGCTGTGATACAGGAAGAGATAGCCCGTTACGAGCGAAACGCCTCCGTAGATCAGGGTCGTCATGTAGCCTGCCCTGAGCAGCTTGGCTCCTTTTATGTCGAAATACTCAGTCAGAAGGACCAGAGACGTACCGACGATATTTACCGTTACTACGAGGCACACGGCGAGCTTGAGCGAGTTGAAGACGTACTGCTTCATCTTACCCGCCATGAAGAACCTTATGACGGCCATGGGGTCCGCGTTTCCGGCAGCATCCTTTACGCTGAATATGCTTGTGAGCGTATTCAGGCAGGGTATCAGCATAAAGCCGAAGAAGAGGTACGCGAAGAAAGCTCCCCCTATCAGCTTTATGAGAAATGATGAATCGAAATGCCTGGTCTTCATCACTTTGCCTCCAGGCCGTCGGGTCCGTATATCATCAGGTCTGAGCTCTTGAAGCTGACTGTGACGGCGTCTCCGTTGCTGTAGGGCGTCTCCCCGTCGTTCTTCTCTATCACCTTGAAGGTCTGCCCCTCAGAGGAGACGGTGTATTTGATATACAGTCCGTAGTATTCCATGCTCTCGACCGTGCCCTTCAGGGTAACGTCTCCCCTTTCGGCGTTGTTTACGTGTATGCGCTCTAGCCTGATGTAATGATGATTCTCTTTCTTGAGCGGCATTCCGGACGCGATGAGCTTTTCAACAGTCTCGTCCGAGAGTCTGTTTATATCGCCTATAAAGTTGCATACGAACTCGGTCTTGGAATGATTGTAGATATCGTTGGGATTGCCGGTCTGCTCGATATATCCCTTGTTGAAGACGGAGATCGTATCGGAAAGCGTCAGGGCTTCCTCTTGATCGTGAGTGACGTATATGGCCGTGATGCCGAAGTCTTTCTGCATCTGTTTGAGCTCGTTCCTGAGCTGCACTCTAAGCTTCGCGTCGAGGTTCGAAAGCGGCTCGTCGAGGCAGATGACGCTCGGGTTGGTGACGAGAGCTCTGGCTATAGCGACCCTCTGCTGCTGCCCTCCGGAGAGCTGGGCTACGGCCTGAGCCAGTTTATCGTCCGTGAGATCGACTTTTTTTGCGATCTCCTTCACCTTCCTGTCTATATCAGTCTTGTTGAGTTTCTGTATCTTAAGCCCGAAGGCGATGTTGTCGTAAACCGTCATGGTCGGGAACAAAGCGTAGCTCTGGAATACTATGCCTATGTTCCTCTTTTCTATCGGGACATTGGTTATGTCCCGCTCCTTCATATAAACGTTACCTTCGCTCGGCTTGATGAAGCCTGTAATGGTCCTCAAAGTCGTGGTCTTGCCGCAGCCGGAGGGGCCGAGGAAGGTGTAGAACTCGCCCTCTTTGACGTGGACGTTTATATCCCTGAGGGCCTGGAAATCACCGAATCTGACGCCTATGTCTTTTAATGTGATCATAAATGATACCGCCTGACGTAAATGAAGCACCGCCTTTGCGCGCCGCGATGACTTGCTTGATCGGCCATGCTTTAAAAGCGCGAGCCGACCGTTTAAAAAAGATAAAGGGCAGTCGAAGACCGCCCTTTACCCGTAAATGATTTAACTATTTCTTCTGCGTGAGAGTAGCCCAGTCGAGGCTGTCCCAGGCCGGCTCGGAGGGAGCGGCGCTGGCGTCAGCCCAGAAGAATCCGAGGTTGGTCATGATGTTGGTCCACTCGGCGCTGTGAGCAGCTACGTATTCGTAGTACTTCATATCGGTGCCGGGAACGTTCTCCTGAGCCATGTTCTTCAGGCTGTAGATGCCCGCGTAGTCGAGCATGTCGCTTGCAGCGGCTGCCTCGGTGTTGCAGGGATAACGATCGAACTCATTGGCCCATGCGGTCTGGGTCTCGGTGGAACCGAACCATTCGCAGAACGCCTTGCAGGCCTCGGTCTGTTCTTCGGTCCTATCAGCCTTCTCGAGCACGCCTATGTACTCTGCGATATAGTAGCTGCCGTCCTTGATGTCGACGAGGGACCAGTTTCCGGGAGTCTTGTTGTCGGCGTCATAGGTCAGAGGATTCTGGCTGCTCTCGGCGGCGTTGTCGACGTTGCCGTAGAGGGAGCTGGAATAGTAGGTCGCGACCTGTACGTCGCCCCTGTTGAGGGCGTCGAAGCCGTAGGAGTCTCCGGTGTAGGTACCGCCGTTGCAGTAGTTCCAGAGCGCCTTCCAGCCGTCAACGCTGATGCCGCCTGCGGGAGAGCTGGGATCGGCATACGGGAAGAGCATGCAGTTGTTGATGTTTCCGTTGGTGGTCCCGCCCACCTTGCCCTGACGATAATACTTATAGCCGGCGGATGCGATGTCGCTCCAGTGATCGAAATGGAGCTCAGCGCCGTTGGTCCCGAGCTCATCGTTTCTGTAGAGCATGAGGACGTCCTGGATGGTGACGCCGTAGGCGAGGCCGTCATACTTGAAGCTGCCTACGAGGCCGGACCAGCTGGGTTCCCATTCGACGAGCTTGAGGTTCTCATAGGTGCCGTTGATGACCTGGTTCCATCTGGTCTCGTTGAGTCCGAACAGCACGTCGCCGTCCTTGCCCTCGTTGGCCGCCTGTATAACGGTGGTATCGCCGGAGATGACGGTGTTGTCATCTATGCTGATGGTGAAGCCCGCTTCGGCAGCGTGGGTCTTGAGCCAGCTCACCTCTGATTCATCGTTGGTGTTCGAATATACGCGGATCTCGTACTTCGAATAATCCTTGGGCCCCTCTTCTTCCTTCTTCTCCTCTTCCTTCTTTTCACCGCACGCGGCGAGGCAGAAGATCATGCAGAAGACCAGAAGCAGTGCTAAAAACTTCTTCATAAAAATAATTCCTCCTTCATGATAAAGCATGCGCGAAACGCGCTTTACAGCCAGTATTATAACAAAAAACGGATATGTGTTCAATTTTTTTTATTATTTTGGCATTATGCATAACAAAATGAGATATATACCCTACAAAACGAACAAATACTCTAGCTCCCAATTCGGGACGCAGGGAGATCTCCTGAGGTATATCCTGTAGTCGTTTCGGAAACTCTTTATGAGAAGAGGCAGTTCCCACATATCGGATACTCTGTGATACGCGGAAACTATGAGGGCGGGAGCGTGCGACGAGATAAACGAGTGCCCTCCCCTGAGAGCCTCGGCCTCCATACCCTCTATGTCGAGCTTGATAACGTCCGGGAAGAAGTCTTTGCATAAACTGTCTATGGTGACCACCTGCACTTCCCTTTTCTTTTTTTGAAGCGATCCCCTTCCTCCGCCCTGCGAGAAGAGCGCTGTCCCTTCGCTTTCACCCGCTGCTGCGTGTATGAGCCTCATATCGCCTTTCTCAGCGTATTTATCCCTGAGCCTGATAAAGTTCCTGTCGTCCGGTTCAACGGCCGTCACAAAGGTCCTGAGGCCTTCCTGAAGCGACATGAACAGCTCTGCGGTGTCTCCGGTATAAGCCCCCAGATCAAGCAAAGAGCTGCACTTCATCCCCATGGCGTTTCTTCGCTCTATCGCCAGACTCCATGGTATTTCGGGGGAAGTCTCGCAAGCCCGAAGATATCCGATATCGCCGCTCAGCCTGTACGAGATGACGGAATCGAAGACCCGTACGCTCTGTTCGTCCTCGAGCATGCCGCGCAGCGCTGAGATGCGCTCAGAGTTCGCTTCCATGAACGCCTTGTCGAATACGATCTCGTTTCCGCTGCCGTCGAATTCCGGCACGACTGCTATGTCTGGAGCGAGAAACTCGGTCTCGGAAGCTATCTTTTCAATATTCGCGAGCACTTCGGCTCTGTGCGTTCCGAAGCAGAGCAGTACGATCATCCCGTCGGCTCCGAACCTGCTCTTTACAGCAGAATAGCTTTCGACCGGGATCCCGTGAAATATCTGTCCCCTTACGAAATCGTCGCTCGCGAATATCGAGGCAGGCTTCAGCCCGCGCGCATCCATGAGCCTCATTATCCTTTCGCAGGCGTTGCCCGTTCCGTACAGGACTATTTTCTTGTCCGATGACTTCAGATGTTCCCACATGCTTTGATATTAATACTTTTAATGTTAAAATCAAAGCGAAGCATATCGCTGCGAACAATATTTACGACAAGAGAAAGGAACGGGATATGGACAAGACTACAGTCAGATGGAAAGGCGAAGACGGACTAAGCTGGCGTGCTGAGCTCGGTATAGACGGACAGGGAAGGCCCTGTATGTTTGAGCTCGCCTATACGCGCTGCGGTGAGGAGAAGCTGCTTTCAAAGGACCTGGTGCCTCAGTTTCGCGTGATCACCGCCAAGAGGACGACGCACAATCCGCAAAGGGAAAAACCCATCGGTGCAGATGAAAAACCCGAATATCAGTGGGACACCTATTCAGACGACCCGATGAGCCGCAAGAAGGACGTCAAAGAAGCTAACGAGAAGTGGAGCTCAAAGAAAATGGAGCTCAAAAAAGACGGCCTGCAGACCATAGTGAGCTTCGACGGCCTCACACTGGGTCAGTTCAGCGGCGGCTGCGAGTTCACCTTCTTCGAGGGATCCAACCTTATTAGGCTTGAAGCCGTGGCCTCGACCGACGAGGATGGAGTTGCCTATCTTTATCACGCTGGCCTGGACGGCTTCGAAGAAGGCAAGCTCCTCTATGTCTCTCCCAAAAAGCGCGAAGTTTTCGAAAATCCCGGTTTTTATACCATATCCGGTCCCGACAGAGGCCGTCAGAGAGTCGACTGCAGGGCCAGGACTCTCACAGTTCAGCAGAAGAACGGGTCCTTCGCGGTCTTCCCCACTCCCCACAGATTCATATGGGGCTCTCAGTCCGAAAAGATCGTCGGTTACAATTACTACTACAGGCACGACGGCATAATGTCCGTCGGAATACGTCACAACAAGGAGCAGGAGTACTGGAACGTACGCTGGCCGCTGTACAACGCAAAGCCCGGCACGGTGCAGAGGATGTCCATGTTCTTCCTTCCCTCCGCCGATTCTCCCTGGGGCTGCAGAGCCATGGCGCTCAGATATACCGATTTCGACCACTTCAGGCAGCTTGAGGGCTACAAGAGATTCTTCTGCCACATGCACGTCTCGGCGCAGGCGGCCTGGGTGCGCGATACCAGAAAGGAGCGCCCCTGGGAAAGGATACTCAAGGATATGGGAGCCGATATAATCGCGCTCTGCGATTTCTGGGCCGAGGAGAAGGCGCCCGACAACAGGGAAGGCAGGCTCGCAGATCAAAAGAGGTATCACGCCATGGCAAAGGCCTGCAGTACACCGGATTTCCTGGTAGTGCCCGCAGAGGAGCTCGCGGCCTACGGCCCGTCAGAGCATCTCCTCATTCCCTACCATGCCCTCGTATTCCCCTCCAAGCCGACTTATTACTCCAGGTGGAGGGACGACGATCAGGAGTTCTGTGAGACCCTCCCGGACGGAAAGAAGTATTATCATCTCAAATCGCCTATGGACGTGATGAAGATGTGCGAGCTCGAGAACATGTTCGTCGAGATGCCTCATCCGGACACAAAGGCCAACGACGGGCTTCCTTACGACGTGAAGGATACCGACTGGTACAAGCATCCAAGGCTCGAGAGCATAGGCGTCCGTCAGCTTCCGGCAGATAATTCCGTCAGGACCATGATAGACGGCAGGACAGACCGTATTTGGAACGATATCAACAACTGGGCGGAAAAGCCCCGCTATATCATGAGCGAGCTCGATACCTACTCCAAGGTGGAGGAATCCGAGGAGGATTGGGACGCATACGGTATGAGCAACTGCACCTACGTTCAGCTCGACGAGATCCCGAGCCCTGAGGACTGGACCCCGCTTGTCGAAGCTCTGAGCGAAGGCAGACAGTTCTATTCAACGGGAGTAGTTCTTCTCGCCTCAAGCAGGATAGAAGACGGCCACGCCGAGGCTACCTTCGACTGGACCTTCCCGATGCAGTACGCCGAGATAGTTTACTCAGACGGCGAGAACGTCTCCCGAAAGGAGATTTCCCTCACTGATACCATGCCCTACGGAAGGCAGACTGTCAGCTTCGACTTCCCCAAGGGAATGAAATGGGCCAGGGTCCTCGCGACCGACATAGCAGGTAATTCAGCCTTCGGAATGCCGGTATTCCTGAGAAAGTAAGTACATAGATAGATAGGTCGATCTTGGCTGAAAGTAAAATCCAAGATCAAAAAAGAAAGGCCGCGCAGGAAGTCATCTTGACCTGCGCGGCCTTTCCGTAACTATTGCAAGGAGTCGTTACGTTTTTTTATCTCTCTGGATCTCCGGGAAGCTGCAGCCTTTGCACGCACCGCACGCGCCGCAGTTTCCTCCGCAGCTGTGAACTCCGTTCTTCTTGTCTTTTATCATCTTCCTGATAATGAGCGCAACTATGGCGGCCAGTATCAGGGCTACTATCAAGGTCGGAACATTCATTTTGAGATCCCCCTTCCCTTTTTAATAAGCGGGTATATTATTTGTATTTTTCTAATCGTCGGAAACAGAGACCTGCTTCTCAAACTTTACAGCTTCCTTGTAGGGCCTGAAGAGCATGTAGAGAGCATAAGCCACTATAGCTGCGGCAATGACGGTGCCGATGATGTTTCCGTTGCCCTCGGTCCAGCCTCCGAACTGATTGATGATGAATGCTACCGCGTAAGCGAATCCGCACTCATATGCGATAGCGAACCAGGTCCACTTGCGGTTGTTCATCTCCCTCTTGATGGCGCCTATAGCCGCGAAGCACGGAGCGCAGAGGAGGTTGAATACCAGGAAGCTGAGTCCGGTGACCTGGGTGAACGCCTTGGCCAGAGCTGCCCAGACGGAGAGCTCTCCGCCTCCGTAGAGTATTCCCATGGTAGCGACTATGTTCTCCTTGGCTACGAGTCCGGTGAAGGACGCTACTGCAGCCTGCCAGTTGCCCCATCCGAGCGGGATGAAGATGAAGGCTATAGCATTACCTATCACAGCGAGGAGGCTCATGTCAAGCTGATCTTCTTCAAGCATCGAGAAGGCTCCGTCCACGAAACCGAAGTTGCTGGTGAACCATACGAAGATGGTCGAGAGCAAGATGATGGTACCAGCCTTCTTGATAAAGGACCAGCCGCGCTCCCACATGCTGCGCAGAACGTTCTTCAGCGTAGGCATATGATATGCCGGGAGCTCCATTACGAAGGGGGCGGGATCGCCGGCGAACATCTTGGTCTTTTTGAGGATGATACCGGAGATAATGATAGCTGCCATTCCGAGGAAGTAGGAGCCGGTAGCTATGGTCGCGGAGCCCCCGAAGAGAGTGCCTGCCATCATAGCGATGAACGGTACCTTCGCTCCGCAGGGGATGAAGGTCGTCGTCATGATAGTCATGCGGCGGTCGCGTTCGTTCTCTATGGTCCTTGACGCCATGATGCCGGGGATACCGCAGCCGGTACCGACAAGGATAGGAATGAAGGACTTGCCGGAGAGACCGAACTTTCTGAACAGCCTGTCGAGCACGAACGCGATACGGGCCATATATCCGCAGGCCTCGATGAAAGCCAGCAGGAAGAAGAGCACGAGCATCTGGGGAACGAAGCCGAGCACGGATCCTACGCCTGCGACTATACCGTCGAGTATGAGCCCCTGCAGCCAGTCGGTGCAGCCTATGCTTTCAAGCAGGTTCCCTATGACGACCGGAACGCCGTTTATCCAGGTGCCGTATTCGGCGGGATCGGGCTCCTCGCCCTCATAGCCTTCGAAGGTCTCCATTGCGGCCTTCAGATCGTCGTATGTGAAGGTGACGTCTTCGGTCTCGAGGGTCTCTTCGGCTTCAAGGGTGTAATCAGCGGTCGCGCCTGCGGGTATCGAGGCGAAAGCTGCCTTGTAATCATCGAAGGTCATCTCCTCGTCTAATCCGATAAACGCGTCTATAACGTTAGCTGCGTCGCCGTATTCTTCGGCAGCCTCGTCGTAAGCCGCTCTTCCGTTTCCAAAGAGGAAGAAGCCATCTCCGAAGAGTCCGTCGTTCGCCCAGTCGGTGGCGGAAGCGCCTACGGTGACCATGGAAATGTAGTAAACGAGGAACATCACTACAGCAAATATGGGAAGTCCGAGTACCCTGTTGGTCACGATCTTGTCGATCTTGTCGGAAGCGGTCAGCTCCCCTACCTGCTTTTTCTTGTAGCAGCCCTTAAGAGCTTCGGCGATGTATACGTATCTTTCGTTGGTGATTATGGATTCGGCGTCATCGTCGAGCTCTTCCTCGACAGCCTGGATATCCTTTTCGATGTGAGCCCTGACGTCGGCGTTGAGGCCAAGCTGTTCGAGCACCTTCTCGTCTCTTTCAAAGAGCTTGACTGCGTACCATCTCTGCTGCTCGTCGGGAAGATCGTGTACGGTGACCTCCTCGATGTGGGCTATAGCATGCTCTACAGGGCAGGAGAACTTGTGAGCCGGTATAGTCTTCGTGGACTTTGCGGCCTCAACGGCCGCTTCCGCGGCCTCCTGGGTGCCCTCTTCCTTCAGCGCGGAGATCTCTACCACCTTGCATCCGAACTTTCTTCCGAGCTCTTCGGTGTTGATGGTATCGCCGTTCTTCCTGACTATATCCATCATGTTTATAGCCATTACCACGGGAATGCCGAGCTCTGTGAGCTGGGTGGTAAGGTAGAGGTTCCTCTCAAGGTTGGAACCGTCTACGATATTGAGTATCGCGTCGGGTCTTTCGTTTATGAGGTAGTTTCTCGCCACGACCTCTTCAAGGGTGTACGGAGAAAGCGAATAGATACCGGGAAGGTCGGTGATGGTGACGTCATCGTGCTTTTTGAGCTTGCCTTCCTTCTTCTCTACTGTAACGCCGGGCCAGTTTCCAACGAACTGATTGGAACCGGTCAGCGCGTTGAACAATGTAGTCTTACCGCTGTTCGGGTTGCCCGCAAGGGCGATCTTTATAGACATAATGCTTTCCTTTCCTCTGCATAAAGGGAGACCAGCGTTTTTAGAAGTATTAGCAAATGCTAACTCGTGATCTAAAAAATAACGGGTCCCGCCCTCTCCAATTCGTTTACTCGACCGCTTCGGCAAGCGCTTCGACTTCTACCATATCGGCGTCAGCCTTTCTGATAGAGAGCTCATAACCTCTGACCGTAACTTCGATAGGATCGCCTAGGGGCGCAAGCTTTCTGATGTAGATCTCTACGCCTTTGGTGATTCCCATGTCCATGATCCTGCGCTTAACGGCTCCTTCGCCGTGAAGATGCTTGACCTTACAGGTCTCGCCAACATTCATGTCTCTGAGTGTCATCTTTTCCTCCTTGCTATACGTATATCTTCTGCGCCATCTCGCTATTGATGGCTATTCGCGACTCTTTTACGTTGACGATGACGTTTCCGGCGACCTTTGATACCACGATCACCGTCGCGCCCGCAACGAATCCGAGATTCTCCAGATGCTGTTTTATCTCTTGCTTTCCGGAGATCCTCTTCACGATGTATTCAGTTCCGATATCTGCCAGATTTAGCGGCATGCTGACATACTTCCTTTCTTGACATCGAGCTGTTAGTGCATGCTAACTCTCACAGGTCATTATAGTTAGCAATGCCTTACATGTCAAGCTAAATCAACTAAAAATTCTTGATGATTTGATCGGACTTTTAATGTAAAATTATTATAATAAATCGGGCGACAGCCCTTTATCAGGAGGTGTATATGAAACTTCAGGAATCGGGCGAGATGTATCTCGAAGCCATCCTGGTCATATTCCAGGAAAAAGGTTCTGTAAGATCTATAGACGTTAGCGAATATCTGAATTACTCCAAGCCTTCTGTGAGCAGGGCCATGCATCTGCTCAAAGACAACGGCTATATCAATATGGATGAAGTGAGCGGCGCGATAAGCCTGACTGAAAGCGGACTCAAGATCGCTGAAAAGATCTACGAACGCCACAATATCCTCTCCGCCCTTTTGATGGAGCTTGGAGTCGACAGAGAGACTGCAGTCGAAGACGCCTGCAAGATGGAGCACGACATAAGCGACAAGAGCTTTGAGGTCATCAAGGCGCATATCAAGATCGAGCACGGCATCCCGAATTAAGCCATATCTTAAAGATCTGCATCAGAACTAAAAACGTACGCCTCCGGCCGGAAGCGTACGTTTTTGTCAAGTAGGGACCCCTCGATCGATGCAGGGTCATTTTAGAACACAGCGTTTGATCCAGTATATCTGTTATGCGGGATCCTCGTCTCTCAGATCCCTGATGCTCCTGAAGAATAATATGACCATCGTCATTGCGATAAGACCGCTGACCATGTCAGCAGAAGCCTGCGCCACGGCAAGTCCGTTGACTCCGAAGAGCGCTGACAGGATGATGACGCAGGGAATGAGTGCGAGCGCCTGCCTTGAGAGACCGAGCACCGTAGCCTGCAGCGGTTTGCCCAGCGCCTGGAAAAGGCTGTTCACTATCATGACCCAGGTATGAGGTATCATAGTAACGCACTGCGAACGGACCATGAGTGTGCCTATGCCGATTATCTCCTCTGAGCCTGACGCAGCGAATACAGAGATGAGTCTCGGTGCGAATATGAACATGATGGAACCAAGTATCAGCGAAGCGGTGGCTCCCATCAGCGAGCAGGTCTTAAATGACTCCCTCACCCTGCTGTATCTCTTGGCGCCCCAGCAGTATCCGACTATGGGCTGATAGCCCTGGCCGAAGCCCATGATCGCGGAACCGACTAGCCTGGTGCACTTGTTCGCAACGGAGACTGAAGCGAGGGCTGCATCGCTGAAACCGCCCGCTAAATTGTTCGTCACTACAGAGGAAACGCTCATAAGGCTCGACCTTATAAAGGTCGGTATGCCCATCTTCGCGACCTCTGCGTAGAGCTTTTTGCTGGGATGGAAGTATCTTTTGTTGAGGACCAGCATGGTCTTACCCGCGAGGAATGGATAAGCGAGCACGCACATGCTGATGAATTTAGATATCGTGGTGGCGAGAGCCGCGCCGGCGACTTCCATACCGAGGGTATTGATGAAGATCGGATCCAGGACGACGTTTATCACGCAGCCCGACACCATACCTATCATGGAATAACGCGTGCTGCCCTCGGAGCGCAGCATCTGGCTCAGCGCCACCTCAGCCGCTGTAAACGGAGCGGATATGAGAATGATGCTGGCGTAATCCATGCTGTACTGCTTTGAAGACGCGGTAGATCCCAGAAGGTCCACGAGCGGGTCCATGAAGACATACGCAATAAGGGCCATTACGGAGATAAAGCACATTGAGGTCAGAAGTATGGTATTGCCTACTGTGCAGGCGTCCTCTTCCCTCCTCGCGCCCATGAGCCTGGATATGTAGCTGGACGCACCCACGCCAAAACCCATGGCTATAGAACGCATGAAGTGCAGCAGAGAATCGTTGACTCCCACCGCGGCTGTAGCGTACATACCGAGCTGACTCACGAAATAAGTGTCGGCTATATTGTAAAGAGAATCGATGAGCATCGAGACTATCATCGGAAGCGCGATTATGGGTATTATCTTCGCGACCGGGTCTTCCAGCATCATCCTGCGCCTTTCATCGCGGCGCGCTCTGAGATCGTCAGGCATAGTCTGTCCTGTTCTTAAAAGATGATCAGCGGATGAAATTAGTCACGTTTTTCTTTTCGCTTTTGGGAGCGCCGTAGGTCTCCTTGCCAAGGGAGATGCTCTTCATCAGGAAGCACATGTTTCTGGCGAGTATCCTGGCTACGCTAATGCCTTCAAGGTCCTGTTCGGCCTCTCCCGGCTTGCTTCCGTGTATCCCGTTCCAATAGCGGCTCGAGGCGATGGGCATACCGCTGATAGTGAAATATTTGTTAATCTGATCGAAGGCAGTCTCTATGCCTCCCCTTCTAGCCGCGCAGAAGCAGCATCCGACTTTCATCGTCGTGTCGAACTTAGCGCTGTAAAACACCCTGTTCAGGAAGGAAGCGACCCTGCCCGCAGCGGCGGCATAGTATACAGGTGAGCCGATAACGATTCCGTCTGCATTTTCGAACTTTTCGTTGAATTCGTTGACTGCGTCGTCTATAACGCAGCGGCCCAGCTTTGAGCAGGCTCCGCAGCCCCTGCAGTCCTCGACCGCTTTATCTGCTATATTGAAGAGCTCGTATTCCGCGCCTTCTTCTTCGAAGACTTCCATCATCGCCCTGAGCGCGACCATGGTGTTTCCGTCTTTGTGAGGACTTCCGTTGACAATAAGGACCTTCATCCCGCTTGCTCCTTTCTTTTGCAATATCATACAGCCATTAGTTTAATATCAGGATCATTATAGCACCTATATATACATTTGTAAGCGCGGCCTTATTAAAGACCGCGCTTATGCGACTGATCAAATTTGTGTTTCCGACAAGGATCGTGCTTGTCTGTTTTAAGAGATTTGGATCGCCTGGTCATGCTTGCCAGATCTCTCTTGACCGATCCTTTTTACCTGATCGAGTTTACCAGATCTCCGGCTTCATCTCCTTGGGAAGCGGGTTCGGATAGGTCTCTCCGCCAAGCCTGTCCTTCCACTCCTCGGTAGCCTCCTCGACCAGCTTCGGGGTGGTCAGGAACTCGTATGCGGCGCAGGCCATTACCTTGGATGCCGCTATCATAGCCTTGTGAGCTACGGGGCCCTTGCCCTGAGCTACGACCTGCCAAGCATGTCCCGGAGTTCCGGCAGCCAGGGTCGAGGTACCGATCTGGGATGTGGGAACGACCCAGGATACGTCGCCTACGTCGGTGGAGCCGCCGCCCTTGAGCAGCCTTCCGTCGATTACGAAGTTGAGAACGGGATTTGCGTCGAGGAATTCCTTCCAGCCCTTTCCGACGAGCGCCTTGGCCTGATTCTCCAGAGCCGCCCTGTCGAGCGGAGTGATCACCTCGGTGAACTTCTTCGCGTACGCAAGGTCTTCCTCGGTGAGATCCATGGGGATGAACTCGTGCAGATACTTGTCGAGCACGTCTCCTATTACGTCGTTCGGAATGAGATTGGAGTAAGCAGCGACGTGTCTGATATCAACGGTGGTACCGGTCATGAGAGCCGCGCCTCTCGCGCAGTTGCTGACCCTTTCGGCCAGTTCGACTACGTCGGTGACCTTGGGCGCCCTGATAGCGTAGAGCACCTGGGCCTCGCTCTGCACTACGTTCGGAGCGGTGCCGCCCGAATTTATTATCGCATAGTGGATCCTGGCCTCGTCTATCATGTGCTCTCTCATGTAGTTCACGCCAACGTCCATGAGCTCGACAGCGTCGAGAGCGGAACGTCCGAGATGCGGAGCTCCGGCAGCATGACTGGAGAGACCGTGGAAGGTGTAGAAGATCCTGAAGTTGGCGAGACTGGAGCCTCTGTTCACGGCATTAGTGGTCCCGGGATGCCAGGAGATGCAGATATCTACGTCGTCGAAGCAGCCTTCCCTGACAAGGAAAGCCTTGCCGCCGGCATTTTCCTCGGCAGGGCAACCGTAAAACCTTATCGTGCCCTTAACGCCGTTCTTCTCCATATAATCCTTGAGTCCTACCGTAGCGGCTATGGAAGCCATTCCGAGCAGGTTGTGTCCGCAGCCGTGCCCGTCCCCTCCGGGGATTATCTCTTTCCTCTCGGCTACGTCGGCTTCCTGAGACAGCCCGGAGAGAGCGTCGTATTCACCGAGTATTCCTATGATAGGCTTGCCCCTTCCGAATTCAGCAACGAAGGCCGTGTCCTCGCCTCCTATGCCTCTGGTCACCTTGAAGCCGAGGCTCTCCATGTATTCGGATTCTTCCTTGGAAGACTTGAACTCGGAAAAGCGTGACTCCGCGTAGCCCCAGACGTGGTCGGAGATCTCCCAGGTCTTTTCTTTTCTGTCATCTATAAACTGAACTATGTCCTTTGCAAACTGTTCCATATCCTTTTCCTTTCTTCGCGCCCGGCGGAGAGGACTGCGCCGGGCTGATAGGCGATAAATTGAAAATGAAGGGATCTAACGGCTATTTTTGTTTACCAGATCTCAGGCTTGGAGCCCTTGGGCAGCGGATCGGGATAACCGTCGGGACCTACGACCTCGTTCCACTCTTCTTTGGCTGCCTTTACAAGCTCGGGATCCTCGAAGAAGTCGACGCAGGCCGCGGCCATGACCTTAGCAGCGAAGAGCATGCCCTTCTTGGCAACGGGGCCCTTGCCCTGCGCTACGTTCTGCCAGCTGTGGCCGGGAGTTCCGGAAGCGGAAGTCGCCGTGAAGAAGAACGCGAACGGGCACTTGTAGGAAACAGCGCCGGCGTCGTTGGATCCGCTCATCTTTCCAGGGTTCTTCTGATAGAAGTTCCAGATAGGCATATCGACCAGCTTGGCCCAGTCCTTGCCCGCTTCCATCTCGGCGGTCTTCTTGAGGTTGACCTTGTCGAGCTCGGTGATAGCTTCGTGGAACTTCTGCGCGTATGCGATCTCCTCGTCCGTATAGTCGAGCGGCAGGAGCTCTTCCATGTGCTTTTTGATGGTGTTCTTTACCACGTCGTTGGCGACGTAATCAGAGTAGGCCGCGACGTGTCTGATATCAACTGTCGTTCCGGTCATGAGGGCCGCTCCTCTGGCGCAGTTGTTCACCCTCTCAGCGAGCTCCTTGACGTCGGTCACCTTGGGAGCCCGTATAGCGTAGAGCACGGTAGCCTGGCTCTGTACGACGTTGGGGGCGGTCCCGCCGGTATCGATGATGGCGTAGTGTATCCTTGCCTCGTCGATCATGTGCTCCCTCATGTAGTTAACGCCCACGTCCATGAGCTCTACCGCGTCGAGAGCCGAGCGTCCGAGGTGAGGAGCTCCGGCGGCGTGGCTTGAGAGGCCGTGGAAAGTGTAGAAGATCCTGAAGTTCGCGAGGCAGCCGCTGTCCACCGCGAAGTTGGAGGTGCCGGGATGCCAGGACATGCAGATGTCTACGTCGTCGAAGGCCCCGTCGCGGGCCAGGAATTCCTTGCCGCCTGCGTTCTCCTCAGCCGGGCAGCCGTATACTCTGAGTGTACCCTTGGTGCCGTGCTTCTCCATATAGGCCTTGATTGCGAGCGCGGAGGCTATGGGTCCGGCTCCGAGCAGGTTGTGACCGCAGCCGTGTCCCTGTCCGCCCTCGATTATGGGCTTCTTCTCATCGATATCGGCTTCCTGGGAAAGGCCGGAAAGAGCGTCATACTCGCCGAGCATGGCTATCACAGGCTGACCGCTTCCGAATTCCGCGAGGTATGCGGTATCCTCTCCGCAGAGGCCTCTCTGGACCTTGAAGCCGTTGACCTCGAGGAAGTCGGCTTCCAGCTTCGCCGATCTGAATTCCTGGAATCTCGGCTCGGCATACTCCCATACCTTGTCGGATATCTCGTATACCTCTTCCTTTCTGGATTCGATGAGATCGAACAGTTCCTTCTGATAATCCATATTCTTCTCCTTTCTAAGCGAAAGCGGCCATATAAAGGCCGCTTAAACTATTTTATCAATATGTCAGACGCGTATATGCCGGCGTAAGCGCAGGCCACGCTGAACAAAACGTAAAACAGGCCGTAGATATGCTGGCCGTTTTTAATAAAGCTGTAGCTCTCGGTGAAGCAGGTCGCGAAAGTCGTGTAGGCCCCAAGGATCCCTACTCTGAGAAACAGGAACATATTTGGGTCTATGTCGCTGCGCTTCGATACGAGCGCGAGGAATATGCCCGCGCCCAGCGCGCCGGTGAAATTGATAAAGAAGGTCTTGATCGGAAACGATCCGACCGATATGGGAAGCTGCGTCACGAGGAATCTGAGCACGGCTCCTATCGCTCCTCCCAAAGCTACAATAAGACAGTTCATCATTGATTGGTACCGGGTCTATCCATGGCCCATACAGAAGGGCGCGCGGATCTTTATCATTAGTAAGGGAAATGCAGTCTATTCTATCGCGGCTATAGCGGCCTCGAGAGCCTTGATTATATCCGCTCTCTCCATGCTGGGCTCTCCGTTCTTCGCCTGCTCGGGCAGATAAGGCACGTGGATGAAGCCGACCCTGGTCTGAGTGCCGTGGAAATAGTAGAGCATGCTGTAGAGAAGGTCGTTGCATACGAAGGCACCCGCCGAGAGCGAAAGCTTTCCGGCTACGCCGGCTTCGTTGATAGCGGCCGCCATGGCCCTGGCGGGAAGCGTAGTGAAGATGGCCGCCGGGCCTTTTTCGACTACGGGCTCGTCTTGCGGCGCGTTTCCTTCGTTGTCCTGGATGCGGCCGTATCTGAGGTTGATCCCTACCATTTCCGGAGTGACGGCTTCCCTGCCGCCCGCCTGTCCGACGCAGAGCACCACGTCGGCGCCTATCTCGTCGGCCTTCTTCGAAACGGTCTCTCCGGCCTTGCCGAATACCGTCGGTACCATCAGCTTCGTGATCTCGAAGTCTCCTACTCTGTCAGAGACCCGGCTCACTGCCTCCCACGCGGGATTGACGCTCTCTCCTCCGAAGGGATCGAAGCCCGTAAGCAGTAATTTCTTTGCCATATCAGTCACACTCTCCTATTCGCTTACTCTTATAGTCTTAATGACCTGCGGCTCGAGGGGCTTGTCCCTCATGTCCGTGCGCACGTTGACTATTGAATCTGCTATCTCCATGCCCTCGGTGACCTTTCCGAAGGCCGCGTACTGTCCGTCTAGATGGGGAGCGTCCTCGATCATGATAAAGAACTGCGACCCCGCCGAGTCAGGATGCATCGCCCTGGCCATAGAAAGGACTCCCCTGGTATGCTTCAGATCGTTCTTTACGCCGTTGGCCCTGAACTCTCCCTTGATGGTATATCCCGGACCGCCTGTCCCCGTTCCGTTCGGGCAGCCGCCCTGGATCATGAATCCGGGGATGACCCTGTGGAATATGAGTCCGTCGTAGAAGCCCTCGTTCGCGAGCTTCTCAAAATTTGCGGCGGATATCGGGGCTATGTCTTCATAAAGCTCTCCGCTCATCCTCGTCCCGTTCTCCATCTCGATAACGAATCTTTTCATAGTGCATCACCTCTTGTATATTACGAATATCTCATAAAGCGCTTAGTCAGCGCGACGCCTATACCGTAGCCCGGGATCTCAAGCGCCTTCTTCGCGTTCTTAAGCTCTTTTCGTATCTCTATGTACTGGGGGCAGTGCTGCTCGCAGCGACCGCAGCCTATGCAGTTGGACGCCCCTGTGCTGCTCCCCCTTACGGCTGTAGTCATGAAATAATCCCTTATACCTCTCATGCGCCCGTCGATGGAGGAAGCGTTATAGGCCGCGAAAATGCCCGGAATATCGACGTTTTTTGGACAAGGCATACAATACCTGCAGCCCGTGCATCCGACCTTCTGAGAGGCTGTTATGAGCCTTACGAGCTCATCGTAGAGCTCCCTCTCCTCCCGGCTTATGGATCCCGCCTCCGCTCTGTCCGCGGCGCTCAGATTCTGCTGTACGCTCTCAAGAGTATTCATGCCGGAGAGAACGCAGGTGACCCCGGGCTGGTCCCAGAGCCATCTGAAAGAAGCCTCCGCGGGGCCTATCCCTCCCATTCTTTCCTTTATGAGCTGCGAAGCCGAAGATGGGAGCCCGTTCACAAGGCGCCCTCCTCTGAGCGGTTCCATTATGACGACAGGTATCCCTTTGGAAGCGGCGTATTCCAGCCCCGTCCTTCCCGCCTGTGAGTTCTCATCGAGATAATTGTACTGTATCTGACAAAAGTCCCAATCATAGACGTCTATCAGGCGGCAGAACATGTCCGAGTTGCCGTGATAGGAATAGCCTATGTTTATTATCTCACCGGAAGCCTTCTTCGATCCTATCCATTCCTCTATGCCGAGGCCTTTGAGCCTTTCCCAGGCGGAGACGTCGTTGAGCATGTGCATCAGATAATAATCGACGCGGTCGGTGCGAAGCCTCCTAAGTTCCTCTTTGAAGGTCTTGTCCAGGCCTTCTGCGCCTCTTATCAGGTAATGCGGCAGCTTAGTCGCTATATTGATCTTATCTCTGATGCCGTTCCGCTCGAATATCTCCCCTATCGCGGCTTCGCTTCCGGGGTATATATAGGCTGTGTCGTAGTAGTTCACGCCGCCCTCGTACGCGGCCATGATCTCCTTCTCCGCCTTGTCTATATCTATCCCGCCCGCTTTCTGCGTGAAGCGCATGCAGCCGTAGCCGAGCACGGATATCTCGCGGCCTTTTTTGTCCCTTCTGTATCTCATAAATGACCCCGGCGCAGAGCTTACTTCACGTAGTAGTGCCTTCCTATCCAGCTCGCAATACCGTCGAGGCTTGGGAAGAGTATCCTCTCGCTTATATTGAGGGAATCTAGCATATCCCTTATCCTCCAGCGGAGATCCTTGTCGATGATATATTTGACTGTATTTTGCGTACGCTTGTCCAGAAAATCCTCGAGATCATTTATCCCCATGGGCACTATAGCGAAGAAGGAATACTGGTTGACTATGCGGCTCTCGGTGGAAGGCGGTTCCATGATTATGAGCGAATCGCTCTTCATGTCGCGGTCATATTCAGAAAGGTCCGTGGTGATGGAACTGAGCGTATCTATCGACATTACCTTGGACCTGCTCTGTTCTATCGCGGAAAGGTATTTAAGAGGAAGCATGGAGTGGAGCTCCGGTATGTCCAGCCTCCATATCATGCCGTCGTGCTTGTCGAGGTCGTCCATGTTCTCGTCCACCGTAGCGAAATGAAGAGCTACCAGGGCAGAGTGCGAGAGATCGAGCAACCTTGTCGGAAGCCCGTGATGCTGGCCCGATACCATCTGATACCAGACGGATCTCTCTATCGTGGGATCCTCGAACGCGGCGTATTTGGTGTAGTTTCTGAGTATGGCGGGTTCAAGCTCCTTTTGAAGCTCTTTGCAGTTCCTCTTAAGGCTCGTCACCATCTTGAACGATGAATCCGAGAGACCTCTGTATACATAGGTGCCTCTGTATCGACCTATCTTCTCGTCGAAACCGTCTTCTGAAAGAAGCGGCATAAGATCGTCTATCGTGCTGATCCTGATCTCTTTGATCATAAAGACCTCCGTGATTATTCTTTAATCATTTTATCAGAACCATATGCTCTTTGCACAAAAAAATGCTACGCTGTAAGCGACAGCATACAGACATCTCATTGTCAAAAGATCACGGCAGAGATCTGCCGAAAAGTTTTGCAAAAGGAGATCGGCCTGATCGTTTTGCAGACAAAAGAAAAGCCCCGCGTCGTACGCGGGGCCGGTCTGTTATTCTCTATGCTTCTTCAAACATATCCTTGGGGAGTCCGCAGACGGGGCAGATCCAATCCTCGGGAAGATCCTCGAAGGCTGTTCCGGGCTCGATATCGTTATCGGGATCGCCTATCTCGGGATCGTACTCAAAGCCGCAGGGGCATACGTATTTGCTCATTGTTTTCCTCCTGATCTTACGCGCATCTTGCGCGGAAGTATTCCGCGCCTTTCGGTACAACAATTATAATTCCGCCGTAGTTGTTTCGCAACGGCTCTTATTCATATATCGGTTCAAAATCGCTGGCGGGATGAGAACACCACGGGCACATGAAGTCCTCAGGCAGAGTCTCTCCCTCGTATTCGTAGCCGCAGATGCTGCATTTCCAGCCCTTTATCTTCTTCTGCTCCACTGTCTGGGGCTTTGGTTTGATCCTGCTGTGATACTCTCCGTAGGTTACGGGAGGCTCAGGACTCAGTACCTTTGCGTCCAATACCTCGCCTATGAAGAGCGTATGGCTGCCCAGATCCTGAGAGCTCACTACTTTGCAGCTGAACATCGCGTCCGCATGCTCCGCGAGATAAGGAAGTCCCTGCTCGTCCAAAAGATGATCTATGCCCTCGAATTTATCAACGTCTCTCCCGGACTGAAGGCCGAAGCGCTTGAATACGTCAAATGTAACTGTGCTGTCCAGGACGGACAGGGTGAATATCCCGCTCTTTTTTATGAGCTCAGGCGTAAGGTTCCCATTGATGCAGGAGATAGCGAGCCTGGCCGGCTCGTTCGCCACCTGTACGCAGGTATTGATTATGCATCCGTTAATCTTGTCCTCATACTTAGTCGAAAGCATGCAGACGCCGTATACCAGATCGAAAAAAGCTTTGTTATCCATTATCATCATCCTCCTTCCTACAACAGTATATACCGTTTTGCCTTTCAGGATATATAAAAAGCTCCGCTTTTGTGCGGAGCTCATTCTCAGTTCTGTTCTTTTTCGTTTATGAGTTCTTTCAGCATATGAGGAATGCCTCCGGAGCAGATCTGCGCAATGGTCCTTCCCATCATATCTATGGGATACGGTCCGTCGTCGATCAGCCACTGCCTGTAGGTGGCGACCTCTCCGTAGAAGATGAAGCGTATCGTTATGTCTAGTATGTTCTCGTCGACCGCCACACCTCCCCTGAAAGAATCCTTGACCGCCGAGATGAGCGATTCGCATATCTTCTTGACCAGGAAGCTGTTCTGGTTCATCGCGAAGACGCTTCTGTAGAAATCTATGTCGCTGTGTATGAACTCGTGCAGCACGTGGTAGACGATCATCGGATCCTCTATGCAGCTGAGCACGTCGAGCTTTTTGATCCTTTCCGTAAAGTCCTTTACTATATTGTCCTCTATCTCGTCTACCAGCTGATAGACGCCGGTATAGTAGTTGTAGAAGGTCTTCCTGTTGATGTCTGCAAGGTCTGAGATCTCTTTGACTGTTATATCGTTGATGTCCTTGTTGACGAGAAGCTGCGTAAATGCGTTTCTTATCGCCTTCTTGGTCTTTACAACTCTTCTGTCCATGTTATCACCCTCGGTAACGTGATCGGAAACGTATGTTGCAAAAGCGTGCAAAGGTTTAAAATCTGGGTAATTTTCAACACTTTTTGGCATATTGAAACAGTCGGGATCCTAAAGTTAATTAAGAATAATATAAGCGGTGGAAATAAGTCAATATGGTTCAAAAAAGAATATAAAAGACGGCCTCTTTGCATAAATCTTATGGACAAAAAAGCCCGCCTGTGTATTCTATTTCTATTTTTAAAAAGCTTTGATCCTCTTGCAAGGACGATCAGATAACGACGTATCTGACGACGTTACCGTGATCCCTGATAAGGCTCTCGAGCTCATCCGTTTTAAGCCATACCGTCGCTGTATTGTCGTTCGGATGGACCCCTATTTTACCGCCCCTAAATTCCTCATCGAGACAGAGCACTACCTTTTTCTCCTCGTCGCAGAGCAGTCCGAGAGGAGATACCGATCCCGGAGCTACGCCCAGTATATCCATCAACTCATCGGCAGAAGCGAACGACAGGGTCTTGAGCCCGTAGGTCTCCTTAAACTCCTTCAGATCTACCCTCTTGTCCCCCCTCACCGTTATCAGGTAATAGTTGCGCCTCTTGACGTCGCGAACGAAGAGGTTCTTCGCGTCGTCATCAGGGTATGGCAGGGGCACGGAGCAGACTTCAGACATGCTGAAGACTGCTTCATGCTCCGTTATCTCAAAGCTAAGCCCCTTCTGCTCGAGCAGATCAAGCGTTTCCTTCTTCGTCATTTCATTAACCTTTAATAAGTTCCTTTTCTATCTTTGAAGCCACGAAGGCGGGACTTAAGCCCTCTCTTCTCGCTATCTGCGCCACGTCGTCGTACTCCGCCTTGAGCTTTTCGACTCCGTATCCGAAAGAGCGCTTTATCCTGACCGGGCCGAAGGAAGTCTCTTCTTCCGAGATGCTGCGGTCCAGGACGTATCTCCTGTAGGACGACTCTCTGATCCCAATGGTATCGGTGAGCCTGAACATCATCGAAACGAAGGCGTCCCTCTGATCCTCCCTGCACATCAGCCTTATCATAGTGCCCGGGCGGGACTTCTTCATCCCTATGCTGAGCGTGTATGCGTCCAGCGCGCCGGCCGAAAGGAAGCTCTCGAGGGCAAAGCCGATCTGCTCGGCGGTCATATCGTCGACGTTGCAGGAGAGCTCTATGACAGAATCCTTCTCGCTCCCTTCGGTCCCGAGCAAAGCCCTTACGCAGTTTGCTGCGGGGAAGTCCTTGCTGCCCATGCCGTAGCCTATGGACGAAACGCTCATGACAGGCATGTCCCCAAAGCTGTCAGCGAAATGTTTAAGCAAGGCCGCGCCCGTCGGGGTGCACAGCTCCCCTTCTATCCTTCCGCCGTATATAGGAACGTCTTTAAGTATATAAGCCGTTGCGGGAGCAGGTACAGGCAGTATGCCATGCGCGCACCTCACCTTGCCGAAGCCGACGTGCACCGGGGAAACTACCACTCTGTCCGGAGCTATCATGTTCATGAGCAGGCAGACCGCTGTGACGTCCGCTATCGCGTCGAGACTGCCGACCTCATGGAAGTGGATCTCTGTAACGGGTACTCCGTGCGCGGCGCTCTCAGCCTCAGCGATAAGGCCGTATACCGCCATAATGTCGTCCTTGACCTTTTCGGGGTTGTCCAGATGACCCCTCACGATATGCTCGATATCGTGCAGGCCGCTGTGGGAATGATGATGTGAATGTTCGTGTTCATGATCGTGCTCATGACTGTGTTCATGATCGTGATCGTGGTCATGAGAATGTTCATGATCGTGCTCGTGTTCATGCTCGTGATCGTGAACATGCTCATGTGTGTGTTCATGCTTCTCCGATCCGTGAACGTGCGCGTGCATGTGCTCATGAAGCTCCTGCACCTCTTCGTCCTCGCCGTTTACGGTGACGCGCATGTGAGTTCCGGTGATCCCGCACTTGACGGAGCTCTCAGCCGTGAAGCTGATGCCGGGAAGTCCAAGCGCGTTCAATTCTTTGATAAAAGCTTCTTTGTCGGGTATGAGTTCAAGGAGCGCGGCGCTTAGCATATCTCCGGCAGCGCCCATTCCGCAATCAAGATAAAGTGTCTTCATCGGGTCTCCTCCTTCTTCGCTTCCATGTGGTTTATCATATTCGCAAGATATCCGGCTCCGAAGCCGTTATCTATGTTTACTACGGATACGCCGCTCGCGCAGGAATTGAGCATGGAGAGCAGCGCCGAAAGTCCGCCGAAGGACGCCCCGTAGCCTACGCTCGTAGGCACGGCGATCACCGGGCAGTCGGCCAGGCCTCCGATGACGCTCGCGAGAGCTCCTTCCATACCGGCGATAGCTATAATAACGCTGGCGCCCATGATATCGTCCAAATGCGCAAGGGTCCTGTGAAGGCCTGCCACGCCCACGTCATAAAGCCTCACGACCTCGTTTCCGTACGCCTCGGCGGTCACAGCCGCCTCCTCCGCTACCGGTATATCGCTCGTGCCGCCCGTAGCGACGACTATCTTCCCTATACCGTCCGGAATGGGCAGCTTTCCGATAATACCGATGCGGGCGCTCTCGCGGTAATCGAGCTCGTAGACCTCGGATACAGCATCGGCAGACCCTTTGTTGAGCCTTGTGATGAGTATGGTATCCTGTCCGTTTTTGATCATCACGTCTATTATCCCGATGATCTGCTCAGGAGTCTTTCCCGCGCCGTAGATCACCTCCGCGGCGCCCTGCCTTACTTTTCTATGCAGGTCGACCTTGGCGTAGCCTATGTCCTCGAACGGCCTGGTCTTGAGGGATATCAAGGCGTCGTCTACAGACACGCTTCCGTCTCTGACTCCTTCTAGTATGCGCTTTATGTCGTTGTTCATCTCGTCACCTTAAGATCCAGCACTACATCGCTATATAACGGGCCGAGCTGCTTTACTATCTCCGAACGCTTGTCCGCAAGAAGCGTAAGCTGAGACTCTTTTATCTGCAGCTTCGCAGCATCTCCCATCAGTCTTATCCTGAAATCGCTGAAGCCCATCGAGGAAAGGAGCGCTTCAGCCTTCTCCGTTCTTTGCAGAAGCTCGGGAGTAATATGCCTTCCTGTGGGTATCCTGGTGGCGAGGCAGGCGTATGCAGGCTTATCCCAGGTGAAAAGCCCGACCTCTTTTGAGAGCTCCCTGATCCTGTCCTTCGTAAGCCCGCATTCTCTCAGCGGCGATCTGACATGAAGTTCCCTGAGAGCCTTCATCCCGGGCCTGTCGTCAGCATCGTCAGATGCGTTCGTTCCGTCAAGAACTAGATTGTTACCGTCCTCTTCGGCCGCCGAAAGTATCGCCGAGAAGATGAGCCTCTTGCAGTGATAGCAACGGTCCGCGGGATTGCTTCTTACGTTTTCGTCCGCGAGCACGTCGGCGTATATGATCTTCATATCGGCGCCTATATCCGCGGCGAGCCTCTTCGCGTCCTCAAGCTCGAATTCAGGCTGAAAGAGGGTCTTTACGTAGTAGGCCTTGATATCAGCGCCGAAATGTTTTCCCGCCCACAGAAGAAAGGAAGAATCCACTCCTCCCGAAAACGCGAGCGCAGCTTTACCGTTTTTCCTGAAGAATTCCGAAAGATCACGCATCACGGTCTTATACTGCCCTTCTCTATATTTTTTCTGATTATCTCGTCAGTGATCTCAAAGAGCTTCTCGGAACCTAGCCTGGTCTTGTTTTGTCTTCCGTAGATGCGCTCCGCGTCGACTCCGTGCGCCCTCCAATCGCCTCCGTCGTTGCTGTCGTTAAGCAGCAGAGGCTGAAGATTGTCCATCGCGTGAGCGAACTTGGATTCGGCGGTCTCAAAGGCTTCGAATTCATCGAAAAGGTCTGTCAGCTCCTTTTTCTGATCCTCAGGAAGCATCGAGAAGATCTTTTCCTTTGCCTCCTCCTCGCGCTGCTTCTGCGTAGCCAGCGCTTCAGGGTCGTATGCGTAGGTGTCTCCGGCGTAGATCTCGACGACGTCGTGTATGAGGCACATCAGGATGACCCTCGCAATGTCTATCTCCTCATTGGAGTACTCCTTCAGGACGTAGGCCATCATAGCCATATGCCAGGCGTGCTCGGCGTCGTTCTCGTTCCTTCCGTGGCCGGAGAGATGCGTCTGACGGAATATATTCTTTTCTTTGTCTAACTCGAGGGAGAATTCGAGCTGCTTTCTGAGTCTTTCGTCCATCGTCACGTTTTAAGATAATCTAGAATATGCAAACTAAAGCTATTATCCACTCAAAAGCGCGGGCAGTCTATTTAAGGCTCTGCTGACCCATCCACACGTTCATCACCAGGCTGTGCGGTAAAAGTTTTACCAGCAGCTTCTGTCCTCTGGCGACGAAGCCGTACATGCTTACGTCCTTGCCCTTCTTTACGTCGCGCCATGCTCTCTTGACTATATCCTCCGGCATGTACATCGCCGCGTATTTTTTGACGATGGGCTCCTCATCGGCAGCGATAGCTCTGTCGAAGAACTCCGTCTTGGTCCAGAAAGGACATACCGCCATGACGTGTATCTTCCTGCTTTTGAGCTCCCTGTTGAGCGCCCTGCTGTAGCTCAAGACGAAGGCTTTGGTGGCAGCGTAGACGTCGATATACGGGATGGGCTGAAACGCCGCGACAGAGGCTATATTGATGATATCTCCGCCGCTTCTCATATACGGCACAGTGATCTGACAGAGAGCCGCAACCGCCCTGCAGTTCAGGTCTATCATGTTGAGATTGTCGTCCAGTTCTGTGTCCATCACAGCCCTGAATTTTCCGAATCCGCTGGCGTTGACAAGAAGCCCGACGCTAACGTCCTCCTCAGAAAGAAGCCTCGAAAACTCTTTTAGCGACGCCTCTTTCGACAGATCCAGGGCTACGGGCTTTACGGGGGTTTTAGAGATCTTGGAAAGCTCGATCAGCCTTTCTTCTCGCCTCGCGACAGCCCATACCTCGTCAAAGCTGCCGTAGTTTTCCAATGTGAGCAGGAATTCTCTTCCCATGCCGCTTGAAGCGCCTGTTATGATCGCTATGTTTTTCATTTGCTGTTTCCTTTTACTGAAGTTCGTCGTACTTCGCCGAACTTCCGCGCGATCTTTCGACAGGATACTTGGCTTCGTTCTTGTTCATCTTTTCGTTGACTATCTCGTCTGCGTCGAGCCCTAGCTTATCCAGCATATCCTGACAGTAGACTATGACGTCGGCGAGCTCTTCCTTCACGTGCGAAAGGTTGTACTCCGTGTCGCTCCATTGAAAGCATTCCAAAAGCTCAGCGGCTTCTATGGAGATCGATTTCGCCAGGTTGGCAGGAGAATGGAACTGATCCCAGTCTCTGTCCTCCGTAAACTTTCTTATCCTGTCCAAAGTGCTTTGTTTCATGGTGTTTTATTAAATATCAATATAAAAAACGATGAAGGTTTATACGATACGCAGGTATCATACCACAAATGAACAAGATTTAGAACCTGCAGTATCCTGCGCAGCAAAAGAGGTATCCGCGTTTATGCGGATACCTCCTGGGTCTTGATAAGCTAAACCTACTTCCTGTCGCTGAGATACTTTCCGACGGGATGATCTACCTCGTACATATGAGCTATGAGGTCGAGGAGCTTGTTTGTATAGCCCCACTCGTTGTCATACCAGGCGATGAGCTTTACGAAATTGTCGTCGAGCATGATGCCCGCGGTCTCATCGAAGATACATGTCTGGGAGAAACCGGTAAGGTCGCTGGAGACTACCTGGTCGCGTGTGCAGGTGATGATGTTCTTCATATTGGTCTTCGCAGCGTTCTCCATGGCCTTGCAGATATCGTCATAGGTCGTGGGATTCTTCAGCCTGGCGGTGAGGTCGACGACCGAAACATCCGCGGTCGGAACTCTGAAGCTCATGCCCGTCATCTTGCCCTTGAGCTCGGGAATGACCTCGCCTACTGCCTTTGCGGCGCCGGTGCTTGAGGGAATGATGTTCCCGAGCACGCTGCGTCCGGTACGCCAGTCGCGGCCCGCACGCGAGTCAACAGGCTTCTGCTTGGCTGTCGCTGCATGGATAGTGGACATCAGTGCCTGGTCGATGCCGAAGTTGTCGTTGATGACCTTGGCCATAGGAGCGAGGCAGTTCGTCGTGCAGGAAGCGTTGGATACGACGTTCATATCGGTCGTATACTTTTCGTGGTTTACGCCCATTACGAAGGTCGGGGTCACGGAATCCTTCGAGGGAGCGGAGATGACTACCTTCTTGGCTCCGTTTTTGAGATGCACGGACGCGGTGTCTGTCGTAAGATACGCGCCGGTAGATTCGATGATATACTCGGCGAAGCAGTCGTCCCAGGGGATCTCGGAAGCGTCAGAGTAGCTGTATACCCTGATCTTCTGTCCGTTTACGATGAGGTGCTGGTCGTCGTGCTCGACGCTTCCCATCCAGGTGCGGAAAACGGTATCGTACTTCACCTGATACACCATATAATCCAGATCGGCGTTTCTGAGGTTTATGCCCGCGATGCGGAAAGTATGACTTCCCCTTTCGATCATACTCCTGAGCGCGATGCGTCCGATACGTCCGAATCCGTTGATTCCAACTTGAATAGCCATTTTTGATCATCCTCCAAAGCATTCACCGGGTCTATGTGCGCAGGGCTTTGCCCTAAAAAAATTATATATGTCTTCAACAAAAAAGCATAGCTCAGTTAGCAGGGTTTTTGTTGTACTCATCTATGTTAAAAACGAATAAATACCGCTGTATTTTCGGATAAACTGAATATCCTTAAAACAGCGGCATTATCTGCGGATAAAACTATATTTGTGTTCGCTTTTTTTCTGTGATCTATTTAGCGGTCCACCTGTCGAACCACTCGGTCATCTCTCTGATCCTGCGGACCCTGTGCTTTGGCTTGCCGCTTCTGGAAAGCTCATGATTCTCACCGTGGAATAGGCACATCCTGGCAGGGACTCCGTGGAGGAGCAGCGCCTGAAGCATCTGTATCGCGTCGCCCATCCAGCAGCGGTAATCCTCATCGGACTGTATGAAAAGAGTCGGAGTCTTGACTTTGTCAGCATAAGCGAGCGGCGAATGCCTCCAGAGCATATCGCTGTCAGTCCAGGGATAGCAGCCCATCTGCGACGCGTTGTGATAATATCCTATGTCCGTGGTAAGCAGCTTGCTCGTGTAGTTCGAGATGCTCCTGCATGACACCACCGCCGCGAAGCGGTCTGTATGGCCTATTATCCAGTTGGCCATGAAGCCTCCGTAGCTTCCTCCCGTCATCGCAACTCTGGCGGGATCGATCTGCGGGACCCTTCTGAGCACCTCGTCGGTGAAGTCCATTATCGCGTTGAAGTCACGGACGCCGAACTTCTCACCGAGTATATCGGCGAACGCGTCGCCCTTACCGGAGGAACCGGGAGGATTGCAGAAGAAGACTATATACCCTTTCCCTGTCCAGTACTGGAATTCGTGGAAAAATCCCTGTCCGTAGGCAGACCTTGGACCGCCGTGGACGCTGAGTATCGCGGGGTACTTCTTTGACTCATCGAGATCGAAGGGCCTGAGTATGAAGCCATCGATCTCCGTCCCCTCCCTGTCTTTGAACACGAAGTGCTCGGTCGAAGCGAGCTCGTGCTCCCTGACGTATTCCTCATTGAAGTAGGATAACTTTTCAAGCTTTCCGTCCTTTCTGCGATAGAGCTCCTGCGGACGGTCCTTTTCCATGCCTATCAGGTACAGGTCTTCCGCATATCCGACAGCGGCGGATATTATCTCGAGATCGTCAGAAATGAGCTCTACCGACGCGTCGGAGAGGTCCATGCGCTTGTAGAAGGAGCGGTAGCCCTCGTTTTGAATGAAGTAAAAAGCGTCCTGAGCCTCGAAGGACGAGCCTCCGCCGGCTATATCGCTTCCAACGGGGCCGAAGCTCATATCCGGTTCGCAGAGAAGGCAGAAGCTTCCGTCGGTCCCAGCAAGGTAAACGCCGTCGTTCTGACTGCTTCCCATGCGCTCGCCGCAGCTTCCGAGCACGAGGACTTTGTCTCCAATATATCTGGCATCGCTTATGGTAAATTTGTCGGGAAGCATCGTCTCGCTGATATCCAGGGTCTCCAGATCTATCGTGAATAGCCTGGATCTGTTCCAGTTGACGCCCTCATAGCTGCTCCCGTAGAAGGAGGCATGCTTTCTGTCCGGACTTACGGTGAAGCCCATCATCTGAAATTCCTTTTCAGAGAGGAGCTTCTGGGTACCTTCCTTGGCGTCGCAGAGATAGAGGCCTGTCCTGAGCTTATTAACAATTCCGCTCCCATTTGCCCAGAATGGCAGCTCGTCGAAGACCTCGTAGTCTCTTTCTTCTTCGAGCTCCTTCGCGAGCTTTGCCTTTTCGTCCTCCGCGAGGCCTTCAGCGGAAGGTCTCGTCAGGCTGTGGATACCTGCCGCGAGCCACTTATCTCCTCCGAGATATTTGATCGAAGAAGCCTTGAAAGGCAGGAAGAACAGCTCTTCCGCCTCTCCCCCTCCGAGCGAGATCTTGCAGAAGGTCGACTTTGGTCCAAACGCGTCTGCTTTGTGCTTTCCCCTGCGGTCGGCTTCGAATACTATAGCATCGTCGCCCATGAAAATGGGAGCTCCTCCATCCCCGCCGGCCGTAAGTCTGTAAAGCGCAGGCTCGTGAGTTTCGTCGTAGATCCAGATATCCGTCTTATATCCGTTCTTGTCCATATCGCCGGACTTGACAGTAAATGCTATCATGTTTCCTGATGGAGAAAGAGTGAGATTTCCAAGCGCTTTTATGCGCGCCATATCGTCTATAGCGACCTTCTTCATGTTCGACCTCCTTATCCTCTGACTTGCGCCGCGGATATTTCAACCGGCTAATTCTTGTTCGGAAGAACGCCGGCTATGGTGTTGGCAAAGCTGGAAAGAGGCATGGTCTGAAGCACTACCTTGCCCGGTCCCGTCAGGACCGTATTGAAAAGCCCCTCTCCTCCAAAGAGCACGTTTTTGACGCCGGATACCTTCTGAATATCTATACTTACGCTGCTGTCTACCATAGCGACGTTTCCGGTGTCGACGATAAGTTTCTGCCCCGATCCGAGGTCGTATTCCACGTCGCTGCCATCGATCTCTATGAAAGCTATGCCTTTTCCGCTGAGTTTTTGCATTATGAATCCCTCGCCCCCGAAGAACCCGGTCAGGGCCTTATTCTGGAAGAACACCGAGAGTTCTACACCTGCGGTCGCCGCGAGAAATGCGGACTTCTGGCAAACTACGGGCTTATCCGGAGTGATCTCTACCGCCTTGATAGAGCCGGGAAAGCTCGAGGCGAATGCGATCATCCCCGGACCGCCGTTGGCTGTATATATATTCTGGAATATGTTTTCACCTGAGAACATCCTTCCGAAAGCCTTTCCAAAGCCTCCCGCTGAGGTCTCCATGCCCATGTTCGGGCTCATCCAGACCATAGAACCGCTTTCAGTGATCATCTTTTCCCCCGAGTCGAGCTCGCAGATAACTACGGGCATCGGCTCCCCTTTGATATCGTACTTCATATTTATTCTCCTTTTGAAAAAATAATAAGATCTGATCCTTCAGACGGATCATTTATTATCATACCAGATAATTATACTAGCTGCTCTTTTATCGTTACTATACCGCTTCGTATCATGTAAACAGAAACGAGCAGCGATCCCGCCGCATCTACTATCCCGGATGCAGCGCTGCCCGGGAAGAAAAGCACGCTGAGGAGCGCTGCCGTTACGCAGCCGTCCACGAGGGACTTCGCTCTGTAGAGCCTTGCCTGAACGCCCAGTATGGAATTGCCCTGAGACTTATACAGCGCGGAATATTTTCTCCAAAATAAGCTGTTAGCTATGACACCGAGCAGCGAAACTGCCAGCGCCGGAACCACGTTCCCCTTATCTGAATCGCCCGACAGCAGTGTGACGAGTATCATGCTTGCGCCGCTAACGCACATGATGATCCCCGTGAAGGTATTCCCTTTTTTCTCAACTGCAGTTCTTTCCTCGGGAAGGATATCTGTCCTGCTGTTGGTATAAGCATATACTGCAAAAGCCACGATGAGAGCGAGCAGCTCGGCGCTCCTCCTGGTAAAGTCTGAGATCTGGGTCGAGCTGTGACCTACTCTAAGTCCCAGTCCCAGTATGATAGGGCCCGGAGCGCTCATCAGAACGGAGAGCAGCATGGTCCTGTATCCGCTTTTTGTGCTTTTATCCTTTGACGATTCCCCAGCGATCATATGCTTCTCAGTTCTCACATCGTAATGCTGCTTACTTAATTGTCTTTCTTATTTTTATTTCTTCAAAAAGTTCAGGAGACGGTCCTTGAAATCCGGCGCCATATCATACACTGCGTGTCCGTAGCCGTCATACATATAGGACTCGAAATCCGGCTTTTGTTCCATGTATCGGCAGATATCCTCCATCACAGACGCGCCGAGCACGTTGTCGCTCTTATCTCCGATCGCTAGAACAGGACACTGGATCTTGTCCAGGTATCCCGATATATCAAAGCCCTTCATGCCCTCCGCGAGGATGACGAATCTTTCCATATCTTCTTCAGTCACAGTCTTCGCGGCGTCGATCAGAAGCTCTTTAGACTGCTCGTATACTTCCCTCGGATAGACCGCCTCCCCGAACGCCAGATACAGAGCTTCCGCGCCCTTATCTTTAGCCAGACTTATCCAGTTTTCTATGGTCTTGTATTCTTCATCACTAAGGCATGCGGACGTTGAAGCGATCATCGCATTATCAATAAGCTCCGGATACTGCGCCGCGATGACCATTGTGACTATCCCGCCGTAAGACGCTCCGAAAAGGTCTATATGACCCAGGCCGGCAGCTTTAAATGCCGCTGCCGTATCCCTTGCCGTATCAAATACCGTGTAAGTCTGCGGCAGTTCCTGTCTGCGTTCGAAGACGTATACCATGTACTCATCCGCAAAGAGCTGATACGCTTCCGCTATCGCTTCCGCGGAACCCATCACGCTTTGAATGCTGAGTCCCGGAAGTATGACAAGCGTTTTCCCGCCTCGTCCGAAGCGGCAATAATCCATTTTAAAAGCTTCGGTCTCTATAGTTTCAACAGTGACAGATCCGTCCTTTTCCTTCTTTTCCTCCTGCGGTGTTTTATTGCTTTCCGATCTTCCGCAGCTTGAAAAAAGGAACGCCACCGCTAGCATAAGAGAAATGACTTGTAGTATCGTTTTCATGTTTTGTCACCTCGTCAGCGCCGTATCCCGTCCTGACCGGAAAAGGCCAGGTCCATGACTTCTTCTTCGGTCACAGAGTTCATATCACCGGCGATCGTCGCCTTCAGCGCCCCTGCTGCTGAGGCAAATTCTATGACCTTCTGCATATCATCCCATTTTCCCAGAGCATGGATCAGTCCTCCGGACAAGGCGTCTCCTGCCCCTACGCGGTCAAGGAAATCTCTCATGTCAGCGCTTTGAGAAACCTCAACCATCACATCAACTATATTCTTGGCCCATATTCCCTGAATGGCGGTGCTTCCGATATGACTGATCCGTACAACAGGCTGATTGGCTAAGAGTCCTGTCAGCGTTTTCTCGATCTCATTGAAGTAATCTTTCCAGTGGTCATCGTGCGCCACAAGAAAGATGGGAAACAATTCCCACAACTCTTCCAATGCCATTTCTAATAAATCTTTTCCCATGCCAAAAGCCTCACAAATCCCGAGTTAGCAGCATCTCGACAAACTAGAATTTCACCTGTGAATCACACCTGCTTCCCTGTCATCTCTTTCTTCTCTGCAGGGCTGGCACTTAAGGTTTGAACAAACGCTGTCAAAGCCTCTGTTCATTTTCTCTGATTATCTTAGCGGATCGTTTCCTCAGCGCTGCGTACATAAACCACATCGCATGGAAGATCAGGATCATCAGAACCGCGTAGATTCCGGCGCGCAGATACTGGTTTTCCGGGAATAAAGGCATATCTAACCGCAAGAACAGGTAGTCGGACCCTGGGAACGCATCATTCAGGTAAAAAGCGGGAATCAGCATCAACAAGAGCGCGCCAATACTGATCCAGATATCCCTGTAACGCGGCCTCATCCCGTGCACGATCATCATGTAGGCCGTGCTGAAGATCGGAATCAAATGCTCACCAAAGTACTGGTAATAGCGGTAATACGAGGGATCCACATCATTCAGAACTGTCTGGGGAATGATACAGGCGAGCGTTGCGCCGAAAAGAGTCACAAAAAAGTTGAAACCGAACAGCGTACGGTTTTTGCTGATGACCATATACATGCAGGAAATGAGTCCGATATCGCAAAGATGAAGCGGCAATTTCGACATCATCAGGTAATTCCCGCTGGTGTCTCCGACATACAGCAGCCAGAGGAAGAAACTGAACTCCATGAGGAACATCGAAAAGGACAGCCATTGACGCAGGATCTCTTCCCGTTTCCACGCACGGAGAACTTCCCTTTTCCTCCAGATGAATACCAGTGCGGCGGCGCACAGAAGAACAGGGATGAAATGCATAAGACTGCAGGCGATGAACGCACCAGGACTGCCGAACCCGAAGAACCCGTCGGAATAGTAGGTGTAATCCCCGCTCATTGTCCTTTTACCTCCTTTTTATAGTAGGCGTCGACATATATCTTGCAAAGCTCTCCGAGCGGAAGGCCGCTTTGGTACTTCTCTTCCATCATTGCGAGGATCCTGCGCGGAACGATCAGTTCTCCGCCGAGGTCTCTGCTGCGGTTTCTTGCGGCAAGCGCCTTGATCGCGGAAGCGATGTCAGGACAATCGAAGTCACCAGCCGATTGGTAATAGGATACGGTCTGCTTTTTCCGCTTTTCATGAACTCTGTTATGCACAGCGCGTAGTAGCAACGCCACAACGAACGTAATCAGTACCATGCCGAGCACGACCAGCGGCAGAGGCACATACTGCGTAATATCACGGATTTGGTAGTGGTCTCTCCAGCCCCCGTTTTCCTCCCCGATCACAAAGACCAGCACGAAATAGAAGGCTGCGTACAGGACAACCGGCGCGATCGCAAGGAACGTCGCGCGGAAGCTGACCTTGTGGTCCGAATTGATGAAAATGAACAGCAGGATTGCAATAATCGGGTTGATTGTATGGAATAGGATGTTGTTTGAATACAGCATCATGCGATAGTAACTGGTCATCGGAGAAAGGATCGTGATCGCAATGAGGAACGTCAACGCTACACCGGTGGTCGCTGTAAACAGCACGTTAACGACCCAGCGCGGCAAATGATAGTTGTTATAGCGCAATCCGTCGACGGCGTATGGAATACACAGCGCCGCGGCGATGCCTGCAAACATATTCGCCAGAATTGTGAACATGTGGTAAGACTTCCATCCAACCTCCTGAACGATTGCGTCCGGCGTGCTCAGCAGCTGGTCACACACTGCAAGATAGACTAGGAATGAAAGCAGCGAACAGGTAACGATCGCCGCCTTGCAGCGCATCCTGTTCGTTTTGATCGCATTTTACATATCTCTTTTACCTCCTTTGTCCGGAAAATCGTCCGCTCTTTGAAACAAGACTGAGCAGGTGATTGTATTTCATATCACTCCCCATAGCATTTAACGGAAAGATGATTACTCCACAAACTCCGATTGTCGGTCCAGAACCCCTTTTATTGTTTGCTCATAATCAGAATCAATCAGTACGACCTGTTCCCCTGCATGTTGAAAGCCATTGATGATATCTCTGTTGCCAGCCTTCAGGCTCTCTATCGTACAATCTTCATCGACCAGCCTGTCTTCAATTTCCGACTCGTATCCAATGATCTCACTGAAATGGTTCTCGATATATCTCTCGCTCATGGCGAGGCAAATAAAACGAATTGACGGTAAATATCGCTCATCAAAATCGCGTCTCCAATGAAATGGAATAAGGTATCGGTTTTTGTTCCTACTGTTACGAGTTCTATTGCTATAGCCACCCGGACATACTTTTCGAGGCGTTTTACTCGCTTCGACCAGTCGGTCTCCTCAAAGGTGAAATGCTCGTAAAAGTGCTTAAAATAAAGGATTTCTACGAGTTTGACTTTTGTAGCAACACTATAGTCTCTATGTGGATCGAATTCGGGAACATATCAGTAGGCGTAGCTTCTGCGAATTCAAATCCATATGACATAAGTATTTTTATGTCACGACATAGCGTCGACGGTTCGCAGGATACGTAGACGAGCTTTCTGGGAGCGATATCCGCAACAGCCTTCAGAAGCTCCGGCCTGCAGCCGGCTCTCGGGGGATCGAGTATGACTATATCGGCTTTGATCCCCTGCAGCTTAGTGTAAACGACCTCTTCAGCTTTGCCGCAGATGAAGACCGCGTTCACTATGCCGTTTATGACCGCGTTTCTGTTCGCGTCTATTACGGCGGGTTTTACGCTTTCTACTCCTATGACCCTCGCGCAGGACCCGGCCATCGAAAGTCCTATGCTTCCGGCGCCGCAGTAAAGATCCAGTATCGTATCGCCAGGCCCGGGCTCCGCGTATTCCTGCACCTTTGAATACAGCAGGCTGCACGCACTGGGATTCACCTGGTAAAAGCTCAGAGGGCTAACCTCGGTCTCAAGCGTCCCCATATCAGTGACTATGTGGTCCTTCAGTATCCTCCTGTCGGCCTGGACGCTGCCGTCCCCGGCCTCCTTTATGATCATGAGGCTTCCGTCATACGCCCTGCGCACGGTCAGGCCTGTAAAGTACTTCTGAGAGGGCTTCATGGCCCCTGCGGCGTCTTTAACGGCCTGCGTCATGTCTTTTCCTATAAGCAGGCAGTCAGCGGGCTCAACGAGCCTGTGAGAGCCTCTGGCGCGGTATCCCGCCCTGTTTCCCTCGAGCGCGAAGCTCGCCTTGTTGCGGTAGCGCTGAGTCAGGGGCGAAGCTATGATGCGCCTTATCAGGGGGACTTCTATCCCGGCTATCCTTGTCAGCGCGTCCCTGAGCTTCTTTTCCTTCCACCTGAGCTGAGCTTCGTATGAAAGACTCATCAGGGGACATCCCCCGCACTCGCCGCAAATTTTACAAGCCGGCTCTATGCGGTCCGGAGACGCTTCCTCAATAGAAATGAGGCGCCCCTTAGCGAAGCGCCCCCTGTCCTCTGCGATCTCTATGCGCGCGAGGTCTCCGGGAAGCGTTCCCGGGACGAAAACGGCCTTGCCGCCTTCGATATGGCCTATGCCTTCAGCCTGTACGCTGAGATCCGTAATCTCAATAAGCATGTTATTTACCGTAGTTCCTGCCGCTCCTCTTGCGCTCGAGCTCTCCCAGGATCTTTTTCCTGAGCCTGATGTCCAAGGGCGTGATCTCCACGAGCTCGTCGTCGTTGATCCACTCGAGGGCCTCTTCAAGGGTGAATGTCCTGGGAGGCGAGAGTTTGACCGCGTCGTCTGAACCCGCTGCGCGCATGTTGGAGACGTGCTTGGCCTTGCAGGGGTTGACTATCATATCCTCGTTGCGGCTGTTCTGGCCCACTATCATTCCTTCGTAGACCTTGACTCCCGGACCGAGGAAGAGCTGCGCCCTTTCCTGGATATTGTTCAGCGCGTAGGGCGTGGTTGTACCGAGCTCCTGCGCTATTATCGCTCCGGCGGACCTTTCGGGGATCTCGCCCTTGTAATCTTCGTAGCCTATGAAGCGGCGCACCATGGTGCCCTCGCCCCTGGTCTCGTTTATGAACTGGCTCCTGTAGCCCATGAGGCCTCTAGTGGGAGCAGTATAAGTGATCCTTGAACGGCCGTTCTTGCCGTCCATGGAGACCATCATGCCCTTTCTGAGGTTCAGATCGTTTATTATGGTGCCGGAATACTCGTCGGGAACTTCTATGACGACTTCCTCCACGGGTTCCTGCCTCTGCCCGTGCTCGCCCTTGCCCCAGATGACCTCGGGCTTGGAAACGGCCAGCTCGTAGCCCTCCCTTCTCATCTGTTCGATGAGTATGGAAAGATGGAGCTCTCCCCTGCCGGACACCTTGAATGCGTCTGTCGAGTCGGTCGGTTCTACTCTGAGACCTACGTTGACCTCAAGCTCCTTTTCGAGCCTTTCCTTGATATGCCTGGAAGTGACGAACTTTCCTTCCTTGCCTGCGAACGGGCTCTTGTTTACGAGGAAGTTCATCGAAAGCGTGGGCTCCTCGATGCTGATCGACGGAAGCCCTATGACGTGATCCTCCCTGCAGACGGTGTCGCCTATGGTGATATCCGCTATACCCGAGAGCACGCAGATGTCGCCGCTGTGGACCTCGCTGACGGCCACGCGCTTCATCCCTCTGTAGACGAAACACTGGTTGATCTTCCTCATGGCGTAGCTGCCGTCGGGCTTGGCTACGGCCACGCTGTCTCCCTCGCGTATGATCCCGCTGTCTATCCTTCCTATGCCGAGGCGTCCGATATAGTCGTCGTAGGCCAGGGAGCTTATCTGCATCTGCAGAGGCTCGTCGTCCCTGTCGGGATATGCGCCGCACTGCTCTATGATGGTCTCGAAAAGCGGCGTGATATTGAGTCCGCCCTGACCTCCGGCGGCCTTTCTCACCTTGTTGCCGTCCGGAGTCTCTATCGAGATGCCTTCGACCTCCTTGGGGTCTCTTACGACTATGCCCTGTCGCGCGATCCCGTAGAGTATGGGGAAGTCGAGCTGTCTGTCGTTGGCGTCGAGGTCCATGAATAGCTCGTAGACCTCGTCGACTACCTCGTCTATGCGGGCGTCCTTCTTGTCTATCTTGTTTATGAGAAGTATGGGGTTCAGGTTTTGCTCAAGCGCCTTGGACAGTACGAACCTTGTCTGGGGCATGGGCCCTTCCGAACTGTCGACCAGCAGTATTACGGTATCGACGGTCTTGATGATTCGCTCGACCTCGGAGCTGAAATCCGCGTGGCCCGGGGTATCGACTATATTGATCTTGTAGTCTCCGTGCATGACGGAGCAATTCTTTGAGTAGATGGTGATGCCCCTCTCGCGCTCGAGATCGTTTGAGTCCATCATCTGAGCCTGCATCTCCTCGTTCTCGCGGAAGACGCCGCTCTGCGCCAGGAAGGCGTCGACGAGCGTTGACTTGCCCGCGTCTACGTGAGCGATGACTGCTATATTTATTATCTTTTCCTTTTCCATAGCCTAAAGTCCTTTATATTATCGATTTAACCGTGTTAGTTTATCACAGCAAAAAGCACTTTTCCATTAATTTCAAAAATAAAACGTCTGAAATGTGCTATAATCCAGCTCGTAATAGCAACGGAAAGGTTTAATTCTATGATACGGTCACTGATTTTTATAATCTATATAGTACTGGCGCTCATCCTTCTTATCCCCTGCCTAATAGTAAGCAGCTTTGTAAGGGACAAGGAAGAGACCGGCGCTCCCAGCCCTGTGGGAGAATGGGCGCTGAACATCTTGCTTCCCCCTGTCGAGTGGATAATTGGCGTTATATACGATTACCGCGGAGAGGAGAACATCCCTGAGGGCCCCGCTCTCTACGTTGGAAATCACCAGAGCGATTTCGATGCCCTGTTTATAGAGCGCAAGCTCGGAGGCTTCAAGAGCGCGGTCGTAAAGAAGGAGCTCAGCAGGATCCCTGTCTTCAATATCCTTCTAAAGCATATGCACTGCATCATCATAGACCGCGGAGACCTGAGACAGTCCCTTAAATGCATGAACCTGATGCAGCGCAGGCTCGAAGCCGGACAGTCCGAGATCATCTTCCCAGAAGGGACCAGGAGCAAAGGTCCGGATATGGGAGAATTCAAAGCCGGTGCATTCAAGGCCGCTATCAAGGCCGGCGTCCCCGTGGTCCCCTTCGTCATCGACGGAAGCTATGATCTTTTTGAAGCGCAGGGTTATTTAAAATCTGCCCCGGTCAAGTTCAGCATACTTCCGCCTGTGGACACATCCGAGCCCGGGCTCAAGGCACAGGAACTATCCGAAACGGTGAAAGCCATGATACAGCAGGAGCTCGACAGGCTCAGAAGCGAGGATGATGCGTCGTAAAATAACTGACGCGGTAGCGTGCAGCCGTTCAAACTTCGACTTCGGCTCGCTTTCGCGGGCACGCCTCGCACGGGACCTGCCGCTGCTCTGTCTTCGCTGACGCTCGCCAGTCGCAGGGCTAGGTCTCCGTCGAACCTTTAGGTTCTCGTCCTTTTCCATTCAAAACATAAAAACACAGATGACTGAAGCCATCTGTGTTTTAATGGTGCAGGTAAGAGGACTCGAACCTCCATGAAATTGCTTTCACACGGACCTGAACCGTGCGCGTCTGCCAATTCCGCCATACCTGCACGAACATTAGTTATGATATATCACGAAAGGTCCGTTTGCAAGACAATTTTTTAGCAAAACTACTGGAAAAATAACTCTGATGTGGTAAAATGCTTACGATGCTTAAGCATCAGAAGGAGATTATTATGCCTCAGGATAATTTTGAAAGCGTCAGCATCAGCTCCGCCGTAATTGAGACCATCATAGGTGCGCAGACCCGTTTTACGGGCAACGTAAAGACCTCCAAGCCCATACGTATCGACGGTGAATACGAAGGCGAGATAGAATCCACCGACTCCGTCGTCATCACCGAGACGGGAAGCTTCAAGGGAACGATCAGCTGCGCCAGCCTCATCCTCTCCGGCAAGGGAGAAGGAACTGCTACCTGCTCCGAGCTTCTCGACATCAAGTCTGGCGCCAGCTTCAAGGGCGACGTTGCCACGAAGAATATAGTCACCTACC
Source organism: Bacillota bacterium (assembly GCA_017417045.1). GTDB lineage: Bacteria > Bacillota > Clostridia > Peptostreptococcales > Anaerovoracaceae > RGIG2707. The sequence continues at coordinate 46,363 of JAFPZZ010000035.1, forward strand.
CCGGCTCCATGCTCGACGGCAACTGCAAGATGATCAGGGAATAATACCTGCGCATTGAAAACACAGGAAAGCTCCGCGAAGTGCGGAGCTTTTTTACTGAGTATTATTTAAGCCCCGCGGCATCGGTATGAGCGCGGGGCTTATGCTGTCTTTATAAGTTCTTTCAGAAAGCGCCTTTAAAGCACTTACCTCTTCTGATCGCTGAGCTTGATGAAGCGCCACTTTCCGGTCTGATAATGCCAGAGTATGAGGGCTGTCCTGATGCCCTGGTCGAGCACCAGAGCGTACCAGGCTCCCTTGAGGCCAAGATGCAGGAAGTTTACGAAGAGTATGGCCATGCCGCTGCGCACGCCAAGCACGGTCACGAATATGACCATCGCCGAGAACTTGGTGTCGCCTGCCCCTCTGAGAGCGCCGTTGGTGATGAACTGCTGGTTCTGGAACGGCTGCATTATCGCTACCATGGAGAGTATCTCGGAGCCGAGCCTTATTACCTCGGTATTTTCGTTGTAAAGCCCCACCAGCGTGCCGCTGAAGGTGTATATGGCGGTCGCCAGCAGTACTGCCGATATCAGTCCGAGCCGCTTGGTGTATTTGTTATACAGCCAGGCCATATCTATCCTGCGCTTGCCGAGGCTCTGGCCCGAGAGCGTGGTGTTCGCGTTCTGGAAGGCCATTCCTATCATGAAGCTCATGGACTGTATGTTCATACAGACCTGGTGAGTCGCGTAAGCGATATCGCCGAGCCCTGTGATAGTCCTGGTGTAGATGATGATGCCCGCCCTCATAAAGAGCTGCTCCATCATGGAAGGAAGGCCGATCTTGACTACGTCGTTGAAGATATCCCTGTCAAAGTGGAATCTCTCCTTGAAATCGAAGTATACGAACCTCGTCTTGCTGAGTATTACGCCCGCCGCGATAAAGAACGCCACAGTCTGTCCGATAACGGTCGCGAGAGACGCTCCGGCGACGTCCATCTCGGGAAAACCGAACTTTCCGTAGATCAGCAGATAGTTGAATACGACGTTCACGACGTTGGCAATCGTATTGTAGATCATAGGCATCTTCGTATCCCCGCAGCCCCTCAGCGCCGCTGTGAACGTGAAGGTCATCGCAATGGGCACGAAGCCGTACATCTGTATCTTGAAATACGTAACGCCGTAGGCGAAGGTCGTGTCGGAGATGTTCTTTCCGGCGATGAGCCTGATCATAGGCTCCGCAAAGATGACTCCGCATATGGCGAAGAAAACTGCCAGGATAATGTTGACGAAAACAGACTGCTTGAGGACCTGATTCGCCTTCTTCTGATCTCCTATGCCCCTGTAGCGGGCGACCATGGCGGTCCCGCCAATATTAAGGGACTGCACGAGGGTCATCAGGAGAAACTTGGGCTGCGTGCTGAGACCTACTGCTGACAGGGCCTGCACGCCGAGAGTTCCGGGGAGTCTTCCTACCATGATCTGGTCGGCCATGCTCGTCAGCTGTGTCAATATGAGCTCTATCAGAGACGGCCATGCTATTCTCAGCACGTCCTTGTAGAGCATGTTGCTCGTGATGCCATCCGGCAGCTCGTAGCGGCCGAGCTTAGAGCCGGGCTCCGGTATATCTTTTTCCGTTCCGAAAGGCACCTCATCCAGCGTAGTGTGGATGATCTTTACCTTCTTTTCATTTTCCGCCATTCCAAACCCCTTAGTTCGCTTATCTCTTTGATCATGCTATTTTATACCCCATTTCGTGGTGTTACAACAAAATTTCGAAAATATAGTTATTCAATAATGTTGACTAATTTGGTAAAATCATATTGGTTTATTATAAAATAAACGATCAGATCAGAAGATCAGGAAAGGAGCGATCATGACAAGACCAGTTGTTTATTTCACCGACAAGATCGATCCCAAGACCGTAGTAGAATTGTATAAAAAGGTCGGGAAAGAACTACCCGGGAAAGTCGCCGTCAAGCTCCATTCGGGCGAAAAAGGAAATCAAAATTTCCTCCGTCCCGAATTCTGGCAGCCGATGGTAGAAGCCGTGAACGGCACCGTGGTCGAATGCAACACCGCATACGGCGGTGAAAGAAATTCCACAGCTAAACACAAAAAACTCATCAAGTATCACGGATGGGACAGTCTCTTCGACGTAGACCTCATGGACGCCGAGGGTCCGGATATAGAGCTCGCCATTCCGAACGGAAAGGTGCTGGACAAGAGTTTCGTCGGAAAGAACATGGCTAACTACGATTCCATGCTCGTGCTGGCTCACTTCAAAGGCCACCCCATGGGCGGCTTCGGCGGCGCGCTCAAGCAGCTCGGAATAGGCTGCGAATCCACCAGGGGCAAGGCCTACGTGCACTCGGCGGGACGTACGGACGATCAGACCAAGTGCTGGGATCCCCTTCCCCCGCAGGACACCTTCCTCGAATCCATGGCTGACGCTGCGAGCTCCATCGTCGAGTTCTTCAAGGGGAACATGGTATTTATCAACGTAATGGCCAACATATCCGTTGACTGCGACTGCTGCGCGGTCGCGGAAGACCCCTGCATGAAGGACATCGGGATGCTCGCCTCCCTCGATCCTATCGCCATAGACCAGGCCTGCATAGACCTCGTTTACGCCGCGACGGACGATCCGGGGCAGAAGCACTTCCTCGAAAGAGTCGAGAGCAGGCATGGGATACACACCATAGAAGCTGCCGCTGAGCTCGGCTTCGGCACCAGAGATTACGAGCTCGTAAGGCTTTAAGAACGGCTAGGCTTTAGATCCGGCCATCGCATGCTTCGGTCAATAGAAAATATTCACACAGCCATTTAGGAAAGGAGAAATCATGCTATATAAAGATTTTCAGGGACTTAAGCTATCAAAACTCGGCCTCGGCTGCATGAGGCTCCCCATAATCGGAGACGATACAGCTAACATCGACAAGGAAAAGACCGCCGAAATGATAGAATACGCCATGAAAAACGGCATCAATTACTACGATACCGCCTGGCCCTATCACAATCAGCAGTCCGAGCTCGTTGTCGGAGAGATACTCAAGAAGTATCCCAGAGACAGCTTTTATCTTGCGAGCAAATTCCCGGGCTTCAACGATGAGAACTTCACCAAGGGGCCCGAGATCTTCGAAAGACAGCTCGAAAAGTGCCAGGTCGACTATTTCGACTTCTATCTACTCCACAACGTCAACGAGGGCAACGTGGACAATTACCTCAACAAGGATCTCGGCGTGGTCGAATACCTGCTCGAGCAGAAGAAGGTCGGCCGCATCAGGCACCTCGGCTTCTCCTGCCACGGACAGCTCGACGTGCTCGAGCGCACCCTCGACGCTTATCCGGAGCTCGAATTCTGCCAGATACAGCTGAACTGGCTCGACTGGAGGCTCCAGAGGGCCGACGAGAAGGTCGCGCTCCTCAACAGCAGGAACGTGCCGGTATGGGTCATGGAGCCTGTTCGCGGAGGCAAGCTCGTCGATATAGGCGAAGAGTTCGAGAAGGAGCTCAAGGCTCTCAGACCCGAGGAAGGAAATCCCGCTTGGGCGCTCAGATTCGTAGACGGTATCCCCGGAGTTACTATGATACTCTCCGGAATGTCCAACATGGATCAGCTCAAGGAGAACATTAAGACCATGGCTGAGGACAAGCCTCTCTCCGAGTCGGAAAGAGCGACGCTTCTATCCATCACCGACGAGATGATGAGAAAGAACACCCTGCCCTGCACCGCCTGCAGATACTGCATTGAAGAGAACGACTGCCCCATGGGCCTCAATATTCCGAGGATCATGGCGATCTACAACGAGATGCTCTACAACAACGGCGGCACCACGGCTCCCAGATTCATGGGCTCTCTTCCCGACGACAAGAAGCCTTCTGCCTGCATAGGCTGCGGAGCCTGCGCAGCTGTCTGCCCGCAGGGACTCGATATCCCGGGCATGATGGTAGACTTCATGGAGAAGTACAAGGGCTTCTACGAAGAGAAATGATCTCAAAACCGATAAATTAATAGAACTACGAGGGACTGCCTGCGCAGTCCCTCACAGCATAGTAAGAAAAGGATCAAGATGATGGATACTTACAAGATCGCGGTCATAGCAGGAGACGGAATAGGCCCTGAAGTTATAGCTGAAGGCATAAAGGTATTGAACAAGGCTGCGGAGCTCGACGGAGGCTTCCGCTTTGAATTCACTCATTTTCCCTGGGGCTGCGACTACTATCTCAAAAATGGCGAGATGATGCCGAAGGACGGCATCGAGACTCTCTCGAAATTTGACGCTATATTCCTCGGGGCAGTCGGCGATCCCAAGGTGCCGGACCACATCTCGCTATGGGATCTGCTCCTGATAATACGCAAGAGCTTCGACCAGTACATCAACCTCAGGCCCGTTAAGCTCCTGAAGGGAGCCCCCTGCCCCCTTGCTGGCGTCGGCACCGAGGATATAGATATGACCTTCATAAGGGAGAATTCCGAGGGTGAATACGCCGGAAGCGGAGCATGGCTCTACAAGGGCAAGCCGAACGAAGTCGTTATACAAAACGGCGTCTTCTCGAGAATGGGCTGCGAAAGGGTCATAAGGTACGCCTTCGAGCTGGCCAAGAAGGAAAAGAAGACTCTCACCAGCATCAGCAAGGGCAACGCTCTCAACTATTCCATGGTCTTCTGGGATCAGATATTCGCTGAAGTATCCAAAGAGTATCCTGAGGTCGAAACGCACAAGCTCCTGGTCGACGCCGCGAGCATGTTCATGGTCAAAGATCCAAAGCGCTTCCAGATAGTCGTTACCTCCAACCTCTTCGGAGACATACTCACCGACCTGGGGGCCGCTATAGCCGGAGGCATGGGCCTCGCCGCGGGCGCGAACCTCAATCCCGAGAGAAAGTTCCCCTCTATGTTCGAGCCCATCCACGGTTCCGCTCCCGACATAGCCGGCAAGGGTCTCGCGGACCCGCTCGCCACCATCTGGGCGGCCGCGCAGATGCTCGAGCACTTCGGACGTGAAGACTGGGGCAAGAAGATAGTCGACGGGATCGAGACCATGCTCTGCGAAAGAAAGACCCTCACGCCAGACCTCGGCGGAAACTCTTCGACTTCCGAAGTCGGCGACGCCTTCTGCAAGCTGATGGAGACTTTCTAGAGCTCAAGAATTTCAAAACTCTATTAAGACTTCAAAAATCCATAGTATAAAAGACTCAAGCGCTTCAGAGATCCTGAAGCGCTTTTAAACAATGCTTATTAGAACAGAGCTTATAGACAGTCAAAAGCTTATTATTTGATACTATAATCCAGAAGAGATCTTAGGGCAGCTGACCTTCCGAATCATATTCGAGATAGAAGGCTGCCCTTCTCATCTTCATCAGCAGGCCATAGTTCTCCAAAGTCAGCCCGTCCTCCGCGACAAGGCTGCCCTTCTGCAGATACTTGCCGCTCTCCGACACCACCGAGAGAACGTTCATGACAGATCTGCTGAGCTTCATGCAGGAGGGGCCGCTCCATCCCATGCGCTCGAATAGTATGTCCATCAGGAAGCATGGCGAGACAGAAGGCCCCTCGCCGGTGCAGTCGCTGCCGATGATCTTTCTTGCCGTCTCGTTTGCCCAGATCAGATATTCAGTGCCGTAATAATTGTAAAAGCTCTCGTCGCTTTCGGAATCGAAGTCTATACCCAGCTCCGCGTATACCTGGCTCTGGTCTCCCAGCCAGGGCTTGTGGTCGCCGAAGAAGAGCAGAACGACTGGTTCATAGTAGTCCCTGAATCGCTCCGTCATCTCAAGCATGCGCTCCGACGTATCCTCTATGCCCTTGAGATAGTTGTTGATTATCATATAGGAGCTCTCGGAAAGCACTCCCGAAGGCACGTATTCTTTTTCGAAATTCTTTTCCCCGGCAGAGTACGGACCGTGGTTCTGATAGGTCACGTTGAAGGAGAATACAGGGCTTCCGCCTTCGATGATATCGCAGGCCATGTCGCCTATCTCCGGGAGCAGTATCGCGTCGCCGCTGGGCCAGGAAGTATATTTGATATAATGATCGTCCAGGAAGAAGTATTCGGAGAAACCCAGATTTCTGTTTACGTTGATCCTGTTATAGAAATCCGCGTAGCCTGAATGAGAGCCCGTGGTCTTGTAGCCCTGGGTCTCGAACCAGCGGGCGTAGCTCCAGCTTGTCTGCCTGAGATTTCCTATCGAAGGGAAACCCGTTACTACACATCTTTCGGTATCGATGGTCCCCCCTCCGAAAACGTTCACTACGAGCCTGCCGGTATAGCTCTCTGCCTGAAGCTTATGATATGCCTCGTATGGATCTTCTCCGCTTATCTTGTCGGTATAGGCCGAAAGGTCGCTGTATGCTTCGAACATCACGGCTATGACGTTTATTCGCTTATCCTTGGGGATGTCATCGTTCCTGTATCCCGACAGGATCTCCCTGGCCTCTTCCTCGCTGTATCCGTCAGGGGCCTTGGGGACGGCGTCCTTTATGCTGTGGATGAAGGGATACATGCTCCCGCGCGAAAAGAACTGGTTGTTTTCGAACCACATATTGAGCTCGTCCCAGACCTCGAAGCTGTCATAGAGCTCGTCGCTTCTGTATATTGCGAAATATGAGCCTAAGCTAAGCGCGATCAGCAGCAAAAACAGTATGAGCCGCGTCATAAAGCGCGGAAATTCCCTGCGTTTTTTGAAGATGGCTCCGATCACCAGGGTTCCGAGTATCACGAGGAAGGCCGAGAGCAGTATCTGCCAGGTGATGAAGATATACTGTCCGCTCATCTTGGCTGCGTCTTTGAGTATGAATACGTCCCCGGCGTAGACAGGATCGTTTCTGGCCATTATCTTCCAGAAGACTCCCCATGAATAGGCCAGGCAGAAGAGCCCGGAGAGCAGGAAAGCTATCCAGGCCTTGCAGAATACGCACCAGAGCAGGAGTATCAGGATAACGAAGGGCGCCGTGTTAAGAGCGACCAGGACGGGCTGCGAGAGCAGGTACTGCAGGAGCGGGATCTTGTAGCTTCCAGTACCGAAGTACATGCTCATAAGGCCAAGCCCTATCCCCGCCGCGGTCAATAAAACGAAGGCAAGTATCGCAAAGAGAGCGCGGGATCCCTTCCCTGCGCTCTCAGCGCTGTTTTTAAGCTTCTTTTTTTCGTTGGTTTTCGTATCTTTTGGCGCCATCTATCTTAAGTTAGGTTCTTTAGTTGGAATCCCCGCCCGCGACGTCTTCGGCCTGCGCCTGCTCTTTTACGGCCTGCATATCCTTTTTCCTGTAGTAGAAATAAGGGATCATAACGAAGAGACTGCCGAAGCCCCAGCCCACAGGCAGGCAATAAGCTACAGCCAGCGGCGTGTACATCACCTTGCTGATGATGAACAGGTACAGCTGCCTCATGCCAATAAGACCCGCGAGAGTGGCGATGGTGACCGGCATCGAGCGCTTCATGGCCCTGAGCGTGCCTCCGAACGTAGTCAGCGGTATCATCACGAACCTTGTGAGAGTGACGCCCCTGAGCATATGGACAGCGACCTCTTTCATCGCCATATCCTTGCCAAAGATGCTCATGAGCGGATCGGCGAAGACAAAGAGCAGCGAAGGAAGTATTATGCATATCACTACGGCAACGAGACTGCCTATGCGGTTGCCCTTGTAAGCCCTCTCTATCTGCTTCGCTCCGGCGTTCTGCCCTACAAAGGTCGTGACCGCGGAGCCCATGGCCATCATGGCGGATTCGAGCAGAGTGTTTATCTTGTTGAACATTACCCAGCCGCCGAGGACTATGCTTCCAAGACCGTTTACATAACCAACCATTATGATATTGGCAAACTGGTTGAGAGCGTTCTGCACTCCGTTTGGGGTGCCGACCTGAAGAACGTCCTTATATATCTCGGCGGAGGGCATCTTCTCCCTGAATCTGAAGCCGTAAGGCTCGTCCGTCCTCACGATTATCATGAAGCAGAGCAGCGCGGAGAGGGCCTGCGCCAAAACCGTGGCGTAGGCTACGCCGTCAACTCCCCTCTTGAACACCAGTACGAAGATGAGATCGAGAACTATATTGAGCAGCGAAGAGAATATCAGCAGGTAGAAAGGCCTTGTCGAATCCCCTACTGCCCTCAGTATTCCCGTCAGGGCGTTGTACATAGTAAGCCCGAGCAGCCCGGCGAAGTATATCTTCAGATATGTCGAAGAAAGCGGGAAGACCTCTTCCGGCGTCGACATGAGCCTTAAAAGAGGATCTGTGAGCAGCACGCCTATAACAGAGATCAGCGCGCCGAAGAAGAGCGAGAGGAATATCACTCCCCTGACGCTCTCGTGGAGCTTTTGATCGTCCTTCTCGCCGAAGCGCCTGGCCACGACTACGGTGCAGCCCACGGATATGCCGCCGAAGAAGCCGACCATCATCTTTATGATGTTGGAAGTGCAGCCGACGGCCTCCATCGCGAGCGAGCTCACGAGGTTTCCCAGTATGATCGAATCGGCCGTATTGTAAAGATGCTGGAACAGCTGGCCGAGAAATATCGGCAGTCCGAATTTGAGCAGCATCAGGGCCACCGGCCCCTGCGTCATATCCAGCGATTTTCTTTTCATAAAGCGCCGCCCTTTGCTGCGGAGGCGCTTCCGCTCTGCTTTATGCAGTAGTAAGCGTCCGCGCAGTTCGATCCCGCGGAGAAGCGTCCGCGCCGCATCATCAAACCTTACTTGCCCTGACTTATGATGCCTTCTCTGTAAGCCTCGAGCAGAAGCTGCAGATCGTCTATCTGCTTCTGGAGCACCCTGCCGTCGTCGGTATCCTTGTTGTACATGCGCTTGCTGACGTCTTCCTTTGCCACCTGCGTGGAAAGTATATCGAGCTCCTCTTCAACGGCCATCTGCTTGCTTACGAAGGGCTCGTGCGCTGAAAGTATGAAGCCCCATGAATTCTGGACGAGAGAATAGCCCGCTATACCTGTAGTCTTCTGATAGGCCTTGGCGAAGCCTCCGTCTATTATGAAGGCTCTGCCGCCGGCGTGGACCGGATTTCTGCCCTTCTTTACTGGCACGTGGCCGTTGATGATGACGCCGTTTTCCGAGTCTCCGCCAAGCTCCGCGAGTATCATCTCCACGACCGCGGGGTCTTCCATCTGGGCGTAATAAGGATTCGAAGGCTCCTTGTGAGTCTCCGGATCGCTGATGTACATGCGCTCGAAGGTGGTTATGCGCTTTTTGCCGAAAAGCGGAGACTTGTAGCCGCACCACAGATACCAGAAGAAGTCTATTCCCCTCTCCTTGTCCTTGGAACTGCTCGAGCCGAAATAACCGGTCCTGACGAGCCTCTCGCAGTAATCGAACCAGGCCTTGCCCTTCCTCGGGCCGTCGGTCGTGTTGATAGTATCGAGCTCTCCGTCCTCAGTCATGGGCATTATCGCGTGGAAGAGAACGTTCCCGTTTACGACCTTGTAGAGACTGCCCTTGGCGAAGAGGAATCTGATGTGCTCCTGCAGTATGCGGCTCTCCCTGAAGGCCTGCTCGAGCCTGTCTATCACTGCCTGCTCCTCATCCGTCAGCCTGTACGGATCCGCAGGATCCAGCGTCGGGAAGTTGCAGGTATCCAGCGGATATTCCTTGCCGCAGACCATGACTGTCTGTCTTTCCTGATCTATGCTTCCAAGGAGCATCTGATCTTCCATATTGTAGTTCGGATGCCTCGATATGAGCTGTCCTTCGAGCTTGAACTGTATGATGGATATGGCCTTTCCTATCTTTCTCAGGGACTCCATATCGGTGTCGTGCATGGCGTCCATTATCGATACGGCAGCCTTGAAGTCCGTGCAGGGATCGTCCGCGTAGGTCTTGAGGGCGAAGGTGATCAGAGGCCTGAGGCTTATGCCGTAGCCAACTTCGAGCGTATGCAGGTTGTCGTACCTGGTGCATATCCTGATGACGTTGGCTATGCAGGCCTTATTTCCCGCCGCGGCTCCCATCCAGAGTATGTCGTGGTTGCCCCACTGTATATCCACGCTGTGATGCTTCATCAGAGCTCCCAGCACCTGGTCTCCGCCCGCGCCCCTGTCGAATAGGTCTCCGACTATGTGCAGCCTGAAGACCGCGAGCCTGACTATCAGGTCGCATATGTCTACGATAAAGCTGTCCGCGGCTCCCACCTCGATGATGGACCTTACTATATCCCTCTTGTGGCTGGCCCTTCCCCGTGGATCGTCGCTCTCTCCGTAGAGCAGCTCTTCGATTATGTAAGCGTAATCCCTGGGCATACGCTTCCTGACGTAGGACCTGGTGTATTTGAACGATACCCTGCGTGTGAACCTGATGAGGTTTCTGAGAGTCTTCTCGTAGAACGAATTGAGGTCTTCGGCCTCCTCCTTGAGTATCTTGAGCTTCTCCTTGGGATAATAGATGAGGGTCGCGAGCTTCTTCCTCTCCTCCTCGGGCAGCTCCGGGAAGATCTCGTCGAGCCTCATTTTTATAGTTCCCGAAGCGTTCCTGAGGATATGATAAAACGCTTCATATTCTCCGTGTATATCGCTCATGAAGTGCTCGGTCCCCTTGGGAAGATTGAGTATAGCGTTGAGGTTGATTATCTCCGAAGCCGCTTCTCTTTCCGTTGGAAATTCCTTAGCCAGCAATCTGAGATATTTGAGATCCTTTTCACTTGCCTGCATGACTGGGTCCTTTCGATAGATATAAGGGACATTTTTATTCAGTATATCACATGTTCAGCCTCGAGGCGCAGAGCAAACGCAAATTGACTTGAAGCCCCGCTCTTCGTATAATTATTGCATGATCAGGATTTATCCATCGGTTTTCAGAGGAAATATAACGGCCCCTGCTTCAAAGGACGTTGCGCAGAGGCTTCTTTTTGCGTCTTCCCTGCCTCCGACTCCGACTACGGTAGAGAACGTGCCCTCCTGCAGGGACGTGGATACAGCGATAGAATGCCTGGAGCGCTTCGGCTGCAGGATAAACAGGAGCGGCTCGGACGTATATATAGAGCCATTCCCAAAGACCAGTCCTGCGGCAGTGCTGAACCTCGATTTCGGCCAGAGCGACGCAGCGGCCTGCATGTCGCTCGCGCTCGCGGCTTCCTACGGCTACAGGGTGAACTGCAGAGCGTCCGAGATACTCACAAAGAGGCATATGCTTCCACTTACCAGCAGGATGGCTCTAAGAGGAGTCACGCTGAGCAGCTTTTCTCTTCCCCTTGAGATGCAGGGCCGGCTCGAAGGCGGCTCGTACAGCTTCAAGGGAGACGAGGGATCGCAGTTCATCTCTGCCTTCATGATGGCGCTCCCGCTCCTTCGCGCCGACAGCAGCATCAGGATAAACGGCGAGCTCTACGACGAAGAACTGGTCCGTTCCACCATCTCAGTTCTCTCCTCCTTCGGGATAAAGACCGAAGAGGTCCCCGGGGGCTGGGATGTAAAGGGCGGCCAGATCTATGAATCTCCAGGCAGCATAGTATGCGAGAACGACTGGGCGCTGGCCTCTTCGTGGATATGCGCCGCTGCCCTTTCGGCTCCCTCGGGCGGAGATATTACGGTCGGAGGGCTTCGCGAGGACTCGGCTCAGAGATATAGAAATATCTCCCCTCTCATAGCTCTGATCTCCCAGGATTTCAAGGAGATAGAGATAGACCTCAAGGACGCTCCGGATCTCGCGACCATAGTCTGCGCGGCGGCCTACTTTAAGCGGGCCAAGATCAGGATAAACGGTGTTCCTGAGCTCAGGGAACGCGAGACCAACAGGCTCCGCACCATGTCGGCTGTACTGGGCGAGCTCGGCTGCAGGACCGAATATACGGATTCGTCTATAAGCGTCGACGCTGCCGACAGGCCGGATCATACGGCTTCTACGGTAGTGGACTGCAGGCAGGATCCCTGGATCTTCCTCAGCTTCGCCCTCTGCGGAGGCGTAATGGACGGACCTATCATACTGAGCGATGAAAGATACATAAGCAAGATATATGAGGACTTTCTCCGCGACTACGCCGCGCTCGGAGGATCGTTCGAACCCGTGAGCAAATAATAGCGTATGGATTTACCCTACGATATATTGGATCGATATAGTTCGCAGCTCCTATATAATGAAATAAAACTGCCAAAAGAGAGATCTTCCGCTTGACGGAGCATCTCTCTTTTGTTAATATCGATCCAGCAAAAGAAAATCTTTAAGTTGGTACAGAGAGACCGACAAGGTTGACACATGATCTGCACTTCTTATGCGGAGGATCACGAAGTCTTGTCGGTACGGCAGGACGATTTTTTTTAGGAGGATGAAATGAAGTTTAAGGCTCAGCTTATGTCTCAGGAAGAAATGGACAGGGCTCTTAAACGCATGGCTCATCAGATACTCGAAAAGAACGACGGCGCGGAAGGCGTCGTGTTCCTCGGTATCAGGAGAAGAGGCGTTCCTCTCGCGAAGAAGCTGTCTGAAAACATCCGGACTATCGAAGGCACCGAGCCTCCCGTCGGAGAGCTCGACATAACCCTTTACAGGGACGATCTGTCCGAGATCAACCAGGCGGCTGTCATCAGCGAGTCGAAAGTCGATTTCTCCATCGAAAACAAGATCGTCGTCCTCGTAGATGACGTCATCTACACGGGCCGCACCGCCAGAGCAGCGCTGGATGCCTGCTCGCAGCTCGGAAGAGCCGCGAGGATACAGCTCGCCGCTCTTATCGACAGAGGGCACAGAGAACTTCCCATAAGGGCTGATTACGTCGGAAAGAACGTCCCGACCTCTAAAGACGAGATAATAAGCGTCATGGTCGAGGAATTCGACGGACAGACCTGCGTCGAGCTATTCCAGAAAGGTTAAAAGGAGTAAACATGAAAGAAAATCAGGCGATCTACGATGCCAAGACCCTTGGCACCTCCAAAATGCTCGTGCTCGGACTTCAGCACATGTTCGCTATGTTCGGAGCCACGGTGCTCGTCCCCACGCTAACGGGTCTCAGCGTCAGCGCCACCCTGCTCTTCGCGGGCCTTGCGACGCTATTCTGCCACTTCGTCACCAAGAAGAAGGTCCCAGTATTCCTCGGATCATCCTTCGCTTTCCTCGGCGGATATTTCGCCATAGCCCCTAACGGCGAGAAGGAACTTCTCCCCTATGCCTGCTTCGGCGTAGCCTGCGCGGGCCTCATGTACGTCATACTCTCCGCTGCCGTCAAGGCCTACGGACAGAAGAAGATCATGAGATTCTTCCCGCCCATCGTTACCGGACCCATCATCATAGCCATAGGCCTCTGCCTCTCCGGTTCCGCCATCCAGAACTGCCAGGCCAACTGGGGTATCGCCCTCGTAGCCATAGCTGTAGTCATCATCTGCAACATCTGGGGCAAGGGAATGATCAAGATCATCCCCATCCTCCTCGGCGTGCTCGCCTCCTACCTCGTAGCGGCGCTCACCGGAAACGTCGATTTCACCCCGGTAAAGGAAGCGGCCTGGGTAGGCGTCCCCTTCAAGTTTGAGAACACCGTATTCGGACTCTTCGCAAGCGGGAACGTCGACGGCGGACTGCTCGCGACCGCGGTGATCACCATACTTCCCATAGCTCTAGCAACCATGATGGAGCACATCGGTGACATCTCCGCCATCGGCTCCACCGTCGGAAAGAACTTCATCGAGGACCCGGGCCTTCACAGGACCCTGATCGGAGACGGCGTAGGAACTACCATCGCCGCCCTCTTCGGAGCTCCCGCAAACACCACCTACGGTGAGAATACCGGCGTGCTCGCGCTCACCAGAGTTTACGATCCGTTTGTCATCAGGCTTGCAGCCATCTATGCGATCATCCTCTCCTTCTGCCCGAAGTTTGCAGCGATCATTGAGGTCATGCCCACCGCTACCATCGGCGGAGTCTCCCTCATCCTCTACGGAATGATCTCCGCCATCGGCGTCAGGAACATCGTTGAGAACAAGGTAGACTTCTCCGAGAGCAGAAACATCATCATCGCGGCTCTCGCCCTCGTGCTCGCCATCGGCATCAAGTACGGCGCAGGCGACGCCATCAGCTTCGTGATCGGATCCGTCCACATCAACCTCTCCGGCCTTGCCGTAGCCTCCCTCACCGCCATCATCCTGAATGCCGTCCTTCCCGGAGGAGACGCTTCCTTCGCGGACAACCCCAAGGACGCCGGCACTCTCGGAAGATACAAGTAGAGAGATCTGAGTAAGTCCCTGATACGCGTACATATTTCCATGTCGATACAAATCCCCGCCTGTTCGGCGGGGATTTTTTAGTTTCTGTTGATAATCAATGTCTATGTGATAGTATTATATACGGACATTGACGTTCACATAAAGCCTTTTAAACTGAATTAAGGCACTTTTTCTAAGGAGAGCCAGATGGATCTGCAGGAGACCCCAAACAAGCAGGACAAGACCGAGTATTCATACAAAAAGGAGCTTGGACTGGAGACCTTTATATTTCCTTTTATTTTCATAGGATTTTTCGCCCTTTTCGCTGTAAAGATGGGCCTGGCAAACACGATCAACACTATGAGGAACACGGCCTACAGGCTTCTAATAGACACAGTACTTTATATTACCGCCGTGTGCGTGCTCATGGGCGCCATCTCCTCACTGCTCTCCGAGTTTGGCTTCGTCTCGCTGGCGAATCACCTTCTCCAGCCCCTGATGAAGCCTATATACGGACTTCCCGGAGCGGCTGCCCTGGGCGTCGTGACGACTTTCCTGTCCGATAATCCCGCGATACTGGCCCTTGCCGAGGACAGCCGCTTCAGGCACTATTTCAAAAGATATCAGTTCCCCGCGCTAACCAATATAGGGACATCCTTCGGCATGGGGCTCATAGTATGCACATATATGTACAGTTTATCTCCCCTCATCGGCTACTCCCTGGGAGGCGCCGTGATGACTGGGCTGGCAGGAGCCGTGATAGGCAGCATAGTAAGCACCAGGCTTATGCTCGTATTCACTAGAAGATTCTTCGCCGACAGGGCATACGAGCTCGAGACCGGCGAAGGCGGCATTGTCGTGCCTGAGAATATGAGGCAGATACGAGAAGGCGGCATAGGAAGCCGCGTGATGGCCTCTGTGCTTGAAGGCGGACACAGCGGCGTCAGGATGGGTATGAGCATAATCCCCGGGGTGCTCGTCATATGTACCGTCGTGATGATGCTGATCAACGGCCCTTCAGAGAGCGGCGTCTACACCGGTGCGGCATATGAAGGTATACAGCTGCTCCCCGCCCTTGCCTCGAAGATAGAGTTTATCATCAGGCCTCTCTTCGGCTTCTCCTCCCCTGAAAGCATAGGCATACCCGTAACGGCGCTCGGCGCCGCCGGTGCGGCACTCAGCCTCACTCAGACGCTCGTCATCAGAGGACTCGCGAACGGAGGCGATATAGCTGTATTCACAGCGATGTGCATGTGCTGGAGCGGATACCTCAGCACTCACGCTTCGATGATGGACAGTCTCAACTGCAAGGAGCTCATCGGCAAAGCCATACTCAGCCATACGCTCGGCGGTCTTGCCTCCGGAGTCGCCGCACACTGGATATACGTGCTGGCATATGGACTGGCTTAGCATCCTTATGGCCTTTGCTTTAACGCGTTCATGACCGTTTGTTCAGCTTCTGCGATCTTTCAATGACAGATGCTCTGAAAATATCATAATTCCAAAGACTGCACAGCTGTTTGCCCCGCCTCCGCTGCGGGGCTTTTTTGTGTTCTTATCCCTCAAAAAGGGCAAGTATCATCTTTTATTTTGGAGCTATCGATTTTATTAATGAACGATTGTCATTTCATTCAAATCTTGTTGGCGAAACACATAAATTTTTATAAAAATTTGTCTTGACATTCAAGATGAAAAGTCGGAGAATAAACGCATATTTGCATCCGGGCCAACGGTGTACAGCCCGGGGACGGCAGGAAAAGCTGTCCGAACGCAAAACTTTAATAGTTAGGAGATTGATAAAATGACTTGGACACCGCTTATGTGCTTCGCCACGATAGTACTCGTGTACTGCATCGGCGAATATCTGTCCAACCTGACCAAGGGCTTCATATCTTCAATGATATTTGCATCCTTCATAGGCATGGCCCTCTTCTGGACAGATCTGATCCCTAAGGATATCGCTACCAAATCTCAGCTTTATCCTATGCTCAACGCATTCGTCATCGCTATCCTCATCATCAACATGGGAACCTCTATCGATCTTGAGCAGTTCATCATGGAGTGGAGGACCGTAGCGACCTGCGTTGCGGGCCTTATAGGACTGGGAGTTCTGGCGTTTACGCTCGGGACCGCCCTCTTCGGCAGAGAGTATGCCCTCATTGCCGCGCCCCCTATCTCCGGCGGAGCTATCGCGTATAACATCGTTTCCGAAGAAGCTTTGGCCCACGGAAGAGGCGATCTTGCAGGCTACGCCTACCTGGTGCTTGCTTATCAGAAGTTCATAGGTATGCCCGTCATCTCCTTCTGCCTCAAGATGGAGCTCAAGAAGATGAAGGAAAAGAACATGTTTGCCGGTGAGAAGATCGACGCTGCTCCCTTCAAGCTTCCCGAGACCAAGCTCTTCCCCGACTGGCCCAAGACCATGGATTCCAACACCTGGAAGTATGGCAGGCTCGGACTCGCGGGCATCTGCGCGTACCTGCTCACCCAGCTCACTGGAGGCGCTCTCAACGTAAACATTTCCTACCTGATCATGGGTATACTTCTGAGAAAGATCAACTTCCTCCAGAAGAATTCTCTCCAGGCTGCAGGCGGATACGGCCTCTGCATGATGGCTATGTACGCCATGATGTTCAACGGACTCGCGTCCCTGACCCCTGCTGATCTGCTCAGGATGATCCTGCCCATCATCGGCATGCTCGTCATCGGCTCCATCGGCATCGCTATCGGATCCGCCATCATCGGCAAGCTCGTAGGATATCCCATCCCCGTAGCCATCGCCTGCGGAATGACCGCCCTTCTCGGATATCCGGGAACCGAGATCATTTCCAGAGAGGTCTGCGACACCATGGAAGGCTTCACCGACAAGGAGAAGGCCATGGCTCTCGACTTCGTAATGCCCAAGATGATCATAGGCGGCTTCACCACTGTTACCGTTGCTTCCGTAGTATTTGCCGGAATCATCGCACCGATGATCTTCGGTTAATAGATCCAATAGATCCAAGAATAGAAAGATCCCTTCCCTGCATGCAGAGAAGGGATCTTTTATCGTCTAGGCAAGACCCCGCGTTTGACGCGGGGTCTTTATGTCGTTATTCGTCTCAGCCTTCTAAGCCACGTCCTCGACCTTCCTGATCTTTCCGCCTATGGCCGTGAGCTTATCGACGAAGTTCTCGTATCCTCTTTCCACGAGGTGCACGTTCGCAACCTCCGTGTGGCCTTCGGCCACGAGGCCAGCCAGCACGAGAGCGGCCCCCGCCCTAAGATCGGTAGCGATCACAGATGCGCCTGAGAGCACGTTCTTGTCTCCCGGAACGTAAGCAGTGCGGTCCTCGACCCTGATGTTTGCTCCCATCCTGTTGAGCTCGTCAGCGTGCATGAAGCGGTTCTCGAAGACCGTCTCTATGACGGTGCTGCTTCCCTGCACCGTTGTAAGGAAAGCCATGAACGGAGCCTGCATGTCGGTCGGAAATCCGGGATAAGGCAGGGTCTTTATATCGGTAGCCCTGAGCTTTTTCAGGTCTCCTCTTATGCGTAGGCCGTCGACCTCGTCATTTATCACGACGCCGCATTCCCCGAGCTTGGCTATCACGGGACGCACGTGGTCGGGCACGCTGTTCACGAGGAGAAGATCTCCCCTGGTTATGGCCGCGGCGACCATGAAGGTCCCCGTCTCTATCCTGTCGGGGATCACCGCGTGCCTCGTGCCATGAAGCGAAGCGACGCCTTCGATCCTGATATTGTCCGTGCCGGCGCCTCTGATCCTGGCTCCCATCTTGTTGAGGAAGTTCGCCAGATCGACGATCTCAGGCTCTTCAGCGGCGTTCTCGATGACCGTCGTTCCCTCTGCAAGGGTCGCCGCCATCATGATATTCTCGGTCGCGCCTACGCTCGGGAAGTCGAGATATACCTTGTTTCCGGTGAGCTTCCTTGCTATTGCCTCTACGCTGTCGTCGTCCTGGAGTATCTTCGCTCCGAGAGCCTTGAGACCTTTATTATGCAGGTCTATGGGCCTGTTTCCTATAGCGCAGCCGCCGGGCATTGACATTACGGCGCTTCCCATCCTCGCGAGCAGCGGGCCCATGAGGAAGATCGAGGCCCTCATCTGCTTCATGAATTCGTAGGGGATCTCGGTATCCGTTATCTCCGCCGCCTCCACGACTATGGTATGTTCTTTGGGATCTTCATCGACTCTCGCTCCCAGGGCCCTGAGTATCCTGCACATTACGTCCACGTCGCGAAGCTGCGGAACGTCGTATATCTCGCAGGGCTCCTTTGTGAGCACTGTAGCGGCAAGTATGGGAAGAACGGCGTTCTTGGCGCCGCTTATGGCCACCTCTCCTACGAGGGGACCTGATCTTTCTACAAGATATTTTGCCATTTCAGCCCCCTTCTACACGGACAGGATCAGATCTGGATAGCTGTACTTGAGGACGGAGAGCATGTTCCCGTCGGGATCAGTCAGCTCTTCGATATCGAAGCACTCCGGATGGAAGAAGTAATAAACGGCGTAGAGATCGTAGATCCAGACTTCGGATCTGCCCCTCATCATGACGAGGTCCCTGTACCTGCAAGCCAGCTTTTCAAAGAGCGTCCTGCTTTTGAGCGGCACCCCGCTGAAGTCGAGGAACGACGCCCTGGAGGTGTCCAGCGTGACCGCGGCATGGTCGTGCTTAACGCATGAAGCGAAGGCCGGGACGTCGAGGGCGTGATTGAATTCCCGTCCTTCGAAGTTGGGCTTTTCGCTGACGTTGCCTCCCATGATTATGAGCCCCGCACCGGGAACGGCGTCCATCACTTTCTCAGCTACGGTGCAGGGGCCGAGGCTGAAGATCATGTACTCCTCGTCTATTCCCGCGAGCCATTCGTAAAAATCTATCTCCGGCAATGGCTTCTCATCCGTATCGGGGAGGATGTCGCCCATCCCGTCGGCTCCGTGTATCCTGGTGAGGTTCTTTCCTGGCTGCGGTATCGCGAAGGTATTGACTATCCGAACCATGGAGAGGTCGCCTTCGGCCGCGTTCATGAGCTTCCAGGCGTTTTTGTACGCCGTTTCGAGCGGAAGGTTTCCTCCTATAGGTACGATATCTATCTTTTCAAAAGCCTCTCTCCTCTCCATGAGGTAAGACGTCGCTATCGCGTCGTCAAGGCCGTAATCGCACAGCAGCGCGATCTTTTTGTACTCTCTTTGCATGATATCAACTCCCTGATGAATACTGCTTTACCGCTTAAATTATATACGCAGGCCTGCGCATAGTCAAAAGCATTTGAGGCTGCGAAGCAAGCATCTATGACTCTGCATGTCAGATCAAAAGCCATATGATCAGCATATCAGAGCTCCGACCTGAAGGGCACCGATTCCATCGCACCGTGCCTGGATACCGTCACCGCGGCGGCGGCGGCAGCGATCTCGAGGCAGCTCTCGGGATCCATTCCCAAGAGATCCGAAGCAAGGAAATAGCCGAGGAAAGTGTCCCCTGCGCAGGTCGTATCCACCGCTTTGGTATCTTTGGCCGGACAGCATGCTTTCGCCTCTCTAAAGGCGTAATAAGCGCCTTCTGAGCCTGCTGTGAGGACTATCCTGCAATCGGGATACTTCTCCGCGAGGGCGCTCAGTATATCCGTATATGCGTCGCTTTCCGCACCCGAAAGGGTCTTGCCCTCTATCTCGTTGACTACGAGCAGATGACATTTATCCAAAGGGAGCTGCGCCAGTGCCGGAGTTATGGGCGATGGATTGAAGACTATCTTCATCCCCTTTTCAAAGGCTCTGTCCATCAGGTAGCCCAGGAGGTTTATCTCGTTGTTCATACAAAGGATGTCCCCCGGCCCGAAGTGCTCCAGAACTCCGTCGATCTCGGCTTCGGTGATGCTGGTGTTGCCCCCGCCGGATATGATGATAGAATTCTGGCCGTTTTTGTCAAGCTGTATGAAGGCGTGCCCCGTGGCCTCGCCTCTCGCTACGAATGAAGTGTCTATTCCATAGCTTTTCAGGATATCCTCTATGAAGGCCCCGTCCTCTCCGTCCTTGCCGGCGAAGAAGATATCGAATCCAAGCCCCTGCGCCGCCTTGGCGAAAGCAGCGGCCTGATTTGCGCCCTTTCCTCCGGCGCTCTTTCTGAAAGCCGAAGAAGCTTCGGTCTCGCCAGGAGCGACTATATGGTCTACCTCATAGGTATGATCGATATTCATCGAGCCGTAAAACAATATCTTCATCTCAACCTCCCTGCGCTGCGATCTATTACGATGATATTATACTCCAAAAGACTGCTTTTATTAAGCCTCTGAACCATATATCGTACAAAGTTTACATATACTGTATTGTAAATATTACCATCCTGTGTCATAATAAATTCCGTACATCAAGGAGGAACGATATGGTAACTATCTCGATAAAAGAACTACTCATATATATCCTGCTCGGATGCGGCATCATCGCCGTCGTTGAGCTCGCCGTACTTATAAGGAAGCTCTTTCCCCTCATCCCGGAGCTCCAGAAGACTCTCGAGAACGTCAGCGAGATCACTTCAGACGCTAAGGACGGTACCAAGCAGTTCAAGAACGCTGTCGGAAACGCGGCTAACACCACCTCGGAGGTGCTGGGCTTCGTAGGAAAGAACAGGTCCAAGCTGGGCGCCGCAGCCAGCCTCGTCAACGCGACAACTTCCTTCATGGATTTCGTCGGAAGGAAGAAATAGCTTGACGCAATTTTACATGATTACTATAATATTTATATTCAGTTAAATATTGGTTTACGGAGAGGATATCATGAAATCTACAGGAATAGTAAGACAGCTTGATCAGCTGGGAAGGATAGTGATTCCAAAGGAGCTCAGGACCACTTTCGATCTCAAGGAAAAGGATCCCGTACAGATATTTGTCGAGGGAGAAGATATAATCCTCAGAAAGTATCAGCCCGCCTGCATATTCTGCAGCGACGCCGCCGATATGGTGGTCTTCGAGGGCAAGAACGTCTGCAGAAGCTGTCTCAAAAAGCTCAAGGGCATCGATTAGCCCTCATCCCTATCGTGAAAAATACCGGAGCGAAATCGCTCCGGTGTTTTTTTTGCTGTGTTTTTTAATGCGGGGGCTTTCACTGGCAGGAAAAGCTATGCCCTTCCGTATATCCTCTGTAGCTCAGGCGTGTAGTTACCCTCTGTGTCCCTTATGTCCAGTTCAGGAAGTACGCTGAGCTCCGGCTTTCCGCCTTTGACGAAGGATATTAGCAGCATGTTCACCGCGCAGCCCGGCTTTGCGGCGACCGGCCTCAGCTGCTTCGCCTCCAGGCCGCTCTCCCTTGTCAGGCTCAGTATATCCACAAGTCTGGATGGCCTGTGGATCATGTAGAACTTTCCGTTCGATCTGAGAAGGTACGACGCGGCGGTGAAGAAATCCGAAAGGCACGCGCTGCTCTCGTATCTGGCCAGAAACTTCGAGCTGTCGGCGTTCGCAGGGCCGCTTCCCTGCTCGAAATAAGGAGGGTTGCACACGACGGCGTCGAAGCTCTCGGGCGGAAAATGCGCTGAGACGTTTAAAATGTCGTCGTTGATAACGCTTATCTTACCGGAGAGTCCGTTAAGCTCCACGTTGCGCGACGCGAGCTGAGCAGCACATTTCTGAAGCTCGAAACCCACGATCGATGCCGGAGAATACTTCGCCTCGATGATGAGGGGTATGACTCCGTTGCCGCATCCAAGCTCCGCGACTCTGTCACAGCGCTGGAGCCTGCAAAAATCGGCAAGAAGCACGGCGTCCACGCCGTAACAGAACGAAGACGTATCCTGTATGAGCCGGAATCCTCCGAATCCTATGTCGTCTATTCTCTCCGCCATTGCCGACTCTAGATATGAGCACATCTCAGCGGCAGCACTGCGCAGGCACTGGCCTGCGAAGACTGCATGCCTCAGTTGTTCTGCTCCTCCTCCGCGAGCTCGTTGAGCTCTTCCTCGCTCATGAGAGCTATATTCTCATCGCTTGCCTGAGCGCGCTTCTTTCCCTTCTTTTTGGAGCTCTGCTCCTGATGGGCCTTCTTCCTGTCGCGCCTCTCTATCTCCGACTTGGAGTAGAAATAGTATTCGCTTGAGAGCTTCTCGGGCTTATCCTCGCTCTTTTCTTCTAGAACGAGCCTGGTCTTGATCCTGTCCTCGAGTATATTCACGTCGAAGACGATAGCTTCCCCGTCCCTGGTCGTAATGTGTTCCCCTACGTCAGGCATCCCTTTGCGAAGGTCTACATAAACGTCGTTCTCATACTGCAGGCAGCACATCAGCCTGCCGCATATGCCCGAGATCTTGATGGGGTTGAGGGAAAGGTTCTGGACCTTGGCCATCTTTATAGAGACCGGCTCGAAATCCGGAAGCCAGGCGTGGCAGCAGAGCTCCCTGCCGCAGCAGCCTATGCCGCCCATCATCTTCGTCTCGTCGCGGACTCCGATCTGCCTGAGCTCTATCTTCATGCGGAAGACAGACGCCAGATCCTTGACCAGCTCCCGGAAATCAACTCTGCCGTCAGAGGTGAAGTAAAATATGACCTTCGTGCCGTCGAAAATATACTCTACGTCAACGAGCTTCATGTCGAGCCCGTGCTTTTCTATCTTTTCCTGACAGATATCGAGAGCCTTAGCCTTTTTCTCCTCGTTGGCCCTGTGCTTCGCCTCGTCTTCCTCGGTGGCCAGCCTGATTATGGGTTTAAGGGGAGCCACTATCTCGCTCTCCGCGACCTCGTGTACTTCGGCTGCGATAGATCCGAACTCTATACCTCTGGCGGTCTCAACGATGACGTTCTGCCCGAGTTTTGGGTCGAACTCGCCCGGATCGAAATAATAGACCCTCCCGGCCTGCTTAAAATGTACTCCAGCTACTTTAGCCATATATCCTCCATAGCTCAATCATGTCGTTATATAGTATCAAGCCTTCAGACACAGCTGCTTCAGAGAGTAAAGCACGTTGTGTCCCTGCTCGATCTGTTTCCTCAGTTCAGCGGCTGCTTCCGCCGCGGCGAAGAGCGTCCTGTCATCCCCGCCGCGCTTGAGTTGCTCAAGGCACTCTGCCTCAAGAGCATCCGCGAAAGCCGAAGCCCTCTGCCTGCTCTCCTCTCCCTTTTGCAGGAGAGGCTCTATGGACGCTTTCTTTTTGTAATACGGGGCGCCCTGTCCGCTCTGTCTTAGAAAGGCTGCAGCCATCGAACGAAGCTCTTCGTCATCCTCGTAATCACCGTCTATATAATACGCGCTGCAGCGCGACACCACGGTCTGAAGAAGCTCGTCCCTCCCGGAGGCGAGAAGTATCATCACAGTCTCGCTGAGAGGTTCCTCAAGGCATTTGAGAAGCTTGTTCTGCGAAATGGCGTTCATGGAACCGGCGTCCTCGATGAGCACGACGTATTTTTCGCCTGCGGGCTTGAATTTGAGCCTGCTTCTCAGCCCCTCCACCTGTTCGCTGAGAATCGACTGCTTTCCATCCATGCGGACTATCCTTATGAAGTCCTCATGGTTCCCGTCGTCGAACTTTCTGCAGGAAAGACACTTGCCGCAGGAGTCCCCTGGGATCTCGGGGCAGAGCAGCGCTTTCGCGAATTCATTCCCGAGCTCGCTCCTGCGCTGCGGGCTTCCTCCCGCTATCAGAAAAGCATGGACTACCTTGCCGCTTTCGAGTATCGCGGAGAGCTGCCTGGCAAGCCCTGTGTCAGTTTTTATCTGCTTCAGCGACATATTTATCAAAGGCGGCCTTTACGGCCCTGAAAACGGCTTCTGCGGGCTCTGAGGCGTCTATGACGCGGAAGCGTCCGGGCTCAGCTTCAGCGGCCTGCTTATAGCCCTCGTATACTTTTTTATGGAATTCGATCGCTTCGAGCTCCAGCCTGTCCGACTTTCCGCTGGCGACGTTCCTGGCGTGTGCTGTCTCCGGATCGACGTCGAAGAAGAACGTTAGATCCGGCCTGATGCCGAGCGTGGCAAATTCATTGATGACGCGGACCCCGTCTCCCAGGCCCCTCGCGAACCCCTGATAGGCTATCGATGAGTCCACGAAGCGATCGCACAGGACTATACGACCCTGCTCGATAGAAGGGATTATGAGCTGGGAGACGTGCTGCGCCCTGGACGCGGCGTAGAGCAATGCTTCCGTAGTCCCGGCCATCTCAATGTTTCCCGGATCGAGTATTATGTTTCTTATCTTTTCGGAAATAGGCGTCCCGCCGGGCTCACGCGTGAGCACGACGTCAAAGCCGCGCTCTGCGCAGTGCTGCGCGAGCATTTTGATCTGCGTGGTCTTGCCGCTCCCGTCAGGGCCTTCAAAGGTGATGAATAGTCCCCTGTTCAACGTCTTATATCTCCGTGCTTCTGTCTGTATTCAAGGTCAAATCTGCGTCGGCGCTCCTGTTCGTCAAGGATGGCCTGCTTCCTGGACCTTCTCTTTCTGTCGATGTTGATTATGCAGTCCGATAACCTGCTGAAAAGGATGAATCCGGCGATGAGCATGGGAACGCATATAAGAACAGCGAAGATGATCTTTAAGATGTCATACATTCCATTACCTCCCTTCACTTCAGACCGGACGCACACAAATTCATGATATTATACCACAAATATGATAAAAGCGCACTCCCGAAGAAATGCGCTTATAAAAGCAAAACTGGCGACGACCTACTTTCCCAGGCAGCTTCCCACCAAGTATCATCGGCTCTGAAGGGCTTAACTACTGTGTTCGAGATGGGAACAGGTGTAACCCCAACGATATAGTCACCAGATATGCTGTAAAGGTATTAAGTTGAGATCTTGTACCTTCAAAACCAAACAATGCGAAAATGGCCAGTATTTGGTCAAGTGCTCGACCTATTAGTATCGGTCAGCTGAACGCCTCGCGGCGCTTACACCTCCGACCTATCAACGTGGTAGTCTCCCACGGGTCTTATCTCTAAAGAGAAGGAAATCTGTTCTTGTGGGGGGCTTCGCACTTAGATGCTTTCAGCGCTTATCCCGTCCA
>JAFPZZ010000036.1 GCA_017417045.1 Bacillota bacterium
CACCGGTTCTCAGGCTGCCCCCAGAGGCGAGATCGCTCAGCTCATCTATAACTGCCTCACCAAGCAGATCGGTACCGTTGGTGCTGACGGCATGTGGCACGGCGCTATGATCGCTGATGACTCCTGGGCTGCTGATAAGGTTGATACCATGCTCAACAGACTCGGCGCTGTTGAAAGAGAAGACTACGAGCTCGTAACTGAAGATGTTATCGAAGCTGCGCTCGTAGACCTCACTCCGTATCACGGTGCTGTAGTTAAGCTCTATGAGAATGAGGACGGCGACGCCATCGCTCTCGCTGAGATCAAGACCACTTTCGTTTCCGGCAAACTCTCCAGCGGCAAGCTCGACGGTTACAAGATCGTTGATGACGCTAAGACCGGCGAGCCGGGAGACCTCGTTTCTGACGCTATCACCATCACCAATGGTGCTGAGGCTGACGCTGACGAGTTCGACCTCACTCAGGACGGAACCTATGCCGTTACCTTCAAGGGCGGCAAGATCAATGCGGTATACAGCTTCCAGAGCTGGGCTATTGACAAGATCATCAAGGTCTCCGCTGACGACGTTAAGGACATCGCTGAGGATGAGCCGACCGTAGCCGGCTACTCCTTCCCGCTCGACGATGACGACGAGCTCGATACCAGCAAGTTCGTTCTTAATGGTGCTAATGCCATTGGCGACATCGAGAAGAACGACGTCCTCTACATCTATGCTAACCCCGATACCGGCGACATCTCCAGGATCGACGTAGGAACCGAGTCTGTAAAGGCAGAGTTCACCAAGATCCGCGGCAGAGCTGCTGACGAGGATGAAGACAGATACGTAGTAGGTGGAAAGACCTACACTGGAGCCAGCGAGGCAAAGGGAGCTGATTACACTAGCACCCTTAAGGATGATAACCTCGGCAACGAGTACACCATCTACCTCGGCTATGACGGAAAGCTCTGCTATGCCGAAGGCGAAGATGATACTACCACTGATTACGTAGTATTCCTGAAGTATTGGGAGCCGGGCCGCGGCGATGCTGAAAACAGAAAGAACACTGGTAAGGCTGGACTTTCCGTATTCGGCGCTGATGGAAGAGAAGAGCTCTACTTCAAGAAGAACTATATGACCGATGAGGATGACCTCGAGGTCGAAGTTGGTCAGCTCGTCAAGCTCACCAAGAACGCCAAGGGCGACGTTACTGCAATGGATGTAGTTGCAGAAGCTGAAACCTCCGACGTAACCAAGAAGGGCCGTGTAGTTGAGTCTGAGGCTGCTCTCAATGCTTCCTCTGTAATCTACAACTTCAAGGGCGACACCGAGAAGCTTGAGGATCTCGAAGATGATTCCAAGTACAGCGTTGTTTCCACCGGTACTCTCTATGGCAAGGATGACGTAGAGTTCGTACAGCTCCACAAGACTTCCAAGGGCTATGTAGCCGCCGCTCTCATGACCGGTGCTACTGGCAAGCTCGATGACATCGTGATCCTCACCGCTAAGCTCCACACCGTAAAGGACGCTGAGGAAGCCGACGTATTCATGGACGGCGAGAAGAAGACCATAACTGCAGACCGCAGCGTCTTCGATCAGTATCCCAGCGAGGGCAACAAGTGGAAGGGACCCGAGACTGAAGATGAGCTCATGGGCGTTATCTACAGACTCACCGAAGTTGATTCCGACGGAGTTATCACCGAGGCCGAGACTGTTGAAGCTGACGACATCAAGCTCGCTTCCGACGCTGGACTCAGAGTCGAGAACGACGTTATCTTCGATGCCGGCGACGCTCCTTACGAGATCGAGGACGGTGCAGTATTCTATATGTTCGACATCTCCGAGCACAAGTGGAGTATCGTCAGCAAGAATGCTCTCAGCGGCCTCAAGCTCGGTGAGAAGAACAACCAGGGCATCTGCGTAAAGGCTATCAAGACTTCCGAGAAGCATGACGGATACGATATCTTCGTAGTCCTCAGGAACTAATCTGAAAGTCAGAGATAACAGTTCGCAAGGCTAAAAAGCTTAGAAAAAGACCTCCCTTCGGGGAGGTCTTTTTTATGTCTATATTTAAGTTCATTCCAGCAGCTAAGTTCATTCCAGCAGCTCCGCCACCACTGCCGCGAGGCCGTCCTCCCAGTTGGGAGGGGCGACTATGTCGGCAGCCTCCTTGACGGGCTCTATGGCGTTGCCCATGGCCACAGAGACACCGGAAGCTTTCAGCATGGCTATGTCGTTCGTGCTGTCTCCGAAGGATATGATATTCTCAGCGCTGAGGCCGAGCAGCCTGGCGAGCTCCCTCAGCCCGTTTGCCTTTGAGGTGTCCGCGCCGCCTATCTCGAGGGAATACTTCTGGGAGAAGACGACGTTGAGCCCGGGGCGGGCGTCCAGATACTCGAAGTACTGCTCCTTCACGGCGTTGTCAGCGAAGAGCAGCATGATATTCTCAAGCTCGTCCCTGTGTTCTCTCATGAGCGCTTCGAGATCCGGAACGGGCTTTCTCGTGGTCCTGATATATTCCTGCCTTCTCGCGTCGGGGACAAAGTCGTCCAGCACCAGAAGGCTCTTTTCGCCTATATAGCCGCGCCCGCCGAAGAATATCTCGCAGATGACCGAATCATCCATCAGAGCGCTCACTACGGGCTCTATGGCGTCCCATTCGATGAGGCTCTCATATATGGCGGTGTCGTCTGCGACCCGCATGACGTGCGCGCCGTTCGATGTGACGGCATAGTCCCAGCCTCTCACCGTCTCAAGATCCTTCGGAAGCGCCGTATAGACCCTTCCCGTGGCAGGCACTATGTGGTAGCCCTTTTCTGCGGCCGCCTCGAGCACCTCGCGCGTACGGTCCGAGAGGCGGCTCTCTCTGTTTAGCAGGGTCCCGTCCAGGTCGAAGGCTATGATCTTTATCTTTTCTTTCTGTTCCTTGCTTAGGTACATCTATGGGCTTTCTTTACTTCGGTCCTTGGTCTGTGTTCTCAGCGCTCTCTCCTGCCTCAGAAGCTCCGGCCTCTCCGATATATCCCCCATCCATAGGGATGGTGAGCTGGCCGTCGTTCGCGGCGAGAGTGTCCAGATCTTCTATGAGCGGCAGATCCTCCAAGCTCTCAAAGCCGAAGAGCTCCAGGAAGTTCCTGGTCGTCGCGTAGAGTATGGGACGGCCAATGGAAGTGCTGCGGCCCTTCTCCTCGATGAGCTCGCGCTTCATGAGGCCCTCTATGACCCTGTCGGAGCGTATGCCCCTGATGGAGTCGATCTCGCTCTTTGTGACGGGCTGTTTGTATGCGACTATCGCGAGCACCTCGAGCGCCGCCTGGCTGAGACGCTTCTCCCTCACGGGGGTGATGAACCTCGTGATATAGTCGTCGTATTCAGGCCTCGTGCATATCCTGAAGGCCTTATCGGTCTCCCGGATCATGAGGCCGGAATCCCTCTCGTCGTATTCCGCCGCAAGCTCTCTTAAGAGCCTCAGCATATCCGCAGTGGGTATACCGAAGAGCTCCGCCATGGACTTGGCCTCGAGCGCCTCTCCCCAGACGAAGAGCAGCGCCTCCGCCGCTGATTTTATCTTCTGATCGGTCATTTCGCTATCCTGCATTCTGTGTCGTATCTGCTGCATCGCCGCCTACAGCTTAAGCGGCGTCACCTTTATGTCCGCGTAGCGCTTCTTCTGCTCGGCGTCTATCAGGCCGTCCCTCAGCATGTCGAGCAGCGCCATGAAGGTTATGACCCTTCCGTAGGCGGAGCGGTCGTCCTCTATCATCTCGGAGAACATCATGCTCTTTCGGCCCTTCAGCATGTCGCCTATGCGCGCGGCCCTGTCCTCGACGCTCTGCCTCTGGCGCTCTATGCGCTCGTAGGTGCGGCGCATCTCGTCGAGCCTCTGCTTTCTCAGCAGGAAGTTCTCAAAGGCCTGCACGAACTGCTCGGTGCTGCTCTTTAGGAGCTCGTCCTCCTCTCCCGTCCAGGCGGAAAGATCTTCCTGAGGCTTGGAGTGGACGTGCGAATTCAGTTCCTCCTGCTCCTGCAGGAAGCCTGCGATATCCCTGTACTGCTTGTACTCGAGCAGCCTTGCCGCGAGAGCCTTCCTCGGGTCCTCGGGCTCGCCGGTCTCGGGGTCGATCTGCGTGCTCGGAAGGAGCATCCTGGATTTGAGCTCTATGAGCTCAGCCGCGAGCACCATGAATTCCTGCGCCACCTCGAGATGGGCGTTCTTCATCTGCTCCACGTAGTCGATGTATTGAGTTGTGATCTCCGATATCCGGATGTCGTAGATGCTCATCCTGGCGTGCTCTATAAGGTAGACGAGCAGGTCGAATGGACCCTCGAAGACATCCAGTCTAACTATGTAACTCATGCAAAGGATTATATCATAAAAAGGGGCACAGAAAAAGGGCCCGTCTCCGGACCCCTTGCCGTTAAACTGTCTTTTCCGCGACTCCTATGCGCACCAGCGCGCGCCTCTTGCGCGCCTCGTAGACCTGGCGTTCAGGCCCGGAAAGATCGTCCCCCGCGAGAGCGTTTTCAGCCCGCTGCAGGGAGGCCCGGGCGCGGTCCGCGTCTATATCCTCCTTCCACTCGAAGGTGGTGGAGATGACGCTGACCTCGTTGTCCGCGACGCTCACGATGCCGCCTATGCAGGCCGCTAGGCGCCTCTGCTCCTCCGTCTGGACCTCGCACTCGCCCATGCCTATCGCGGCTGTATAGCTGATGTGGTTCGGCAGTATCCCGACGTCGCCCTCGGTTGTGCGGAGCTTTATGAACTGTGCGTCGCCGTCGAAGAGGCAGCCGTCGGGGCAGACTATCGTCAGATGAAAGCTACTCATCCTTGGCTCCTCCGGCTTTCTCGCGGACCTCCTCTATGGAGCCGGCGAAGAGGAAGGCGGATTCGGGCAGATCGTCGCACTTGCCGTCGAGGATCTCCCTGAAGCTCCTGACGGTATCGGAGAGAGGCACGTACTTGCCGCTCATGCCGGTGAACTGCTCCGCCACGTGGAAGGGCTGCGAGAGGAATCTCTGGATCTTTCTGGCGCGGTTTACGGTGAGCTTGTCTTCATCGGAGAGCTCGTCCATGCCCATGATCGCAATGATGTCCTGCAGCTGCTTGTATCTGTTGAGGGTGTTGATGACCGCCTGCGCCACGTCGTAATGCTCCTGGCCTACTACCGAGGGATCGAGTATCCTGGAGGTCGAAGCCAGCGGATCTACCGCAGGGAAGATGCCCAGAGCCGCGATGCCTCTGTCGAGTACGGTCGTCGCGTCGAGGTGGGAGAAGGTCGTCGCCGGGGCCGGGTCGGTAAGGTCGTCCGCGGGGACGTATACGGCCTGGACCGAGGTGATAGAGCCGTTCCTCGTAGAGGTTATGCGCTCCTGCAGCGTGCCCATGTCGGTGGCAAGCGTCGGCTGATAACCTACCGCGGAGGGCATTCTGCCGAGCAGCGCGGATACCTCGGAGCCCGCCTGGGTAAATCTGAATATATTGTCGATGAAGAGCAGCACGTCCTGGTGCTTCTCGTCTCTGAAGTATTCCGCCATGGTGAGTCCGGAAAGGCCTACCCTCATACGGGCTCCTGGGGGCTCGTTCATCTGTCCGAACACCAGGGCCGTCTTGCTGAGTACTCCGGATTCCTTCATCTCATAGTAGAGGTCGTTGCCCTCTCTGGAGCGCTCGCCTACTCCGGTGAATACGGAGTAGCCGTTGTGCTCGGTGGCTATGTTGTAGATGAGCTCCTGGATGAGTACGGTCTTGCCTACGCCCGCACCGCCGAAGAGTCCGATCTTTCCGCCCTTCGCGTAGGGGCAGATGAGGTCTACGACCTTGATGCCGGTCTCGAGTATCTCGGTCGAGGTGACTTGATCCTCATAAGAAGGCGCCGCGTGATGTATGGGAAGCCTCTTGGCGTCCGCGGGTATCTCCGTTCCGTCGAGGGGCTGGCCGAGCAGGTTGAATATATGGCCCAGGCATTCCTCGCCGACGGGTACTGTTATGGGGGAGCCGGTATCGATCGCCTCGGCCCCTCTCACGAGTCCATCTGTCGAGCTCATGGAGATGCACCTCACCACGCCTCCGCCTATGTGCTGCGAGACCTCCGCGATGAGCTTGTGATCTCCGGCGTCGACCTCTATGGCGTTGAGCAGGTCGGGAAGCTGCTCGTCCCCGAATCTGATGTCAAGCACCGGTCCTATTACCTGTAAGACTTTTCCGACCTTTCTGTTTTCCAAAGCCTTTCTCCTTTCGATCTGCGTCCGGGAAGGCTAGCCTTCGCTTCCCGCGACGATCTCGGTGATCTCCTGCGTGATCGCGGCCTGCCTCGCCTGGTTGAATTCAAGCTCGAGCTTGGCGATCATCTCGTCAGCGTTCTTGGAGGCCGCGTCCATAGCCATGCGCCTTGCAGCCTGCTCCGAGGCAAAGCTCTCCTTGACCGCGCTGTAGAGTATGCATCCCGCGTATTCCGGGACTATATTGTTGAAGAGCGCTTCCCCGCCGCCCTCGAAGATCATCTCGGCCTTGCTCTCCTTGTCGATAGCGAAATCGGAGAGAGGGAGGATGTCTATCTCCTTGGGGGTCTGTGAAAGCAGCGAATCCACCTTGGTGTAGATGATGCGAAGCTGCGAATAATCTCCCTTGAGGAAGCCGTCACAGAGCACCTTCGCGAGAGTGTAGCAGCTGCCAGCATCCATTTCAGACGTGGGCTGGAGCTCATCCATCTCGAGCTGCCACTGCCTCTTACTGAAATGCTCAAGGGTCTTTTTCCCTATGGGCACGAGCAGGGCGTCTTCTGGCAACCTCTCGTGGGCGAAGCGGAAGACGTTTCCGTTGTATCCGCCTGCCAGGCCCCTGTCGCCGCCTATGACTATGTACAGCGGGCGTCCGCTGCCCGCCTCCATATAGGGCGTGGTAAAGGAGGGCGTGGAGGCCGCGACCCTGTTCATGGCGCCGAGCAGCGTTGCGAAGTACTTCCTGTTGCTCAGAGCGCGCTCGTGCGCGGTCCTGAGCTTGGAAGCCGCTACGAGCTCCATGGCCTTGGTGATCTGCCTGGTGGACTCCATGCTCCTTATCCTGGACCTTATGGCTTTTGTGGATACGCCCGCCATATTATTTCTCCGTTCCCAGGAAGTCCTGAAGCTTCAGTTCCAGAGCCTCCTTGAGCCTTCTCTCTGCGACCTCGGAGAGCTGTCCGCTCTCCCTGATGCTCTCGAGAACCTCGTCGTAGGCGCCTTCCATGAAGATGAAGAGCTCAGATTCGAACTCCCTGACGCGCTCGACCGGGACCTTGTCCAGGTATCCCTTGGTGACCGCGTATATTATGACGACCTGCAGCGCGACGTCAAGCGGGGCGTTCCTGCCCTGCTTGAGGACTTCTACTATCCTCGCTCCTAGGTCGAGCCTGTCTCTGGTGTCCTTGTCCAGATCGGAGCCGAACTGGGCGAAGGCCTGCAGCTCTCTGTACTGCGAGTAGAGCAGCTTGAGCTGACCCGCGACCTGCTTCATGGCCTTGATCTGGGCGCTGCCTCCTACCCTGGATACGGAGATACCGGGGTTTACTGCCGGCATGACGCCGCTCTGGAAGAGCTCGGTCTCGAGGAAGATCTGGCCGTCGGTTATCGATATAACGTTCGTGGGTATGTACGCGGAAACGTCTCCGGCCTGGGTCTCGATTATGGGCAGCGCTGTGAGCGATCCCCCACCGAGCTCGTCGCTGAGCTTGGCTGCGCGCTCGAGCAGCCTCGAGTGCAGGTAGAATACGTCGCCGGGGTAGGCTTCGCGTCCAGGCGGCCTTCTGATGAGCAGGGACATGGCTCTGTATGCCACGGCGTGCTTGGAGAGGTCATCGTAGATGAGCAGCACGTGCTTGCCCTGATGCATGAAGTGCTCGCCCATGCTGCAGCCCGCGTAAGGAGCTATGAACTGCAGCGGGGCGGGCTCGGACGCCGTCGCGGAAACGACCACGGTGTAATCCATGGCTCCCGCGGCCTCCAGCATGCCTACTATCTGCGCCACCGTGGACCTCTTCTGGCCTATGGCGACGTATATGCAGATGACGTCTCCGCCCTTCTGATTCAGTATGGTATCGACCGCTATGGCCGTCTTACCGGTCTGGCGGTCTCCTATTATGAGCTCTCTCTGGCCCCTGCCGATCGGGATCATGGAGTCTATGGCCTTGATGCCCGTCTGCAGCGGTTCGCAGACGCTCTTTCTTTCGAGTATTCCGGGCGCCGGAGATTCGATGGCTCTGTAGGTCTCGTGCGCGATCGGGCCTTTGCCGTCGATCGGCTGGCCCAGGGCGTTCACGACCCTGCCTATCAGCGCGTCTCCCACGGGAACGGAGACGACCCTGCCAGTACGCTTTACGGTGTCGCCCTCTTTGATGCCCTGATCATCTCCGAGCATTACGATGGAGACGGTGTTCTCCTCGAGGTTCTGGGCCATGCCGTAGACTCCGCCGGGGAACTCGATGAGCTCTCCGGACATGCAGTCATCCAGGCCCGAGACTCTCGCGATGCCGTCACCTATCATGATTATCATGCCGGTCTCAGCCTGATTGATCCTGGTCTCGTAGTGCTTGATCTGCGCTCTGATTATCTTTGAAATGTCTTCCGGTCTGATTTCCATAAAATTACCAACCTTCAGTTATATATCTGCTTTGATATCCGGCCCTTTGCCTAGCCCTCGGAAAGGATCTTGCGCAGCTCCTCAAGATGATACTTGAGAGTAGCCTCGTAGGACATGCCTTCCATCTCCACGCGAAGGCCTCCGAGCAGGGAGCTGTCCACGTGAAACTCCGGCAGGACCTTCTTTCCGGTCTTTGCCTCTATGGACGCTTTTAGTCTGGCGCGGTTCTCTTCGCTTAGGGGCACTGCGGAGGTGACGCGGACGTCGATTATACCGCGGTCCTCCTTATAGCGCTTCCTGTAAGCCTGCACGCACGAGGAAAGATCTCTCACCATCTCCTCTTCCATGAGGATGCAGAGAAAGTTCTTCGTGTAGTCGTGGACTTTGCCCTTCCAGGCCTCCTCTATGAGGCTGCGGCGCTCATCCCTGCTGAGCACGGGAGAGGACAGTAGCTGCTCGTAGCCAGTATCGTCCGAGAATACCGCGGATATGAGCTGCAGATCCTTCATGATCTGCTCTCCGAGGCCTTCCTCCTGAGCGAGATCGTAGAGGCTGCTGCCGTATATTTCGGCGCGGCGCTTCATAGCTCTTCCTCATAGTCGGTCATGAACTGCTCGATGAGCGCCTGCTGATCGTCGGCGTTGATGTTGCGCTCGACGAGCTTGGACGCGATCTCTATGGCCATATCGGAGATCTCTCCCCTGGCCTGGTCCATGACCTTCTTTCTTTCGAGCGCGATATCCTCTTCTGCCTTTTCCTTGATCTTCACGGCCTGAGCCTGGGCGTTCCTGACGATCTCCTGCTCCTTGAATCGGGCGTTGCTGACCGCCCTCTCGGTGATCTGCTCAGCCTCGAGCCTTACGGTCTTGATCGTCTCGTTGTAGTACTTCCTGGAGGCCTCGGCATCGGCCTTAGCGGTCTCGGCGTCATCGTACATGCGCCCGACCTCCTCCTGCCGCTTAGCCATGACCTTCTTCACAGGCTCGAAAAGAAAGCGCTTGAAAAGCCAGATCTGAATGAAAAGATTCAGGATCTGTACTATAAAGGTCCATTTATCAAAGCTCACCAATTCCTGATAAGTCATTTGATCTCCTCTTTACCTTAAGCCTTGTGCGCTCTCCCGTTTAAAGCATTCCGATGAACATTCTCGGAGCCACGAATATCAGCAGAAGGCCCGTTACGAAACCGTAGATACCGGTGGTCTCCGCGAGAGCGATGCCGATGAACATGTTGCTCCTGATGGTACCGGTGAGCTCCGGCTGGCGTGCGATCGCCTCGAGGGCCTTGCCTGCAGCATAACCTTCGCCTACTCCGGGGCCGATACCCGCGATGAGCGCGAGTCCCGCACCGATAGCGCATCCCATGAGTACTAATGCTCTTTCCATAATAATTCCTCCGTTGAAAATATATCCTATTCCTCTCCGGCCGCCGTGGAGATGAACACCATCGACAGCACGCAGAAGATGAATGCCTGCATGAACGAGCTGAACCAGTCAAAGTACAGCGAGAGTATGGAGGGAAGACCCACCGCGAGGATGGGTATCGATCCGAGCAGCTCTCCGACCTTGCCGGGTATGAGGTTGAACAGGGCCGTGTTGACCGAGATCAGCGCAGCGTAGACGAGGGAGCTGATGACGACGCCCGAGACCACGTTACCGAAGTGACGGAAGGACATCGAGACCGGCTTGAAGAACTCGCCGAGCACGTTGAAGGGCGCCATAACGAATATCGGCTCGCAGAAGCCCTTGAGATAGCCTCCCAGGCCGTTGGCCTTGAGGTTCTGATAGGTGATGATTATAAAGACCACGATGGCCCAGGCGAATTCGGTGGAGAGATCGGCGGTCGGGGGGAACAGCCCGAGCAGCGATGAAAGGCTCGAAAACAGTGAGAGCCCGAATATCGCGGCTATGAACGGGACGTACCTCTTCCACTTCTCGCCCATGTTCTGGTCGACGAAGCTCTCCGCCATATTGACGATGAACTCCGCGGCAGCCTGCTTCTTGGAGATGTCCCTGACCTTGAGGTCGCTGGTGAGCCATCTGCAGAGCAGGGTGAGCACAAGCATCACGCACCAGGTTATGACGACGGTGCTGGTGATGTTTATGCCGCCGAATATGGGCAGTCTGTATAGTATAGGAGCGCCATGGATGTCTACGTTCATTTGTCATCCTCTCCTTTCTTTCCGAAATTTCTGATCATCTGGGTGGCGTATATCGCGAGCCTGGGAAAGAGCAGCGGTATTATGCCGGCCAGAGTATCCACGAAGGGCAGCGCGTAGGCGAGCACTCCGCAGGCTATGTGCAGGAGCATCCTCATGCCGTAGCTGCGCTGTATGTAGCGGGCCCCGGCCTCTCCCATGTCGAGCGCCTTGGTTACGGCGCTGGCGAGGTAGAGATAGTTGATCGTGATGAATATCATCGCGAGTATGGCGCCGAAGAGCACCCCGGGCGTGTATCTGCCGATCAGCGCGTATACCGCGCACATGAGCGCGCTCAGGACCGCGGAGCCGCCTATTATCCCTTTAATATCCTTTTTTATGGAGTCGTCCATATCAGATGTGCCTGTTGTAATTCGTGCCGGAGCCGACGCCGCCCTTTTTCTCGCTCCTGGCCTCGCTGCGGTCCAGGCTCTTTATCATGCTCCACGCGGAGCTCGCCGCGGAGAGGAGGCCGACGATGAGCAGCAGTATTATGACCCAGCTCCCGAGTCCGAAGCGCGAGGACAGCCAGTATCCGAGAAGCGCCATGACTATAGGCGGACAGACTATCAGAAAGCCTATCTGAGAGACCATGGCTATTCCCTTGACCACCCCGCGGTATTTATTCAACGGCTGAGCCCCCGGAAGCGAGAATTATCAAAAAGAAGTCCGCGCTAAACTGCATCGACCAGACTTCCCACCTAAGTTTCCGTATACGTTTATATCACCATCGACAAGCCTTGCTTGTGCCTGTCAAAAGCTTTTTCTTTTATCTTTGTTATTATATTATATAAGGCCGAATTATTGGCAAATAAATTTGCGATAGCAGACTGATAACTATCTGATTTTTATATAAAGACCGCCGCTTCGATAGATTTGTTCTATGCACCGCATAGCCGCGGTCCAGCTATTTCGATCCTTCCGCTGAGCCTTTGCGGCTGTGGATCGTGCTGAACACCAGGGACAGCGCTATTCCCGCGGCGAAGAGCACGGCCGCGAGACGGAACGGCAGGAATGGATCGTAGTCGTAGATGAGTCCCGCGAAGAGCGCTCCGAAGACACTGCCGAACGAACCCAGCGAGTGGTAGAAGCCTATAAGGCTGTTGCTGTTCTCCGGTGTGGTCTGAGCGGCCGCGACGTTCTGCTGCAGGGGGTTCCTCACGGCGTTCGCGGTCGAGAAGAGTATGTACATGGCGGAGAAGGCCAGCTTGTTCTTTATGAAGATCATGGCTATCATGGGCAGGAGCTGCGCGGCGAGGACGGCCGGATAGCTCTTCATGATGTCGGTCTTCCTGATGAGCCACATGTTCAGCGTCATGTTGAGGATTATTGTCGTGACCGCGATCACAGCCTTGAAGGTCCCGTTGTAGGCGGAAGACATCCCGAGCTGGTCCTTGATGTAGTAATTGAATACCTGCTCGAGGCATACCTGCCCCATGCCCGCGAACACCACGGCGGAGAGGAAGAAGAACAGCTGCCTGTTCATGTAGTTCCTGGACTCTATGAAGGCGCTGAAGGGGTTGGCGTCCTTCAGCTCGAAGGGCTTCTCGGGCTTATGTTTGAAGGACGTATCGTCTATAGTCAGCAGGTGGAACAGGATGCCCCCGGCCGCGAGGAAGATTATCATGCCTATGATGGTCGTATTGACTGAGATCACGCCGAGCATGCCGCCGAGGAAATAACCGACAGCGCTGGCAACGCTCTGGACCATCTGATTGACGGTGAGAGCCCTGGACCTGACTTCGCCGGGCTGGGAGGTGTTGATGATATAGTTTGGCAGCGCGGTATAGAGGCCGCCGACGAAGATCCCCGAGATCGAGCGGCCTATGATGGCCATGGCTCCGTTCGTGCAGAAACCGAATATGGTCTGTCCGACTATGTATCCGAAGGCGCCGAGCACCATGAGTTTTCTAGTCGAGACGTAGTTGCAGAGCTTGCCCCAGAACGGAGAGCTCAGGAAGGACGTGATGCACATCGCGGCGAAGGCGGTCCCGAAGAGCGAGCTGTCAAGGCCTCTTTCTATTATCATGGTCGGGGTCACAGGATGCGCCATGGACCCGCCTATCCCGAACACCGCAACTGCTATGCAGAGCGGCAGGTATAGGTTCTTTTCCTGAAGTCTTTTGATCACGTTATTCTCCCTGAAATAATACTGGCCGCGCGACCCTTCCGAGGGGTCTTGCGGCCGGTGCTTTGAGTCTGCGCAGTTTGATCGAGCAGTTTTATTGTACTCGTCTAATAATAATTATATTTCAATAATACTTTGTGCAATATTTAGGGGTCATTCAACAATATTTTTGGACTTGTTAAACAGCTTCGAAGTACTTTTTTATCTCCGCCACTATGCGCTCGCAGGCATGGCCGTCTCCGTACGGATTGCTCGCGTGCGCCATCTTAAGATATGAGGCCTCGTCGGTGAGCAGTTCTTTGGCCATGGAATATACAGACTGACGCTCGACTCCGGCGAGCCGTGCGGTGCCGGCCTCTATGGCCTCTGGCCTTTCCGTTTCCCTGCGGACCACGAGAACGGGCTTTCCCAGCGCGGGCGCCTCCTCCTGCATCCCGCCCGAATCGGTCAGAATGAAGTAAGACCTCGCCTGCAGGTTCACGAAGGGCTGATAGCTCAGGGGATCTATAAGGTGGACGTTTCGGAGCCCGCCCAGATACTTCGCCGCGGCGTCCCTGACCTTCGGGTTCAGGTGCACGGGATAGACTATCTCGACGTCATCGAACTCGCGAGCGATATCGGCGAGAGCGTTGAATATGTTCGCCATGTACTCACCGAGATTCTCTCTCCTGTGGCAGGTGACGGTTATGACCCTCTTGTTTTCGAAATCGATATTTTTTAGCGTCTCATCCTCGAACTCGTAGGGGCGGCCCGCGACGTCGAGCAGGGCGTCAATTACGGTGTTGCCTGTGACGGGTATGCGGGAGGCGTCGACGCCCTCCCTGAGCAGGTTCTGCCTGTTCCTCTCGGTGGGCGCGAAGTAGAGCTCCGCTATCCTTGAGACGAGCAGCCTGTTCATCTCCTCAGGGAAGGGGGAGTACTTGTCGTAGGTCCTGAGCCCGGCCTCGACGTGGCCGACCGGGATCTGCTGGTAAAAGCAGGCCAGCGCGGTTATGAAGGTGGTCGTGGTATCTCCGTGGACGAGCACCATGTCGGGCTTTTCTTTCAGGAGCACGGGCTCTATGCCGCTCAAAACGTTTGCGCTTATCATCGTCAGCGTTTGATTCGGCTTCATGATGTCCAGGTCGTAGTCCGGATTTATGTCGAAGAGCTCAAGGACCTGGTCCAGCATGCTCCTGTGCTGCGCCGTTACGCAGACTACGGACTCTATCTCGGGATCGGCCTCCAGCTTCTTGACTAGGGGAGCCATCTTGATGGCTTCCGGCCTGGTACCGAAGACGCTCATTATCTTTATCATTTATCGTCCCTTTCGGCGCCCTCTTCGGCGTCCTCATCCTTTTCGCGCTCGCGCATGAAGAAGAAGTCCATGGACTCCTCCCTGGCCTCTTCGGCTCTCAGGGCCTCCTCCATGCTGGAATACTGTATGAGAGGATCGTTCACGTGGGCCGCGGCCTCTCTCGCCGCGATGAGATCGTCCTCGTCTATCCTGATCCCGAGGAAGATGAATATGAGGACCGAAGCTATGAGCAGGAGCACTATGGCCTCGATCTTGAGCTTCATAGTCCAGAGTATGCCGGCCATGCCCATTATCGCGCAGATGCAGTAGAGCGTGAGCACAGTGCGCCTCTGTCCGAAGCCCATGGCGAGTATCCTGTGGTGCAGATGGCCCTTGTCGGCCTCGAGGAAGGATCTGTGGTGTATGGTGCGCCTGACTACGGCAAACACGGTGTCGAAGATGGGCACCGCGAAGATTATCATCGGGAGTATGGTAGCGAAGAGAGTGACGCTCTTGGTCGGAGTGTCTCCTATCATGGAGACGGAGGCCAGAAGAAGCCCCAGCAGGTTGGAACCGCTGTCTCCCATGAATATCTTCGCCGGGTTGAAATTGAACACGAGAAAACCGAGGCAGGCCCCCGCTACGCCGAGTATCAGCATAAGGGTGATGTCGCGGTTGGTGTAGATCGAGATGTAGGCTATGGCCATGCTCGCGATGAGAGTCATGCCCGCCGCGAGGCCGTCCAGTCCGTCGATGAGGTTGATGCAGTTGGTTATGGCCACGATCCATATCAGCGTGACCACGAGCGACACTGCCGGAGAGAAGCTTATATATTCAGGCCCTATGGGAAGGAAGTTCGCCATACCTCTGATCTGCATGCTGTCGACCCAGAGTATGACGCCGCAGGCGAGCTGTCCTACGAGCTTCAGCTTCGCCGGGATGTCCCAGATGTCGTCCGCCATGCCCACGAGGAGCATCAAAGTTGCCGCGGCGTAGACGCCGACGAGCTGGCGGTCGAGAGGTCTCAGGAAGATCGCCGTAGAGATGAAGCCCGCGTATATGGCGAGACCGCCGAACCTTGGAGTCGGCTTCTTGTGTACCCTGCGGTTGTCCTTCGGTATATCCATGGCTCCTATCTTAGGGGCCAGTTTTATACATACAGGCGTGATCACGAGGCTAAGAAGATTAGCCAGAAGAAACGCCTTTACGAAATCGTTCATGTCGTTTGATGTTCTGATCTGCGGCCTGGAAACGGCCTGCGCAGCAAATTGCGGCAGTGAAAGACCCGCGCGATGCGATCTGCGCAGCATGGAGCCGCGCGAAAGCACGGACTACTGATCTTTGCCGCCGAGGACTTCTATGACGAGACCCGCCTCCGCAGCCATGGACTGGGCGAGCTCGTCGGGATAGGATTCCTTTATCACAACGCGTTTTATCCCCGCGTTTATGATCATCTTGGTGCATATGACGCAGGGCTGCGTGGTGCAGTAGAGGGTGCCTCCCTCTATGCTGTTGCCCATGCAGGCGGCCTGTATGATGGCGTTCTGCTCGGCGTGGAGCCCTCTGCAGAGCTCGTGCATCTTGCCGGAGGGGACTCCGAGCTGCTGTCTGAGGCAGCCGGTCTCCGAGCAGTGCCTTATGCCCTTTGGCACGCCGTTGTAGCCCGTAGCTATGACCCTGTTGTCCTTGACGATGACTGCGCCGACGCCTCTTCTCAGGCAGGTCGAGCGCTTTCTGGCGAGCTCGGCGAACTCCATGAAGTATTCGTCCCAGCTCGGTCTTTTTTCTTCCATTATCTTAAGCTCCATTTATCTTAAGCTCCGTTGTATTTCAGGCGCCGGATGCCCGGGACGCTGCTAATGATCCCTTATCGGGAAAGGCTCAGCTCTTCAGCGTCTCCCTGGCGAAAAAGACCTCGTCCAGGTAGAGTCCATGGGGAGGGGCCGTATGACCGGCAAGGCCGCGGTCGCCCTTCTCGAGAGCCTCGGAAACGCTCTGAACGTCCCTCTTGCCCTGTCCTACCTCGACCAGGGTCCCGACTATGATGCGCACCATGTTGTAGAGGAAGCCGTTGCCGGAGACTGAGATCCGAAGCTCGTAGGGAAACTGGGGATCGTCTCCCGGCTCGAGCCTGTCAAGGAAGCCTCCGAAGGCGTCCCTGGGGCTCTCCTCCGCGGGATATATGTTCAGGTCGATGCCGTATATCTTCCTTACCGTGCTCTCCTGGGGAGTGCTCCCGCTGCTCATGAAAGCCGCGAAATCATGCTCTCCCGAGAGCAGGCGCGCCGCCGAGCTCATAGCGACCAGGTCCAACGGACCCTGCAGCTGATAGAACCTCGTCCTCCTGAACACGGACTTCACCGGACTGACGTAGATGCGGTAGATATATCTCTTTCCCTCGCTGCTGTAGCGCGCGTGAAAACCCTCCGGCATCTCTTCGGCCGAGAGGACGCGCACGTCCCCTATGCCTTCGAGCCTGCCAAAGGAAAGTCTGTCGTTGACGGCCTTCGCGAGCCTCTCCGTAGGTATCCCGTCGTCCGGGATAACGAGGCTTGCGCACTGGCCGAGGGCGTGTACCCCCGCATCGGTGCGGCTGGTACCGTCCAGCTTCACCTCGAAGCCGAGAAGCTCTGAGAGCGCGGCCTCGAGAGTGCCGCAGACGGTGCGCTTATCCGGCTGGCGCTGCCAGCCCGAAAAGTCCGTGCCGTCGTAGGCTATCTTAAGCAGTATGTTGCGCATGCTACGCGGCTTTAAGGCCAGGCTACTTGCCCGGCTTATAGGAGCTCTTGAGCCCGACGATCTGGTTGAATACCGGAGCGCCCTCCCTGCTCAGCACGGTGTCGGCGACGTAATAGCCGTTCCTGAAGAACTGGAAGCGCTCGCCCGCCTTCGCCTTGAGGAGCTCTGGCTCCGCCTTGGCGTCGAACTCAGTCCTGGAATTGGGATCGAACTCGTTGAAGCCGGTCTCGGGATTGTAGTTGGCGAGGTAGCCGAACTCGCGGACGTGTACGTCCTCGGCGGAATTCGCGTCTACCCAGTGTATGGTGCCCTTTACCTTGCGTGAATCCGCTCCGGGAGTTCCGGACTTGGTATCGGGATCGTAGGTGCAGTGTATCTCGGTGATATTTCCCTTGCCGTCCTTCTCAAAGCCGGTGCAGGTCACGAAATACGCTCCCTTGAGGCGCACCTCGTTGCCGGGGAAGAGCCTGAAGTACTTCTTGGGGGGATCCTCCATGAAGTCCTCGGCCTCTATATAGAGCTCCCTGCTGAAGGGCATCATGCGGGTGCCCTTGGAGGGATCGTTCGCGTCGTTCTCGATGGGA
Organism: Bacillota bacterium; assembly: GCA_017417045.1. Lineage (GTDB taxonomy): Bacteria > Bacillota > Clostridia > Peptostreptococcales > Anaerovoracaceae > RGIG2707. Next base: position 17,516 of record JAFPZZ010000036.1, read on the forward strand.
AGGAGCTCGCTCTGTCCCTCGGGGTAATTGTCGATTATGAGCTTGATCGGATGGAGCACGACCATGCGGCTCTCGGTCTTGTCCTTGAGGTCGTCCCTGATGAAGAACTCGAGCTGTCCCATGGGTATGCTGCTGTTGGCCTTGGAGACTCCGACGGCTTCGCAGAAGTTCTTGAGGGCCTGCGGGGTATATCCGCGGCGCCTCATCGCGGCTATTGTGCAGAGCCTGGGATCGTCCCAGCCCTCGACCTGACCGGATTCGACGAGCTTCCTGATATACCTCTTGCTCATGATGGTGTTCTCAAGGTTGAGCTTTGCGAACTCTATCTGCTTGGGGGGCTCGGGCCATTCGAGCTCCTCGAGCACCCAGTTGTAGAGAGGCCTGTGATCCTCGAACTCGAGCGAGCAGAGCGAATGCGTGATGCCCTCGACCGCGTCCTCGATGGGATGCGCGAAGTCGTACATTGGGTATACGCACCACTTATCGCCGGTGTGGTGATGGCTCACGTGGAGCACGCGGTAGATCACGGGATCCCTCATGTTGATGTTGGGGGAGGCCATGTCGATCTTGGCCCTTATGCAGACCGCTCCGTCCTCGTACTTGCCGTCCCTCATATCGTGGAAGATCTGCAGGGACTCCTCGGCGGGCCTGTCCCTCCAGGGGCTGTTCTTGCCCGGCTCGGTGAGAGTTCCGCGGCTCTCCTTTATCTCGTCGGGAGTCATCTCGCAGGCAAAGGCCTTGCCCTTCTTGATGAGCTCCTCGCAGCATTCGTACATCTTGCCGAAGTAATCGGAAGCGTAATTGAGATTGGCCCACTGGAAGCCCATCCATCTGATGTCTTCCTCGATGGATCCAACGTATTCTTCCTCCTCCTTCGCGGGGTTGGTGTCGTCGTAGCGCAGATTGCAGGTGCCGCCGTACTTGATCGCGGTTCCGAAATCTATGCAGAGCGCTTTGACGTGACCGATGTGAAGATAACCGTTGGGCTCCGGAGGAAACCTTGTGGTGATCGGACGGGAGTAGACCTGGTTCTTAAGGTCCTCGTCGATGATGTCATGAATGAAATTCCCGGCCATCACAGCAGCGCCGGAAGTTTCGCCATTTCTTGTTTCCTCAGCCATTTTCAGTTCTCCTTAACTGTTGCCAGAAAAATGTATACAGATAAGTAATTATATATCGACGGGGCCTATTATGCAAAGATGAAATTATTTTGCAAAACTGTAAAAACGCTTGAATTATTTTGGTTTATCTGGTAATTTTAAAAATTGAAAGAATTCATCGCAGCACGCCCTTTTCAGGAGAATCATCATGAATCTGGATTCCATAGACGTAAAGATACTGGAAGTTCTGCAGCAAAACGCCAGAGTCTCGGTCTCCGAGCTCTCCAAAAGAGTTAATCTCTCGCTCTCAGCTGTAAGCGAAAGGCTGAAAAAACTCGAGAACAGCGGCATAATCGAGCAGTACACGACCATACTCGATCCCGTCGCAATGAACAAGCAGGCCAGCGCGATCATGATGGTCAGCCTCGACGATCCCAGCAGCTCCGAGGACTTCCTCCAGTTCGTGATGAGCAACCCCGAGGTGCTCGACTGCTACTATCTCGCGAGCGAGTACGACTACTGCATAAAGATCGTCACTGGGACGAACGCCGAGCTCGAAGCGATACTCAACAAGATCAAATCGGTCTCCACGATAAAGCGCACCGTCACGAACGTCGTGCTGCGCACCGTGAAGCAGCAGTACTCGATAGCGCCCGTCGCGAACAGATGAGCTCCTGCAGAGGCGCAGTGAACGAGTAGCTGCGTAACTCCAGGTATAATACCACTTGTGACCAAAGCGCTGCCGCGAGGCCTTCTCGGACCAGAGAGCTCGTCGCAGAGCGTTAGACAGAAAAACGGCCCCTGTCTTCAGTACGGTGCATAAACTCGCCCCTGTCCCCCATAAGGACAGGGGCTTCGGACATATGCACCTTGCGCCTACACCCGGCGCATCTGAAGACGACGGGGCTGTTTTTCTTTAACGCTTAGCTGCTCCTCGCTATGGCCCCCTCAGGCCCCGCGGAAGCTCGCGGTGAACGGTGCTTGATGGCTGTCCGTAGATCCATGCGAGATGCCGCCTGTGTCGATTTGCAGTATTTCTCGACCCTGCGAAGCTGACGAGGGATCATTGCAAAATGCAGATATGATACGTGCCGAATGAATGTGATCGATCCCTGCCGCACCGAGGTGCTGCCGGATGCGTGCATGAGGGACCATTGCGAGGAGCCGTCTATGCTGACGCTGAGCGAGCGTTCCGGTCTCGAGAACGAGCAAAAGCGGATAGGAGTTGTCCTATCCGCTTTAAGATTCTTTATCTTGTTCTCTCGTTCCAGAGACCACGCGAAGCGATCAGCATCAGGCGACGAAGCACTCTGGTCCCAAAGGCACGCATCCGGCAGCGGCATCCATAAAAAACAGGAGGGGACTTTCATCCTCTCCCGCATGCTTCATATCCTGCTATTTCTTGCCCTTCTTTGCGACAGCCTTCCTGGCGGCCTTTTCGGCGGCCTCTCTCTTCTTTCTGTTCATCCTAACGATCGCCTTCGGGCACTCCAAACCTCTGCTCACAACGGAGCCGGAGCTCTTGACGTGGTAGTTGGACGCCCTTCTGGCGGCCTCGTATTCCTCCTCGAGGCGCTTCTGCTGGGCAGCGATCTCAGCGGCCATGGCCTCGTCCTGCTTGCTGCGGGACGCCTCCGCCTTGGCTGCGTTCTTGGCCTGCTTCTCCCTGCGGCTGTCGATTATCTTTCTGGCCTCGTCGACGGTAATGCCCTTCTCCTTGGCGAGCTTGTAGGGGTTCATCTCCTCATAGACGGCGGCGGGAGCCTTTCCTCCGGCGCCCTGCTCGTCGGCCTTCTTCATGGCCTGCCTGGTAGAGAGGAACATGACGGCGAGCATCGCGAACATCAGGCCCATGTTGATATAGCCGTCGGCGCTGGTGTTCCTGGTCTTGAAGGTGCTGGTAACGGTCTGTCCTAGGGTGCTTCCGGAGGCCGAGGCAACGCCCGGAAGTATCTCCACGGTGTATTCGGTGTTCGCGGTCAGGGTCTCTCTGATGATGAGCCAGAGCTGATCGGGATACTTCTCTTCGGAGTAGGCGATCTCAAACGGGACTTCATTGCCCTCGCCATCCTTGATGCTGATGAGGGAGGCGTTCGCCTCAATGGCGTTGGCGTCCATCATGTTCTCGCTGAAGGTGAGCTTGATCGCCATGTTCTGGACCTGCTTGCCGGTCTCGCCGTTCTTGGGACTGATATTGGTTATCTCGAGGCCCGCGGCGAAACAGACCTGGCTCATGGTGAGCACCAGACACAGCGCAAGGCATATTAGTGATGCCGCTCTTTTCATTTCAAACTTCCTCCGGGTGATCTTTTGTGCTTCTGAGTCCTCTGAAGAAATCCTTCAGCATACCGCTGCAGGCAGCCTCCAGGACGCCGGTCTCGACCGCCGCCCTGTGGTTGAGTCTTTCGTCGCGGACTATATCGAAGAGGGAACCGCAGGCCCCGCTCTTGGGGTCCATAGTCCCTATATACAGCTTGTCTATCCTGTTCAGCACGATGGCGCCGGCGCACATAGCGCAGGGCTCGAGCGTGACGTAGAGCTCGCAGCCTGACAGGCGGTGGTTCTTTCCCTTAAGAGCCTCTAGCGCGGCCTTCATGGCCAGCATCTCGGCGTGAGCCGTGGGATCCTTGGTCTGCACCGTCATGTTGTGCGCGCGCGACACTATCTCACCGCCGTGTACCACTACGGCGCCTATAGGGACCTCTCCTTCGGAGGCCGCGGCCGCGGCTTCCTCAAGGGCTTCGGCCATGTACCGCTCGCTCTCAGACATAAAAAGCTCCTTAAAACGCAACACTTATCTTATCATAACGAGATTTGCCTTGCAATCCAAAGATTAATGATTTATAATACATTGCACGCAGGAAAAAGGAGCCCCTAAAAAGGTCCCGTATCCGGACAGGAGACTATCCTCCCGGGCGCTGCGCGAAAGACCTGCCCTCATAGTTAAACGGATATAACGGAGGTTTCCTAAACCTTTGTTCGTGGTTCGATTCCGCGTGGGGGTGCCAAGCCGGCCGGGAGAGCGATGACGCTCTTCCGGTCTTTTTATCAGCTTATAATCCGGACGACGAACAGCAGGCGGCGCCATTAGATGTCTTGCCGCGCATATCCGGCCGGAAGATATCTAAGCCGAAAAACATCCAAAGAAAGGCGGTCACAGCATGAAAAGGAATCCCATAGCGACGATGCACATGGCGAGCGGCGCTGACATAGTGATAGAGCTGCTCCCAGACGCAGCCCCCAACACGGTCGCGAGCTTCATACACCTGGCGAAGCTCGGCGTTTACGACGGGCACGCCATAGAGCGCATCTGCCCGGGCAGGTGGGTCGACGCGAGCTACAGCGCGTTCCACAGGGACGAGGCGAAGTATCTGATACCCAGGGAATCCGAGCTGCATCCCGAGATAGAGCCCCTTGATTCGCACCCGGGCTGCATCTGCATGGGGGGCTACGAGGCGGGCCTCGCCGGAGGGGAGTTCTTCTTCCCCGTCAAGGACTGCCCTAACCACAAGGGCATATACCCCGTCTTCGGGCACGTGATCTCCGGCATGGAGGAGATATACAGGATAGAGAAGGTCGCGACGAAGCCAGTGGGCGACGGCCGCATCGAGATAAACGAGCCGCTAGAGCCCGAGGTCATAGAAAAGGTGACGGTCGAGACCTTCGGAGCCGAATACCCCGAGCCGGTAAAGATCGACGCGCCTCTCCCGAAGAGCTGGACCTAAGAGCACCTTGGGCCTCAGGCAGCTGCGAGAGGGCAGCTGCTATGAGGGAAGGGCTTCGCGGAGCTTAAGGCTGCGCCGCAAAAATAATACGCAGGCCCCCGATGTATCATCAGGGGCCTTTTATTGTGCTTTCACTGCTGCCGCGGCCGATCTTTCGACTGAGCAGCCGCTCGGCAGCAGCCATCTGCGGCTCTCACCGAGGACCTCTATTCCTCCGGCAGGGGCTGCTACTCCTCAGGGAGCGGCCTCAGAAAGCCCGCGAAGGGAAATCTGAAGAGCAGTATGGGATTCCCGTGCGCCTCGAAGAGCGTGCCCTCGGCCTCCCCCGCGAGTATCTTTTCCGCTCCCTCTATGAGCTGAGGGATGAGCTCCGGGGACACCGGAAAGCTCCCGTGAGACGGCCAGACCTCGTCGTAGAGATCCGAGAGCTCCAAAAGTCTCCTCATGCTGGCCGGGTATATGCCGAGGTCGCGCATGGGCCCGAACATGTAGATATTTCCGTCCTGCACCGAATCGCCTCCGATCAGGAAGCGTCCGTTCACGTCGAGCAGCGCTATGCTGCCCGGAGTATGGCCTGGTATGTGGATGATCCTTAAGGGCCTTCCGCCTAGGTCTATCACGTCTCCGTCCTCGAGCGGGACTATCTCGCCCGTGCCTCCCGCGCGGCGGAAGTTCTCTTCCTCGGCCGGGTTCATCCAGGCCTTATCGAAGGCGGCGTGCCCCGAGATGTGGTCGCGGTCCGCGTGGGTGTAGATCATGATAAGGGGAAGAGCCGTCAGGCTCTCCGCGATGCTCCTCGCGTCCGGCGTGTCCATGCCGCTGTCTATGAGGGCGGCGCGCTCGCTGCCGCAGAGCAGGAAGAACCTCACGTGACCGTCCTCGATGCGCCAGCTGTTCTCGTTTATCCTGATGATCTCGCTCATGTTTTCCCTCCTTGCGCTTCGGATCGTACGTTAAAGGTATGAAGCTTTTCGGCCGGCTTGCCCGGCTTAAATAAGCTCCACGAGATTTCCCGTCCTCGGAAGAGGTTCCCTCGCGGGCAGCCCATCCTCGGTATCCGCGAAGCCTATGGCGACTCCGCCGCATACGACCTCGCCCTCCTTCATCCCGACTTCGCGCAGGAACTCGTTCAGCTCGGGATCGTCCTGTACGAAGCGCACGGTATTGATCCAGCAGGAACCGAGGTCCAGGGCGTTCGCCGTCAGCATCATGTTTTCTATCGCGCAGGCGCAGTCGGCGAAGCGGTTATAATAGTTCTCGTCGCTCGCGGTAAGTATGAGCACCGGGGCCTCGTAGTAGAAGTCGCGCACCTTGCCTTCTTCGGCGGCCTTCTTCGCGCCATTCACGGAATTCAGGAAGGATCTGTACATCCCCGGCTCCTCCTCGACCTTTACGAGGGCTGCGTTCGTGAGCTCCTTGAGCCTGGAGAGCAGCGCTTTGTCCAGCATGACGAGAAAGTGCGTCTTCTGGTTGTTGCCCCCGCTGGGGGCATATCTGCCGGCTTCTATTATCATGTCCAGCATGTCCTGCGGAAGCTCGGCATCCTTGAATCTTCTGGTGCTGCGCCTAGTCTTTATCACCGAGAGCAGCATCCCGGCCTTTTGACAGTCACTCATTTGCTTTACCTCTCTGTTGATGATAGTGGGATGATAGTCGCTTTGCTTTTGCGGGCGCGAAAGAATCGCGGCCAATGTCTCATGCGGCAGCCGCGAAAATACCGCGGCCAATGTCTGGAAAGGTCCCAATCGGGGCCGCGAAAGCCCGCGCCTGGCGCTCTTATATCACCATGCCTCCGTTCACGCCTAGCACCTGGCCCGTGATGAACGAAGCCTCGGGACCGGCCAGAAAGTATATCGCCGCAGCCGCCTCCTCGGGTTCGCCTATGCGGCCGAGCGGAGTCTCCTCCTCTAGGGCGCGAAGCTCCGCTTCGCTGAAGGCGCCCAGCATCCTTGTCCGTATGCAGCCCGGGGAGACGCAGTTGACGCGTATCCCCGAAGGTCCGAGCTCCTTGGCGAGGGCCTTGGTCAGAGCTATGAGCCCTCCCTTGGCGGCGGAGTAATGGGCCTCCATCGACGCCCCGGTCTCTCCCCACATGGACGCGACGTTGACTATGCTCCCGCTCTTTCTCGATATCATCGCGGGGAGGAAGGCCCTTATCACGAGGTAGGCGGCCTTGAGGTCGCTGTCCATCATATCGTCCCACTCAGCCTCGGAGACGTCCTGCAATTGCTTTTGTTGCGCTATCCCGGCGCAGTTTACGATGACGTCGGGGCAGCCCTTCTCGCCCATGAGCTTCTTTGCGAAGGCCTCGACCTGCGCGGAGTCCCTGAGATCGCAGTCAGTCCTGTGCGCAACTTCCGCGACCTCCCAGCCCTCTCTTCTGAATCTTTCGGCAGCGGCCTTTCCTATGCCTCTTCCTGCTCCTGTTATAAGCGCGAGCATACAGTCTCCTTTCCGTTTTACCTGCTAAAAGTATATCACAGCTTGAATATCCTTTTCTTTGGTTATATTATTTTCCCATGGATAATATGATGAAGAAAACAATGCGCCCGGCATGGGTCGAGATCGACCGCGGAGCGCTCGAAAACAATATCAACATAGTGAAGTCCAGGGTCATGCCCGGCTCCCGCATATGCGGCATAGTCAAGGCGAATGCCTACGGGCACGGCCTGCGCGAGGTCGTCAAGCTCATGATCAAATGCGGCATCGACTGCTTCGCCGTCGCGAGCATAAGCGAGGCGCTCCAGGTCAGGACACTCGCCCCCTTCGCCAGGATCATCATGCTCGGCATGATAGACAGGGAGAATTTCGACCTCGTGCTTGAAGAGGACATCACCGCCGGGATCTGCGACGCCGGATTCGCCCGCGAGCTCTCCGCTTACGCCTTCGACTTCGGCAAGAGGGCCGACGTGCTCGCCTTCGTCGACACCGGCATGGGACGCATCGGCTTCCAGTGGGATGAGCCCGATCTGAAGGACGAGCTGAAGGAGATCAGCGAGCTGCCCGGGCTGAACTTTATAGGCCTGATGTCCCACTTCTCGAGCTCGGACGAGAACACTCCCGAGGGCAAGGCGTACACGGATCTGCAGCAGGAGCGCTTCGAGAGCCTCAGGCAGGAGCTCATATCTATGGGGATAAAACTCCCGCTCTGCACCCTGGCCAACAGCTTCCCGACCATGTACAGGAAGTCCGCTCACTACCAGCTCTGCCGCCCCGGCATAGTCATTTACGGCGGCTATTCCTACGAGGAGTTCAGAAGAGACGGCATACTCCCGACCTTCGCGGTGAAGGCCAAGGTCATGTTCGTGAAGGACGTTCCGGCGGGATACTACGTGAGCTACGGCCGCAAGGGAAGGACGGAGAGACCCTCGCGCATCGCGACGCTTCCTATTGGCTATGCCGACGGGCTTCCGAGGGCCTGGGGCCGCGGCCGCGGCTACGTGCTCTTCGGCGGCAGGAAGGCCCCGATAATAGGCAACATCTGCATGGATCAGCTCATGGTCGACATCACCGACCTGCCCGACGTAGCTGCAGGCAGCGAGGCCGTGCTGGCGGGCATGAGCAGGGGCGTATACCTTGACCCGGCCGAGATAGGCGAGAGCTGCGGCGAGCTCGAACACGGCATAATGTGCGGCATGAGCGTAAGGCTCCCCTACGTGTACCGCTGAGGAGCTTCTGTCTTTGAGAAACTTCTGCCTTATTTCACGACAGCCATCGGTTTTTCATTTTCTATAATTATTTCGGCGCGATATCCCTCAAAGAGCATCCCCTTCGGGGGATATTTTGTTTCGCCGTGATAATTTCCGCAGATCAGTTCTTTCCCCGACCTATTTCCAAAGCTACGGCATTTATCAAAAGCCTTTTACTTGACTACGTATATTTAAAAAAGTAGAATAAACGTTAGGAGTTTATATTAAAAAACGAATATACCGCTCCTAAGCACAAGATTTCAGGAGGAATTATGGCTCTCGTAACAACAAAGGAAATGTTTAAAAAGGCTTACGAAGGCGGCTACGCCATCGGAGCTTTCAATTATGACGACAACGACATCATGTACGGCATCGCGGAGGGCGCGGCGAGGGTGAACTCCCCCGTCATCCTGGCGGTGAGCGAAGGCGCGCTCAAATACATGCAGCCCATGTTCGTCGTCCACGGCGCCAAGGCGGCGGCGGAGAAGTTCGACATACCCATGGCCCTTCACCTCGACCACGGCAAGGATATGGACACGCTCAAAAACTGCGTGGATATAGGCTTCACATCAGTCATGATCGACGCTTCGGCCTATGAATTCGAAAAGAATATCGAGCTCACCAAGGAGATAGTAAAATACGCCCACGACAGAGGAGTCGTCGTGGAGAGCGAGCTCGGCGCGATCGCGGGCGTCGAGGACGAGATCGTCGTAGAGGACAAGTACGGCCGCTTCACCCATCCGGACGAAGCCGCCGAGTTCATCGAGCGCACCGGCATAGACAGCCTCGCGATAGCGATAGGCACCGCCCACGGAGCCTACAAGTTCAAGCCGGGGCAAAATCCCCAGCTGCGCTTCGACATACTCGAGGAGATCCAGGGACTCGTCCCGGGCTTCCCCCTCGTGCTGCACGGAGCCTCTTCGGTCCCCAAGGACAGGCTCGACACCTTCAACCAGTACGGCGGACAGCTCGCCGAGGCTATAGGCATCCCGATGGACATGCTGCGCGAGGCTTCAAAGATGGCGGTCTGCAAGATCAACGTCGGGACCGACATCAGGGTCTGCTATTTCGGCGAGGTGCGCAAGGCGATAGCCCTCAACCCGACCAAGTTCGACGGCAGGACCTACCTGCAGCCGGCGAGGAACGCCGTAGCGGACATGGTAGCCGAGAGGATCACCAAGGTCTTCGGAAGCGACAACAAGGCCTAGCGCAGGGCCAAAGCCGCCAGGCTCAGGCAGCCGCAGCCGTGCCCGGCAGCGGGCCGAGTCCAAGCGCGGCCAACAGCACAGTTACCCTCCCGGGTATATAAACCAGGTTTTTATAACGCATTTCTATATTTAGAAGGAGAAAGCTTATGAAAAAAGTATTAGCAGTACTGCTCGCAATGGCGATGATATTCTCCCTTGCGGCATGCGGAGAGAAAAAGGAAGAGCCGAAAAACGACGAACCTGAAAAATCCGCAGTAGAGCAGGCTATCGAGAAGGCCCAGGCCATGACCCTCGAGGAACTCGAGGCAGCCGCCAAGGAAGAGCTCGAAGCGAATCCCTCGCTCACGTTCAACGCGGACTCCCTGACCTCGGGAATCAAGAAGGCCCTCGTCAAGTTCGAGGAGAAGTATCCCTGGGCCGCGGGAAGGACCGCCTATAACAGCAAGAAGGGAAGCGAATATCAGCCCAAGCTGATCGCCGCTCAGAAGGCCGACAGCTATATCGCTGACTTCGTTATGATCCAGGACGCGTCCTTCCTCAAGAACGCGATGCTCGACACCGGATTCCTTCTCAGCTACGTTCCCCAGGGCGACGAGTTCAACATCGCCGAGGGAGACCAGGTCCCGCTCGTAGGCGTGACCTTCAACAAGGTATTCATGTATGACAACACTACCGTAGGCGCCGACCAGCTCCAGAACGTATGGCAGATGACTGGCGTCGACGGAGCGAGCCTCAAGGGCGTTCACAACGTCTCCTATCAAAACCCGCTCGGTGAGGACATCAACATGAACTTCCTCATCATGCTCACCAGCCCCGAGTCCTGCGACAGGCTCGCCTCCGCCTACAAGAGCTACTTCGGCACCGACTACGATCCGTCCAAGGACGAGGTCACCTATCAGAACATAGGCTACAAGTTCGTCGCCGAGTTCATCAAGAACGTAGGCTACTGGCACAGCTCCGACTCCAAGGAGATCAAGCAGATCAACACCTATGCTGAGGACGGAAGGATCATCTTCGCGGGCCTTTGCAAGCTCAAGGATTACGAGTACTACAAGGCTGACTACAAGGATACCGACCAGTATTATACCAAGACCGTTACCGCGGCCGGCTGGAACACCCAGGTAGAGGGCTTCGACGGATTCGTCTACAACATGTGGACCCTCATCCCGAAGACCGCTCAGCTTCCCTACACCTCCTGCCTCTTCATCAGATACCTCCTCTCCGAGGAAGGCTTCAACGCAGGCTGGGGCGGAATACTCGGATACTACTCCGGAAACCAGAACATCAGCTCTGTTGAAGGCGATCCGGCTCTCTCCGTATGGAAAGAGCAGTGCGTAGTAGAGGACGTCAACTACATCGACAGCTCCTACGCGACAGTCGTAAAGTTCATCAACATGCAGCTCGCCGGAAAGTAGTCTGACAGGCTATTATTCTGAACAGGAAACCTAAAACCTTGGGGGGAGGGCATCGCCCTCCCCTCTATCCGTTATAACAGGAGCCTCTTATGGAAAAAAAGAGTACGAAAAACACGGGAAACGCCCTGAGATCGTATTTCTCCAAGCCGGCCAACGTAATAACCGTGGTCTTTCTGGTCCTGCTCATACTGGCCGTCGTTCTGCCGCTGTGCACCCTGCTCATCGGTTCGTTCAAGGTCAACGGCAACCAGGAGGCCATATACATCGGAAACGGCGCCGCGGACGGCGACTTTACCTTCCACCACTGGACGGAGCTTCTGACCAGCAAAGACTTCAACTACGCTGAGATCAAGTTCTGGACGCCGCTTCGCCAGTCGGCCGCGATGGCTCTTCTGGCCTGCGTCGTGGCGGTGGGCTTCGGCGGAGTCGTCGCGTGGTTCATCACCCGCTCCGATCTTCCCGGCAAGAAATTCATCTCCACAGTCTTCGTATTCCCGTACATAATGCCGAGCTGGTCCATGGCTATGTTCTGGGAGAACTTCTTCAAGAACACGGCTATAAACGCCGGCGAGGGCATACTTCAGAGCTGGACGGGCATATGCGTCCCGGAATCCATGGTATACGGCCTCGTGCCCTGCGCCATGTCCCTGGGCCTGCACTACGCTCCGTTCGCCTACATACTCATAGGCGGCATACTCCGCAACATGGACGCAAATCTCGAAGAGGCCGCGACCGTGCTCAAGGCGAGCCGCTTCAAGATCCTCTACAAGATCACGCTGCCGATAGTGATGCCGGCGCTGATCTCAACGGTGCTCCTGGTATTCTCCAGCAGCATCAGCAGCTTCACGGTGCCGTTCTTCCTCAACAAGAGCAGCATCAACAGCGGAAACAACTTCATCTCGATCTCGGTCCAGATGAGGAGCCTCATCAACACGGGCTTCACCAAGGGCCAGGGCTACGTGGTCGCCATAGTGCTGATGGTCTTCTCCATCGGCATACTGACCCTGAACAACTGGGTCACCGGCAGCCGCAAATCCTTCACGACCGTTACCGGCAAGTCCGGCCAGGTCTCTCTGGTCAAGCTCGGAAAGGCGAAGAAGCCAATAGCCATCATCATGACAGTCATAGTCGCGTTCTTCGCCATAATGCCGCTCTTCTCCTTCGCTATGGAGAGCGTGCTCGAGGTGCCCGGAGACTGGTCGACCTTCACCCTCAGGTACTGGATCTCCTCCGAGCCCTTCGAGGGCAGCAACAAGGGCGACACCATAGGCATACTCAGGAGCTCGATCATGTGGAAGGCTATGGGCAGGAGTCTGCTCCTGTCCGCTCTCGTATCGCTAATCGCGGGGACCTTCGGCATACTTATCGGCTACGCAGTAGCGTCCAAGAGAAACAGCAAGGCGGCGACGCTGGTATCCAACCTCGCGTTCCTGCCCTACCTGATACCCTCGATGTCGTTCGGCGCCGTATACCTGGCGCTGTCGTACACCAAGGGCTTCACCTGGCTCGACGGATCGTTCTTCCTGCTCCTGCTGGTAGGCTCCATCAAGTTCATGCCCTTCGCCTCGCGTACCGGCACGAACGCCATGATGCAGCTCTCGGGAGAGATAGAAGAAGCCGCGATAATCATGCACGCTCCCTGGTGGAAGCGCATGACCAAGATCCTCTTCCCCATTCAGAAATCGAGCTTCATCAGCGGATATCTGCTTCCGTTCATCTCCTGCATGAGAGAGATGTCGCTCTTCGTACTGCTCGTCATCAGCTACCAGACCCTCGTTACGACGGTGCTCTCCGAGTACAGCCGCACGGGCCTCAGCCAGGCGAGCAACGCAATCAACCTGCTCATCATCGTTGTTGTACTGGTCGTTCAGTTCATAGTCAACAAGCTGACGGGCGCAAGCATCGACAAGGGTGTAGGAGGGAACTGATATGCCAAAGATCACACTTGAACACGTAACAAAAAGATTCGACAAATTCGTGGCCGTGGAAGATCTGAACATGGTCATAGAGGACAGAGAATTCATCACCCTGCTCGGCCCGTCCGGCTGCGGCAAGACGACCACCCTCCGTATGATCGCAGGTTTGGAGACCCCGACCGAGGGAAGGATCACCATAGGCGATGAAGTGGTGTTCGACTCTGAAAAGGGGATCAACATCTCCCCGGCGAAGAGGGACATAGGCTTCCTCTTCCAGAACTACGCCCTCTGGCCGCACATGACCGTTTACCAGAACATAGCCTTTGGCCTCGAGAACCTCAAATGGTCCAAGGAGGACATCAGAAAGAGGGTCGACGAGATGCTCGCCATGCTCAAGATCGAGCAGTTCGAGAAGCGCTATCCGAGCGAGCTCTCCGGCGGACAGCAGCAGAGAGTCGCTATCGCGAGGACCCTGGCTCCCAAGCCCAAGGTACTCTTCATGGACGAGCCTCTCTCAAATCTCGACGCAAAGCTCAGGCTCGAGATGCGCACAGAGCTCAAGAGGCTCCACGCCGACACCGACTCGACCTTCGTATACGTCACCCACGACCAGCTGGAAGCTATGACCCTGGCGATCCGCATATGCCTCATGAAGACCGGCGTGCTCCAGCAGTACGATCCGCCTCTCACCGTTTACAGCGACCCGGCGAACCTCTTCGTCGCCGACTTCGTAGGAAACCCGACGATGAACTTCATCCCGGCGACCGCCGAAAAGACCGGCGAGAAGAGCTACAGCATAAAGGCCCTGGGCGCCGAGATGAGCTTCAGCAGCAGCGAACCCGTGGGCGAGCTCAGCTCAGGCGGTGAAAACAACGCCGTGCTAGGCATCAGGCCAGAATTCATAAAGCTCGGAGGCGGAAAGCTCGGAGCGGGCGTATACGCCACCCTCCCCGCCGGCATGGAGACCACGGTCAAGCTCAGCATGGGCGACGACATCATCACCTCCGTCGAGTTCGGAAGCGTCGACTATCCTCTCAACCACCAGGTGAAGTTCGACATCATCGGCGACGATATCATCCTCTTCGACAAGGAGAGCGAGATCAAGCTCGCCAAAGGCAGCGTAGCGCTGTAGGAAGGCTGCAAGAAGATCTGCAGGCAGCTGCATACAGCCTCGAAGAACAGAGAAAAGCTCCCGCATCGCGGGAGCTTTTTAATGCTTATAACAAGTCGTGTCCTATCCGGCCGCTGCGGCCGTTCAATTTCTATATGCGCAGGCTCCGAAAACCCTATGCATTCTCCGCTAGGGCTTTCACATGCGCGACAGCGTCGTTTATCACCGCGCTGTAGGACTGGGAGGCCCCGGCGACGTATGTGTCGCAGAGGTTCATCGGGACGAGGACCCTGTAGGCGGGGCTCGACGCCACCGCGGCGGCCATTGCCGGGCTTATCTCGCCCATGAGGGCGTCCGCCAGGACTATGCCGAG
>JAFPZZ010000037.1 GCA_017417045.1 Bacillota bacterium
CAGAAAGGAGCTTGCCAATGAAAAAGATCAAGATAGATCAGTATCTCAAATACAACACTCTTTGGAACCTCCGCTATTCCCCCGACGGGAAGAAGGCGGTATTCGTAGCCTACTACGGTGACTACGACGAGAACGTCTACAAATACAATCTGTACCTGCTGGACCTCGAGAGCGGAGAGACCAGGCGTCTGACTTCTCTCGGCAGCGAGAGCTCTTTCTTCTGGGAAGATGACACACACATCCTATTCCCCGCGGTAAGGAGCCCCAAGGAAAAGAAGAGGAAGGAAGCAGGAGAATCCTTCACCAGCTACTACAGGCTGGCCGTCGACGGCGGCGAGGCCATGCCGGCCTTCGAGCTTCCGCTTCCCGCGGGCGAGCTCTTCCCCACAGGCGACGGAAGGTTCTATTTCACCTCCTCGATCAACAAGCTCTATCCCGACTTCTACAAGGAAGGCAAAGAGGGCAGGGACAAGATCAACAAGGAGATCAAGGCCGACGCCGACTACGTCATCATGGAGGAGAACCCGTTCTGGACGAACGGCGGCACCTACACCCTCAACAAGAGGACCGCGCTCTTCATCTACGATCCCAAGAGCGGCGAGGTCTGCAGGATCACCGAGCCCTCCATGGCGGTCGCTTCCGTTGCCGCTCAGGGCGGAAAGATCTTCTACCTCGGCGAAGCCTGGGAAGGAAGCCAGTGCAACATGCCCGGCTTCTACAGCTACGACCTGAAGAAGGGCAAGACCGAGACCATCTGCGAGAAGGGCGAGAAGTACTTCAAGGGCATCTTCAAGTACATGGACGGCCTCTTCGTGCTAATGAGCGAGGGCAAGGTCTACGAGGGCAATGAGACCCCGTTCTTCTGGTTCTACGACCTCAAGGAAGGCCTTAAGCTCATGGCCGAGAACTACATCGAGGTCGGCAACGCCGTAGGCACCGACTACAGAAGGGCCAGCGGCTATCACGTCCGCATGCTCGGCGACAAGATCTTCTTCAACGCCAACATCGGAAGCGCCGACAGGCTCTTCGTCATGGGCCCGGACGGCAAGCCCGAGCAGATCTATGGCGGCGAAGGCTCCATCGATATGTTCGATATCAACGAGAAGGGCGAGATCATATGCGTAGCGCTCCTCGACATGAAGCTCCAGGAAGTCTACAAGATGGAGATGGACGGCAGCTACAAGCAGCTGACCAAGATCAACGAGGACAAGATCAAGAACAACTACATCGCCAAGCCCAACAGGATGACCATCCAGAGCGAAGGCCTCGAGGTCACTGGATGGGTACTCGAGCCCTGGAACTACGATCCCGCGAAGAAGTATCCGGCCATACTCGACATCCACGGCGGTCCGAGGACTGCCTACGGCGAGGTATACTTCCATGAGATGCAGTTCTGGGCCAACCAGGGCTACTTCGTATTCTTCTGCAACCCCGTAGGCTCCAATGGCGGCGGCGACAAGTTCGCCGACATCTGGCACGGCTACGGCGACAAGGATTACAAGAACATCATGGACTTCACCGACGCCGTTCTCGCGAAGTATCCCGCGATCGACGAGAAGAGAGTGGGCGTTACCGGCGGTTCCTACGGCGGCTTCATGACCAACTGGATCGTCGGCCACACCGACAGGTTCGCCTGCGCGGCTACCCAGAGGAGCATATCCAACTGGTTCAGCTTCTGGGGCGTCTCCGACATAGGAATGAGGTTCGTGCCCAACCAGCACAAGGCTCACATCTACGAGGATGCGGATCAGAAGTACATCTGGGACATCTCCCCGCTGAAGTACGCCAAAAACTTCAAGACCCCGCTGCTCATCATCCACTCCGACGCGGACTACAGGTGCCCGATTCCCGACGGCTACCAGATGTTCACGGCCTACAAGGAGCTCGGACTCGACTGCCGCATGGTGATCTTCAAGGGCGAGAACCACGAGCTCAATCGCTCCGGCAAGCCTCAGCACAGGCTCCGCAGGCTCACCGAGATCTCGAACTGGTTCGATAAGTATCTGAAGTGATGATAGATCATGATTATTGACAGGATCTCATAATCCTAACGCTTAAAGATCTTGCGTGTTCACTTGACTGCAAAGACAGCGCGTCCCTATCTGACGCGCTGTCTTTTACTTTTGACGCATATGCACTATAGCTGACCTTATATCATGGACCAGATATTATCAAAAACAAGGGAATCATTTTTGGATGCTCGGAAGAAATGTGAGATAATCCATTATGCTTTTATTCAGATTTGTTCTGTCGCTGTAATAGATATTAATTATGTTGTATATGGTATCCTCAAGAGGTATCTGTATCAGAGAATCATACGATAGACTCATGGTTTCGTCCGCCAAGGTATATCCCTTGTTCCTGATCAGCATCTGTTCAAGCGTACTGAACTGACTGTAGGAGGCGGCATATTTCAGCTCTTGCCCATGTTTTTCAAAATAAACAGCAGCGGTTGATGAAGCTCTTCCTTGACCCACACAGCCTATAAAGGGATAAGATATGAGGTCGTCCATGTTGCAGCGCTTCAAATTCGCGAGAGGATAGGTCTCTGAACATACGACATATAGGGGGAGTCTGCAGAATTCTATTCTGCTGAGACTTCTAAAAGCGGAAGGCCTTTCAGTTCCGAAAAATGCATCGATCACGCCGATCTCCATGCTCGTGACAAGGTCATTGACCGCCATCTCCTTGACTGTAAGATTCATATTGGGGTCAAATGCATACGTTTTATCCGCCGCGTCGTCGAGCAGAGGAATAATATAATTCGCCAATCTGGGAGGTACTCCAAGGGTAATCGTATTGGACATCCTTGAGATCTGTTTCATATCCCTTACAAAAGCATCAGTGTAGTTTATTAGCTTTAAAGCACGCTCATAAAAAATCGCGCCGGCTTCTGTCAGTTCGATCTTGTTGTTACTGCGAATGAGTAGCTGAAGAGAGAATTCATCTTCAAGTGATTTTATTGCAGTAGAGATTGCGGGGGTAGAGACAAAAAGCTCCTCCGCAGCTCTAGTCAAGCTCATGTATTTGCATGTACAACAGAAATATTTTAACTGTATTATCTTCATTTCCTTTTGAGTCAGTTGTTTTGCCACTGACATCTATCCATTAATAGTTTGGGTTCGTATTACGTTAAGTTTATTTTAACGCCTCCAATCTGTTTTTTGTAATTGATATTTGCGTTTATCCATATTTTTATATGAAAATTGAGATGCAAACGACGAAAAAGACAGATTAAAGGTCTGTAAAGTCCTCTTCTCAATATAGTTTGTCGATCTATAAAAAGAAGGAGAAAACTATGAAAAAATATTTAGCGCTTATTCTTGCCTTCTGCATGGTCCTTTCGTTTGCGGCATGTGGGGAAAAGAAAGAAGAAAAGAACGAAGAGCAGCAGTCTGCGGAGTATGTGTATCCGGACATGAAGATAGTCTTCGCAGGAGCTGGTTCCGATCCTGAAGTCGTAACGGAGTACAATGCTCAGGGATTTGCGACTGCTTATTTCAAGAAGCTGATCGAGGAAAAGAGTGATGGGCACATCACCATAGATGTATTCTGGGATAAGGTCCTTGGATCTGATCCTGCAGGAACTGTTCTCGATGGCGACGCAGACATGGGTTATTATTCCGTAGTCAGCGCTTATGTACCTATGGCATCATGCTTCAATCTGCCTGGACTTCTCACTGATATAGACATGGCTTGGGACCTCATGGGTAACGGTGGAGAGATGTTCAAACTTTATGCAGCAGAATGTGAAAAGAGCGGACTCCATCTGCTCGCAGGAAGCTGTGGTACTTTCCGACAGGTATTCAACAATGTCCGTGAGATCCGCAGACCTGAAGACTGCAAAGGCCTCAATATGAGAGTCTACAATGATGATACGGTACAGACCTTCTGGAGTCACGTGGCCAATGCGGTCACCGTTCCTGGAAGTGAGATCTACACCGCCATGCAGACAAAGAGCATAGATGGCTTTGAATTTCCAACCTATTCATTTGTAAAAGAATCTAAGCAGGAAGTGACCAAGTACCACTCTGTATTCAATTGGCAGTGGAATTACAATCCGTTCTTCTTTGTGTCAACAGACACCTGGGATTCTTGGGATCCCGAGGTTCAGCAGCTCTTTACTGAATGCTGTGAAGAGACTGCGGAATACCACTACGGAATACAGAAGGAAGACCTCAAAAAGGCTGAAGACAGGATCAAGGAGCTGGGAGTTATCCAGACGATCCTCACAAAGGAAGATCTCGAGGCGTGGGAAGAGGTCAATTCCTACACAAGAGAGACCGTTGGAAAGAAAATCGGTGGGGATGCCCCAGAGCTAATAAAGAAGCTCGAGAAGATCAGTGCTGATTACAAAGCTTCTCACTAATCGTTAAAACCAAAACGGGTCCTTCTCAACAGAAGGACCCGGCATATTTAAGGAGCGGTCTTATGGGGACTCTTAAAAGGATCGAAGACGGTCTGACGAAGGTCTTAAGTCTTCTGATCACAGCAGCCATGATGCTGCTAGTGCTCATAGTATGCGTCCAGGTCGTCGCAAGGAATCTGATCCATTTCGATCTTGGCGCAGCAACTGATATACCAGTATATATGATGATATACACGGTATTTCTTGGAAATATTCTTATATCCAAGCAGCGTAAGAACATTACTGTCGATGTGCTTAAAGTATTTGTTCACAACAGGACAATACTTGCTGTGGTGCAGCTGATAAATGATGTGCTTTGCGCGGCAGCTCTAGCATATTTCGATTATTACAGCTTCAGGCATTGCCTCATTACTTTGCGAAACAGGGGAGTGAAGATATCTGGATTAAATTATCCTGAATGGCTTATGAAGATGATCGTGCCTGTCGGATTGACCATAGTTTGCATTTATTTTGTAAGTTACGTGGTCAAGGATATTCAAGCGTTGAAAGATGTAAAGGAGGAGAAATAAAGTGAACTCTATAGTTATTTACCTTATTCTCCTGATAGTACTGATTCTTATGGGCTGTACGCTTCCGTTCACCTTCCTGATCACATCCATAGCGATCACTCTGGGTGAAGGTGGGAGCATCGCGACGTCTACGAATGCTGTGTTCAACAGCCTCAACAGCTATTCGCTGATGGCAGTACCACTGTTTATGATAGGCGGTTCTTTGATGCAAAAGACCGGTATTGCAGACAAACTGGTCGTGCTCTGTGAGGTAGCGCTAAGAAAGATCAGAGGCGGCCTTGGCGTAGTAATTCCTGCGGCAGCAATGCTCTTTGGAATGCTTACTGGATCTGGTTCCGCTACTGCTGCAACTATATCCTCAATTCTTTGTGACAAAATGTCTGACCTCGGATGGGAGCGAAGATATATATCAGCCATGGTTACGGCATCTAGTCCCTTGGGCTTCATGATACCGCCGAATATGAACGCAATACTTTTTGCGACCGTCATCTCCGTATCGGTATCAAGGCTTTTCCTATGTACTATAATACCTGGAATAATCTGGGCTCTAGGATACATCGTAGTACATTTTCTGACTTATAAGAATTACTATCACCCTTCGGAAGAGGTCGTGGCAAGATATCAGCATTCAGATGAGATCAAGCTTTCTGACGGAACTGTAAAGAAGACACACCCTATGGTGCACGCCCTTATCGATGCGATACCTGCACTGCTCATGGCCTTGATCATGCTTGGAGGTATTTTCAGCGGAATCTTTTCCCCTACAGAAGCCGGAGCAGTCAGCGCTCTGTATGCGATACTTGTAGGACTATTCTTCTATAAGAATCTCAAAGGGGAAGCATTTGTATCAACATTCCGTCAGACAGGAATGAATATTGGCATGACCATGATAATGGTTCCCTTCATAAAATATTTTACGACCTTCGTCATAAAGTCCGGCGCTACACAAGAACTCACCAGATGGATGCTCAACACACTCAAAGAGCCTTGGATGATTATAGTTGCTGTCGACATACTGTTCGTCGCATGCGGATTCTTCTTTGATGCCAACGTTCTTACGCTCGTACTCCCGCCTATCATCTATCCCACGATGCAGGCAGTAGGCATAGATGCGGTACAGTTCGGATGTATGGTATTTATCGCGATAGGAATAGGTGTTATGACTCCCCCGGTAGCGTCGAACTTCTACACCTCAGCAAGGATATGTGAGATCGATCCGATGACCGCGGTCAAGCCCATAGTCCCGCTCATAGTATTCGTCGCCATACCGGTACTGCTCCTGGTATCATTCGTTCCGGGACTTACTCACTGGCTTCCGGATCTCGTGATGGGTGTGGCATCAGTATAGTATCAGGCAGGTAACAAATGCTTAAAGGAAGAATAAAAGAGCCTATGGCGGAAGAGTTCAAGGAACTCTCTTTCCCAGGTATCGTTGCAGATTACAGGGATGCGTTTGATGAGATGTATTACATCAACGCTGCCCATACGGTAATGCTGTGTGACAACAAAATCATAAAAAAGCAAACGGCAGTTGACATACTTAGGGCATTGAAGGATATACAAGCCACTCTCCAAGAGAGCGATCTATCCGTCGATAGAGGCAACGATCTTTATCTAAATATCGAAAGTCAGCTCATCGACCGCATTGGGATAGATGCGGGTGGCAGAATGCATACTGGGCGCTCAAGAAACGATTTGAGCTCTACTATGCTCAGAATGACTACCAGGAAGAAGATACTGGAAACAGTCGCAAATATTGTTTCTTTGCAGAAATCTATTCTTGTAATGGCTGAAGAGTATAAGGATGCGGTTTTTACCGGATATACCCACATGCAGCCCGCACAGCCCACAACAGTGGGCCACTATCTGATAATGTGCGTGAACAGCCTTTCAAGAGACTCCGGTAGACTGATGGACGCATATAAACGTACCAATCTCTGTGCTCTTGGCGCTGCAGCGTTCGCAGGGACTGGATTCCCTATCGACCGACTTGAGACCGCTGAACTGCTAGGCTTCGACGGCGTGGTTGAAAACTCATGGGACTGTGTGGTCTCGAGAGACTACGCGATGGAGGTAGAGGCAGCGTATGCGATACTCTGCACGAATATCAGCAGAATTGCTCAAGATATGTTCATATGGTGTACAGATGAATTCAATACCTTTGAACTTGGAGGAGAGATCTCCGGAACTAGCAGCATAATGCCTCAGAAAAAAAATCCTTCACCGCTCGAGAGGACCAAGACCGCTGCCAGCGGAGGTGTGTCGGCGTTCGTAGACAGCGCTGCGGCGCTTAAAAACGCACCGTTTGGATTCTGTGGAGATGCTTTCAGAATTCCTCCAACGCTTGCTAGTGTCCATAAAGACGTGCTTACATGTTTGAGATATATGAATCTAGTGATGACGCATTCATCTTTCCACAGGGAGAGGATGGAGAAAATGTCCGATCTTAATTTCAGCACGGCGACTAGTCTAGCCGATATGCTTGTCCGCGATTATGATATATCCTTCAGAAATGCTCATCATATAGTTGCAGGGATGGTAGGCGATGTTAAAGATAAGGGTGAGGGCATAGGTGCTGCGACACCCGATCTCCTTAAAAAGTGGTCTAAGACAGTTCTGGGCAGCGAAATAGACATCGATGAGGAGGATCTTGCAAAAGCCTTATCCGCCAGAGGAAACGTTGAATCGAAGGCAAGTCTTGGTGGCCCTGCGCCGTCATGTATGGAATCCATGCTCAGGCACAGTGCTGAAAATGTGAACAATACTGAGCATTGGCTGGAAGAGCGAAGTGAAGCTATAGAAAACGCTTATGCGCAGCTCGAAAAAATAGTTGATGAGGTAACGAGATAAGATTATAGTTCATCTCCTTCTAAAATGGTGAGGCAGGTCCCGTGGAGGGGCCTGCCTCGACTGTATGATAGTCTAGCCGAAAATTATGATTTTTTGGGTCTCAGTATTTGTCAGGAGGATCGATTTGAAAGTAGACAGAAAAACGATAGCATCACTAGGAATCTTTGCAATGGTCTTTTGCGGTATGATCTCCGCATGGGGTACGTTTAGTATGTATATTTCCAGAGATTATCCCCTCTGGAGCGCTTCGCGGATCGCTTTCACCTACACGCTGACGATGTTTATGTTCTGTATAGGCAACGCATCTAGCGGATACCTCAATAAAAAAATCAGCCCCAGAGTCTTTATGTATCTGTCGGCAGCATGCTTTGCGTTTGGTCTGATTTTGACCGCGAAAATGCAGACTCTTTCGGCTTTGTATACAGGTTTCGGTATTTTTTGTGGTTTTGCATCTGGATTTGCATATAACCCGATCTTCTCAACAGCCGGAAAATGGTTTCCTGACAAGCCCGGTTTTATTTCTGGAATACTTCTTCTAGGGTATGGACTCGGCAGCTTTGCTGTTGGGAAAGTGTTTCAGATCGTCACAGGCTTAAGGGGAGGGGACTGGAGAGGTACCTTTGTAGGACTGGCTATTCTGACTTTGATCGCCTTTTCTGCTGCGGGGAAGTTCATTGTTGAACCAAATGATTATGCAGTATCTAACGACCCAGGACGTAGTATCAAATCTCACATAGATTATAAGGGAGTCGAAGCGGAGCCTTCTACAATGCTTCGGTCGTCGTCATTCTGGTATTACTTTTTCTGGGTCGTAATACACAGCGCGCTCGGATTCGCTATAGCGTCTCAATCAAGCGCCATGATCAGAGAAACAAATGCTTTAGTCAGCGACTCTGCTGTTGCCACTATCATAGGATTGATCTCAGTGGCCAAGTGTATCGTCAGAGCATTTGTTGGAGATATGTATGATAAAAGGGGCAGAAGTATAACTATGCATGCGGTAAACTATGTTTTGCTACTTTCGTGCATCGTCTTCATAATAGCTCTTAAGAGCGGGAACATGCTGCTCTTAATAATGGGATTTTTCATATCAGGCCTATCGTTTGGTGGCGTAACCCCAACTAATTCAGTATTTATAAGAACTTACTTTGGGGAAAAACATTTTTCCAGGAACTTCTCTTTTATCCATATGAACCTTCTGATATCGTCGTTTGGAAGCACACTAGGAGGGATGCTTTTCGATGCTACTCAAACATATATGAGTATATATATACTTATGTTTGTGGGTGCTGTTTTAAGTGAATTATGCACCAGAATGATAGATAGGAACGACAAAAAGGAGATCTAAGATCAGATCTCCTTTTTATTCTCTATCTTCCATAGCACAGTTGCCAGTTCTTCTTTCGTGATCGGGAGCCCTCCCATGAAGCGATGCTGTTTACCGGGTTTTATAAGGCCGCTTTTCACAGCAAAGCGTATCTTGTCGAGATCGTGGCTGTTCCAAAGATCATAGAGATATGTTTGCTCTGTGTCTAGCTTATCAGCCAGCGCAGCATACTCTTTAGCATACAATCGCGCGTTCAGTGTTTGACTAGTCCCGACATTTCCGAGATCGAGTTTAACTACAGATAGTCCTTGGTCATCCTTTTCGTTTGCCGCTAGCCCATGCAAATTGACAGGCGCGCCTGTTTCTGGATCAAAACATCCGCAGGGCAGTGGATCCGCCGCATAGCTGACAGTTGCAAAAAGTCTCTTTTGTGGGCCATCTGTTCCTGTCGTTGTAGCTGTTATCAATCCCATGCCGTCACGGTCTACGTATGGGAGGAGACGGCAAGTCCTGTACCATCTATTGCCTGATGTGCAGGCGTCATGGAGAATAAAACTGCATCCTTTTGCAGCGTAATACCGAGCGATCTCGGGTTCGGAATGTCCGTCCATGCACACGATGACCCCGGCTTTTCCCCAGGGAGTATCTATGATCAAAGGCTCTGTTCCCGGTTCGCACCAGTAATTTTCCTCTCCATGTGGAGATATCTTTCTGTAGGTGTATTGTCTGCCGTCGGGACAGATTACAGCCATGCTGTTGTAGATATATTCTCCACTCCTCTCTGCGAGGCCAAAACATATATACATGCTGTATTTTTTAGCATATTCTGCAATGCAATCAGAAGAGGGCCCTGGCACGGTCTCCGCAAGCCTTTCGTGCATAGACGGTTCTCCTGGCGCTGGATCGATATGCTTATATCCTTGGAGTATCGTCTCCGGAAACATCAGTATATCTACGTTTTTTTTGGCTGCCTCCTCTATATAGCCTGTCATCATAGCAAGATTGGCCTGTACGTCGCCCCACTTTGCGGTGGTCTTTACCAATCCCACAACAGGTCCGTCAGCGCTGCGTTTCGCCTCGTATTTGATGCCGTTCAGCTGATCCTCTGCGATACGTTTATAAAAGTCTGCAAAAAGCCTTGGAACAAAATTATTCTCTAGAGCGATCGCTCCCTCGGGAATAGATTCGTTACTGATCTCACCGTAATAGAGCCTCTCGTCAGTACTAGTAATATCGCCAATAAGATATTTGGTTTCTACATTCCAATTCTGCGGCTCGGCGGCGCAACTTCCACCGGGGAAGCCATCATCGCAGCGGTTCGCAAATACTACCCTGACCGCATCCCGGGCGCTTATAGAATCTATCCTGTTCTTTATGTACCAGTACCAGCTCTTTGAGTTGTTGCTGACGTTCCTAGCAGTCGCGCTTACACTGATCACGATATTTGTCCCATAGCCTATCATGATTCTTTCCGTCTCAGGATACTCGAGGATGTCCTCTCCGACACCCACTCCGATTTTTCCCCAGGGTGTGTCTATGAGTCCTATGCAGTTTCCTGCTTCAGCCCATGGAAGCTTTTCAGTCTGAACTCTGCGTATCGTACTGATATCTCCAGATGGGGCGCATATGTAGGCGGAATCATACAGTTTATTGTCATCGATTTCCGTGTCTCCATAAATGATCCATATTCCTAATCTTTCTGCCAGAGCAGAGAAATGAGTAGATGTTTTTCCACCAATTGATTCTACTTCCGACACGCATGGAATATCTTCGGGCCTACTTCCTGACACGGATAGTTCAGGAAATACGATGAGCTTAACACCCGCCGCAGCTGCATCCCATATAAACCTTTCCATTTTGCTAATATTTCCGTCTCGGTTCCCTATTTCGGAAGCGAAATTAACAATCCCTATACAAAAATTCCTCATCATTTATCATCTCCTTAAAGAAAGTGACTAACCTCCATATTCATGTTAAGCCATTCGGGAGCTATGACTCAATAACGTGTTTTTTAACTGTGACAGGAGGTATTAATGCGAATTTTATCATTAACTCATAGTGTTATGCATATTGCGTATTATCGGTGTTTTGAGATGAAGAGGCGGCAGGCTGAAGGATCCTCTGCAATTCGAACTCTTGGTATGCTATTAACACCGTTATTATGCTACAATCATACTATGAGCCGGACAAAGCCTTCCGGCGAAGGAGGATCAAGTAATGAGAGTTGAAGAAAGATTTCTGAAATACGTTTCCTTTGGCACCAATTCGGACGAGAACAGCGTGAGCTGCCCGTCCACCATGTGCCAGAAGGAGCTTACGGCATACCTGGAAGAGGAGATGAAGGCCGTAGGGCTCAGCGGCGTAAAGAACGACGGGACAGGCTACGTCTACGGCATACTTCCTGCCAGCAAGGGCTGCGAGGACCGCACGCCCATAGGCTTCGTCGCACACATCGATACCAGCGGCGAGGTTCCCGGAGATAATATCAAGCCCCGCGTCATCGAGTATGAAGGCGGCGATATCGACCTCGGAGGCGGAGTGGTAACTACCAGGAAGGTCTTCCCGTACCTGGACCTCTACAAGGGCCAGCATCTGATCATAACCGATGGCACCACGCTTCTCGGAGCGGACGACAAAGCCGGCATAGCCGAGATAATGACCGCGATAGAGGATCTGATCGCTCATCCCGAGATCGAGCACGGGACCATATACGTCTGCTTCAACCCCGACGAGGAGATAGGAAGGGGCATGGAGAGGGTGGACCTCTCTTACTTCAAGCCAGAATACGCCTACACCGTCGACGGCGGCAGGCTCGGCGAGCTCGAGTACGAGTGCTTCAACGCCGCGGCGGCCAAGATCCACATCAAAGGCGTCAGCATACATCCGGGTTCCTCCAAGAACAAGATGAAGAACGCAGTCCTTATAGCGAACGAATACATAAATATGCTGCCTCCGGCGGAGACCCCGTCCCACACCGAGATGTACGAGGGCTTCTACCACGTGAACAACGTGGAAGCCAGCACCATAGGCGCGAAGCTCGTGATGATAATCCGCGACCACGACAGGACTAAGTTCGAGGCCAGGAAGGAATTCGTCCTCGGCATCGGGGAGTATCTCAACAAAAAGTACGGTGATGGGACCGTCACCACCGAGCTCAGCGACACGTACTACAACATGCGCGAAAAGCTCGAGGACAAGATGTATATCGTCGAGAAGGCCGAGAAGGCCATGAGGGAGCTTGGGATAGAGCCCATCTCCGTTCCCATCAGGGGCGGCACAGACGGCGCGGCGCTCTCATTCATGGGGCTTCCCTGCCCGAACCTCTCCACCGGCGGCGAGAACTGCCACGGCGTGCACGAGTTCGTCGCGATCGAATCCATGGAGAAGATGGTAGAAGTCATCAAAAAGATTGCTCAGGGCTAGCATGCGGCGCGGCCGCCACACAGCAAGATGAACAGCAAAAGCGACACCTACATAATAGGACATATCAATCCGGACACGGACGCCATATGCGCGGCGATAGCCTACGCTGAGCTCAGGAACAAGCTCGGTCTGGGCACCAACATCGCCCTCAGGGCTGGAGAGCTCAGCGAGGAGACCAAATGGGTCCTGAGCCACTTCGGGGTGGAAGAGCCCTTATTCATGGAGAGCATAGCACCGCAGCTCTCCGACGTTGAGCTGCAGAAGATCGAGGGGCTGCCCCCGGAGGCGACGATCAAGGACGCCATGCAGCTCATGAAGGCGCAGGACGTCAGCACGCTGCCGGTACTGAGCCCCGACAACAAGCTCGTCGGCATCATAGGCCTCAAGGACCTCGCGATCAACTACATCGACAGCTTCGATACCCACGCCCTGTCAAACTCCAACACGCCCTTTGAGAATATCGCCCACGCGCTCAAAGGAACGCTGATATACGAGGGCAGGGGCAAGGCCAGGAGCGGAAGCCGGATAATGGTCGGCGCGGGAAACGACGAGGCCATCAGGGCCATTATCAAAGAAGCCGACATAGTGATAGTCTCCAACCGAAGGCACACCATGAGGGCCGTCATAGAGGCCGGGGCCGACTGCATGATAGTCTGCCTCGACACCGCGATACCGGACGACGTCCTCGAGATGGCCAAGGAGCATCAGTGCGCCGTCATTTCCACCTATTTCGACAGCTATAAGGCGTCGTATTTCATCAATCAGGCCGTGCCGGTGAGCCATTATATGATAAGCAAGAAGCTCAGGCTCTTCCACATGTCGAACTACACGGACGACGTAGTGGCCGAGATGAATAAGACGAGGCACAACTTCTTCCCGGTGCTTGACGACGAGGGAACTTACAAGGGCTTCATAAGCAGGTACCAGCACCTCAGCCACGCCAAGCGCAGGCTCATACTCGTGGACCACAACGAGAGGTCGCAGTGCATACAGGGCTGGGAGAACGCCGAGATACTGGAGATCGTGGACCACCACAGGGTCGGCGGCATCCAGACCATGACGCCCATATTCTTCAGGAACGAGCCGGTCGGAAGCACCTCGACCATCATCAGCGAGATGTTCAAGGAGGAGGGCATAGTCCCCGACAGGAAGACGGCTGGACTCATGTGCTGCGCCATCATCTCCGATACGCTGCTCTTCAGGAGCCCGACCTGCTCTGAGCTCGACAGGGAGCATGCGAAGGAGCTCGCGGCGTTAGCTGACGAGGACATGTTCGCTATGGCTGAGGCCATGTTCGAGGCGGGCGAGAAGCTCGACGGCATGGAGGGAGAGGACCTGCTCGGAAGGGACTTCAAGGTCTACTCGGCCTACGGCATCGACTTCGGAGTCGCCCAGAGCACCTGCATAAGCAAGCGGACCATAGAGCAGGCGGAGAAACTCACCGCCCCCGTGATCAACAGCTTCCGAGTAAACAGGGACCTTCGCTACATGTTCTATCTCGTTACGGACGTGAGGCAGGAATCCAGCTACGTGTTCTGCGCGGGCGAGGGGGCCGGCCAGCTCGTAAGGAGCGCCTTCGGCCTCGGAGAGGAGTCCGAGGGAGAGATCTTTCTCAAGGGCGTCGTCTCGAGAAAGAAGCAGTTCATTCCGGCTGTGCTCGAGGCCCTGCAGGCCCAGTCGAGCGGCAGATGAAAAGCTTCGCAAAACAGGGATCATGGATTGTAAAAGAGCGCTCTTCCGAAAGGAAGAGCGCTCTTCTTGTCTAGGTAACACCCCGCGTCAGACACGGGGTCGTTTTTTTTGATATATCCCGCGCCTTAGGCGGACAGACAGATGTTTTCCCCGATCCCACCCTCGTCTTCAGGCCTGTGTCCGGTAGTAAATGTAAGCCTTAAATATGCATTCGTGCGTTGTCGGGGCATAAATCATGCTTGGGGATTCGAACCCCGGACGCGCCCCCGCGCCGACCATCTGAGCGATCCGAAGATCATGCAGTCTTGCGCCGCTGCTGGCGTGACGCACGCTCCCGAAGACTAACGACTATTTTTCTATTGTATCAGCTCCGCCTGCCAGTTGGTCTGCTGTATCAGGTTGTCGACTATCCGAAGCTCCTTGGACAGTTCGTCGGCCTTCTTCTGATACTCGGCGGCCTTAACTACGGGGACTATCTTGATCTCGGTCCCTCTGGCCCTGTACGTGCTCTGGCTCGCGGAGTAGATTATGTCCCTGTAAGCGGAGAGCCTGAGCTTGAGCACGTCCTTTTTGGCTATCAGCTCCGTTAGGCTGACCCCGTCTATCTTCGTGGCGCAGTTGGTTACGTTGATCGCCGCGATGAGCTTTTCGAGCCTTTCAAGGCAGGCGTCGAGCTCCTTCGCGAGCGCCTTCGGGTCCTCGGAGGGCTTTTCTCCCTCCTGCACCAGAGAGTTATTCTGTATCCTTACCCTGAGCTGTTCTATCCTGGTATTGAGATCCGCTCTCTCCTGGAGCGCTTCCGCGAGTTTCATCCTATCCTCCTTTTGGCCGGTCTTCAGTCCGGCGCTTAGTTCTGCGTGCAGTCCTACTTTATCTGCTTGTATCCGGCCTTCTTGAAGGCCTTCGATACAACGAAGCCCGCGAATGCTCCGCATACCGCCGCGATCGCGAGCGCTATGACGACTTTTTTGGCGGGATTGAAGGCGAAGGGAGCGAGCATGCCGGGGATGGGGGACGCCGTGCCGGGCGCGTCGCAGATTATGCCGAGAGCGGCGGCGCCGAGACCGGAAAGCCCTCCTCCCAGTAAGTTGCTTATGTATATGGGCAGAGGATTCTTGGTGACTATCTCCGCCTGCGTGAGGGGCTCGAGCATGACGGCTATGACGTTGCCGCCGTCGCCGAACCTGAGCTCCTTGAATATCATCCCGTTGGTGAAGCTTCCTCCGAAGCAGGCTATGCAGGCTATGCCCATAGGCAGGCCGGTCAGCTGCAGCATAGCGGTGAGTGCCATGGAGCTTAGAGGAGAGGTGCAGACTATCTTTATTATGCCTCCGAGCAGGAAGCCCATGACTATGGGAGACTGCATCGTGGCGGCGGTTATAGCGTTGCCGACGAGGCCTATGACCTCGCTTATGTACGGAGCTACGGTCTTGGCGATGAAATAGTAGCCTGCCCCGGAGAGCAGGGCGCCGAATATCTGATCAGTGCCGCTGGGGAGATACTTGGTGAGCTTGAGCACGAAATACATAGCGTAGGCAGCCAGAAATCCCGGGAGTATGCCGAAACCGCCGCAGACCATGCCTCCGACGACCGCGAAGACCGGATCCATGCCGAGTGCTATCCCGACCAGGATCGCGGAGGCGCAGCCGCTCAGGTTGCCCGCTAGGGCTCCCACCTCACCAAAAAAAGCGATCCCGGCAAAATCCCCTAGGATATGCCTGAATATCGCTTCGACCAAAAACGACGCCACTGCGGCGTTGGCAAGGCCTCCCATGGCCTTGTCCCCTTTTGGGAATTTCATGGAGAAAAGAGAGAATACCGCGAGAGTGGCGACGAGAGCGCCTATACCTTTAACGAATAACATGAGTGCTCCTTTTTATATTATCCGATATCTTATTATAGAATGACGCGATGCGCTTAACAAGAGGGAACTGTCCGCGTATCGGGGACTTTTGCGAAATTCTCTGAGCTTTAGTCCGCGTATCAGAGACTTTTGTCTGCGGTTTGCGCCCTGACTTTTTGCCGAAAAAGCGTTTTTTCTGTCCGCAGGCGCCCGATTATGTTATATTATCCTTGGCACGAGTCTGAGGTTGAAAGTCCAGGCCAGCTATGGGCGAAGGGACCCACGTAAGCGTACGCAGGAAGCGTGCGTGATCATGGCATAGCTTAGAAGTAAGTCCTCGGAAAATCCGGCAAAGGCGAGTGTGGGGTCAAAGACCTGGTCAGTCGTGCCGTTTATTAAAGCTTTGTCTTGGAGTCTCCATAAAGGAAAGGATACAGCTTGAACATTTTCGATCTTATAGGCCCGATAATGGTAGGGCCGTCGAGCTCCCACACCGCGGGAGCCGCGAGGATAGGCCTTGTGGCTAGGACCATGCTGGGAGAAAAGCCCGTAAAGGCGGAGATACTGCTTCACGGATCCTTCGCAGCTACGGGAAAGGGACACGGAACGGACAGGGCTCTCGTAGCCGGGCTGCTCGGTATGAAACCCGACGACCTTCGCATACCCGACAGCTTCCGCTTTGCGAGGGAAGAGGGCCTTGAATTCAGCTTCGGCGAGGTCAAGCTCGATGAAGCGCACCCCAACAGCGCGCTGCTAAGGCTCACCGGCGAGACGGGAAAGACTCTCGAGATGATAGGCGCCTCCGTCGGGGGCGGCAAGATCGAGGTCAGAGAGATAAACGGCCTGAAGCTCAGGTTCACGGCCGAGTATCCGACGCTCATAATCCAGAACCACGATAACCCCGGCAGCATAGCCTGGGTATCCAAGCTGCTCGCGGACGAGAACGTGAATATAGGGACCTTCCAGGTGACCAGGAGCTCGCGCGGCAAGGACGCTATCATGGTGATAGAATGCGACTCGCGCATAACGGACGACCTGGTGGAAAAGATAATGCAGAATCCGGACATCATCAGCGCCGGAAAGGTCAATCTCTAAGGAGGAAGGCAGATGGCTATTTTTGAATCTACGCGCGGCCTCATAGAGGAGACCGAAAAGAGCGGGCTTCCCATATGGGAATACGTGCTCAAGACTTCCTGCGAGGAATCCAATATAAGCGAAGAGCAGTCGTGGGAGATGATGGGAAAGACCTTCGACGCGATGCTCGAGAGCTACAGGTCCTACGACCAGTTCCAGGTATCCGCCAGCGGGCTCGTGGGCGGAGATGCTGAGAAGATGAGGGTCGCGAGAAACTCCGGCGATACGATATGCGGCAGCTTCATAGGAAGCGTGATCGCCACGGCGCTGACTGTCAGCGAGTGCAACGCCTGCATGCACAGGATAGTGGCGGCTCCGACCGCGGGATCCTGCGGCGTGCTGCCGGCCGTGCTGCTGCCCTACGCGCACGTCAAGGATCTGAGCCGCGACGACCTCATAAAAGCGCTCTACGTGGCCTCAGGCTTCGGAGCAGTCATAGCGCAGAGGGCTTCGATCTCCGGTGCCGAGGCGGGTTGCCAGGCTGAGATAGGCTCGGCATCGGCGATGGCCGCCGCGGCCCTCGTGTACCTGCACGGCGGAGATCTCAGGATGATGGAAAATTCGGTAGCTATGGCTCTCAAGAACATGATGGGCCTGGTCTGCGATCCCGTGGCGGGGCTCGTCGAGGTCCCCTGCGTCAAGAGGAACGTGGCCGGAGCTATGAACGCCCTGGCCTCGGCCGAGATGGCCCTGGCGGGGATAGAATCCAGGATACCCGCGGACGAGGTCATAGACACCATGAAGGTGGTCGGGTCCATGCTTCCTCCCTCGCTCAGGGAGACCGGAGAGGGCGGAATAGCCGCGAGCCCGACGGCGCACAGGCTCTTCCCGGACGGACCGAAGATATAGTTGATATTAGTTTACGAGATAGGCATGAAAGTGACTTTTTACCGCCATGGACAGAGCATGGCGAACCTGAACGGCATAATACAGGGAAGCTCCGTCGACACCCCGCTCAGCGAGAAGGGAGTTGCGGACGCGCTGAAAGCCTCGGAGACCGCGAGGAGGGACTTCGACGTCTGCTTCTGCTCGCACCTGATGAGGGCGAGGCAGACCGCGGAGATACTCTTCCCCTACCTTGAGCCAATCGTCGACGACAGGATCATAGAGAGGGGACTCGGCGTCTGGGAGGGACAGCCGTACGACGAGAGCCGCAGGCTGCTCGAATACCAGATGACTCCGGAGGGAGGCGAGGATTTCGAGACCGTAAACGACAGAGTTAGGGATTTCCTCGAGATGCTGAAGCGCGACTATGCGGGCAAAAGGATAGTTTGCGTAAGCCATGCCGGAGCGATATGGAGCGCCATGGAGGTCTGCGGGGTCGAGCCGGCCGAGCTTGGTAACGTCGGCTTCGTAGAGCTGGATTATTGATTCGCTGCTCCGGAGCTCGCTGCACGTAGGCCTCCTCCCGGCCGCGGCGCGGGGATATGAGGTAAGTAAATTATTTACAGTATTTACAATAACATGCTTGAAATACAGCTTCAGGCATGTTATTTTATTTGCGTAAATGTTGATCATTGATAAACAGGGGGGAACGAAATGAAGCAATTGATAGTACTCATCAGCACCGTCATACTCGGCATATTCATCGCGAGCATGATACTTGGTTTTCGCAGCGACGCGAACACGCTCAAGGGCACGGTCGACCAGAAGCTCACCGAGCTCAACGGGATATACAACTCCACGGCCTGCTCGGAGGTGAGAGCGTGAAGCAGCTGATAATAATGCTCGCCTCGCTGCTGCTCGGGATCATGCTCTTCGATATGATAGCCGGCCCGGGCGAGGGAAGCACCTACAGCGGGCTCAAGGGTTTTTGGGAGAATGAGATGCGCTACCGCACCATGCAGGACTATGGGGCAGGGCGGCCATGAAGCAGTTCATAGTGCTTATGGCGGTGCTCCCGCTCATGCTCGTCTTCTTCGCCCAGTTCACGCTCGACCAGATCAATTCAAGCAGGATAGGCATACTGACGGACTTTGTATACCTCTCGAAGGAGGAGGCCAGGCAGGACGGCTGTTTCACGGCTTCTAACCTCGCTTCGCTAAGGAGCCGCATATCGAACGCCCTAGGCATAGACGAGGGCGATATAGAGATCGAGGCGACCGAGAGCGTCCAGTACAGGGTGCTCTCCGGCAGCGGAGGCAGAGGCCTTGTCCATATAAAGCTCAGGGTGCCCATAGGGCAGGTCATGGCAGGGCGAAGCCTGTTCGGGATAAGGCAGGACAACACGTACTACTATACCGTCGAGAGCTACGGGGCCAGCGAGAGGCTGAGATGAAGGTCTTCGTCGTATTTCTGGCTTTCATGATGGTCTTCGTGAGCTTCATGTGCTACAGCTCTGACATGGCGCGCTACGCCGACATGCAGCGCATGCTCAAGCTCGCGGCGGAGGACTGCGCTGCGGCGGGAGCCCTTGCGTCGGATCCTGAAGCCTACGGCAGGGGCAAGCTTGCAATAGACGAGGATGAGGCCATCGGCATGGGCTTCGAGGTGATGGACGCGGCGGCCCTGATGCCGCTGTTTCGCAGAGGCACGCTCTCCATGGACATGAAGATATATGACGATGAAAAAGGCTACGAGGGCTGCGAAGCCTATGGCCTTGCGCAGGGAATGCCCAGCGTGGTCTGCACGCTCGAATATACCGGAGCGGATATATTCAGGCTGCCCTTTCTGCAGCTAAGGAGCCTGTCCAGGACGGCGGCTTACAGCTGGGATGACAGGACGAGCGGTATGATAAGGACGAAATTATGATGTGGCGTGCTGCTCCCCGGATGTGGTATCCTGTAGCAGACGATCGCCGGGCCTGTGTACCCGGCAACACGGAGGAAACATGTTCGAAAACAACGCGTCATACGAAAAGTATCTCGATATAGCTCCCGACGTGCAGGAAGCGCTGGACGGCGGCATTCCCGTCATCGCGCTTGAAAGCACCATACTCAGTCACGGTATGCCTTATCCCGAAAATCTCGCCTTCGCGGCGGATGTCGAAAAGGTCATAAGGGATGAGAGCTGCGTTCCCGCCACCATGGCCCTTATAGGGGGCCGTATCAAAGCAGGGCTGACTAAAGAAGAGCTCGAGCTCATGTGCAGGGCGGAGAACGTCGGCAAGGTGTCCAGGAGGGACTTCGCTATTTACCTGGCCACGGGGAAGAACGGGGCCACGACCGTGGCATCGACCATGATATGCGCCGCTATGGCCGGCATAAGGATATTCGCTACCGGAGGCATAGGCGGCGTCCACAGGAACGGCGAGAATACCATGGACATCTCCGCCGACCTGCAGGAGCTCGCGAACACGCCCGTCGCCGTCGTATGCGCCGGCGCGAAGCAGATCCTCGACATAGGCCGCACTCTCGAATACCTCGAGACCATGGGCGTGCCCGTGATAGGCAACGGCACGAAGGACTTCCCGGCTTTCTTCTGCAGAAAGAGCGGCTACGGCGTCGACTACGCGGCGAAGGATGAGGCGGAGATCGCAGCCATCCTAAATACGAAGTGGGAGCTCGGCCTCAAGGGAGGCGCGCTCATAGGCAATCCCGTTCCTGAGGAATACGCTCAGGATTTCGGCGAGATGGAGAAGGTCATAGAAAAGGCCCTGGTGATGGCTGACGAGGCCGGAGTCCACGGCAAGGACATCACGCCTTTCCTTCTGGCGACCATAAAGGATCTGACGGGAGGCGAGTCCTTCAAGTCCAACGTGCAGCTGGCGCTGAACAACGCACGATGCGCCGCGAGGATAGCGAAGCGCTACGCCGAATTGACCAAATAAAACGACTATAAAAAAGCCTGCATGTATGCAGGCGGCACTTTGCCGGAGCGTAGTCGAGACTCTAGGACAGCGTTTTCAGCCTGATATTATGAAGGCTGTAAAACGATGGACGACGAGGCTCAGCGTGAAGCGCGTAGGCGTGCCGCAGGTATACATGCAGGCTTTTTTAATTTTCTTTATCTTAGTTGACGCAGTGATCGTATTCCTGCGCCGCGGTCCTTGTCCTTACGCCTCGGTCACGGGCTCGGCAGTGGTCTCTACCGCAGCGGCGGCGTTCTTTGCGGACCTCCACTCCTCAAAGGCCTTGAGCTCCGGAGCGGAGAACTTCACGGCAAGTCCGATCACGGCGATGTCGTCGAGCAGTCCGAGGATGGGGACGTTGTCGGGAATGAGATCCTTCCTGCTCACGAGGTAGAGGAAGGCGCTTATGAGAGAAGCTACCACCTTCGGGGATACGACGGTGTAGTCCTTGGTGATGTAGCACTTTACCATGTCGATCATGGTGGGGACGTCCTTGACGGTCTCGGCGAGCTGGGGATACTGCTCGAGCTTCTGATTGATCTGAGCGAGGAGCTGGTTGATCTGATCGTTGTCCTTGAGCATCTCTTCGGCCTTGCCTACTCCGCTGTCGAGGATCTCCTTTGCCTTATCGAGATTGAATACTGAATCCATTTTGTTTCCTCCGTTTTCAGTTTCTGTATTTTGATATCGTTTCTTTTATAAGATCCGCGCTCATCGCGGGATTTATCGTTTCGCTGCTCGCCAGGGCGAGGCTTCCGCAGGCCAGCGCGCAGTCCGCGCTCTCTTCGGGGCTCATGCCGTGGATGGAGCCGTATATCAGCCCCGCCATGAAGGCGTCCCCGCAGCCGTTGGCGTTTACCGCCTTTTCCGATCTTCCGAGCTCTCTGAAGAAGCTCTTTCCGCTCCTTCCGGCGTAGTAGCAGCCCCTCTCTCCGAGAGATACCGCCACCGCTCCGCAGCCCCTTATCAGGAGCTTGGTGCAGGCTCTTTTTATATCCTCTTCGCTGGCGCATCTGAGGCCGCTCATGGCTTCGAGCTCTATGAGGTTCGGCTTTATCAGGCTTATCCTGTCCAGGAAGGGGACGAAGCGCAGGGCCTTTGCCGTGGACACCGTGTCCGCGAACACGGGCCTGCCTTCTGCGAGCTTCAGAGCAGCTTCTATCTGCTTCTCCGTAAGGTTTCCGTCGAGAGCTATGATGTCCGCGCGGCCGGCTGCCTCTTTTTGAGCGAGTATATGTTCGGGAGGCATGCTCTCGAGCACCTCCATGTCGGAGCCCGCTATTAGCATCTCGCCGTCTTCTCCAAGCATGCTGACGTAGCAGGAGCTCTTCAGCTCCGGGCTCCGGTACACGCCCGAGCAGTCTATCCCGGCTTTTTCACAGGAGGCGAGTATGCTTCCGGCGAAGAGGTCCTCTCCAACGGCGCTGATCAGGGAGCAGTCCTCTCCGAGGAGGGAGAGGTTCTCGAGGACGTTCCGCATGACCCCGCCCGGGCTGGTGCTTATCTTCGATATATTGGAATCTCCGGGGATGGGCCTTGCCAGGACAGCCACGTGGACGTCCAGATTGGCCCCTCCGATCCCGAGTATACACTTTTTCGAACCGAACATGGGCAACTCCTTCATTTCTTTAATATTATCATAAAAACTACACATAAAAACTGTTGACTTTGACCTCCGCCGGCGGTATATTTATCACAGTTATTAGCACTCTGTCTGTTTGAGTGCTAATAGCAGGAAAGAAAGGAGTGCTGTATGGAACTCAGCGAAAGGAAGCTTCGGATACTCCAGGCGATAATCGGAGACTTTATCAGCTCCGCGGAGCCCGTCGGAAGCAGGACTCTTTCAAAGAACCACGACATGGGTCTCAGCCCCGCCACCATCAGAAACGAGATGAGCGACCTTGAGGATATGGGCTATCTCACCCATCCGCACGCGTCTGCCGGCAGGGTGCCTTCGGATAAGGCTTACAGGCTGTACGTGGACGAGATGATGAAGACCCACGACATACCCGAAGAGCTGAAGCAGAGGATCTCAGAGGAGCTCGGCACCGACGCCGCGCCCGACGAGGTCGCGAAGAAGGCTGCGGAGATACTCTCGGATATGACGAATATGATATCCTTCGCCATCACTCCGAGCGGAAGGGAGAGCAAGCTGCTCTACGTGAACGTGCTTCCAGTAGCTGACAGGACTGTGGTCATAATGATCGTGACCGACGACGGCAAGATCAACAACACCGCGGTAAGGCTCACGACCGACTATACTCCCGAGAATCTGGAGCTCATGTCAAAGGTCATGACGCACAACCTGAAGGGCAAGACGGTCAACGACATACTGACCATGAACATGGTGCAGACGCTCGAGACCGATCTAAGGAGCCTCGCAAGCCTCCCTCAGACCGTTATACCGAGCTTCATGCAGACGCTCGAGAAGATGCTCGACAGCAACCTCTATATGGAAGGCTATTCAAAGGTCTTCTCCCTTCCCGAATACAGCGAGACCGACAAGGCGAAGGAGATACTCAGCCTCGTCGAAAAGAAGGATCATCTCACCAACGTGCTCGTCAACAGGGACGACGGCCTGGTCATCACGATAGGCGACGAGAACTCCGACGACATGAAGGACATGGCGCTGATAACCGCGGACTACAGGGTCAACGGCAAGCTGGTCGGAAAGCTCGGCGTGCTCGGTCCCAAGAGGATGCGCTACGGGGAGATAAGCTCCGTTATCAAATACCTGACGGACAATATCAACCGCAGCTTCGAGATAACCGGAGACGAGGACGACGCGGATAAGGAAGCCACAGGCGCTCCCGAAGAAACAGAATTTGAATTATGAACGACATGAATGAGAAAAAGAACGAAGAGCTCATGGAAGAAGAGCTGATGAGCCAGGAGGCCGAAGCCGAAGCGGCCGAGACCTGTGAAAGCGCGGAAGCAGCGGAATCCTGCGAAAACAGCAGGGCAGAGGCAAGACTCTGTGAAGAGGCCGGGCCTGAACCTACAGGGACTGCTGATGACAGATCTGACAAGGCCTCCGAAAGCGAACCCACAGAGACCGCCGAAGAAGGGTCCTCAGGGACAGCCGAAGACGAGCCACCCACTGCGGCCGAAGGCAAGCCCGCCGAGCCCGCGAAGGGCGAGCAGGACGAGGACCTTCAGACCAGGTTTCTGAGGCTCTCTGCGGACTTCCAGAACTACCGCAGGCGCAGCGAGAACGAGAAAAAGGATATCTACGCCTACGCGAACGAAAAGATAGCGGTACAGCTGCTCGAGGTGCTCGACAATTTCGAGAGGGCGCTCGGAGCGGGCTGCGGCGACGAGAAGTTCCTGAGCGGAATGGAGCTGATATTCAAGCAGCTTCAGGATCTGCTCGCGAGGAACAATATCGAGGAGATCGACGCGCTGGGAAAGGAATTCGACCCGAACTACCACAACGCTGTGATGACCGAGGCCTCGGATCAGCCGAGCGGGACGGTCACGAAGGTCTTCCAGAAGGGCTACACGCTCAACAAGAAAGTGATAAGGCCGGCCATGGTGGCCGTTGCTGAATAATAAACAGTAAAACAGTCAAAGATATCCGAATACGGAGGGAAAATACAATGGGAAAAGTTATAGGAATCGATCTCGGAACCACTAACAGCTGCGTAGCGGTGCTCGAAGGCGGAGAGCCCACGGTCATCGCGAACGCGGAAGGCAACAGGACCACGCCGTCCGTAGTTGGTTTCACTAAAGGCGGAGAGAGGCTCGTAGGCGAGACCGCTAAGCGTCAGGCCATCACGAACCCCGAGAGGACCATCTCCTCTATCAAGCGCCATATGGGCAGCAGCTATACCGTATCCATCGACGGAAAGTCCTACACCCCGCAGGACATCTCCGCGATGATACTTTCCAAGCTCAAGGCTGACGCCGAGAGCTACCTCGGAGAGAAGGTCACCGAGGCGGTCATCACCGTTCCGGCCTACTTCTCCGACAGCCAGAAGCAGGCGACCAAGGACGCGGGCAGGATCGCGGGCCTCGACGTCAAGAGGATCATCAACGAGCCTACCGCGGCGGCTCTCGCTTACGGCCTCGACAAGGAGGACAGTCACCAGAAGATACTGGTCTACGACCTCGGCGGCGGCACCTTCGATGTATCCATACTCGAGCTCGGCGACGGAGTATTCGAGGTCCTCTCCACCAACGGCGACAACAAGCTCGGCGGCGACGACTTCGACAACGTGCTTATGAATTACATGGCGGATCAGTTCGCCAAGGAGAACGGCGTAGACCTCAGGGCGGACAGGATGGCCCTTCAGAGGCTAAAGGAGGCCGCTGAGAAGGCGAAGAAGGAGCTCTCCTCCAGCCAGACCACGAACGTCAATCTGCCCTTCATCACCGTCAACCAGGACGGACCGCTCCATCTCAACATGGACATCACCAGGGCCAAGTTCGACCAGCTCACCGAGCATCTCGTCCAGAGGACCATCGAGCCCATGAAGAAGGCCATGGCCGACGCGGGCGTCACCAATGCGGACATCCACAGGGTCATACTCGTCGGCGGATCCACCAGGATCCCGGCCGTACAGGAGGCCGTGAAGAAGATCACCGGCAAGGATCCCTTCAAGGGCATCAACCCGGATGAGTGCGTAGCGATCGGCGCTTCCATACAGGCGGGCGTTCTGACCGGCGAGGTCAAGGACGTGCTTCTGCTCGACGTCACCCCGCTGTCCCTCTCCATCGAGACCCTCGGCGGCGTAGCCACCAGGCTCATCGAGAGGAACACCACCATCCCGACCAAGAAGAGCCAGATCTTCTCCACAGCGGCCGATAACCAGAGCGCCGTAGATATCCACGTCATGCAGGGCGAGCGCCAGATGGCGGCCGACAATATCACGCTCGGACGCTTCCAGCTCTCCGGCATCCCGGCCGCTCCCCGCGGCATCCCGCAGATCGAAGTCACCTTCGACATCGACGCCAACGGCATAGTCAACGTCAGCGCCAAGGACCTCGGCACCGGCAAGGAGCAGCACATAACCATAACCTCCTCCAACAAGCTCTCTGACGAGGAGATACAGCAGAAGGTCAAGGAGGCCGAGCAGTACGCCGCGGCCGACAAGGCGAAGAAGGAGGAGACCGAGCTCAGGAACCAGGCCGAGACCCTGATCTACGAGACCGACAAGAACCTCAAGACCCTCGAGGGCAAGCTCTCGGCGGACGAGGTCTCCAGGATCAACGCGGCCAAAGAGGAGCTGCAGAGGACCCTCGAAAACGGCACCGTAGAGGAGCTCAAGGCAAAGCTCGAGGCTCTGACCAACGAGTTCCACACCATCTCCACAAAGCTCTACGAGCAGGCCGCTCAGCAGAACGCGCAGAACGGCGGAGCGGGCTTCGACCCGAACATGGGCGGCGCAGGCTTTAACCCCGGAAACATGGGCGGAGCCGGATTTGACCCGAACATGGGCGGCTTTAATCCCGGAAATATGGGCGGAACCGGCCAGAAGGGCGGAGACGACAACGTAGTTGACGCTGACTTCGAGGTCGTCGACGACGACAAGTAAGAGGCGTGAGGGCTCTGAGGCGGGAGACTGACAGTCGCCAGCTCTCTGAAAGCTTATTCACCGTAATATACATTATGTTAAGGAGCCACTTATATGGCCGATAAAAGAGATTACTACGAGGTGCTCGGATTAAAGAAGGGCGCCTCGGAAGATGAGATAAAATCAGCCTTCAGAAAGATGGCCATGAAATATCACCCGGACCGTAATCCGGGTGATAAGTCTGCCGAAGAAAAGTTCAAGGAGGTCAACGAGGCCTATTCCGTGCTCTCCGACCCTGATAAGAAGGAGAAATACGACCGCTTCGGCTTCGCCGGCGTGGATCCGAACGCAGGCTTCGGCGGAGGTCAGGGCGGCTTCAGCGGCTTCGGAGGGACGGGCTTCGGCGGCTTTGAGGACATCTTCAACATGTTCGGCGGCTTCGGGGGAAGCGGCTTCGGCGGCTATACCCAGTCCGCGAACGCCCCGCGCAAGGGCCGCGATATAGAAAAGCACATGAACATCAGCTTCAACGAGGCTGTGTTCGGTACGACCAAAAAGATCAATCTCACCAAGAACGTCGAGTGCGAGACCTGCCACGGCACCGGAGCGGCTCCGGGTACATCCAAGAAGACCTGCCCGACCTGCGGCGGCAGCGGAAGGGTGCGCACGGTCCAGAACACCGTATTCGGCCAGATGCAGTCCGAGAGGACCTGCCCCGACTGCGGCGGCACCGGTCAGATAAACGAGACCCCATGCAAGGACTGCGGCGGCACCGGGCGTGTCAGAAAGACCGTAAGCCTTAACGTCGACATCCCCGCGGGCGTGGACAACGACTCCGTCATCACGCTCAGAGGGCAGGGCGAGCCGGGCTACAACGGAGGACCCGCGGGCGACCTATATATCGTCCTCTCCGTGAGCAGGCACGAGATGTTCGAGAGAAGGGGCGACGACCTCTGGCTAAAGGTGCCCATCACCTTCAGTCAGGCAGCGCTCGGCGACGACATAACGATACCGGGCCTCAAGGATAAGCTCATCTGCAAGGTGCCTGCCGGCACCCAGCCGGGTACGGTGCTCAGGCTCAAGGGCAAGGGCGTTCCCAACGTCAGGACCAAGGCCCCCGGCGACATATACGTCGAGGTCAATATCGAGGTACCCACGAGGCTTACGTCCGCTCAGAAGGAGCTCATCAGGCAGTTCGGCGAATCCAAGTCTTCGGAGGGCTACGCCAAGCGCAAGAAGTTCTCGGATACGCTCAAGGATCTGTTCAAATAAATACAGCCGGCTTTTTGACGCGTCAGAAAGCCGGTCTTTCTTATTCAATTCAGCGAACGGTTGATGATCGGTCCTGCAGCTTATTATCTTAGACCTGGCTTGCAGCTGACGCTGTTCAGCCCGGCGCGGCGCCTTTTAAGCGGGCGCGGAAAGGAAGCGTGAGAAAAATGACAGAGGCGGGAAAAAAGGCCGAAGGAAGGGCCTGCGGCTCCGGCTATGAAGAAGACATAGAGGGCGCCGTCAGGCATTTCAGAAAGCTCCTCGAAGGGCAGCTTGAGCGCCAAAGGCGCATGGAGGAAGCCGCTCCCGCGAAGGACTTCTCAGGCCTGGACAGGATCAGGATAGGAGTATGCGGAGGCGACGGCATAGGCCCCATAATAATGGATTCGGCCGAGGCCGTCCTCTCTGAGCTGCTTTCGGATGAGATCGCTTCCGGAAGGATAGAGCTCGTAAAGATAGAAGGCCTCACGCTGGAGAACAGACTGGCCTGCGGACAGGCTGTGCCAGACGACGTCCTGGAGCAGATCAAAAGCTGCGACGTGCTCCTCAAGGGCCCGACCACGACTCCTCAGGGAGCCGACACCCTCGGAAGTGCGAACGTGAAGCTGCGCAGGGAACTCGATCTCTACGCGAACGTGCGTCCCGTGAGCGTGCCGGAGCTGGGCATAGACTGGTGTTTCTTCCGCGAGAATACCGAAGGCGAATACGCTCTGGGAGGCGACGGCATAGAGATCCCCGGCAAGCTCGCCATGGATTTCAAGGTCACGACGGACGCCGGGACGAGGAGGATAGCCAGGGCCGCTTTCGAATACGCCAAAAACAACGGCAAGACCAGGGTCGCTATAGTCACGAAGAGCAACGTCATCAAGAAGACTGACGGAAGCTTTTCGAGGATATGCCACGAGGTGGCTGAGGATTATCCCGGGATCACGGCGTCCGACTACATAGCAGACATAGTGACCGCGAATCTCATAGATCCCTACATGCAGAAGAACTACGAGGTCTTCGTGCTTCCCAACCTCTACGGGGACATCATCACGGACGAGGCCGCTCAGCTTCAGGGAGGCGTCGGGACAGCCGGAAGCTCGAACATCGGAGACGACTTCGCTATGTTCGAGGCCATACACGGCTCCGCGCCCCGCATGATAGAGGCGGGCGAGGGGGATTACGCCAACCCGACCAGCATCATCAAGGCGGCCGAGTTCATGCTGCGCCACATAGGGCTGAACGCTCAGGCCGAAAGGCTGGCGAAGGCCATGGATATCTGCGCCGTGACGGAGAAGAAGCTCGTCGTAACAGGACACAGGGACGGAGCCTCCTGCGGGGAGTTCACGCAGTACGTGCTCGATACGCTCCGCGGGATCTGAGCCGGGGAGGCGACGGAGACTGCCAAGGAGACCGGCGCCCGCGCGAGCGGCGGAGACGCAAAGAAGGACCGGGCGCCCGCGCGAGCGGGCGCTGTTTTTATGCATGCGCGGCATTTTTGGTGTATAATTAAATATCTATGTATTTCTTTGACCGAAAGGATCGATGATGGAAGCTGTAAAAAAGTTTTTCAAGACCCTGCTCCTGCTGCTGCTCATCGCGGCCATGGGGCTTGGAATATGGCACTTCGCCGCGCCCGTCAGGGAGCAGGCGGCGCCTTATATAGAATTCGCCGGCGAGAGGATAGGCTTCACCTCGGCCAGGTTCAGGACGCCTACGCTCTTCGGATATCTCAGGAAGGACAGCATACGCGCGGGAAGTCAGGAGCTCGACCTCGGAAAGCTCGATCCCTCGCAGCTCACGCTCGAGATTCCCGAGGGCTACGAGTGCAGTCTCGTCGTAAAGAAAGAGGGGGAGCAGTATTTCTCCGGCGGAGCCGATGATTTCGCGAGGCAGAGCTTCGACAACGGAGACTATACCATAACCGTCACTCTCCACTGCGACGAGACCCAGGAGACCGATTGGGCGAGCTTCTTCTACGTCGTCGACTATACCGTCGACATCAGGCCTTCCGCGGTCTTCTCGGCTGAGAAGGCCCTCCAGGGCGATATAATAACGGTGCTCGTCAATACCGGCCGCTCCGACGCGGAGCCGACCATCAGCACCGATCTCGGAAAGCCGGTCTTCGCGCCCCTCGGAAACAGGAACTACGTCTCCTACGTGCCCGTGGGCTTCGCTCAGACCCCGGGTGAATACGAGATAAAGGTTAGCGCCGGAGGCGAGAGCTTCACGGGAAAGGTCACCGTGGAGGAAAGGGAATACACGGTTCAGAACCTCACGATAGACGAGGAAACCGTCGCGAACACGACAGGCGCCGGCGCCTCGATTGATTACGCGCAGAAGATCACCCCGACCCTTTACACCTCCGAGAAGGATATACTCTGGGACGGGCTCTTCATACAGCCCATAGAAGGCACCATAACTACGGAGTTCGGGCTCTACAGATATACCAACGGAAGCAGCAGGGCTGAAAGGCATACCGGGATCGACATAGCCGCCGCGGAGGGGACGCCTGTCCCCGCGTCCAACAGCGGCAAGGTCGTCTACGCCGGCGACGTCATCAGCACCGGAGGCAGCGTCGTAATAGAGCACGGCTGCGGACTGAAGACCTATTATTATCATCTCAGCTCGGTCGA
Source organism: Bacillota bacterium (assembly GCA_017417045.1). Lineage (GTDB taxonomy): Bacteria > Bacillota > Clostridia > Peptostreptococcales > Anaerovoracaceae > RGIG2707. Next base: position 30,407 of record JAFPZZ010000037.1, read on the forward strand.
CGTTAAGACCGGAGACGTCGTGAGCAAGGGCGATATCATAGGCAAGGTCGGTTCCACCGGCTACGCCACGGGCCCGCACCTCCACTTCGAGGTCAAGCTCGGAGAGTACGCTCTGAGCCCTTGGGAGCTCTTCGACGGAAGCAGCTCCATCTATTCCGCGGGGCAGAAATAGAGCCGCGAAGCCCCGCAAACCCAGTTTCTTCCCTAAAGCATAAGGAGGACACATGCCTAAAAAAAGCGTAAGGGAGATGAATGAGAGCGAGCGCAGGAAATATTCCCTGTCGGCGCGCGTATTCAACGCGACTGTCGCAAGCTCTCTCATCATAGGCCTGATCGCCCTTATGATAGGCCTTGGCCTTTATACCAAGGCCCTTTTGGACAACTATATAACCGAGTCATACACGCTTGCCAGGAGCGGCGCCGCCATAATCAACAGGGTGGTCGACGTCGAGAAGCTAAGCTCCGACGTTATGAAGGTCTACGATTCCCTCAGCGAGGAAGAGCTTCAGGAGATGGGCAGCGATGAGTATTACGACCGCTTCATAGACGCGAGAAGGACCTCGGACGCCCGCACGGCCCTGGCCTTCCTCAAGGTGCTTACGAACAATTCCAACCTGGCCGACGTCTATCTCGCGACGCTGGACACGGAAAGAAACGCTCTCGTGATGTTCATCGATCCGGATGAGAGACCCGGTCACGAGTGCCCGACCGGCTACTGGGAGACGCTTCCCGTTGAGATGATACAGACCTATACGGAGTGGGACGGATCGTCCGAGCTGTACTACGTCGGCAAGACCGACAGATACCAGTGGCAGTGCATAGGAGGCTATCCCGTCAGAGGGCTCAGGGGTCAGATAGTAGGATATGTGATGACCTCCGTTACGCTCACGGAGATAAGCGGGGCAATGAAGCTCTTCGTACTGAAGTTCGTGATCGCGACGCTGCTCGTCGTCCTCCTGGTCGCCTATCTCATGACGAGGCACATGCAGAAGACCCTGGTGGATCCGATCAATTCCATAGCGGGTGCGGCGGAATCCTATGTCAGCGACAAGCGCGAAGGCCTGCAGATACAGGATCATTTCGAGAAGCTGCATATACGGACAGGAGACGAGGTCGAGAATCTGAGCTTTGTGATGGCCGACATGGAGCGCGACCTCAACGAATATGAAAAGAACCTGAAGCGCTCAGTGTCCGAGCAGCAGCGCGTGAGCACTGAGCTCTCGTTCGCGGCCGACATACAGAGCAAGATGCTGCCCATCGGCTTCCAGGTCTTCCCGGACAGGAACGACGTCGAGCTCTACGCCAGCATGAAGCCCGCCAAGGAGGTCGGCGGCGATTACTACGACTTCTTCCTCGTTGACGACGACCACCTGGCCCTGTGCATAGCGGACGTCTCCGGCAAGGGCGTCCCGGCTTCGCTGATGATGATGGCCACGAAGATATACGCCAAGATATATACCATGACCGGCAAAGATCCCGCGCAGGTGCTGGAGATAATCAACGAGGCGATATATTCAAGGAACCTCGGCGAGATGTTCGTCACCATGTGGATGGGCATACTAGACCTCAGGACCGGAGTTCTGACCGCCTCCAACGCGGGTCACGAGTATCCGGCCATAATGAGAAATGGCAAAAGCTTCGAGCTCTTCAAGGACAGGCACGGCTTCGTCCTCGGCGGGATGAGCGGGATGAAGTATACCAACTACGATATACAGCTCTCCCCTGGAGACATGATCTTTGTATACACCGACGGAGTCCCCGAATCCACCGACGAGAATGAAGAGCTCTTCGGTACGCAGAGGATGACGGCGGCGCTTAACGAGGATACGTCCAGGAGCCCGCAGGAGCAGATCGAGGACATGGGCTACCGCATAGAGGCCTTCGTCGGCGGAGCTCCTCAGTTCGACGATATAACGATGCTGTGCGCAAGATACAACGGTTACCTCTGCGCGGAGGCCGGGCCTGAGCAGGAAAAGGAAAGCAGACTGATGAAAGAACTGAACATCGAAGCGATTATAGAAAACGTCCCGGCTGTCACGGCCTTCGTGGACGGAGAGCTTGAGGCAATGGACTGTCCGCTCAAGGCCCAGATGCAGATAGACGTCGCCATAGACGAACTGTTCAGCAATATAGCCATGTACGCCTACGATCCGGAGACCGGCCCCGCTACCGTGAGGGTCGAGGTCGAGGAGGATCCTATGGCGGTCATAATCACCTTCATAGATCACGGAAAGCCCTACGATCCACTGGCGGCGGCCGATCCCGACGTCACGCTGGCCCCCGAGGATAGGCCTATGGGAGGACTGGGAGTATTCCTTGTCAAGAAGACCATGGACGACGTGAGCTATGAATACGTGAACGGGCAGAACATACTCAGGATCAAAAAGAAGGTGTGAGGAAAAGATGGATATTTTGGATGACGCCATAAATTTCGCGGTGCAGGCGCACAGCGGCATAGTCAGGAAAGCCTCGGGCATGCCGTACATACTGCACCCGCTCGAGGTGACAGCGATAGCCGGGACCATGACCTACGACCGCGAGGTGCTCGCCGCTGCGGTGCTCCACGACACGGTCGAGGACGCCGGGATCTCCATAGAGGAGATCAGGGAGCGCTTCGGTGAGCGAGTGGCCTTCCTCGTTGCCGCCGAGACCGAGGACAAGATGAGGGAAATGTCTCCCTCGGAGAGCTGGCGCATGAGGAAGGAATCCTCGCTGCGCATGCTCGAGGAGGAGAACGACGTGTACGCCATGATAATCTGCCTCGGCGACAAGCTCTCCAACATGAGGTCCTTCGACAGGGGGATAAGAGAGAGGGGAGACAAGTTCTGGGAGGCCTTCAACCAGAAGGATCCCGAGCAGCACTTCTGGTACTACAGCACGGTGGCCAGGATACTAAGCAAGCTGAGGGATTACCCGGCATACGAGGAATACGTGGCGCTCACCGAAAAAGTCTTTGGCAGGAGGATAGAGCTATGAAGAGCGATCTGAAGGACAAGACCCTTGTACTGTATCTCAGCGGGCACATAGACTCCGCCAACGCCCCGGCGGTGGAGGGCGAGATATCTTCGATTATGAACAATACCCCGCACAAGGGGCTCGAGCTCGACTGCAGGGATCTCAAATATCTTTCCAGCGCGGGCCTCAGGATCATACTCAGGCTCAGAAAAGAGAACGAGAACACGGTCGTAAGCAACGTCTCTCCTGAGGTCTACGAGATCTTCGATATGACGGGCTTCACAGAGATGATGGATATTCGCAAGGCCTACAGGGTCGTCTCCGTGGACGGCTGCGAGGTCATAGGGCAGGGCGCCAACGGCAAGGTGTACCGCATAGATCCCGACACCATAGTCAAGGTATATCTGAATCCCGATTCGCTTCCCGAGATACAAAGGGAGAGGGAGCTCGCCCGCGCGGCCTTCGTGCTCGGCATACCAACTGCGATCCCCTACGACGTCGTCAGTATAGAGGGCGGCGGATACGGTTCGGTCTTCGAGCTGCTCAACGCCAAGAGCCTCGCCAAGCTACTCGCCTCCGGAGAGAAGAGCGTAGACGAGGTCGCTAAGATGAGCGCCGATCTACTCAAGACGCTTCATTCCACGGTGATCAAGGAGGGCAGCATGCCCGACATGAAGGAGGTCGCGGTGGATTGGGCGGAATTCCTCAAAGACCACCTAGAGCCTGCTCTGGCGGACAGGCTGATATCGCTTGTTAAGGCCGTCCCCGACGACATGCACATGCTCCACGGGGATTTCCACATCAAGAACGTCATGCTGCAGAACGACGAGATCCTGCTCATCGACATGGATACGCTCTGCCACGGGCATCCCATTTTCGAGCTCGCGAGCATGTTCAACGCCTATCACGGCTTCGGCGACCTGGATCACGATATCATAAACGACTTCCTCGGCATCAGCTATGAGACGGCTACCGAGCTTCTGGAAAAGACCCTGAGCCTGTACCTTGGCACCGACGATCCCGCCAGGATCAAAGAGGTCGAGGAGAAGGCTTCCGTCATAGGCTATACCCGCATAATGCGCCGCCGCATCAGAAGGCGCGGCTACGCGACGGAAGAGGGCAGGGCCGAGATCGAGAACTGCAGGAAGCATCTGGAGGAGCTCGTGCCCATGATAGATACGCTCACGTTTTAGGGCATGAGCGTGCGGGCTGCGTCCGCGGCATGTGCAGCCACAGGCAGATCCGGGAATGCAGGCGGCGGGGCCTGAGCTCTGGATACGCGGGTAGCGTCCGTTTGACAAGACAGCCCGCAAATAGTACAATACACAGGCAGGCATAAGCCCGCGAAAGAGCGCATAAGCGCAAATCATCTCCGGCCGCAAAGGCCATCGATACTCATTTATATCATCTGTACCATGAAGGTGCGCGTATCTCTGAAGAGAGGACGCTCACCTTTTTATTTCTTAAGGCGGGACAAGACCCGAGGGACTGAGTACCCGCAAAAAGAAAAGAGACACCAGAAGTCATGGAAAAAGAAGCAGTCATAGAGTTCTTCGACCGCCTGGCTCCCGGCTGGGACGCAGGCATGGAGCGCGACGACGAAGTCATAGGAATAATACTGGATAACGCCGGGATACGCGAGGGCATAGACGTTCTGGACGTCGCCTGCGGCACGGGCGTGCTCTTTCCCGATTACTTCGGCCGCGGGGTCGGCTCACTCACGGCTATAGACATAGCTCCGAAGATGGCCGAGATCGCTGCGAATAAGTTCCCGGAGGCCCGCGTCGTCTGCGGGGATGTCGAAAGCTATCCCTTTGAGAAGCAGTTCGACTCGGTCATGGTGTACAACGCCTTCCCTCATTTTCCGGAGCCGGCCCGCCTTATAGAGAGACTGGCGCAGCTCTTAAAGCCCGGCGGAAGGCTGAGCGTGGCGCACGGCATGAGCCGGGCGAAGCTCCTTGCGCACCACTCCGGAACGGCCGCGAAGGTGTCCATAGAGCTCCTTAAGGCCGATGAGCTCGCAGAGCTCTTCCGCCCCTGGTTCGACGTGGACGTTTTGATCTCGGACGACAGGATGTACCAGGTCGCGGGGACGAGAAGGGGCGATGCCTAATATCTGTTGTAAAGACTTTAAAGTATAACAAACGCTAAAGATCAAGGAGGATCAGATTTCATGAACGAAAGAACCAAGAAAATGACCTTTTCGGCCATATTCCTCGCGCTTGCGATGGTGCTGCCATTTTTGACAGGTCAGATACCTCAGATAGGCTCCATGCTCTCGCCTATGCATATCCCTGTGCTGCTCTGCGGCTTCGTCTGCGGATGGCCCTGGGGACTGGCTGTAGGTTTCATAGCGCCGCTGCTGCGCTCCGTGATCTTCGGCATGCCGCCGATGTTTCCCGGGGCCGTCGCGATGGCCTTCGAGCTCGCTACCTACGGCGCCGTATCCGGCATACTTTATAAGCTTCTCCCGAAAAAGAAGATGAATATCTACGTCTCCCTCATAGTCGCAATGATAGCGGGCCGCATCGTATGGGGTATCGCTCGCTACGTGCTCGCCGGCATCGCGGGGACCAGTTTCCCCATGTCGGCCTTCCTAGCCGGGGCGATCTTCAATGCCGTCCCGGGCATCATACTGCACATACTCCTGATACCGTATCTGGTCATGGTCATGGAGAAGGCTAAGCTGACGCTGAACAAATGAGGGGTTTAAGGCTGCGCTGACGCAGCGGCCGGACCCGTACGTGAAAAACTTCCGGCGCCAGGCAGACCGAAACTCAGGCTAACAGACTCGCAGGACATAGCTCCGGCGGGTCATTTTTGTATAATAAGGTTTTGCGGCAGAAGGCAGAGACACAGGAGATGGATAGTTGCCTAAAGACCCTGAAGCCACAGGCGCAGGCTTTTAAGAGGGATAGCTGTCTAAAGACGGCGAGGAAAACTTGATAAGTGACCTATCGGTCACTATAATGAGAGAACGAACGGTTACCATATGCGTTGAAGGAGGCCCACCCATGGCAAAGGATACAAAAGAAAGGATCCTGTCGGCTGCGTTGGATATGTTTTCGCAGAATGGCTATGAAGGAACTAATATCCGTGAACTGACCGCCTCTCTGGGCCTGGTCAAGTCATCGATGTATAAGCACTTCGAAAGCAAGGAAGAGATCTGGAACACCCTGCTTGATGAACTGATCGCCTATTATGAAGCGCGGTTCGGATCCATGGAACACCTGCCGCCCGTGCCGGATTCCTTGGAGGAACTGGATGCCATGACGATGCGCATGGTGGGTTTCACTGTCCGCGACGAAACGGTCGTAAAGACCAGAAAGATGCTGACGATCGAGCAGTTCCGGGATGAACGCGCTAGGGATCTGGCAACGAAGTATTTTCCCACAGGGCTGAAAGACATGTTCACGCAGATCTTCGCGGGGATGATGGACAAGGGGCTCCTGCGCCGGGACGATCCGGCCATGCTCGCTTTTGCCTACACCGCGCCGATCTCGGCGCTGATCCACCTCTGCGACAGAGAGCCGGAGAAGACGGATGAGGCCATGGCGCAGATCGAAGCGTTCAGCCGGCACTTTATCATTACATATAGCGAAGAAGCTGCGCTATCTTAAGACCGGCCATTTTATACTTACAAAAAAGAAACTCAAAGAAGCTGTCTCAGCGGAAGACAGGCGGGTGATGGAGCTGGCCGAGCTGCCGGAGGAATTTGATCTCGACGGCGCGCTCAAAGCGTTGTTTTGCTGGTGTCAGAGCGCTTTTGAGCGTATTGATCGTCTTGGAGGGATATGATGGATCTCAAAGATACAAAACTATTCTTTTTAGAAGAGGACTGTAAAAAACAGTTTGGCGAAGATAAAGGGGAAGAGATCTTCCAATCAGCAGGCAGACACTATGAAAAGCTCTGCTGCCAGGCGGATTTCCGGAATAATGCAGAGATCGAATACCACAAAAAGAAGTTCCCGCAGGAAGGCTGGGATACGCAGTGGATCCGCTGCGACGGAAAAGAGATCCACTTTGATATGACCCGCTGCATTTACAAAGATATCTGCGATACGAAAGACTGTCCTGAGCTTTGCGCCGTATTCTGCGAAAACGATGATATCGCTTTCAGCGGCTTGATGCCGAAGATCCGTTTTACACGGAAAGTGACGTCGGGAAAGGGTGCAGACCGCTGTGATTTTCATTTTGTAAAAAACAAATGATCGGAATGGCGCCATGGAGTCCGAACCCTTTGCCATGAGCAAACATGACCCACGCTGAGAACACCCATGGAAACAAGACTGACGATCTTTTTCGAAGATCCCTTCTGGGTGGGCGTCTTTGAGCGCGTCGAAGATGGGAAGCTCTCAGTTTGCAGGGTCACCTTCGGTGCGGAGCCAAAGGACTATGAGGTTTGGGAGTTCGTTCTTGGGCACTACTACGAATTGAGATTCAGTCCCGCCGTAGAGACCGGCATCAAGCGCACGGCGGACAATCCGAAACGCCGACAGAGGAACGCAAGAAAGCAAGTGGAACGTACCGGCGTCGGGACAAAGTCGCAGCAGGCCCTGCAGATGCAGCTTGAGCAAAACAAGCAGGAACGAAAAGAGAGGAGCCGGGAGCAAAAGCAGGCGGAGGCCGAACGGCAATTCGCGCTGAAGCAGCAAAAGAAAAAGGAAAAGCACAGGGGAAGATAGAATGGATCGGAGGTCGGCAGCATAAGCAAGGCCTTAAAAGATCTAAAAGATAGCAGGAAAACGCTAATTATATTCGAGAAAGTGAGATCATGAAATAATGCGTATATATGTTGATTTTGACGATTGTCTTTGTGAGACAGCGAGGGCCTTCTCAAAGCTCGCGCAGGAGATGTTCAATAAGCATGTCCCTTATGATCAGATCCGTTATTTTGAACTTGACAGGTCTTTCGATCTGGATGCGGAACAATACGAGCGCTTTATGCTTCGGGGGCACGAGCCGGAGATGCTGCTGTCGTTAGATGCGACGCCGGGAGCTGCGGAGGTCATAAACGAATGGATCTCCTGCGGGCACGAGGTATCGATCGTTACCGGCCGTCCGTCAAGCGTTTACGAGCCGTCCCGCATATGGCTGGACGAGCATGGACTTAAGGACGCCAGACTGTACTGCCTCAACAAATACGGAAGGGATCACTATATCAAAAACAGCAGCACCCTTGAACTTGAAGACTATTACAGGATGAAGTTTGATTACGCAGTCGAGGATTCTCCAAAGGCGTTCAGGTTTTTCGAACATCTGCCGGAGCTTAAGGTCCTGGTATTCGACAGACCGTGGAACAGAGAATGTGCTTTTCCGAGTGAAAACTATCAAAGATGCGCCGATTGGGAGAGCATTCGCAGGATCGTTGCAGCTGAGTGAGAAAGAGATCTCAGGACGATGCGAAGTAGAAAGGTGAGAACGCAAAGACCATAGGATTCGTTCAAAAAAACGGACTGCCGCAGTGTATGCGGCGATCCGTTTTTTATCTGGGTAAGACCCCGCGTTAGACGCGGGGTCGGGTTTTTTGTAAGATCGGGGTTTTGCGGAACATCCCAGACCCTTACCTGGGCTGCGGTACGGGCACGTCCATGGGGATCGGGCACTTGTAGGGAGAGCTCTTGGTCGCTTCCGCAAACTCGGCCTTGGCCTTCTCGACGAGTTCGGGCTGCTCGATGGCCTTGAGTGCGGCCGCCGCTACGACCTTGCCTCCGAAGAGCATGCCCTTGAAGCCGATGGACATGCCGGAGCAGGCGGTTATCTGCCAGCTGTGTCCGGGAGCCGCGAGGTTGTAGGTCGCGGTGTTGACCTGGCAGCAGGGGCAGATGTGGTCTACGTCACCGACATCGGTGGAGCCGCCGCCGGTCTCGTACTCGACGTCGTTTATGATCGTGGAGATCGGGCCGTTGTCGAGCTCTCCGCTCCTCAGGACTTCCTCATACCTGGGGCTCTGCTTGTTGAGGGCGTCCGCGAAGGCCTTCTCCTCCTCGGTCCATTCGGGGACCCCTATCTCGGCCATGGTATCGTGGCAGAGATCGGTGAGCACCTTGTTTGGCATGGTATTGTAGCAGCCGCCGAGGAACTCTACTTCGAGCTCGGTCTCGGTCATGTGGGCCGCGCCTTCGGCACAGAGGACGAGCCTTCTGTAGGCGTCCTCGATGGCTTCGCGGGAGAGTCCTCTCACGTAGTACCATACTGAAGCCCTGTCGGGAACGATATTGGGCGCGGTGCCGGCTTCCTTGTAGGAATAGTGTATCCTGATGTCCGGGGTGACGTGTTCCCTGAGGTAGTTGGCGCCGACGTTGGTGAGCTCGGCCGCGTCGAGCGCGGATCTCCCCTGCCAGGGGGCTCCGCCCGCGTGGGAGGTCCTGCCGCTGTAGTGGAAGATGGCGCTGTTGAGGCCGTTCATGGTGCCGAAGTGGACCCTGTTCTGGCTGTTTCCGTGCCACGCGAAGCAGATGTCGAGATCTCTGAAGGCTCCGTTTCTGGCCATGAATACCTTTCCGGTGAGTACTTCCTCAGCGGGGCAGGCGTAGAATACTATGGTGCCGGGGAGCTTCTTTTCCTCCATCTCGGCCTTCGCTCCGACGGCCGCCGCGAGGCAGGCTACGTTGAGAAGATTGTGGCCGCAGCCCTGGCCCGGGGCCTCGGGCGATACCGGATCCTTGGTGGTGCAGACCTTCTGCGAGAGTCCGGGGAGGGCGTCGAGCTCTCCGAGTATGCCGATGACGGGCTTTCCGCTGCCCCAGCGTCCGACGACGCAGGTGGGAAGGCCGTAGGCTCCGGTCTCTACCTCAAAACCGTAGTCCTTGAGGATCTCTTCGGTCCACTTGGCCGCGTTGACCTCGTTGTAAGCTGTCTCCGGATGCTCCCACATCTTTTTGGCGAGGGCGATGAGCTTTTCCTGCTCGGCGTCGATCTTGTTTATTGCGATCTTTCCTGTCATTTTGACCTCCTGATATAACTATGAACAGAGAAGGAACCGAATTGACGGCCTCTGCTCCAAACTTTTTCATCAACGACATTATAGCCCAAAGCATCGTGCATTTAAACAATTATCGGAGCATGGCCCCCGTGAGTTTTGAGAAGGAAGGGCGGGGTATCCGGGAAACGCGACCGGATGTTTCTAAGAAGCAAAGCCTGTATTTTTAAAGAGAGCATCCGGTCGGTCTTGAAAATAGCAGCCGTCCGGCGTCTGTGTGCTTTACGGCAGTTTTGAGCGCCAGTCTTGTCGCAGGGAGACCGATTTGCTAAAATATGCTCATGGCAAGGAAAGTATCTTTTTATACGCTCGGATGCAGAGTGAATCAATACGAGGCCCAGCTCATGGCTGAGCTTTTCAAGGCGCGCGGCTGGGAGATAGGCGGCGAAGAGGACGTCTCCGACGCCTACGTCGTCAACACCTGCACCGTGACGGCGCTCTCGGACAGGAAGTCCCGCCAATACATAAGGCGAATGAAGAGACTGAACCCTCAGGCGGCGGTGATAGTCATGGGCTGCTATCCCCAGACAAGGCCGGAGGCGCTGGCCTCGATGGAGGAGGCGGACGTTATCATCGGTACCGAGGGCAAGGAGAGGGCGCCTGAGCTCGCCGAGGAGTTTCTGAAGACCCGCGAGCGCAAACTGCTTACGAGCGGAGGAAGGCCCGAAAGCAGGGAATACACCGACCATCAGGCCATTTTCGGAAGCGAATCCAGGACCAGGGCACTCATCAAGATAGAGGAGGGCTGCGACCGCTTCTGCTCCTACTGCGTTATACCCTACGCCAGGGGACCCGTACGCAGCAGGCCGCTCGAGAGCATAGTCTCCGAGGCGCGCGGGCTCGTCGAAGCGGGATACAAGGAGATAGTCCTGAGCGGCATAAATACGGCTCTTTACGGCTCTGAAAGGCCGGATGTGAGCGTTTCGGGGATAGACGGCGTCATAGAGGCCATAAGCGCGCTGCCCGGCGATTTCAGGATAAGGATAGGCTCGCTGGAGCCGACGGTCGTGAACGCCGAATACGTAAAAAAGCTCTTCGGCTATGACAAGCTGTGCCACCACCTGCACCTGTCAGTGCAGAGCGGAAGCGACAGGGTGCTGAAGGCCATGAACAGGCACTACAGCGCGGCGGAGTACCTAGATATCGTGCGCGTTCTGAGGGAATTCGATCCGCTTTACGGGATAACCACGGACATCATCGCGGGCTTCCCCGGAGAGAGCGAGGAGGACTTCGAGCAGACGCTGGAGCTCGCCGAGAAGGCAGGCTACCTGCATATACACGGCTTCCCTTATTCCGTCAGGCCTTTCACGAAGGCAGCGGAGATGGAAGGGCAGCTGCCTCCGCATGTAAAAAAAGAGCGCAACGCAAGGCTCGGAGAGCTTTCCGAAAAGCTCTCGCTCGAATTCAGGAAGAGTATGGAGGGCAGCTTTCAGCGCGTTCTGACAGAGGAAAGGGTCAGCGTGGACGGACGCGAGTATATCAAGGGTCACGCTTCGAACTACTGCCCGGTCTATATACCTGCCGAGGCGGCAATAACTGACAACGAATTCATAGACGTCCGCGCGGGAGAGCCCATAGCGGACGGAGTTGCCGGGATCATAGTCAGGACTTAACAGGGAGGCCGAAGGAAACATGCCGAGGGAATACTTCATGCGCTCGGAAAGGGTAGGCTTCTCCCGCTGGGGAGAGGGCGACCTGCCCCTCGCTGAAAGGCTTTGGGGCGATCCCGACGTGAGCAGATACATATGCGCGAGCGGGGTGTTCACCCTCGCCGAGATAGAGGAGCGTCTCTCAAAGGAGATCCTTAACGGGCAGGCGCTGGGCATACAGTACTGGCCTCTGTTCGAGCTCTCATCGGGCCGCTTCATGGGCTGCTGCGGCCTCAGACCGCACGGCGAGGGCTGCCTCGAGATGGGTATACACCTGCTTCCCGCCTTCTGGCGGCGGGGATTTGCCTTCGAGGCCTGCACGGCCGTCATTGGCTACGCATTCGGCGCGCTGAAAGCTGAGAAGCTCTTCGGGGGCCACAACCCAAAAAACGCGGCGTCGAGAGGACTGCTGAAAAAGCTCGGTTTCTCCTACACAGGCGACGAATTCTACGCCCCGACAGGGCTCTATCATCCATCATACGAGCTTTATCCGCCTGTTTCGCTAGAAGGGACAGGGCAGGAAACTATAGCGAAAGATAAAGATCTTGTAAATAAAAACAGGAAAGGAACGACCATGGAAAACTGCATCTTCTGCAAGCTCGCGAGCGGCGAGATCCCGACGAACGTGGTCTACGAGGATGAGAGCGTATTCTCGTTCTACGACGCCGATCCACAGGCGCCGGTCCACGTGCTGATCATCCCCAAAAAGCATCTCGGTTCGCTGAACGAGGCCTCCTGCGAGGACGCCGAGCTGCTAGCCCACATGCTGCTCAAGGCTAAAGACATCGCCGCGGAGCTGGGACTCGAAAACGGCTACAGGCTCGTTATCAACACGGGCGCGGACGGGGGACAGAGCGTGCCTCATCTGCACATACACCTGCTGGGAAAGCGCCAGATGAACTGGCCGCCGGGAGACTGATAAGCTATGCCCATCCCCGGTCAAATAAAATGATGCTCGGAGCAAAAAATCCTTGCAACGTCAGGTCTGTTCATATATACTATCCCTGTTCGAATAAAAGCCGCAAGGCTTCAGCGAGGAGGTGAGTCAGAGAATGGCACAGGTAGTTGTAAGAGAAGGCGAAGGTCTTGAAAGTGCTCTTAAGAGATTCAAGCGCTCTTGTGCTAGAGACGGCGTCATGTCCGAGCTCAGGAAGAGAGAATGCTACGAAAAGCCCAGCGTGAAGAAAAAGAAGAAGTCTGAAGCTGCACGCAAGAAAGCAAATAAGAGATATTAGTCAAGAGAAAGCCTGCCGCGTAAACGGTGGGCTTTTTTGCACAAAGCCTGTCCGGCCGAAGAGCCGGATGATCACCTCGGTCACGCGGCTGCCAGAGCCGCGGACGCAAGAAAAGGAGAAGATTTGAGCGAGATCAGGATAAGCCCGGGAGTCACCGCTTCCGCCGAAGAAGTCTTCGGAATATTCGATTCAAACCTCAGTGCCGTGGAGAAGGACTGCAGGGTCCAGGTAGTATGCCGCGGCGACGACATCATCATAAGCGGCGAGGAGACCGAGCGCGCGGCAGCCGCCATCACGGAGATGTTCAAGGTCGTCGAGAGCGGCCAGCCGCTCGACGAACAGAAGGTCTCGTACATACTCGCCCTCTCAAGGGACGGTATATCCTACACGCAGAGCAGCCTCGCAAGGGATATACTCTGCTTCACCCACAGAGGCCGTCCGATCAAGGCCAAGACCCTGGGGCAGAAGGAATACGTCGAGGCTATCAAGCAGAACGACATAACCTTCGGGATAGGTCCCGCGGGCACGGGCAAGACCTACATCGCCGTCGCGATGGCCGTCAACGCGCTGAAAAACAAGGACGTCGAAAAACTCATACTCGCCCGTCCGGCTGTAGAGGCGGGAGAGAGGCTGGGCTTCCTTCCGGGTGATCTGCAGGAGAAGGTCGATCCTTACCTCAGGCCTCTTTACGACGCGCTCTACGATATAATGGGCCGCGAAGCTACCCTGAGGCTCAAGGAAAAGGAGACTATAGAGGTAGTCCCGCTCGCCTACATGAGGGGACGCACCCTCGACAACGCCTTCATCATACTCGACGAGGCTCAGAACGCGACCAAGGAGCAGATGAAGATGTTCCTCACCAGGATGGGCTTCGGCTCCAAGGTCATAGTCACGGGAGACATCACGCAGATCGACCTTCCGAGAGGTACTGGATCCGGCCTGAAGGACGCCATGCGCGTCCTGTCGGACGTCGAGGGGATAGCATTCTGCAGGCTCACGGACAGCGACGTGGTCCGCCACCCGCTCGTGCGCAGGATAGTGAACGCCTACGACAGGTATCTGGAGGCTCTGGCGGGCCGTGAGGAGGAAGAATAGTGATAATATACTTCGACGAGGACAGGATGCCTGATGAGCGCACCGCGGACACCATGAGGAGGGCCGCGGAGCTCTGCCTCGCGCACGAGGGCATCGATCCTCAGAACGTCTCACTCTCCGTAACGACGGTGGGGAAGGACGAGATCAGGGAGCTCAACCGCGATTACAGGGGAGTAGACAGCGTCACGGACGTGCTCTCGTTTCCCCAGTACGAGGAGAACGAGCTGCCGGAGGACGGGGAAGAGATAGCCATAGGCGACGTCATCATCTGCGAGGACAAGGCCCGTGAGCAGGCCGAGGAATTCGGCCATTCCTACGAAAGGGAGCTCATATACCTCTTCGTCCACAGCGTCTTTCACCTGCTCGGCTACGACCACATGGAGGAGGAAGATAAGAGCGAGATGAGGGCGGCCGAGGAGTCCGTCATGGAGCAGCTCGGCATACTTAGATGATGTACACCGAAAACACACCGAATCGACACCAAGCCGGAAGATAATATAAACAGAGAAATATGAAGAGCGGATTCGCAGGGATCATAGGAAGGCCGAACGTAGGCAAGTCCACGCTTCTCAACTCCATGATAGGGGAGAAGATAGCCATAGCCACGAGCAAGCCTCAGACCACAAGAAATACCATAAGGGGCATATACACGCGCATGGAAGACGGCGAGCCTAAGGCTCAGATAGTCTTCATAGACACTCCGGGCATACATAAGCCGAAGAACAAGCTCGGAAGCTACATGACGGACGCCGCGATCTCCACGCTGAACGAAGTAGACGTAATACTATTTCTTGTAGACAGCCCGCTGGAGGACAAAAACTCCGGCGACAGGTACATACTGGAGCTCCTTAAGAAGAGTGAGGCGCCGAAGATCCTCGTCATCAACAAGATCGACACCATAGGGCCGGAGGCCTTCCAGAGGATATACGGCGAATACGAGGCCATGGGCATGTTCGACTTCATACTCGGGACCAACGCGCTCGAGGGGAAGAACGTGGACGTGCTTCTGGAGGAGATAGAAAAGCGCCTCGAAGAGGGGCCGATGTACTTCCCCGAGGACATGATAACCGACGATCCGGAGCGCTTCCTCGTGAGCGAGATAATTCGCGAGAAGCTCCTGCTCTATCTCGACGAGGAGGTCCCGCACGGGGTCGCGGTCGAGATCGAAGAGTACGAGGAGTCCGAGACCATGACCCGCATACGCGCTGCCATATACTGCGAGAAGCAGTCTCACAAGGGCATCATCATAGGCAAGGGCGGCAAGAAGCTCAAGGGCATAGGCAAGAGCGCGCGCCTGGAGATCGAGGCCCTGCTTGGAACGAAGGTCTATCTCGAGACTTTCGTAAAGATCAAGGAGAACTGGCGCGACAGCGATATCGCGATAAGGAATTTCGGCTACAGGCCGGAAAGACAGGGATGAACGTAGAGACCGAGGCCATAATACTCAGGCAGACGAAGACGCTCGGCGGCAGGACCATGATAACCATGTTCACCGAACGCTACGGCAAGATAGGCGCGGGCACTTCGATCAGCGAAAAGAGCCGCAGCCGCAGCGCGCTGGCGCTGAGGCCCTTCTGCCACGGCCGCTACCAGCTGTACAAGAGCAGAGACAGCTACAGCGTGACCGGAGCCGAAGTCATAGAGAGCTTTTATTCTCTCGGCGAGGACGTCGACAAATATCTCGCCGCGTCCTACGCGCTGGAGCTGACCGATGCGATGTTAGGCGAGGACGTGCCACAGGCCGTTATCTACCGGCTCCTGAAGGAGTTCCTAGGCATGATGGAGAAGAGGAAGTCCTCCTACGACACCCTCGTCATAGCTTATCAGCTGAAAGCCCTGGACGTGCTCGGAAGCGGACCGCAGCTCAAGAGCTGCATGCGCTGCGGAAGGGTTCTGGAGCCCCTGCCAAAGGATGAGGAGCTCAGGTTTTCGGTCGAGGACGGTGGCCTGATCTGCGCGCAGTGCCTGAGCGAGCGCGACAGCCTGGATCCATTGATATTTGACGTGGATGCTGATATAATCCAAATATTAAGCTATATGCGGGATCACTCCCTTTCAAGCCTGTCCGGGCTCGCCGTACCGGAGGCCAGCGCCGCGCGCATAAGGCGCATACTCAGCGCTTATATTTCCCATCACCTCGGGATATCGAACCTGAAGAGCGAGGGATTCAAGATATAAGACTAATACAGTTTATTCACAGCTTGATCATAACGAAAGGAGACAAACCATGGAAATCAGTCTCGAGAAGATCGAACTCGTTAAAGACAGAACAGGCGTAAGCTACAAGGAAGCCAAGGAAGCCCTTGAAAAGACCGAGGGCAACGTGGTCAACGCGATAATTCTTATCGAAGAATCGATAAACAACCCCGAACCCGAAAACAAGACATCCAGGGTAGACACCATCATCGCCGACGTAAAGGCAGCCGTCAACAAGGGCAATGTCAGCATGATAACCGTCCGTAAGGGAGACAAGACCATCCTCAGCCTTCCCGTAAACGTAGGACTTATCGGTACCGTACTCTTCCCCTGGGCGGTGCTCACCGCGGCCATTGCGGCCCTCGGCACCAGGTGCACTGTAGAGCTCCTAAAGGACAGCGGAGAGGTCGTGGACGTCTCCCAGAAGGCCAGTGAAGCCTATGAGACAGCCAAGGCCAAGAGCAGCGTCCTCGTCGACGAAATGAAGGACAAGAGCGGAGAGCTCTTCGACAAGGCCAAGGAAAAGGGAGCTGACTTCGCCGAGTACGCGAAGGACAAGAGCGCCGAGCTCGGCGAGTACGCCAAGGAAAAGGGAGCCGGCTTCGCTGAATACGCGAAGGACAAGAGCGCAAGCTTCGGCGAGTATGCCAAAGAAAAGGGCGCTGACTTCGCCGAATTCGCCAAGGAAAAGAGCGCAAGTTTCGGTGAGTACGCCAAGGAAAAGGGAGCCGACTTCGCTGAGTTCGCGAAGGAGAAGGGCGCAAGCGCGGCTGAGTTCGCCAAGGAAAAGGGAGCCACCGCGGCTGAATACGCCAAGGACAAGGGTGCCGACTTTGCCGAGTACGCCAAGGATAAGGGAGCGGATTTCGTAGAATACGCTAAGGACAAGGTCTCCGATATGCGCTGGAAGGAAGACGGCGAGGAGGAGCAGTCCGAAGCGTTCGACTTCTCCGACCTGGATCTTTCCGCCATGGACGACGAATTTGAGGAAGATAAAAAAGAGGAGTAGATCATGACTAAAGAACTGACGATGGACAGTCTCGTAAGCCTTTGCAAATCCAGGGGATTCCTTTTCCCGGGCTCCGAGATCTACGGCGGACTTGCCAACGCCTGGGACTACGGCCCCCTCGGTGTTGAGTTCAAGAACAACGTGAAGAAGGCCTGGTGGAAGAAATTCGTGCAGGAGAGCCCATACAACGTAGGTCTCGACGCTGCCATACTCATGAACAGCCAGACTTGGGTGGCCTCCGGCCACGTAGGAGGCTTTAACGATCCGCTCATGGACTGCAGGGCCTGCAAGGCTCGCTTCAGGGCAGACAAGCTCATCGAGGACTACGCGGCTTCCAAGGGAGAGACCATAGAAGGACTCGACGGCTGGAGCAATGCTCAGATGGAGGAATACATCCGCGATCACGGCATAGTATGCCCCCAGTGCGGCAAGAACGACTTCACGCCCATACGCCAGTTCAACCTGATGTTCAAGACCTTCCAGGGCGTCACCGAGGATTCGAAGAACGAGCTCTATCTCCGTCCTGAAACCGCACAGGGCATCTTCGTCAACTTCAAGAACGTCCAGAGGACCACGAGAAAGAAGATCCCCTTCGGCATAGGCCAGATCGGTAAATCCTTCAGAAACGAGATCACTCCCGGAAACTTCATCTTCAGGATAAGGGAGTTCGAACAGATGGAGCTCGAGTTCTTCTGCGAGCCCGGCACCGACCTTGAATGGTTCGCTTTCTGGAAGGAATACTGCAGGAAGTTCCTCGAGAGCCTCGGCATGGATATGGAAAAGCTCAGGCTCAGAGACCACGCTCAGGAGGAGCTCGCCTTCTACAGCAAGGCGACCACCGACTTCGAGTACCTCTTCCCCTTCGGATGGGGCGAGCTCTGGGGCATTGCCGACAGGACCGACTACGATCTCAGCCAGCACATGAAGTTCTCCGGAGAGAATTTCGAATACGTCGATCCAATGGATTCCTCCAAGAGATACGTTCCTTACGTCATCGAGCCTTCCCTCGGCGCGGACAGAGTGGCGCTAGCCTTCCTCTGCGACGCTTACGAGGAGCAGGATCTCAGCAAGGACGGCAAGGAGGACAGCAGGGTAGTCATGCACTTCCATCCGGCTCTCGCGCCTTTCAAGGCTGCAGTGCTTCCTCTCACCAAGAAGCAGAGCGAGCAGGCAGAAGCACTTTACGCCCAGCTCTCCAAGTACTTCAATGTGGATTACGATGCCTCCGGTTCCATCGGAAAGCGCTACAGAAGAGAAGACGAGATCGGGACCCCGTTCTGCATTACTGTCGACTTCGATACCGAGAATGACGGCTGCGTGACCGTAAGAGACAGGGACAGCATGGAGCAGGAGAGGGTCAGGATCGAAGACCTCAAGACCTTCATCGAAAAGAGCCTCGAATTCTAAAGATAATTATCAACGGACGCGGTCCCCGGGGAGCCAGCCTTCCCGGGGACTGATAATAACAGGAACCTCTTTCGCGCCGAAAGATCGGCGAGAGGAGAGACGTAAACAAGGAGCAGAATATGAAGAATACGACCGCATGGGAAAAGTACGGAAAGAAGGAGCTCAAGGAGCTCGAGGCCTTAAACAGCGAGTATAAGGCCTTCCTCGACGGCGGCAAGACCGAGCGCGAATGCGTGGATCAGGTCGTCGAAATGGCTGAAAAGGCCGGCTATGAGGAGCTCGGAGGCGTCCTCGCTTCCGGCAGAAAGATCAAGGCCGGAGACAAGCTCTACGCCGTTTGCATGGGCAAGACCATCGCCATGTTCAATATCGGGAGCGAGCCCCTCGAGTGCGGCATGAACATACTCGGCGCGCACATCGATTCGCCCAGACTCGACGTCAAGGGCAACCCGCTCTATGAGAGCAACGGGCAGGCTTACCTCGACACCCACTACTACGGCGGCATCAAGAAGTATCTCTGGGTCACCCAGCCCATGGCTATCCACGGCGTCGTCTGCAAGAAGGACGGCACGACCGTGAAGCTCGCCATAGGCGAGGATCCCAAGGACCCCGTATTCGTATTTACCGATCTGCTCATCCACCTTTCCCACGCGCAGATGGACAAGAAGGCCAGCGACGTCGTCAGCGGCGAAGCGCTCGACCTGCTCGTCGGCAACAGGCCCCTCGCGAAGGCGGATCTTGGGGAGGACGAGAAGGAGGCCGTCAAGGCCAACGTTCTTAGACTCATAAAGGATAAGTACGGCTTTGACGAGGAGGACTTCTACTCTGCGGAGCTCGAGATCGTCCCGGCTGGCAAGGCGAGGGACTGCGGCTTCGATTCCAGCATGATACTTGCCTACGGTCACGACGACCGCGTCTGCGCCTTTACCTCTCTTAAGGCCATGCTCGACGTTGAAGCCGGCAAGCGCACCACCTGCTGCCTGCTCGTCGACAAGGAGGAGATAGGCTCTGTCGGAGCCACCGGAATGAGCGGCCACTTCTTCGAAAACGCCGTCGCGGAGCTCGTCGCCAATATGGAGGGAGAATCCGCTCTCAAGACCAGAAAGGCCCTTGCCAACTCCATGATGCTCAGCTCCGACGTCGACGCGGCCTACGATCCGCTCTACGCCGAAGCCTATGAAGCCAAGAACTCCGCCTACATGTCCTGCGGACTCGCGCTGATGAAGTTCACCGGAAGCCGCGGCAAGGGCGGCTCCAACGACGCCAACGCCGAATACATCGCCAAGGTCAGGAAGATCTTCGACGACGCCGACGTCAGCTACCAGTTCAGCGAGCTCGGCAAGGTCGACGTGGGCGGCGGCGGGACCATCGCCTACATCATGGCCAAATTCGGAATGGAAGTCATCGACAGCGGCGTGCCCCTCTTCAACATGCACGCCCCCTACGAAGTCGCTTCCAAGGCCGACGTCTACGAGGCGTATAAGGGGTATAAGGCGTTCATCAAATAGCTTTAGCCCACAAATACCGAAATAACGCTTACCGCCGCATCGCTTAGGTGCGGCGGTTTACGAAAGGAGTCCATCATGATAGGCGACCATCCTATGCGCAAATTCGAGCAGCAGATCTTCGACGTCGAGATAATGAAGGCCATACTCGACAGCATCGACTTCGTGAATATCGCTGCCAACGACGGAGGATATCCTTACGTCGTGCCGACGAATTTCGGCTACGAATTCAAGGATGATAAGCTCTTCGTATATATACACGGGGCGGGGGAGGGGCACAAGCTCGACGTATGGGCCAAAGATCCCAGGGTGACCCTGACCTTTGCCATGTTCCAGAACCATCCGCAGCAGACCTACCGCGGGGCCATACACGATTTCAGATGCATCATGGCCAACGGCGTCATACGTCCCGTGGATAAAAAGACCGAGACCGGACTCTGGGGCCACGCCGTTCAGAAGACCCTCGCTCATCACATGAGGCGCCCGACGCAGTTCAGCGTGCCGCACTATATGTTCATGAGGATGTTCGTCGTCGAATGCGACATGAAGAACGTAAGCTGCAAGAGCGAGCAGGCGCTTTACAGCGTCGAAGACGTTCCATTCCCCTCCATGGAGGAGCTCGCGGGCGGAGGCGCGGATAAGCCCGATTACAGCTGGAGGGACGCAATAGTGAGGAAAAATTACGCCCTCGCCCCGAGCGGCAGGGCTGAGAAGCCCGCTGCGTCTGGAAGGCTTGAAAAGGCCCTGCTGCCAGAAGGCGAGAACAGCTTCGAATTCTTCTGGGACGCGCCGGACGACGGCAGCGTGGACGCGGACCTCTACGGCTACGTCAGGAACGCTGACGGGAGCATCTCCAGAAGGTACTGCCTGGCGTTCTACAGCCAGCGCAGAGATCTCTATGGGGCGCTCGAGTTCTGCGGGGATGACATGCAGGGAGCAGCGGGCAGCGAATGCATGAAGGTCGACGTTTCAAAGCTTCCGGAGAGCGCCGGCGAGGTGCTCTTCGTACTGGCCATGCACAGGCCCGAGCAGAGCGGGCTCGATCTTTCCGCCATAGGCAGCGTGGTTCTGTCCGTGAACGGCGGGAAGGACGGCGTCTTTGACATAGATATTGACGGAAGCGGCAAACGCGCAGCGGTCTACGCAAGGCTCGCAAAGGAAGGCTCTGCCTGGCAGCTTGAAAGCTTCGATGGCGAAGGGCTCGGCAGCTGGCGCATAGACGAGGCCGCGGCAGAACTGGGCCTTGGGAAGTGGAAGGAATAGTATAAGAGGTCCGCGCGGGAGCGCTGCCGCGGATACGCTATCATCCATGCCGCTGTCCAGACTTTTGGGGAGGTTTCCTATGATATTCAACATACTTTTATTCGACGATTTTACGGCTCTAGACGCCTTCGGACCCGTGGAGGTCTTAAGCGGCCTTCCGGGCAGCGAGCTGCGATTCGTATCGCTCGATGGAGGCCTTGTAAGCAATCACCAAAACGTGAACGTGATGACCGAGAAGTTCCAAGACGAGATGCTCGGTAACGTATGGCTTTTGCCCGGCGGCATGGGGACGCGCCCCCTCTCCAAGGATGAAGTATTCCTGGAGCAGCTGAAAAGAATAGCGGAAGCCTCCGAGTTTTTCCTTACCGTCTGCACCGGCTCGGCTCTCCTGGCCCGCACGGGCCTTTTGGACGGGCGCGCCGCGACCTCGAACCGCAGGGCGGCGGAGTGGGTGAGGAGCTGCGGCCCGGACGCAGACTGGCAGATCGAAGAGAAGCGCTGGGTGAGGAGCGGAAAGTACTTTACAGCAGCGGGCGTCTCTGCCGGAATAGACATGGCGCTGGCCTTCGTCCGCGAGATATACGGCGCCGAGTCGGCCCGGGAGATAGCTTCCCGCATGGAATACCGCTGGGACGAAGAGCTGTAGCGACTTAGCGGTATCTCAGCCCGGCGAGCGGCATGCCTTCCTGCGGGAAGAGGTGTGTACGCGGCTGCATTGACCTCGTTGATATCCCCGTTTAATAATTGGCATTCCGGCCTCATCCGGGATATAATGATAACGGAGCTCCCTTCGCCATAGGGGAGGCAAGATCGAAAGGAAAGTTGAAACATGGAAAACAAGACTATGCCCGCATATCTTTACAGCCCTGAGGACTGCCCGTGCCCGCGCGGCGGAGTCGTAGGCTGCCCCAATTACAGGAAGTGCGACCTGTGCACCCAGAACCATCACGGCAAGGGAGGCTACTGTGCCTGCGAGAAGGACGCGATGGCTGAAGGCTTCAGCTTCGAGGAGCTGCTCGCCTATCTTGATACGACCGAGTTCGCGAAATAGTATCTGAAGAGCCCGTCCGGCTCGGGCGCAGCGATATGAACGGCGGATATGATCCGTTAAAATGCCGCAGCTTTGAAAAACATTCTTTAGGACCGCGGTCCCTTAGTGGGCCGCGGTCTTACTATGCGCGCTCCATACGATTGATAAAGAAAACCAATATATAGTACTTAAGCCCTTCTGGGGCAAGCTCGCCTGCATAGGCGTCATACTTGCGGCCTTCCTGGTCGCGATGATAATATGCATACCCTTCATGAGCATAGGATCAATGATACCTGTGCTGCTCCACGACCCGGTAGACAGCTTCCTGAGCGGACTCGGCGTCCACAGCTGGCTGGTATCCATCTTCAGCTCCATGCTGCCGAACGTGCTGTACTTCTCGGTGTCTATGGCGGCCTTCGTATTCGGCGTCAACCTTGTCTTCGGTTATCTTGAGGAGGTCGGCTTCCTGGCCAGGGCGGCTTACCAGTTCGACGGACTGCTCTCTGGCCTGGGGCTCCAGGGCAAGGCCATAGCGCCCATGATCATGGGATTCGGCTGCACCATAGGCGGCACCTGCGGCACCAGGGTCATGGACAACTGGGGCCAGAGGATGCTCGCGATGGCTGTAGTATGGGCCGTTCCCTGCGGATCGATCTGGGCTATGGTGCCGGTAGTGTCCGGCATGTTCTTCTCCCCGGCGGGAACGCTGCTCGTCTGCCTTTCGATACTCGCCTACATGGTCCTTATGATGATCATAGTGTCCAAGGTCTTCGGCAGGACCCTCGCTCCGGAGAGCAGCCGCAGCGGCCTCGTGATGGAGCTTCCGCCCTATCATAAGGCGCACTGGAGGCACATCATCAAGGAGGCATTCGTCAAAGCGCTGGGGATCTTCAAGCGCGCCCTCGGCACGGTGACCCTCGTTTCGCTCTTCTTCTGGGGCCTGTCGTTCAGCTCCGCCGGCGACATCAGCGGTAGCCTTCTCTACCGCATAGGCACCGCGATAGAGCCCGTGACCAGGATATTCGGCCTGGGCTGGCAGTCCTTCATGGCCTTCCTTACGGCGGGATTCGCCAAGGAGGCCGTGCTCGGCGTGCTGAACGCTATATTCACGGGGCAGGGGAGCATCATGGATATGACTTTCAAGACCGGGACTGTGACCGTGGACAACAGCATGCTCGGCATACTCATGAGCTGTTCATGTAGATCGTCGCAGAGATACGGGAAGATCTAATAATTGCCGGAACATTGCGCAGACAGATCAAAAAATGTATAATAACAGCGGCCTGAATATTCAGGCCGTTGTTTCTTTAAGCAATGCAAGCCTGATTTCCGGGCAAAGTAAGCGAGACGTATATGACAAAACAGAACAAAGACCAGCTCATCGTTTTTATAGGCACCATACTATTCCAGATAGGCGTCGGCATTTATTCCAACGCCGCAGGGACGCTCTTCGCCGCCATGAGGCTCGCGGAGAATTACCCGGTGTCCTACATGTCCATGTACTACGGGATACGCGGCATAGGCATGGCCGTATTCGCGGTCATAGTGGTGCCGCAGTTCTTCCGGGTAAACAAGAGGATGTTCCTGGTAGTGGTCGAGATAGTCAGCATAGCGTCCTTTATGGTCTTTCTGCTCGGTACGAGCAGAGCGATATGGATCGCCGCGGCTGTGCTCGTTGCCTTAGGCTTCTGCTGCCTTGGTATCACCACTCCGTATATTCTCAATCAGTGGATGCCGGAGTTCGCTGGTACCGCCACAGGCGTCGCCATGGCCTGCTACGGTGTGGCCGGAGCCATATTCAACCCCCTGGTATCGAGCTGGTCCAAGTCCGGAGGCTGGAAGTCCGCCAATATCAAGATGGCTCTCTTCACGGCTGTGCTCTGCGCGATAGGCCTGCTTCTGATATTCAGAAAGCCGATCCCTAACGATACCAAGACCTCCGGAGGGCAGAGCGGCCTCAGGGTCGTTATAGAAGACAAAAAGCTCTTCGCGCTCGTGACCCTCGGCACCCTCGCGTCAAGCTGCACCTATATGTTCAGCCAGTACATGGGGACCTACGCCACCGACCTCGGCTACGACCTCGCCGTAGGCGCGACCATGAGCACGCTAAGCAACATCGGAAACATCTTGTGGAAGATCATCTTCGGGGTCGCCTGCGACAAGATAGGGCCTCATAAGCCCATACTCTTCACCCTGTGGGTCACGGTGCTCACTTTCTGCGGCTTCGCTTTCCTGAACGGGCAGCCGATCGCGCTCTATGCCTCCGCCTTCCTCTATTCCATGTGCTTCTCCGCCGGAGCCATTGGCTTTTCAAGGCTCTGCATGAGCTCATACGACGTGGAGGGATATAAAAAGTATTCGCCGCTGCACAGCAGCATAAACTCCGTGGCGGGAGCGCTCTACTCCTTCTCCGCCGGTCCCATGATAGTGCGCATGGGGAATTACAACTATCTCTTCATAGCCTGCACTATCCTGATAGTCATCTCGACCGCGGCCATACTGCAGCTGCTGAAGAGAAAACAAGGGGCGGCCTGAGGCACGGCCATGGGACCTCGCTGCGGCATCAGCTCTCTGGCTGCGGTTTTTTTTGGGCACAGCCTGAAGCGTTTAAAAATCATTGACCCTGTGAGCCTTTTGTGCTATATTACGCGTATATTTGCAATATAAGGCTGTGAAAAGGACGCCTGCGTTCGGAAACCTCAGAGAGGTCCCTCTTGGCTGGAAGGGGACCGGCGGAAGGACGCAAATGGCCACCACCTTGGAGCTGCCCGCCGAAGCGCCTTGAAAGGGCCGCGGCGCCGCATTTTGGGACATCTCCCGCGGCGAACGCTTCTCCTTCTTTGCGTCTAGACCGGGACGGGACCTCCCGTTACAGAGGGATAGAGCGACGGACGGAGATACCGGCCGTAAGCAGGGTGGAACCGTGGAATTCCGAAAGAATCTCACCCCTGTAAACAAGGGGTGTTTTTTATTTGCCCCGAAGGCTCAGCCCGGGCGGAGACTAGCGCCTGAGGCGTAATTCACGGAGGAAAAACGAAATGTCTGAAGAAAACAAGTACACGTTCGAGAACGAAGAGTACCGCCATACCTATTGGCACAGCTGCTCCCACATCATGGCTCAGGCCATAAAGCGCCTCTGGCCGGAAGTCAAGCTCGCCATCGGTCCTTCCATCAAGGAGGGCTGGTACTACGATATGCTCGCGCCGTTTGCTTTCACGCCGGAGCATATGGAAAAGATCGAAGAAGAGATGAGAAAGATCTGCAAGGAGAAGCTCGCCATCGAGCGCTTCGAGCTGCCCAGGGAAGAGGCCCTTAAGCTCATGGCAGACGAGCCCTTCAAGATCGAGCTCATAAACGACCTTCCCGAGGGCGAGGCCATCTCTTTCTATAAGCAGGGCGAGTTCACCGATCTCTGCGCAGGCCCGCATCTCGACAGCACCGGCCGCGTAAAGGGCAACGCCCTCAAGCTGCTCACCTGCAATTCCGCCTACTGGAGGGGAGATTCGAACCGCGAGACTCTGCAGAGGATCTACGGTATAGCCTTCCCCAAGAAGGATGAGCTCGACGCCTATCTCGAGAGGATAGAAGAGGCCAAGAGAAGGGACCACAGAAAGCTCGGCAAGGAGCTCGAGCTCTTCGCCTTCAGGGACGAGGCCCCCGGCTTCCCGTTCTACCTGCCCAAGGGCATGGTGCTCCGCAACGGCCTCATCGACTACTGGAGGCAGCTCCACAAGAAGTGGGACTACGTCGAGATCATGACCCCGCAGATCATGAAGCGCACCCTCTGGGAGACTTCCGGTCACTGGGATCACTACAAGGACAACATGTACACCACGGTCATCGAGGATGAAGACTACGCCATCAAGCCGATGAACTGCCCGGGATCCATACTGGTCTACCAGACTGCTCCCAGGAGCTACAAGGACCTCCCGCTGCGCTACGGCGAGCTCGGAATCGTTCACAGGCACGAGCTTTCCGGCGCCCTGCACGGAATGTTCAGGGTCAGGTGCTTCACCCAGGACGACGCGCACATCCTGCTCGCCAAGGAGCAGATCCAGGACGAGGTAGTGCGCATCACCAAGCTGATCGACGAGGTCTACAACGTATTCGGCCTGCCCTACAAGATCGTTCTCTCGACCATGCCCGACGACCATATCGGCACCAGGGAGGACTGGGAGAAGGCTGAGAACGCCCTCGCGGACGCGATCACGTCCATAGGCAAGACCTACGAGATCAACCCGGGCGACGGCGCCTTCTACGGGCCTAAGCTCGACTTCCACGTCACCGACTGCCTCGGAAGGGTATGGCAGTGCGGAACCATCCAGCTCGATTATCAGCTGCCCGGAAGGTTCGATCTCGAATACGTCGACGCGAACGGCGAGAAGCAGACTCCCGTCATGATACACAGGGTCGTATACGGCTCCATCGAGCGCTTCATCGGAGTCATCACCGAGCACTTCGCGGGAGCTTTCCCGACCTGGCTCGCCCCGGTGCAGGTAAAGATACTGCCCGTCACCGACAGGGCCCTCGAATACGCCAATGGAATCAAGGCTGAGCTCGACGAGAAGGGCTACAGGGTAGAGGTCGACGACCGCAGCGAAAAGATCGGCAAGAAGATACGCGACGGCCAGATGCAGAAGATCCCATACATGCTCATCGTGGGCGACAGGGACATCGAGAACGCGACCGTCTCCCCGAGGCACAGGGCCGAGGGCGACCTCGGCGCGATGAGCCTCGCGGACTTCGAGGCGCTGCTAGCCGACGTGGTCGGAAACAAGCTGCTCAAGTAATTTGATAAGTTCTTATGAGAAAGACGCTCCGCTCGGGGCGTCTTTTTGTCTGGGTAAGACCCCGCTTTTTTGCGCCGGGTCTTATTTTGTGTTTGGAAGACCCCGGATAGCGGCCCTTATTCAAAAAACGATAGGTCCATATGGATTTGATAAGCGTGTGTACGCTGCCAATAATTGACATTTGCGATCAAATATGGTAACTTATAACAGCAATGGAAAGTATTGATCTGTATTTTGAAAAGGAAAGATACGGAAGGATGATGCTCAGGGCTCTGGGAGAAAAGCTTCCGGAGCTCAGGCTCAGTCTTAGCGACCGCGCGGAAGGAGCTCAGCTCTGCTTCGAGGGCTTTCCTTCGGTCAGCGAGGTGACAGCCGCTATAGACTGCCTGGGGCCGGACAGCAGGTCCAGCTCGGCGCAGCCTGCCGACAGGAGGAGATGCGAGGTGACGCTGTTCTGCGCCTGCCTCGGGGGCTGCGGGCTGACCACTGTGTCCACGCTTTACGCCATGCTGCTGTCGAGGCTGCAGGGCAGGAGGGTTATGCTGCTCAGCTTCGGACTCTTCGCCCCGGAGGGACAGGGGCAGCTGTGTTACAGACTCCTCAGCGGAAGGGGCGATCCAGCCAGCGTCATCGAGAGGAAACTCATGAGAGATGAGTACGGCGTCTTCAGGGCTTCGGGAAGACTTGCCTTCAACAGCTTGAGGGATCTGAGCGAGCAGGAGGCAGCGGAGCTCTTTTCAAGGCTCGCGGAGAGCGGCCTTTTCACGGATATAGTCGCAGAGCTCCCGGCGGGCTGCGGCTTCCTGGGGACGGTCCTTTCCCTTGCCGAGCGGGCTGTCCTGCTCGACGACTACAGGAGGCCCGAAAGCCCGGAGCAGCTCGTCTTCGCCGAAGAATTCGCAAGGATGAGGGAAGGCCTGAGCACTGCCGCGTTCTGCCCTGCCTACGACGGAAACGCGGCGGATATGGACATACACGGGCAGCTCGGCACTCAGATAAGGAGGGCGCTCATGTCCGGAGCCGGAGCAGCGAATGCTTGACCCCGTCTTCAGCTCAGGGCCCTCGGTCGAGGCCCTGGCTGCAGGGCTCAGGCAGCGAATGAACAGGGAGGGCAGGGAGCTCTCCGATGAGGAAGTCATGCAGCTGTGCGAGGATGCGGTGCTCTCCGATCCAAGCTGCCTGCGCGCGGGCTTCGCAAGGAAGGCGGAGCTGGCCGGCCTCATTTTCGCGACGCTCAGGTGCGAGCTCGAGATACTCCAGCAGTTCGCCGACGATCCGGAGGTAACGGAGATAATGGTGAACGGCTGCGACGGCATATTCATAGAGAGGGGAAGGGAGAGCTTTAAGGCCGATTTCAACTTCGAGAGCAGCGCAAGGCTCGAGCAGGTCATTCGCAGGCTTGCGGCAAGGGTCGGAAGGGAGATAAACGATCTCAATCCTATCGTAGACGCCCGGCTTTCGGATGGTTCGAGAGTCAACGCGGTGCACTCCAACATAGCCATAGGCGGCCCTGTCCTCACCATAAGAAAGTTCACCCTGAGCAGACTCACTATGGACGAGCTCGTGGAGAAGGGAGATATCAGCTCGGAGGCGGCGGCGCTGCTCTGCCTGCTCGTTGAATGCGGCTACAATATCTTCGTCTGCGGAGGGACGAGCTCGGGAAAGACGACCTTTTTGAACGTTCTCTCGGACTATATACCGCCCCGCGAGAGGGTGATAGTCATAGAGGACTCCGCGGAGCTCAAGATAAGGAACCACGAGAATCTCGTGAGGCTCGAGGCGAAGAGCGCGAACGCTCAGGGAAAGGGCGCGGTCAGCATCAGGGACCTGATCAGATCCAGCCTCAGGATGAGGCCCGACCGCATAATCGTAGGAGAGGTCAGGGGAGCGGAGGTCATAGACATGCTTGCAGCGATGAGTACAGGTCA